>NZ_AUBL01000023.1 GCF_000429225.1 Actinomyces dentalis DSM 19115
CGCTGCCTGATCCACGTCCACCGCGACACCGTGCGCGACCTGACCCTCCACCCCCGTACCACCCAGGGCCGCGCCCTGCTGGGACTGTCGCGCAAGCTCCTGACCATCACCACCACCGACCAGGCCGCCCACTGGCTGACCGCGCTCAACGACTACGCCACCGAGTACCGCACCTGGCTCAACCAGCGCACCACCGCCCAGGACGACCCCGCCACCGCGGCCGCCACCGGCAGGAAGTGGTGGTACACCCACCCCCGCACCCGCCGCGCCCACAGACGCCTGGAGCGTCTGGCCAAGCAGGGAACTCTGTTCGCCTACCTGACCGGCCCCGCGGGCGAGCCCCGCCACACGCCCCTGGAGCGCACCACCAACCCCGTCGAAGCCATCAACGCCCAGGTCCGCGCCACCCTGCGCCACCACCGCGGAGCCGGCCCCGACCACCAGGCCGCGATCATCGACTGGACCCTCGCCCGGCTCACCGAGCAGCCGCCCACACCGACCCAGGCGCTCAAGGCCTGGAACCAGGACGGCAGAAGACCGGCCGCACGCCTCCCCACCAGGAAGACCAGGACGAGCGCACGCCCCCACCCCGCCGGATGGGGCACCACCCCCACCCCCGAGGAGGGCCTGTGGACGCGCAAGGGCTGGGCCGGACGCACCCACTGACCCCGACACGCCTCCTAAAACAACACACCCACGCCTATAACCCCCATTTGAGCGCGCTCGGAACAGGAGCGGAGGCCGGTCGGGGGTCGATTGATGTCAGAGTAGCCCGGACCCGGCCCCCGCACCAGCCCCGGGGCGGGCGCAGGACGATGATCCCGCTTGTACTCGCCGCAATATAAGTTATAGACTTAAGTATGGCTGATGTGTGCGCGATCCTCATGGACATCGTCCGCTCCCGCGACCTGGCCGACCGCGCCGACGCCCAGCGCCGCTTCGAGACCGTCCTGGCCGAGGCGGCCGAGGGCCTGGGGCTGATCGCGGCCCCCTGCGCCGCAGTCGGCGACGAGTTCCAGGCCCTCGCCCCCGCCCTCCCGGAGGCCCTCGCCCTCATCCTGCGCATACGGCTCCTCCTGCCCGAGGACCTCGACCTGCGCTTCGGCGTCGGGCGCGGCCGGACCGACCTCGCAGGCGGCTCCGGACCCCGCGCCCTCCAGGACGGCAGCGCCTGGCGGCTCGCCCGCGAGGCGATCGACCGCGCCCGCGCCCTCCAGGACGGCGGCGGCGCGTATGTGCGCACCCGGTACCGGGCCGACGACGGCGACGAGGCCCTCGTCAACGCCTTCCTGCTCCTGCGCGACCACGCCCTGGCCGGATTGAGTCCCAGGCAGCGCCGCATGCTCGCGGGCCTCACCGGGGGGCGCACGCAGGCGCGCATCGCCGCGGCCGAGGGCGTCAGCCAGGCCGCCGTCTCCCAGTTCGCCGTCTCCAAGGGGGCGGCCCTGCTCGCCGCCCACCGGCTGCTCATCGAGACGACCTCGCGGCGCCGCCCGCGCCCCGCTGCAGGCGGCGGCGCATGAACCGGCGCGGCCGCCGTCCGGCCGGCAGCCCGGACGCGCGCGAGGCGATCCTCGCCGCCGCCCGCGCGGCCTTCGCCCGCGACGGCTACAACACGTCCCTGCGGGGCGTGGCCCGTCAGGCGCGCGTCGACCCGGCCCTGGTCCACCACTACTTCCCCGAGCGCTCCGGGCTCTTCGTCGAGTCCGTCCTGGGCGCCCCGGACGGGCCCCCGATGGATCCCGCCCAGTTCGAGGAGGTCCAGCGGCTGCCCGACTCCGAGCAGGGCGAGGCCATCGTCCGGACCTTCGTCACCCAGTGGGACCGCATGGGGGAGGAGCGCTTCGCCGCGGTGGTGCGCGCCGCGCTCGGCAACCAGGCGGTGGTGGCGCGCATCCGCAGCATGGTCGTGGGCGGCGTGGTGACCCCCATGGTGAAGCGCGTGGCGCCCGACCGGGTGGAGCTGCGCTCCCAGCTGGTCGCCAGTCAGCTGATCGGCCTGGGGATGGCGCGGTGGGTGGCGCGGCTGGGGGCCGTGCGCGCGGCCGACGCGCGGGTGCTGGCGGCCGCCGTCGGCCCCACCATCCAGCGCTACCTCACCGGCGACCTGGGGATCGGGTCCGACGACGGGCCCTTGCCGGAGGGGGTGCCGCGGACGTAGATTCATCACATGATGAAAAACGGTGCGGGCGCCCCGCCCGCCCCCGCGGTCGCCGTCCGGGGCCTGCGGGTGGCGCGCGGCGGGCGCGAGACCCTCCACGGCCTGTCCTTCACCCTCCCCGCGGGCTCCGTCACCGGCCTGCTCGGCCCCTCCGGCTGCGGCAAGACCACCCTCATGCGCACCCTCGTCGGCGTCCAGCGCTACGACGGCGAGGCCCGCGTCCTGGGCCACGAGCCCGCAGCCCCCGCCATCCGCGGCCGGGTCGGCTACGTCACCCAGGGGACCGCCGTCTACAAGGACCTCACCGCCCGACAGAACCTGCGCTACTTCGCCTCGCTGGCCGGCCCCCGCGCCCGCGACGTCGACGAGGTCCTGGCCGTCGTCGGCCTGACCGATCTGGCCGACCGGCGCGTGAGCACCTACTCCGGGGGCGAGGCCAACCGGGCGTCGCTGGCCTGCGCCCTGGTCGCCGGCCCCGAGCTCCTCGTCCTCGACGAACCCACCGTCGGACTGGACCCCCTCACCCGCGAGGACCTGTGGGACGCCTTCCAGGACCTGGCCGCGCAGGGCGCCACGCTCCTGGTCTCCAGCCACGTCATGGACGAGGCCTTCCGCTGCGGCTCGGTCCTGCTCATGCGCGACGGGCGCCTGCTGGCCGCCACCACCGCCCCCGAGCTGCTCGAGCGCACCGGGGCCGCCACCCTCGACGAGGCCTTCCTCGCCGTCATCCGCCGCGGCGGCGACGCCGGCCGGGACGGAGCCGGTCGGGAGGACGACGACGGCGCTCGCGGCGAGGATGGCCAGAGCGGCGCTCGCGGCGGCGGGGCCCGCGGCACCGCCGGCCGGGATGGGGCCCTCCAGGATGCGGAGGCCGCCCGATGAACATCCGCACCTACGCCGCCACCGTCCGCCGCGTGCTGGCCCAGCTCGTCGCCGACCGGCGCACCCTCGGCCTCATCCTGGCCGTTCCCGCGGCCCTGCTCACCCTGCTGTACTTCGTCTACCGCGACTACCCCGGCGCGACGGTCCTGTTCAACCGCATCGCCGTGTCCATGATGGCGATCCTGCCGATGATCGTCATGTTCCTCGTCACGAGCGTGACCATGCTGCGCGAACGCGGCTCGGGCACCCTGGAGCGCCTGTGGACCACGCCCCTGCACCGCGCCGACCTCCTGCTCGGCTACGCCACGGCCTTCACCGTCGTCGCCGTGGGCCAGTCGCTCATCCTGTGCGTCGTGGCCGCGCGGTTCCTCGACGTGGAGATCGCCGCCTCCTGGGCCTGGGTGGTCCTGACCGCCCTCGTCGACGCCTTCCTGGGCGTGGCCCTGGGGCTGTTCGTCTCGGCCTTCGCCCGTACCGAGTTCCAGGCCGTCCAGTTCATGCCCGTGGTCGTCGGCCCGCAGATCTTCCTGTGCGGCCTGCTCGTCGCCCGCGACCAGATGCCCCGCGCCCTGGAGCTGTGCAGCAACGTCCTGCCCATGAGCTGGGCCGTCGACGCCGTCGGCGAGCTCACCGCGAACGCGACCCCCACCGCCGACTTCGCGCTCGACATGGTCCTCCTGGCGGCCGGCGGACTCGTCGTCCTCACCGTGGCCGCCCTCACCGTGCCGCGCCGGACCCGTTGACCCCGCCGCCGGACCGGGCGCTCCGCCGGGTCGGGCGCTCCGCCGCCGGTCCCCGCCGTCGCCGCTGGCGTGGAACCTGCCGCCGTTTGCCCCACCGTCAGTCGACTCCGTCGTTGACCCCGGCCAGCGCAGCGCTGCCCGGTCGTCGACGGTCCTCGTCAGCACCGACCGGTCCCGCCGTCGTTGACCCCGGCGGTCGGAGCGGCGCCCCGGCCATGAGGCGCCAGCAGACGCCCTGGCCGCGGGGTCGCCGCCCGACTACCGTGACTCCCGTGTGGCTCCTGTTCGCCTGCGGCTCCGCCCTGTTCGCGGGACTGACCGCCATCCTGGCCAAGCAGGGTGTGCGCACCACCGACTCCACCCTCGCCACAGCCCTGCGCACCCCGGTCGTCCTCGTCGGGGCGTGGGCCATGACCGTGCTCAGCGGCTCGATCCGCGAGCTCGGCGCCGTCGACGCCCGCAGCCTCGCCTGCCTCATCGCCTCGGGCCTGGCCACCGGCGCCTCCTGGCTGTGCTACTTCAAAGCGCTTCAGCTCGGGGACGTCAGCCGGGTCACCCCCGTCGACAAGATGAGCACGGTCCTGACCGTCATTATGGCGGTGGCGCTCCTGGGGGAGGACCTCGGCGCCCTGGGCGCCCTCGGACTGGTCCTGGTCACTGCCGGCACGCTCCTCATGCTGCGCGGTGAAGACCTGCGCGCCCTGGCTCGCTCACCGGCCGGGGGCGGCGGCTGGCTGGTCTACGCGATCGGCTCCGCCGTGTTCGCCGCCCTCACCGCGATCCTGGGCAAGGTCGGCGTCACCGCGGTGCCCTCCGACCTGGGCACCGCCATCCGCACCGGCGTCGTCCTGGTCATGGCCTGGGTCATGGTCGGCGTGACCGGGCGCCACGGGGGTGCCGGCACCGAGCGCCGCGAGGGCGCCTGTGGCGTGCCGCGCGGCGAGATGGCCTGGATACTCGCCTCCGGCGTCGCCACCTGCGCCTCCTGGCTGTGCTACTTCCGGGCCCTCCAGGACGGGCCCGCCAGCGTCGTCGTGCCCGTCGACAAGCTCAGCATTCTGGTCTCCGTCGCCTTCTCGGTCCTCGTCCTGCGCGAGCGCGTGGGCGCTCGGGCGCTGGTCGGCCTGGCCGTCCTCGTGGCGGGGACCGTGGCCCTGGCTGTTTAGCGATGCGAGACGCCGCCGCACCCGGGGGCTCGCTGGCTTCAGCTGCTCGGGCCCGATCCCGCTGCACCTGAGCCGCCGCCGCGTCGGGGGACTCGCCGCCATCCCGCTGGCGGGCGCCATCACCTGCGGGGAACCGCCGCCGCGCCAGGGGGTTCACCCGGAACGCACCCCATTGGCGGCGGAAAAAGGTGGCCGGCGCGTACCTTTAAGGGCGTCCGGCGGGTCCGGCCATTCGATGAACGGCGTCATTCCGCCATTCCCCGAGCGGGCGAGGCGGGGACGGGGTACTAAAAGTATGCGGGAGCCACCTTTTTCCGCCGCGAGAACCCCGACGAACCTCATCTCGCCGGAGGGACGCTGGGCGGGTGGGGGTCCGCGGCGCCTTCGAGCCCGCCGGGGTGGGTTTCGGGGGAGCGGCGCGAAGCCGGGACCGCTGCGGGTCGCCAAGGCGGTGCCGGGGGTCGCGCCCGCGATGTCGGGGCGGGCACTGCCGGGCCCGGATGTACTTACTGCCGGGCCCGGATGCGCGGCATCGGTCCGACCCGGGCGATTCTGCACATCCGATCGGGACCGGTTGACGGTGAAGCTTATTCAGAAGGCGGTTTTGAAGACGTAGAGTGAGAGTGCTGCGGTGATGGTCTGTTCGAATATGTGCAGGGGGCGGCGGTAGTCGGAAGGTTATTCAGCGGGTTCATGGCGGCGTTCTCCTTGGAGCACTTGAATGCCGTTTGACCACCGTCCAACCGTCGTTCTCGAGGGTGAAATGCGCATCTCGACGCCCGGGGCGCAGCGGCGCCGGGCGCCGCGGTCCGCGAGATCGTCGGGTGACCGCCGAGATCGTCACTTAACCCGCGAGCACGTCTGCTAGAGGTACGTGCTCGCGGGTTAAGTGACGATCTCGCGGGTTGAGTGACGATCTCGCGAGTCGGCCGCGTCACGACATGCGAGACGCCGTCCCACCATGCGGGATGCGCCGTCGAGGCGAAGCGGGGAGACGCACTCGGACGCCTTCGCAACAACCCTTCGGACGAGGAGGACCCCTCCGAGCAGATCGCCGCCACAACCTTCATGCTCCATGTCTTCAAAGCCACCCCCGAATAACCTTCGAGAGTCCGTCCACTGGAAATCGACATTCCAGAAAAATCTCGGAATCATGCGGAAAACCCCGAACCCACCCGCAGGAGCGCCCCTGTCCAATGTACAGCACCCCGCCCGGCCCGAGAGGAGCCGCATCGCCCGGGAGCGATCCTCCGCCAGGCCCCTACCGAGAACCCGGCCCCGCCCGAACTCCGCAGGAGGCCGCCCCGCCGCGCCGATCCCATCCTCCGGGTCGCCGGTTCCGGTGAGAAAGGCTCGGTAAGATGATAGTCAGCAGCGAGTGGATCCCGCTTACCCGTGAAGGGGACGCCGGTGTTTTCACTCTCGATGGTGAATGGTTCTGAGGAGGACGAATATGGAGGAGATACGGCTGGGGCCGATCGAGTGGGGCGTCGTGACGGCTCACCACCTCTGGGGCATGGGTGTGCGTCTGGAGGAGTCCGGTGATGATGGGGTCATCGTCCTGGACTCCATTCACGACGACTTCCTGCGCTGCAACGGGGAGTACTGGCCCGAGATCGGCGAGCGCATCCGGGTGCGCAGGTACATCTACAATAATAAGGAATTGCGCCTGACCAGCCGGGACAGCGCCATGGAGGGCCTGGTGAACGGGTACGACCCGCCGCGCCAGTACCCGCTCCCGGAGGGGTTCGGGCCGGTCGAGGAGGGGACGGTCGTCGCCCACCGCGACTGGGGCGTGGAGGTGCGCCTGGACTCCGGGAGGGTCGGGCAATTGCGGGCCCGGCTCATGGAGGAGAGCGCCGATCCCTCTCCCGAGGAGCGCTGGCCCGGGATCGGCGAGCGGGTCCGCGTCCGGCCCCTGGGCCTCTGGCCCGACGGCGGCCTGCGACTGAGCGGCAGACCCAGCTGCGTGGACCGGATGCCCAGACGCTACCGGTGGCCGGGGAGGCGACCCACCTCAAAGTGAGACGCCCCGGCGTGAGACGCCCCGCCGCCCGGCCCCGAGACCCGACTCATGACGCCTGGCGGGGCGAAGGCGCTTCTTCTCCTGGGATGACGAACCTTTCCCGCCAGAAGGATCCCGGGGCCGGCCGGGATCGGCGTGGTGAGGATCTGGAACGGAACAAGACGGCGAGGTCCCGCGCGCCGCCCTCACCCTCGCATCCGCCGTCCCCGTCACTGCGTCGATCCGGGCCGTCGGGCTGCGGCTCCTGATGAGGCGGGCTTATTTTTCTCACGGGAGCGGACTCCGTTATACCGCTCCCCGGGAATGCGTCCAGACGCCCTCCGAATAGCCCTCCGACTTACGTAATGCGAGTTCAGTGCGACGGAATCCACCCCGGCTCGCACGGTGCGAGCTCAGCGCGACAGAATCCACCTGCGCTAGATCCGCGCCAGCCCATCTCGCACAATGCGAGCCCAGATGACATCACCAAAACGATCCCCCGGGGGTCGTCCCGGTGCGGTATGCCACTGGGCCTGCGGCCTGCGTCTGCTACGCTCCTTCACCCTCTGCTGTACGAGAAAAACGAGCGTAGCGAAGGGTGAAGGGGCGTAGCAGCGGAAAAGGGGCGTAGCAGACGATCCGGTGCGGCTCCTCACACGGCCCCGGCCGCTCTTCCGCCGAGCCGTCCCTAAGGCGCCCGCTGGGCCGGCGCGCGCCCGAACCCCGACACGCTCGGATGATGGACGGCGGCGAGCCGCTAGGATCGGGGCGATGCCCAATACGCCCATCGCACCAGTGGCCGCCCCCGCGGCGATCGCCCCCGCCGGCTCGGCCCGCGCCGCCGCTCCGGCGCCCGACCCCCGCCCGCACCGCGCGGACGGGGGAGACGGCGCGTTGGGAGACGGCATGCCGATCGGGGATGCGTCGGCGGATCCCCGCCTGCACGGTGTCGGCGAACCCGCCGCCGACGCCACCCGCGGCCCTGCTCCCGCCGACGCCACCCGCGGGTCTGCCGCCGCCCCCGCCGACACCACCCGCAGCCTCGTCCTGCCCGCCGACCTCGCCCCCGTGGCCCTCCTGGGCGCCCACGACGAGGTCCTGCGCGCCGTCGAGAGGGGCTTTCCCGAGGTGCGCATCCACCTGCGCGGCACCGTCCTGACCGTTGCCGGCGCGCAGTCGCGCGTCGACGTCGTCATCCTCCTCATCTCCGAGCTCATCGACGTCGCCCGCGCGGGCACGCCCCTGACGCCCGACGCCGTCGAGCGCGCCATCGGCCTGCTCGCCGCCTCCGCCCGGCCCGCCGAGGTCCTGGCCGACGACGTCCTGACCGTGCGCGGCACCTCCATCCGCCCCAAGTCGCTGGGCCAGAAGGCCTACACCGACGCCATCGAGGCCTCCGCCATCACCTTCGGCATCGGGCCGGCCGGCACCGGCAAGACCTACCTGGCCATGGCCAAGGCCGTCGACGCCCTGGTCCGCGGGCGGGTCTCGCGCATCATCCTCACCCGCCCCGCCGTCGAGGCCGGCGAGAGCCTCGGCTTCCTGCCCGGGAGCCTGACCGACAAGATCGACCCCTACCTGCGCCCCCTCTACGACGCCCTGCACGACATGCTCGCCCCCGACGCCCTGCCCCGGCTCCTGGCCGCCGGCACCATCGAGGTCGCCCCCCTGGCCTACATGCGCGGGCGCACCCTGAACAACGCCTTCGTCATCCTCGACGAGGCGCAGAACACGTTACCCGAGCAGATGAAGATGTTCCTCACCCGCCTCGGCGCCGGCTCCAAGATGGTCGTCACCGGCGACGTCTCCCAGGTGGACCTGCCCGACTCGCGCCCCTGCGGCCTGGTGGTGGCGCGCCGCATCCTGGACGGCGTGGACGGCATCAGCTTCTGCGAACTCGGGTCCGACGACGTCGTGCGCCACCACCTCGTGGGGCGCATCATCGACGCCTACTCCCGCTACGACGCCGAGCAGGCGGCCGCGCGCGCCGAGCACCGGGCGGACGGCGCCCGGCGCCGGGGCCCGCGCCGGCGCGCCGTCGGCCGCCGCACCATCGCCCCGACGGGCAGGAGCCGCGCATGAGCACCGAGGTCAACAACGAGACCGGGGTGGCCATCGACGCCGCCGAGTTCGCCGCCCTGGCCGACCACGTCCTGCGCGTCATGCACGTCAACCCGCGCGCCGAGCTGTCCATCCTCTTCATCGACCCCGAGCCCATGGCCGAGCTCCACGAGCGCTGGCTCGACCTGCCCGGCCCCACCGACGTCATGAGCTTCCCCATGGACGAGCTGCGCCCGGGCACCCCCGACCACGAGACCCCAGCCGGGACCCTGGGCGATATCGTGGTCTGCCCGCAGGTCGCCGCCAAGCAGGCCCTCCAGGCCGGTCACAGCGCCGTCGAGGAGATGCTCCTGCTGACCACCCACGGCATCCTCCACCTCCTGGGCTACGACCACGCCGAGCCGCAGGAGAAGGAGGAGATGTTCGCTCTCCAGCGCACCCTCCTGCTCACCTTCCTGGCCCAGAGGGGCGCATGAACGGCGCACCGGTCCTCGCCCTCGTCGTCGCCGCGGTCCTCGTCCTGGTCTACGGCGCGCTCCTGTCCGCCTGCGAGGCCGCCCTGACCCGCATGACCCGGGCCGCCGCCGAGGACCTGGTCCAGGACGGGCGCCGCGGGGCCCGGCGCGTCCTGGATCTGGCCGAGCGCCGCACCCAGGTCCTGGGGTCGGTGGCCGCCGTGCGCGTGGCCGTGGACATGCTCGCCGCCGTGCTGCTCACGCTGGCCGTGGCCGGGCTCGTCGACCGCTGGTGGGCGGCCGGGCTCATCTCCGTCGCCCTCAACGCCGTCCTGCTGGGCCTGGTCGTGGGCATCTCGCCGCGCTCGGTGGGCCGGCGCAACCCCGACGGCGTCCTGCTGGCCCTGTCCGGGGCGGTGGCGGCGGTCGACAACACGCTGGGGCGCCCGTGGCGCTGGATCGAGTCCCGCTACGGGCGCGCCTCCGCCCTGACCGACGCCGAGGCGCGCGCCGAGGTCACCGAGGACCTGCGCGAGATGATCGACGAGATCGGCGAGGCCGAGACCATCGAGGACGAGGACCGCGAGATGCTGCGCAGCGTCGTCGAGCTGGGCCAGACCCTCGTGCGCGAGGTCATGGTCCCGCGCACCGACATGGTGACCATCGACGCCCGCAAGCCCGCCTCGGCCGCCATGAGGCTGTTCATCCTCTCCGGCTTCTCCCGCGTGCCCGTGGTGGGGGAGGACGCCGACGACGTGCGCGGCATCGTCTACCTCAAGGACCTGCTGCGGCGCCTGGACGCCCACCCCGAGCACGCCGACCGCCCGGTGGACTCCTTCACCCGCGAGCCCGTCTACGTCCCCGAGACCAAGGCCGCCGACGACCTGCTGCGCGAGATGCAGACCGACCACGTCCACATGGCGCTGGCCGTCGACGAGTACGGCGGCATCGCCGGCCTGGTCACCATGGAGGACCTGCTGGAGGAGGTCGTCGGCGAGCTGACCGACGAGCACGACCCCGCCGAGCCCGAGGTCGAGGACCTGGGCGGGGGAGTGCTCCGGGTGCCCGCGCGCCTGGGACTCGACGAGCTCGGCGAGCTGTTCGGCCTGGAGATCGACGACGACGACGTCGACACCGCCGGCGGCCTGCTCGCCAAGGCCATCGGCCGGGTCCCGCTGCCCGGGGCGAGCGGGGACGTGCAGGGCCTGCGCATCGTCGCCGACGAGGCCACGGGCAGGCGCCGCCGGGTCACGAGCCTGCTGGTGAGCCGAGCCCCCGCCGAGGGGACCGGCTGAGCCGCCCCGCGCCCCGCCCGGCCGAGCCCGGGCCGCGCCGCCCGGCCGAGCCGCACCGCCACCGCCACTACGACACCACCGCGGCCATACCGCCGCACCGCCACTACGACACCACTTGAGGACGGTCATGACCGACGACGCACCCACCCGCCCGTCCGGCGACGACGAGCCCGCCGCCGGCCCGGGCGCCCCCGCCGAGCCCGCCAGGTCCGCCGCGAGCGCGGCCCCCGCGGCCCCCGAGGGCTTCCGCGCCGGCTTCGCCTGCTTCGTCGGGCGCCCCAACGCTGGCAAGTCCACGCTGACCAACGCCCTGGTCGGCGTGAAGGTCGCCATCACCTCCGGGCGCCCCCAGACCACCCGCCACAATGTGCGCGGCGTCGTCCACCGCGACGACGCCCAGCTCGTCCTGGTCGACACGCCCGGCCTCCACCGCCCCAGGACCCTGCTCGGCAAGCGCCTCAACGACCTGGTGCGCGAGACCCTCTCCGACGTCGACGTCATCGCCCTGTGCATCCCCGCCGACGAGAAGGTGGGCCCGGGCGACCGCTTCATCGCCCGCGACCTGGCCCAGGCCCGCCCGCCCGTCGTCGCCGTGGTCACCAAGGCGGACGCCGTGACCCGCCAGGATCTGGCCGCCCAGCTGCTGGCGGTGGACGCCCTGGGCGACTGGGCGGACATTGTGCCCGTCTCCGCGCTGCGCGGCGAGCAGATCGACGTCCTCACCGACGTCCTGGTCTCCCACCTGCCGCCCTCCCCGCCGCTGTACCCCGCCGACGAGATCACCGACGAGCCCCGGGCCGTCATGATCGGCGAGCTCGTCCGGGAGGCCGCCCTGGAGGACGTGCGCCAGGAGCTGCCGCACTCGCTGGCCGTCGTCGTCGACGAGATCCTCGACCCCGACACGGACACCACCGGCTCGCGGATCAAGGGCGAGGGCGGCCGCCTCCAGGTGCGGGTGAGCCTCGTCGTCGAGCGCGACTCCCAGAAGGCCATCATGATCGGGCGGCGCGGGTCGCGCCTGAAGCGGATCGGCACCGCGGCGCGCAAGGGCATTGAGGAGCTGGTGGGCAGGCCGGTCTACCTCGACCTGCACGTGCGCACGGCCAAGGACTGGCAGTCCGACCCCAAGGCCCTGGCCCGGCTCGGGTTCTGACGAGGACCGCGCCCGATGCCGCGCACCGGCGGGAACCGCTCGCCGCGCCCGGAGAAGAGCGCCCGGCTGAGCGAGCGCCTGCGGGTCCGGCGCGAGCGGAGTCGGCGCCGCCGCGCGGACCCCGCCCACCCGAGCGGGCCCGAGATCCGCTCCGCCTGGCGCTGGCTGAGGGCCTTCCCGGTGCGCGCCTGGAGGCTGCTCGCCCGTCTGTGGCGCCAGGAGCCCATGCGGCTGGGCGTCATGGTCCTGGGCGTGATCGCCGTCGCCCTGGTCCTGGCCCTGATGGGGACGGGCACCGCCGAGATCCGCCAGATCCTGTCCACCCTGGCCCTGGGCGCGCTCGTGCTCGCCGTCTCCTCCGACCACCGCACCGTCGGCGCCGTGGTCGTCGCGGTCCTGACGCTGTCCCTGGTGGGCACGCTCGCCGGCCCGCGCTGGTCGCCCGCCCCCGCCACCGAGGCCCTGGTCCCCGAGACCTCGGACACCGCCATAGGCGGGGCCGTGACCACCGCCGCCGTGGGCACCTACGGGGTCGCTGTCGAGCGGGTCTGGGTGACCCAGGCCGACGGCGAGACCGTCCCCGCCCTCCTGCGCCGTCCCGTGGGCGCGGGGCGGGGCACCCCCGGGGTCGTCTTCCTCCACGGGGCGGGCACCCACACCATCGAGGGCTTCGCCGAGCAGGCCGACGCCCTGGCCAGCGCGGGCGCGACGACCCTGGTGCCCTCCAAGCCGATGGAGGACTACAGCCTCACCGAGCGCGACTACACCGCCATGGCCGCCGACTACGCCCGGTCGGTGGCCTACCTGCGCGCCCTGGACGGGGTGGACCCGGCGCGAGTGGGCCTGTACGCCGAGTCGGAGGGCGGCTACCCGGGGGTGGTCCTGGCGGGCACCGACCCGGACATCGCCTTCCTGGTGCTGGCCAGCGCCCCCGTGGTCGCCCTGCGCGAGCAGGCGACCTTCGCCGCCGGGTCCTACCTGCGGCGCGTGGGAGTGCCCGACGCGCTGCTGACCCTCGTGGCCCGGGTGCTGGGGGCGCGCGAGCTGCCGGGCGACTCCTTCGGGTACGCCGACTTCGACGCCCGCCCCTACGAGGAGCGCATCGCGGCCCCCGTGCTCATGATCTACGGCACCGGGGACTCCTCCATGCCCCTGATCCAGGGGCCCGCCAGGATCCGGGCGTCCCTGGGCGCGGGCGGCAACGACCGGCTGACGGTGCGCTACTACCGGGGGGCCAACCACGGGCTCAAGTTCGGCCGGTCCACCGACGGGCCGCTGGCCCCCGGCGTGGCGCGGGACCTGGCCCGCTGGGTGCTGGGCCTGCCGCAGACGGCCGACGCCGCCCCGCACGTGGCCGGGGCCGCGCCCGTCCAGGACTTCTGGGCGCGCTCGCCCGGGCGGGCCCGCTGGTACGCCTCGGGCGATCTCATGCTCGCCGGCGTGGTGGGCGGGCCGGCCCTGCTGGCGGCCGCCGGGCTGGGGTGGGCGGTCGGCCAGCTGCCGCGCCTGCGGGGGCGCCGGGGGCTGCACCTGCCCGACCCCGTCGGCCGCTGGTCGACCGCCCTGGGCCTGAGCGTCATCGCCTCCTGGGTGCTGTACCTGGCCTACATCCTGCTGGTGGCCCGCCTGGCCACGTCCTACTCCTCCAACTGGCTGATCTCCTACGGCGGGTGGCTCGCCGCCCAGTTCATGGCACTGGTCGCCGTGGTCATCCTGGTCAAGCTCGTCGGGCGGATCTGGCTCGTGCGGGGCCACCACCGCCGCGGGCGGCACGCGGGCGGGCGCTGGCTGACCGCGCCCAGCGCGCTGGTGCTCCTGTGCGTCCTGGCGGGGGCGGTCGTGCTGCTGGTGGACCTGGCGTACTGGGGGCTGTTCCCCATGCTGCTGTGAGCGCCGGGCGCGGGTCGGGCGCGCCGCGGATCCGCGCGACTCGTACGCCTGCGGCCCGGGCCGCGCCCGAGGCACAATGAGCCGGATCCCACTCATGCGCCCGACAGGAGAAGCCGAGCATGCCGACACCGCTTCCGCAGCCCCCCGCCACGTCCCCCGAGCGCGACGCCCAGCGCGCGTGCCCCGACGAGCTGTGGGAGCTCGGCGCCCGCGCCGTCGAGCGCGCCCGCCGGTGGGTGGAGGAGTCCGCCGACGAGCCCGCTTCGCGCAGCGCCGAGCTGCTCTCGCGCATCCTGGCCGACCCGGACGGGCTGGAGTTCACCACCCGCTTCGTCGACGACGTCGTGCGCCCCGCGGACCTCGACGTCGCCGGGGCGGCCCTGGCCCGCATGGCGGCCGGGCGCCGCTCCTTCCTGCCCGGGCCCCTGGCCGCCGCCCTGGGCCTGGGCGGGGCGGCCTCGCGCCTGGCCCCGCGCGCCGTCGCCTCCGCGGCCCGCCGCGTCTTCCGCGGCATCGTGGGCGACCTCGTCGTCGACGCCACCGACAAGGGGCTCGGCCCTGCCCTGGCCCGCCTGCGCGCCGACGGCAACCGCCTCAACGTCAACCTCCTGGGGGAGGCGGTTCTGGGGGAGGCGGAGGCCGCCCGCCGCCTGGAGGAGGTCTCCCGCCTGGTGTCCCGCGACGACGTCGACTACGTGTCCGTCAAGGTCTCGGCCGTCACCGGCCCCCACAACCCCTGGGGGTTCGAGGAGGTCGTCGCCCACGGCGTGGAGGCCCTCAGCCCCCTGTACCGCCTGGCCCGCGACCACGGCACCTTCCTCAACCTCGACATGGAGGACTACAAGGACCTGGACCTGACCATCGAGGTCTTCACCGCCGTCCTCTCCCAGCCCGACCTGGCCGACTACGGGGCCGGCATCGTCCTGCAGGCCTACCTGCCCGACTCCCCGACGGCCATGGAGCGACTTCAGGCCTGGGCGGCCCGGCGCGTGGCCGACGGCGGGGCGCCCATCAAGGTGCGCCTCGTCAAGGGCGCGAACCTGTCCATGGAGAGGGTCGACGCCGAGATCCACGGCTGGGAGCCCACCACCTGGCCCACCAAGCGGGCCACGGACACCAACTACAAGCGGATGCTGGAGCGGGCCATGACCCCCGAGCGCACCCGCGCCGTGCGGCTGGGCGTGGCCGGCCAGAACCTGTTCGACATCGCCTTCGCCGTCGAGCTGCGCGCGGCCCGCGGCCTGGAGGAGGGCGGGGCCGTGGAGTTCGAGATGCTCTCGGGCATGGCCACCGATCTGCAGACGGTCGTGCGCCGCGAGGTCGGCCACCTCCTGCTCTACGTGCCGGTGGTGGACCCGGGCGAGTTCGACGTCGCCATCTCCTACCTGGTGCGCCGCCTGGAGGAGAACGCGGCGCCGGAGAACTTCATGTCCGGGGTCTTCGACATCGCCTCCGACCCGGCCGTCTTCGACCGCGAGTGCGACCGCTTCCTGGCCTCCCTGGCCGACGTCGACCCCGACGCCCCCCTGCCCGGGCCCAACCGCGCCCAGGACCGGCTCGCCGAGGCGGCCGCCGGGCCCGGCGAGATCGCGGGCACCGCCTCCGAGCGGGCCCGCCGCCCCTTCGCGTCGACCCCCGACTCCGACCCGGCGCTGGCCGCCAACCGCCGGTGGGCGCGCGACATCGCCGCCTCCGTGCCCGGCTCGACCCGCGGGGCCGAGGCGGTGCGCGCATCCGCGGAGTCCCTGGCCGGGCCCGACGACGTCGACGCCCTCGTCGCGTCCCTGGCGGGGGCGAGCGCCGCCTGGCGGGGGCGGGGCGCCGTCGAGCGCGCCGCCGTCCTCCAGCGGGTCGGCGACGTGCTGGCCGCCCGGCGCGGCGAGCTCATCGAGGTGGCGGCCGCCGAGACCGGCAAGACGATCGACCAGGCCGACCCGGAGGTCAGCGAGGCCATCGACTTCTGCCGCCACTACGCCGAGCTGTCCCTGCAGCTGGAGGACCCGACCTTCATGTGCTCGTCCCGCTTCGAGCCCGTGGAGGTCACGGTGGTGGCCTCCCCGTGGAACTTCCCGCTGGCCATTCCCGCCGGCGGGGTCGCCGCGGCCCTGGCCTCGGGCTCGACGGCGGTCCTCAAGCCCGCCCCGCCGGCGCGCCGCTGCGCGGCCGAGCTCGTGCGCGCCTTCCACGACGCGGGCGTGCCCGAGGAGGTTCTGGCCCTGGCGGCCGTCGAGGACGGGGAGGTGTCCCGCCACCTGGTCGTCCACGACGGGGTGGGGCGGGTCATCCTCACCGGCTCCTACGACACGGCCCGCCTGTTCCGCTCCTGGAGGCCGGACATGCGCCTGCTGGGGGAGACCAGCGGCAAGAACGCCATGATCGTCACCCCCTCGGCGGACCCGGACCTGGCGGTGCGCGACGTGGTCTCCTCGGCCTTCGCCCACGCCGGCCAGAAGTGCTCGGCCGCCTCGCTGCTCATCCTCGTGGGCTCGGCGGGCCGCTCGCCGCGCATCCCCCGCCAGCTGGTGGACGCCGCGAGCTCGCTGCGGGTCAAGGCGCCCTCCCACCTGGACTCCCAGGTCGGCCCCGTCGTCGTGCCCGACGACCCCAAGGCCCTGCGGGGCCTGACGCGCCTGGGGGAGGGCGAGCACTGGGTGCTGACCCCCGAGCACCTGGGCGGTGGCCTGTGGCGCCCGGGCATCCGCGTGGGCGTGACGCCCGGCAGCGAGTTCCACCTCACCGAGTACTTCGCCCCGGTGCTGGGCGTCATGCGGGTGGACACGCTCCAGGAGGCGATCGAGGCCGTCAACGCCACCGACTACGGGCTGACCTCGGGCCTGCAGACCCTGGACGCCGACGAGCTGGCCGTGTGGCTGGAGGGCGTGGAGGCCGGCAACCTCTACGTCAACCGCTCCATCACCGGCGCCATTGTGCGCCGCCAGCCCTTCGGCGGCTGGAAGCGCTCGGCGATCGGCTCGACGACGAAGGCCAGCGGCCCCTCCTACCTGCTGGGCCTGGGGGATGTCGTGCCCGCCGGGCGGGGCGGGGGCCGCCCGCCGGTCGGCTCGGACCTGCGCGTGCGCCTGAGCAGCGGGGTCGGCGCCCTGTACGACGCCGTGCGCTCCGGCCTGGGCCACGACGACGCCGCCTTCCTCCACGAGGCGCTGCTGGCCGACGCCCGGGCCTGGGAGAGCACCTACGGGCGGGGCCGGGATGTGACCGGTCTGGCCTGCGAGCGCAATGTGCTGCGCTACCGGCCCGCGACGGCGGTGGTGCGGGCCGAGCCGGGCACGAGCCCGGCGGACCTGGTGCGAGTCCTGGCCGCGGGCGTGCTCGCCGGCGGGACGATCGGCCTGTCGCTGGCGGAGCAGCCCCCGGCCGGGCTGCGAGGCGCCCTGCTGGACGCCGGGGTGGACCTGGACATCGAGGCCCCGGCCGTGTGGGAGGCCCGTCTGGCGGACCTGGGCGCCTCGGGCGAGCTGGGGCTGCGGGTGCGCATTATCGGCCCGCGCCGCCAGAGCGGCGCCGAGCGCTGGCGGGAGGCGAGCCGGGCCACCTCCGGCAGTCCCGACGTGGCCCTGTACACCGGGGCCGTGACCGGCAACCCGCACAGCGAGCTCCTGCCCTTCGTGCGCGAGCAGTCCGTGACGGTCACCGCCCACCGCTTCGGCACCCCGCTGGACCTGGCGGCCGGGCTGCTGTGAGCCGGGCGGCGCCGCCGCGCCGCCCCCGCGGGGTTTGCGCCCCCGCGCAGGAGCGCGGCTGTCAGCCCCTGCGCGTCCCGCCCCCGCGGGGTTTACTCCCCGACGGGCTCGCCGGGGTCGTCCCACTCGGGATCGTCCCACCCGGCCTCGCTGTCCGTCGGCGCGCCCCGCCCCGGGGGCGTCGTTTTGGTGATGTCACCTGGGCTCGCATTGTGCGAGGCGTGCTCGCGCGGATCGAACGCAGGCGGATTTCGTCGTGCTGAACTCGCATGGCGCGAGGCGGGGTGGACCATGTCGCGCTGGGCTCGCATTACGCAAGCCGGACCCGGCCCGGGCCGCGAGGCCGACACGAACGAGCGCACCAACGAAGGATCCAGGCGGGCACGACGACGAAGTTCGGCCGCGGCGACAATGCGAGATGAGGTGACATCGCCAAATCGACTCCCTCGGGACGGGATGGGCGCAAGACCCGGACCCGGCGGACACCGGTCCTTCTCACCAGAAGAGTCCCGGAACGGAACCAGGTTGCCGGTGGCGTCGTCGTCACTTACGATCACGGCCGGCCAGCGCTTGTCCGCCTCACTGCCGACGACGGGCGCGAGATTCACCACGCGGATCTCACCGCGCAGCACGGTCTCCCTCGTCATCCCCGTCCAGGCCGTCGGCGACGGTGCTCTCCCAGTCCGACGCAGCGCCGGAATCGTCCCATTCCCGCCACGCCAGCGCATACGCCTCCCGCAGATCCTTCCGGTGAAGACGGCGGATCGCGGTCCGGACCCCGGCCGATCTCGACGCGAGCCCCTCGCGCTCGACGTACCGGTCGAGGATCTCCAGGTCTGCCCGGCTCAAACTCACGCTTACCCTCATACCTAGAAGGTTGTTCAGCGGGCGTCCGGTCGCATTTCCAGGAGGCGATATTATGAGGGCTGTTCGGGGAGTGGTTCTGAGTGCGTTCCCCGGGTGTGATACGAGGGGTTGTCAAGGGAGCTGGGGTGCGGGGCCGGTCGTGATGACCCGCCCGAGTCGCCTCCGGGCGTGCCGGGGGGAGTCGGGCGCGACGGGATCGGTGGGCCGGTCGTCGGGGGCGGACCGGGTGGGGCGGGGGCGGTTCCGGCGCTCCGCCCCGACGGCACGTCCCGCATGGTGGGACGGCGTCTCGCATGCCGTGACGCGGCCGGCCCGCTTGGACCACTTGCGTGCGGTTGGACCAACTTAAATGCCGTTGGACCACCTGGTTCACGAAATACGGTGGTCCAACGGAACGCAAGTGGTCCAACCGCATTTAAGTGGTCCAACGGCACATAAGTGGTCCAGGGAGAATGCCGTCATGATCCCGCTGAATAACCTTCCTGGAACGCCGCCTCCTTCACTCCCCGTGTCCCGCCACGGTGCGGGAAGGACTCAGCGCTCTCCGGTGCGAACCCGGCGGGTGGCGGCCGGACGGTGGGGCGGGGCGCGAGACGGCGTCGGCGCCGTCGGCCGGCTCATAGTCCCATGAAGCCGAGCGCCATCATCGGCGCGACGCCACTGAAGATGTTGACGATCCAGTGGGCGATGGTGATCTGCGCCAGTCGTTGCTGCCGATGGACGATGATGCTGGCGGTGGCGCCCCACGCCAGGAACATGAAGAAGTAGATGATCATGCCGCGAACATTCCCGGCGAACATCATGTGCTGCAGGCCGAACAATATGTTCGTGACCAGGGTGGCGATGACGGGGCCGCCGCGCCCGGTCAGACCGCTCTGCAGCCAGCCGCGGTACATGATCTCCTCGATCGGCGCGTTGATGAGGAAGACGATTGCGCCGAAGAAGCTCACGCCCGATACGACCCCGGCGGGCAGTGACGGGCTTGATTTTGCGAAGACCTGCTCGAAGTGCTGGAACATGTCGGCGCCGAACAGGGAGTACATCGATATCATGATGACGATCATCATCGGGATGTAGGCGACGACCACCCACAGGAATCCCCAGGCGATGTCACCGCCGAGGCGGCGCCCCTCAATACCGAGATAGTCCCGGACCGAGACGCGATACCGCCGAAAAGTGCGCCAGATGACGACGCCGCAGACGATGTTGACAAACGGGAAATAGAGCGCATCCAGTGGCGGGAAATCGTTGCCGGCACCGGTCAGCCTGAGCGTGAGGCATGTCGCGGCCGCCAGTATGGCCATGACGGTCAGGCGAATGAGCACCAGGCGGAACGGCCTGGCCTGCTGGGCGACGAGCAAGTCGTTCATATTGAAATCCTAACGCAGGAGGAAGGGTTACGGCCGAGTCGGAGGGAACGATCCTGAATGCGCGGAAGCAGCGCCCGAAAAATGCATCCCGGATGTCCCCGCAGCAGCCTCGCCCTCCGGCGCGAGCCCGGCCGGCGGGGCGCGGCGCGAGGGCGGGGCGACGGCTCACGTCAGGCGGGGGAACTCCTCCAGGGAGAAGACCGACTCCACGGGCACGTCGAAGTAGCGGGCGATGCGCAGGGCCAGGTGGAGGGAGGGCGCGTACTCGCCGCGCTCGAGATAGCCCACCGTCTGGTAGTGGACGCCCAGCGCCTCGGCGAGCTCGCGGCGGCTCACCCGCCGGTCGGCGCGCAGCACCGCGATCCGGTTGTGCACGACGTCGTCGGACATCACAGGCCCGTCTGGGAGCGGATGGTGGACTGCACGCGCGTCAGGCTGCCGATCGTCTCCTTGCGGAAGCTGCGCCGCACGACGAACGAGGCCCCCGCGAAGCCGAGGACGGTCCAGGCCGCCAGGATCGCGAGAGCGAGCGCCGGGGAGAAGGCCCCGCCCACCTCCCACGAGGGGTCGCCCACCAGCGCCCACCGGGTCAGGTGCCCCGACCAGTACGTGGGCAGCGCCAGCTGAACCGCCTGGACCCAGGAGGGGAGCCGGTCCATGGGCATGAAGAAGCCGCTCGTGCCGATGAGGGCGAAGACAGGCAGGTAGGAGACCATGAAGCTGTAGACGCCCCGGGCGAGGGCCCCGGCGAGGAACCCCAGCGGGGCCGTGGCGACGGCGGACATCACGATGAGGGGCAGGCAGGCCAGCACCCGGGAGGCGCTCAGGGGCAGGGCCTCGACGAAGAGGGCCCCGCCGAGCAGGATCGCGGCCTGGTAGGCGATGGTCTGCGTGATCGCGGACATCGTCTTGCCGATCGTCCACGTCAGGGGCCCGTGGGGCAGGATGCGCACCCGCAGGAGGGCTCCGCCGATGCGGTCGGTGTAGGCCTCGCCGGCGATCTGCAGGGTGATGAAGCAGCTGATCACGCCGATGCTGCTGGCGAGGAACATGGGGCCGAAGGCCGCATGGGCCTCGGCGGATGCCTGGGTGGCCCGGCCGACCAGGACGAAGCCGGCGGTGGTGATCAGCAGCGAGGCGCACTTTCCGGCGAGGCCCGCTCGCAGGTCCGTGACCGCCTGGCGGCCGGCGGCCCGCAGGACGGCGGGGGCGGTGCGGACGAAGGGAGTGCTCATGAACGGGGCTCCTTGCTGACGAGGGAGAGGTAGGTCTCCTCCAGGGTTGGGCGGGTGATGGTCAGCCCTGTGACGGCGTCGAGGTCGAGCCCCTTGACGAAGCGCTCGGGGGAGCGGGTGGTGTGGACGTGGTGGGCGCCGCCTTCGATCCAGGTGATCTCGGCGCCGCGGTCGAGGCGCTCGCGCAGCGCGGTGACCGTGCCGTCGGCGATGATGCGCCCCTCGTTCATAATGAGCACGCGCGAGGCCAGGCGCTCGGCCTCGGCCAGGTCGTGGGTGGTCATGACGATGGTGGCGTCCTCGTCGACCCGGGCCAGGATGAGATCGTGCAGGCGCGCCTTGGAGACCGGGTCCAGGCCGGTGGTCGGCTCGTCCAGGACGAGGAGCTCGGGCGCGGCCATGAGGGCGGCCGCGAAGTCGACGGTGCGCCGCTGCCCGCCCGAGAGCCGGGACAACCGTGAGTCGGCCTTGTCGGCCAGGCCGACGGCGTCGAGCACCTCGTCAACGCCGATCACCCGGCTCGCCGCCGTCAGCTGGACCGAGCGGATCCACTCCAGCTGGTCCTTCACCCGCCACTTGGGGTGGTCGGTCCAGTTCTGCTGCACCAGCCCGATGCGCGCCCAGAAGTCGGCGCCGGCGCGGCGCGGGTCGGTGCCGAGCACGCGCACGGTGCCGCTGGTCGGGGTCAGGGAGCCCAGCAGATTCTCCACCAGGGTCGTCTTGCCCACGCCGTTGGGCCCGAGCAGGCAGACGACCTCGCCCGCCTCGACCGACAGGTCGAGGCCGCGCAGGACCGGGGCGGCCCCGTAGGAGAACTCGAGGTTCTCGACGGTGATGACAGGGGGCATACGAACCTCCTCGCAGACGCACGATCGTATGTAGCAGGTATACTACATAAGATCGTAGTAGTTCGTCAATGTTCGCTGGTCCGGCCGCGTGCGGGCCGATGCTGACGCCCCCGCGGGCCCGCTCGCCGGGACGCTCGCGGACGAGCCCCGCCGCCGACGGCGCCGCGCCCCGCGGGCCCCCTGCTGCGAGCCCGGGTCCGGGTCGCGGCGTCGGGGAGTCGGGGAGTCGGGGAGGCCCGCCGTGGGCCCCCTCCCGGTTCGAGCGGTCCGATTCAACGGGCGCTCCGCGCGTCCGGCGAAAGGCCGTCGCTCATCCCTCCGGCCCGTCCAGGCTGTTTAACTTGATTCATCCATGACGATAGACTTAATATTGTGAAGCGCAAGGAGCTTATGAAGCGACTGCCAGGATCGCCGGGGATCGGCGCGAGGCGCTTACCCTCACCGAGGGCGGCAGTCATACCCGGGTTCAGATCGGAAGAACCGTCACCTATGTTCCTCGCCACTCGGAAATCAACGAGTTCACCGCTAAGGCGATCATCAAACAAGTAGGAGGCAGAGTGTGAGCAATGCTATTGAAGTCACTGCCATTCGCAGCGGCGGATGGTGGGCCATCGAGTTCGCCACCGGGGCCGGTATCAGATACACCCAGGCCCGCCGCCTCGACCAGGTCGAGAGCATGGTCCGCGACATCTGCAATATGGACGGCGTACCGGTGGATGACATCCACATCTCCCCCGTCGTGGATCCGGCCGCCCAAGAGGCCATCGCCGCGTACCAGGATGCCTCCCGGACCGCCCAGGAGGCCCGGGAGGCGTATGCCGAGGCGTCCAGTCGTACGGCGACGGTCCTTCGCGGTGAGGGACTGACCGTCAGGGACATCTCCGTATTCATGGGGATCTCGCCCCAGCGCGTCTCGCAACTGATCTGACTCCGAGTCGTGAAGACGGCAGGACCTTGAAGGTTATTCAGGGGTGGTTGAAGACGTAGAGCGGGAGCGCGGCGGTGATTGTCTGCTCGAATGGGCTTTTCTCACCGGGAGCGGCGGGCTCGTAGGTCGGGGTCGTCATGATGGTGCGGGCGGGGCTCCTGGGGCGGTCCGGGGGCGGGGGCGTGTCCGAATCCGCTGCAAAGGCGCCCCGGGCTGGGATCGGCCGCGAGAAGAAGCGCGGAATATCAACGATTCTCTTCCGGTGCTTCGGCGGGATCCGGGCCTTTGCAACAGATTCGGACAACCGGTGCCGCCGCGGATCCCCGGGAGGGGCGCCGCGGGTCGGACGGCGACCACGGCGGGAGCCCCCGGCGCCGAGACGTGCACTTCGCACTCGAGAGTGCAGTTCCAACCGTTGTTCTCGAAGGCAAAACGCACGTCTCGAGGGCAAAATGCGCATCTCGACGAGGAAGGGGCTGGCCGCGGTTGTCGCGGACCGCGGCGCCGGTCCCGTCCCGGAGCATCTCCAGTGAGAGAGATTCATTGTGACTCATAGAAGGTTATTCGGGGGTGGTTTTGAAGACGTGGAGCGTGAAGGTTGTGGCGGCGGTCTGCTCGGGCGGGTCCTCCTCGTCCGGAGGGTTGTTGCGAAGGCGTTCGAGTGCGTCTCCCCGCTTCGCCTCGATAGCGCATCTCGCATGGTGGGACGGCGTCTCGCATGTCGTGACGCGGCCGGCTCGCGAGCACGTCACTTAACCCGCGAGATCGTACCTTAACCCGCGAGATCGTCACTTAACCCGCGAGCACGTCACTCTGGCAGACGTGCTCGCGGGTCAAGTGACGTGCTCGGCGGTTACCCGGCGATCTCGCGGACCGCGGCGCCCGGCGCCACTGCGCCCCGGACGCCGGGACGCGCATCTCGCCCCCGGGAACGACGGTCGGACCGCCGTGGTCCAATCGCACGCAAGTGGTCCAAGGAGAACGCCGCCATGAACCCGCTGAATAACCTTCATAGGGGTAGGCCGTCACCATATCGATCCCCAGAAATGCACGCAGATGCCTGCTGAATAACCTTCTTGGGTTCGTCCGGTGCGAGTCCTCGCCCCGGCATCGGTGCGCTCGTTCACGTCGGTCTCACGGGCGGGGCTCGGAGCCGGGCCCGGCTTGCGTAATGCGAGCTCAGCGCGACACGGTCCACCCCACCTCGCGCCGTGCGAGCTCAGCGCGACGGAATTCGCCCTCGCTCGATTCTTGCGAGCCCACCTGGCGCAATGCGAGCCCAGGTGACATCACCGAAACGACTCCCCCGGGGGTGGGGAGGCCTCGCGGGTGGCGGCACCGGCTGGGCGAAGGAGTCGGCCATCCAGGACATGGCGGGGGCGGCCTCGCGGGTGGCGGCACCGGGTCTGTCGGCCGAAACGACTCCCCCCGGGGGTGGGGGACTTGCAGGCGGACGGCGCGGTCGGCACGACCGCGGGCATCCGGACCGCCTGGGACGATCGTCCCTGTCATCGTCAACGACTGCGTCGACGTCGGTCCGCCCCGGGCTACCCGGGACGGCCGCCGCACGCACATGGGGAGCTGCGGACGATGAGGACCGGCAGGGCCGGCCCGGCCGCGGCCGCCGCGCGCAGAAGAGCCGCACGGGGCCGCCGCCCGGCCGACCGCGCCGAGTCATCCGCAGGATGTGCACTTTCCGCCGGTCTCGCGCGCCCTCCCGCCGGTTTCGGCGAGGCGGGAGGGACGGGCGGGGGCGAGGACCTGCGCGCGGGGGCGCCCATGGGGTAACCTCGCCCTCGTGCGAGCGACTGCGCGAGTGCGGACGAGCCTCCTGCTTAGTCGCCGCGGCGGGGCCTGACGGGCCGGCACCCCGACCGCGGCTGATCCGTCCTGCCGACCACCGGGACCGGGCGCCGCGCCCCCGCGATGCGCCGTCGGACCCGAGCGACCACACCCCCACAGGAAGAACCCATGCGCACCGCACGTCCCGCCCCCCAGCAGCCCTCCGGCATGCCCTTCACCAAGTACACCCCCTTCCTCGACACTGTCGTCACCGACCTGCCCGACCGCACCTGGCCCAGCCGGCGCATCACCGCCGCCCCCCGCTGGCTGAGCACCGACCTGCGCGACGGCAACCAGAGCCTCATCGAGCCCATGGGCCCATCGGCCAAGCGCGCCGTGTTCGACCTGCTCGTGGGCATGGGCTTCAAGGAGATCGAGGTCGGCTTCCCCGCCGCCTCCCAGACCGACTACGACTTCGTGCGCTCCCTGGTCGACGACGACGCCGTCCCCGACGACGTCACCATCTCCGTGCTCACCCAGTCGCGCACCGACCTCATCGACCGCACCCTGGACGCCTGCGTGGGGCTGCCCCGCGCCACCGTCCACCTCTACAACGCCCTGTCGCCCCTGTTCCGCAGGATCGTCTTCCGCATGGACCGCGCCGACATCCGCGAGCTTGCCGTCGACGGCACCAGGGCGGTCATGGCCCGGGCCGAGAAGGTCCTGGACGAGGACACGGTCTTCGGCTTCGAGTACTCCCCGGAGATCTTCGTCGACACCGAGCGCGACTACGCCCTGGAGGTCTGCGAGGCCGTCATGGGGGTGTGGCAGCCCGAGGGCGAGCGCGAGATCATCCTCAACCTGCCCGCCACCGTCGAGCGCGCCACCCCCAACGTCTACGCCGACCAGATCGAGTGGATGAGCCGGAACCTGTCCCACCGCGAGAGCGTGTGCCTGTCCCTGCACAACCACAACGACCGCGGCTCGGGCGTGGCCGCCGCCGAGCTCGGCCTGCTGGCCGGGGCCGAGCGCGTCGAGGGCTGCCTGTTCGGCCACGGCGAGCGCACCGGCAACGTCGACCTGGTCACCCTGGCCCTCAACCTGTTCAGCCAGGGCGTGGACCCCATGCTCGACATCTCCGACATCGACGAGATCCGCCGCGTCGTCGAGCGCTCCACCAATATGGAGGTGCCCCCGCGCACCCCCTACGCCGGCGAGCTCGTCTACACCTCCTTCTCCGGCTCCCACCAGGACGCCATCAAGAAGGGCTTCGCCGACCGCGCCCGGGCCGTGGAGGCCAAGCGGGCCGAGGGCCTCGACGCCGCCACCGCCGAGATGGCCGTGCCCTGGTCCATGCCCTACCTGCCCATCGACCCCCACGACGTGGGCCGCTCCTACGAGGCCGTGGTGCGGGTCAACTCCCAGTCCGGCAAGGGCGGGGTGTCCTACCTGCTCAAGACGACCCACAACCTGGACCTGCCGCGCCGCCTCCAGATCGAGTTCTCCCGCATCGTCCAGCGCCACGCCGACACCCGCGGCGGGGAGGTCGACGCCGGGGACCTGTGGACGATCTTCACCGACGAGTACCTGCCCGCCAAGGCCGCCCCCGGGGCCGGCCTGCCCGCCTGGGGCCGCTACGAGCTCAAGGGCGCCACCCTGACCGCCGCCGGCGACGAGGACTCCATCCTCACCGTCACCCTGCGCGACGGCGGTGAGCGCCGGCTGCTGACCGCCTCCGGCAACGGCCCCCTGGACGCCTTCGTCACCGCCCTGGAGCAGACCGGCGTGGAGGTGCGCATCCTCGACTACGTCGAGCACGCCCTGAGCCAGGGGCGCGACGCCCTGGCCGCCTCCTACGTCGAGTGCGAGATCGCCGGGCAGGTCCTGTGGGGCGTGGGCATCGACCCCTCCATCACGACCTCCTCCTTCAAGGCCGTCATCTCCGCCGTCAACCGGGCCCTGCGCTGAGCGGACCGACGGGCGTGGCCGCACAGCTCTACCGCGACGAGGCCGTGGTCCTGCGCACCCACAGGCTCGGCGAGGCGGACCGGATCATCGTGTCCCTCACCCGCTCTCACGGGCAGGTGCGCGCCGTCGCCAGGGGGGTGCGTCGCACGACATCCCGCTTCGGCGCGCGCCTGGAGCCCTTCTCCCTCGTCGACGTCCAGCTGCGCGCCGGGCGCAGCCTCGACGTCGTCGCCCAGGCGGAGACCATCGAGCCCTTCGGCCGGGACCTCGCCCGCGACTACTCCGTGTTCACCTGCGCCTCCACCATGGTGGAGACCGCCGAGCGCCTGACCCGCGACGGCGCCGACCTGGGCACGTCCGACTCGCCCCAGCAGTTCCTCCTGCTCTACGGGGCCCTGGCGGCCCTGGCCCGACGGCGCCACGCCCCCGGCCTGGTCCTGGACTCCTACCTGCTGCGGGCCCTGGCCCTGGCCGGCTGGGCGCCGTCGTGCTACGACTGCGCCCGCTGCGGGAGGGGCGGGCCCCACACCGCCTTCCACATCCAGGCCGGCGGGGCCGTGTGCGCCGCCTGCCGCCCGGCCGGCGCCGTCGACGTCGAGCCCGCCGTCATGGCCCTGCTGGGGGCGCTGCTGAGCGGGGACTGGGAGGCGGCCGACGCCTCCGCCCGGCGCGAGCGCGCCCGGGCCTCGGGGCTGGTCTCCGCCTACACGACCTGGCACCTGGAGCGCCGCCTGCTCTCCCTCACCCTCGTCGAAAGGGCCTGATATGACCGACGCCGCCCCCGGGCGGGTCCCCCTCCACCGCGAGGGCCTGACCCCGCCCGCCCTGCCCGGGCGCGCCCTGCCCGCCCACGTCGCCTGCGTCATGGACGGCAACGGCCGCTGGGCCAACGCCCGCGGCCTGCCGCGCACCGAGGGGCACCGGGTGGGGGAGTCGACCATGATGGACGTCATCGCCGGCGCCGTCGAGCTGGGGGTGCGCGAGCTGAGCGTCTACGCCTTCTCCACGGAGAACTGGCGCCGCTCCCCGGCGGAGGTCCGCTTCCTCATGGGCTTCACCCGCACCGTCCTGCGGGCCCAGACCGACGACCTGCTGGAGTGGGGCGTGCGCGTCAACTGGGTGGGGCGCACCCCGCGCCTGTGGAAGTCGGTCCTGTCGGAGGTGCGCCGCTCCGAGCGG
This sequence comes from Actinomyces dentalis DSM 19115, assembly GCF_000429225.1. Taxonomy (GTDB): domain Bacteria; phylum Actinomycetota; class Actinomycetes; order Actinomycetales; family Actinomycetaceae; genus Actinomyces; species Actinomyces dentalis. The sequence goes on from NZ_AUBL01000023.1 coordinate 27,690, forward strand.
ATCACGGCCGGCAACGAGACCATGGTGCTCAACATGTGCCTCAACTACGGGGGCCGGGCCGAGATCGCCGACGCCGCCCGCGCCATCGCCGGGGAGGTCGCCGCCGGGCGCCTCAAGGCCTCGGCGATCACCGAGGCCACCATCCGGCGCCACCTGTACTCCCCGGCCATGCGCGACGTCGACCTGCTCATCCGCACCGGCGGCGAGCAGCGCACCTCCAACTTCCTCATCTGGGAGGCGGCCTACGCCGAGCTGTACTTCTCCGCCCTGCCCTGGCCGGAGTTCGACCGCGTCCAGCTGTGGCGGGCGGTCGAGGCCTACGCCGGGCGGGATCGGCGCTTCGGCGGGGCCGTCGACGCGGTGGACGGCACCGGGTCCGGCGCCTCGCCGCGGACCTGACGGGCGCGCCGAAGCGCCGATCCCGCCGCCGCGGGGCCTTTGCCGCCCGCCGGGGCCCGGTGGCGACGTCGGCCCTCAGGAGCCGGCGCCCCCGCCGGCCGAGCAGGAGGCGCACAGGCCGAAGAGCTCGGCGGTGTGCTCCACCCCCGTGAAGCCGTGCGCCGCCGAGACCCCGGAGATCCAGGCCTCCAGCTCGCCGCCGGCGATCTCCACCGCGTAGCCGCACCGGCGGCACACGATGTGGTGGTGGTGCTCGGGCCGCTCGCAGCTGCGGTAGAGGGCCTCGCCCTCGGCGTTGCGGACCTGGTCGATCTCCCCGGCCTCGGCCATGGCGGTCAGGTTGCGGTAGACGGTGGCCAGGCCGACCCTCGTGCCCTCCGCCTCCAGGGCGGAGTGGATCTGCTGGGCGGAGCGGAAGCCGTCCGTACGCTCCAGGATGTCGTGGACGGCGGCCCTCTGCCAGGTCGCCCGCGGGCGCGGCGAGGTGGATCCTGCGGTGGAGCGGGGCAGGGGCATGGCTTCAGGACTCCCGGGCGGACGAGGGGCGGGCGGACGGGGCGGCGCGCCCGTGTCCGGCGCGCTCGCCGGCGGCGCGACCGGCGCGGGCGCGCCGGCGCAGCCCCGCCCCCGCCAGGCGGACGGCGCCGCCGACCAGGGCGACGAGGGCGTACAGGCCCACGAGCAGGACCACGATCATGGCGCCGGGGGAGGCCGCCACGAAGTAGGTGATCGTCAGCCCGCTCACGCAGGCCGCGACCCCGATGCCCATGGCCAGGCGCATGGTGCGCGCGAAGGAGTAGGAGACGAGCTGGGCGATGGCCACCGGGACGATCATGACGGCCGAGACCAGCAGCGCCCCCACCACGCGCATCGACACCGACACCGTCAGGGCGGCCACGACGGCGACCAGGACGTTGAGCGCCCCGGTGGGCAGGCCCATGGAGCGGGCGAACTCCTCGTCGTGGCACAGGGCGAACAGCGGGCCGCGCAGCCCCAGGCCGATGAGCAGGATCACGGCGGCCAGGACGATGGTGAACCAGGCGTCGCGCACCGAGACGGTGGCGATGGACCCGAACAGGTAGCTGGTCAGGTTCGTCGTCGTGCCGCCGGCGAATTTGATGAGGATGACGCCGCCGGCGATGCCGCCGTAGAAGAGGATCGCCAGGGCGACGTCGCCGCGGGTGCGCCCGCGGGCCCGGATCACCTCGATGAGGACGGCGCCCGCTACCGAGGCGGCGATCGCCCCGGGCACGGCCCAGGCGTCGGCGGGGACGGCGCCCGCGGCCGCCCCGGCCAGCCAGCCCAGGGCCACCCCCGTCAGGGCGATGTGCCCGATGCCGTCGCCCAGCAGCGCCAGGCCCCGCTGGACCAGGTAGGTGCCGATGACGGGCGCCGACAGGCCCACCAGGACGGCGATGATGACGGCCCGCTGCATGAGCGGGCTGTCGAGCATGGAGCCGATATCGGCGAGGATCTGGATCATGGCGCTCCTGTCACGGCGCGGTCCGGCGGGGCAGCGGCGCCCCGCCCGAGGCCAGGGCGGGGGCGTGGTGGACGGCGGGGGCCGTGTCGCCGTGGGGGTGGGAGTGCTCGCAGTCGCCCGCCGCGTCGTGGCCGATCTCGTCGTGGCGGGCGTGGTCGTGGCGGGCGGGGGCCAGGTCCGCCGCCGGCCCGTCCCAGCTCAGGCGCCCCTCGCTCAGGACGACGGCGCGCTCGACGACGTCGGCCAGTTCGCCCATCTCGTGCAGGATCGTCAGCAGCGTGATCCCCTGCGAGCGCAGCGACTCCAGGATGCGGGCCAGGGCCCGGCGCGAGTCGCGGTCGATGCCGGCCAGGGGCTCGTCGAGGATGAGCAGCTCGGGGGAGCGCACGAGGGCGCGGGCGATGAGGACCCGTTGGGACTGGCCGCCGGAGAAGACCTGGACGTGGTCGTCGGCGCGCTCGGCCAGGCCCACGGCCTCCAGAGCCTTCAGGGCCCGCTCGCGCGCGCGCCGCCCCCGGTCCGCCAGGGGGCGGCGGGGGTCGAGCAGCCCGGAGCGGACCACCTCCAGGGCGGTGGCGGGCACGCCCGCCGCCGCCCCCACGCGCTGGGGCACGTAGCCCACGCGCCGCCAGGGCACGGCGGAGCGGCGGGCGACGTTGTGTCCGAAGAGGCGCACGGTCCCCGTGCGGATGGGCAGCAGGCCCAGGACGGTGCGCACGAGCGTGGACTTGCCCGAGCCGTTGGCGCCCAGGAGGGCGACCGACTCGCCCGGCTCGATGCGCAGGTCGATGCCCGACAGGATGAGGCTCGAGCCCAGGACGACGGACAGGTCCTGGACCTCGACGGCGGGCGCGTCGGTGTCCGCGGGCGGGCGGGCGGGGGTCATGGCGTCTTCCCGGTCGGGCCCGGTCGGGGCGCTCGCGGGCCCCGTCACTGGCAGCTCAGCGCGGTGCGCAGCTCTTCGAGGTTGGTCCTCATGACGCCGGCGTAGTCGCCGCTCTCGGGGGCGGACTCGATGGGGCTGAGCACGCGGGTCTGGGCCCCGGTCTCGGCGGCGACGGCCTGGGCGGTCTCGGGGGAGACGAGTTCCTCGGTGAAGATGGTGGTGGTGCCGGTGGACTCGACGACCTTCTTGACCTCGGCGAGTTCGGCTGGGCTCGGCTCGGACTCGGGGTCGACGCCGGAGATCGAGGCCTGGGTCAGGCTGTAGCGGTCGGCGAGGTAGCCGAAGGCGGCGTGCGAGGTGACGAAGGTGGTGCGCTCGCAGTGGCCCAGGCCGGTGGAGTAGCTGGTGTTCAAATCGGTGAGGGTCGCGTTGAGGGTGTCCAGGTTGGCGGCGTAGTCGTCGGCGTGGGCCGGGTCGGCCTGGGCCAGGGCGGCCTCGACCGCCTTGGCGGCCGCCTGCATGCGCACCGGGTCGAGCCAGAAGTGCGGGTCGAGGGCCGCGGCGGCGCCGTGGTCGTGGGCGGCCCCGGTGGCGGCCTCGGTGGCGGCCTCGGTGGCGCCCTCCTCGTGCTCCTCCTCCACGCCGTCGTGGTGGACCAGGTCGACGCTCCCGGCCAGGTCCACGACCGTGGGGCCGGAGACCTGGGCGAGGGCGTCGTCGAGGGAGGGCTGGAAGCCGGAGACGTACAGGACCAGGGAGGAGGCGGACAGGGCGGTGACGTCCTTGGGGGACAGCTCGAAGTCGTGGGGCTCGACGTTGGTGGGGGTGACGCTGGTGACCGCGACGTGCTCGCCGCCGATGGCCTGGGCCAGGTACTGGATGGGGTAGAAGGACGTGGACACCGTCAGGGCGCCGGAGGGGGCCGCCGTCGGGGCCGCCCCGGAGGCGGCCGCGGTGGAGTCCGATCCGGGGGACAGGGCGGCGCAGGAGGCCAGGGATCCGGCGAGTGCGAGGACGGCGACGGCGGCCAGGTGGCGGCGCGCGCGGGTGACCAGCATGTTCATGGGAATCATTCTCAATGCCGGTGGCGGTCGCGTCAAACCGGCCGGGTGACGCCTGCGTCACGCTCGGGCGGGCGCGCGGACCGGGTCGCCGCGCGCCCGTAGACTGACGCCACTCGTTCCCACCGACCAGGTGCGGACAACGACGATATCAGGAGAATCCGGTGGCACAGACCCCCTCCACGCTCGATCGCGTCATCAACCTCGCCAAGCGGCGCGGCTTCGTCTTCCCCTGCGGGGAGATCTACGGCGGCACCCGCTCCGCCTGGGACTACGGGCCGCTGGGCGTCGAGCTCAAGGAGAACATCAAGCGCCAGTGGTGGCAGTACATGGTCCGCTCGCGCGACGACGTCGTCGGCCTGGACTCCTCCATCATCCTCCCGCGCGAGGTGTGGGTCGCCTCCGGGCACGTGAGCGCCTTCACCGACCCGCTCATCGAGTGCCAGTCCTGCCACAGGCGCCTGCGTCAGGACGAGCTCCAGGAGGCCCACGCCGCCAAGCACGGCATCGAGGACCCCGACTCGGTCGGCCTGGAGCAGCTCGTGTGCCCCACTTGCGGCACCCGCGGCCGGTTCACCGAGCCGCGGGCCTTCTCCGGCCTGCTCAAGACCTACCTGGGCCCGGTCGACGACGAGGCCGGGCTGCATTACCTGCGCCCCGAGACCGCCCAGGGCATCTTCATCGACTTCGCGGCCGTCATGAGCGCGGCCCGCAAGCGGCCGCCCTTCGGCATCGGCCAGGTCGGCAAGTCCTTCCGCAACGAGATCACGCCGGGCAACTTCATCTTCCGCACCCGCGAGTTCGAGCAGATGGAGCTGGAGTTCTTCTGCGAGCCGGGCACCGACGAGCAGTGGCACCAGTACTGGATCGACTACCGCCGGGCCTGGTACACGGACCTGGGCATCAGCGAGGACAACCTGCGCGAGTACGAGCACCCCGCCGAGAAGCTCTCCCACTACTCCAAGCGCACCGTGGACCTGGAGTACCGCTTCGGCTTCGCCGGTTCGCAGTGGGGCGAGCTCGAGGGCATCGCCAACCGCACCGACTTCGACCTGACCACCCACGCCGAGCACTCCGGCAAGGACCTGTCCTACTTCGACCAGGCCAGGAACGAGCGCTGGGTGCCCTACGTCATCGAGCCCAGCGCGGGCCTGACCCGCTCGCTCATGGCCTTCCTCGTCGAGGCCTACACCGAGGACGAGGCCCCCAACACCAAGGGCGGGGTCGACACGCGCATCGTCCTCAGGCTCGACCCGCGCCTGGCGCCGGTCAAGGCCGCGGTCCTGCCGCTGAGCCGCAAGGAGGAGCTCACCGGCCCGGCCCGGGAGCTGGCCGCCCGCCTGCGCCGCCTGTGGAACGTCGAGTACGACGACGCCGGCGCGGTGGGCCGCCGCTACCGCCGCCAGGACGAGGTGGGCACACCCTGGTGCATCACCTACGACTTCGACTCCCCGTCCGACGGGCGGGTCACGGTCCGCGAGCGCGACACCATGGCCCAGGAGCGCATCGGACTGGACGACGTCGTGCCCTACCTCGCCGAGCGCCTGGCCGGCTGCTGAGCGCGGTCGGCCGGCGCCGTCCCCCGGGCGCGGCGCCCCGCCCGCGTCGGGGGCCGGGGCGCCGTCGGGCATGATGGACCCGTGGCCAGCACCGATCCCCCCGCCCAGTCGCCCGAGTCCCGCCCCCGCGGGCACTCACACTCCCACTCCCACTCACACTCCGGTCCGCTGGAGCTGAGCGCCGCCGAGGCCCGCCGGGCGCGCCTGGTCCTGGCCGCCATCGTCGTGCCCCTGATCATCGCCACGCTCGCGGGGCTGGTGGTGCTGTGGCCGGGCGAGAGCTCGCTCGTGGGCTCCCGGCCCTTCGCCGCCGAGGGGGCGACCCTGGAGACCGCCGAGATCACCAGCCTGGACGTGGACGACTGCAAGCAGGCGGCGGCGAGCCTGGGCGCCCTGTCCGACGGCTCGCTCCTGACCGACGCCGTGTGCGCCCGCATCACCTCCGGCAAGGGCCGGGGCCTGACCCTGCCCGTGCACATCCCCGCCGAGTCGCGCCCCCCGGCCGACGTCGGCGACCGGTTGCGCGTCATGTACACCCCGCAGGCGCTGGCCGGGGGCACCCCCTACGTGTTCGTCGACTACGTCCGGCGGGCGCCGGTGGCGGCCCTGGCCGTCGTCTACCTGGTCCTCGTCGTGGCCGTGGCCGGCAGGAGGGGGGCGCTGAGCGTCCTCGGCCTGGTCCTGGCCACCGCCGTCCTGGTGTTCTTCATGATCCCGGCCCTGCTCGAGCTGGCGTCGCCGATGTGGGTCACCCTCGTGGGCTCCATGGCGATGATGCTGCTGGCCGTCTACGTCGCCCACGGGGTCAGCGTGCGCACGACGACGGCGCTGCTGGGCACGGTGGCGGGCGTGGTCATCACCGTGGCGGGGTCCCTGTGGGGCGTGGGGGCGGCGAACCTGACCGGGGCCGTGGGCGACGACGTGCTGGCCCTGTCCTCCCTCGTGCCGGGTCTGAGCCTGCGGGCGCTGCTGACCTGCGGCATGGTCATCGCGGGCCTGGGCGTGCTCAACGACGTGACCATCACCCAGGCCTCGGCCGTGTGGGAGCTGCACGCCGCCAACCCCGCGCTGGGATGGACGCGGCTGTTCACCGGGGGCATGAGGATCGGGCGCGACCACATCGCCTCGACCGTCTACACCCTCGCCTTCGCCTACGCGGGCACGGCCCTGCCGCTGATCCTGTCGGCCTCGCTCATCGACCGGGCGGTGGTGGACACGCTGCTCAGCGGCGAGATCGCCGAGGAGATCGTGCGCACCCTGGTCTCCTCGATCGGCCTGGTCCTGGCCATCCCCGCGACCACCGCGATCGCGGCCCTGCTGTGCCGCACCGCCCCCGTCGCCTCCACCGCCCCCGCCGACTCCCCGCGCGGCCGGTCGTAGCGCAGGGCGATCTCCTCTGCTGTCGGCGCGATCGGTCTGCCACGTCCCTCCACTCCTCTACTACGCCTCTTCGCCCTCTGCTGCGCCCCCTTTTCTCGTACAGTGGAGGGTGAAGAAGCGTAGTAGAGCGAAGGGGGCGTAGCAGACGCCGGCCGGGTCCGCGAGATCGCCGGTCGACTCACGAGATCGTCACTTGACCCGCGAGAACGTCTGCTAGAGGTACGTGCTCGCGGGTCAAGTGACGTGCTCGCGGGTTACCCGACGATCTCGGCGGTTACCCGGCGATCTCGAGGGCCCGCCCCGGGCTCGTCGGGCGGAGGCCGGATGCCGGCGGCGACGTCGTCGGCCTCAGCCCCCCGAGACGTCGGACTCGGCGGCCAGCAGCGCCGCCCTCTGCGCCTGCGTCAAATGGGGGGAGTCGAGCCAGCCCTCGGGCAGGTGCGGGCGCCTGGGGGCGCCGGCCCGCCCGCGCGGGCCCTCGACCGCCCCGCCGGGGTAGGGGACGGACTCGGGCAGGCGCTCGCGCATGGCGGCCAGCTCGGCGTCGAGCCCGGCCAGGGAGGACACCCGCGCCAGGGCGGCGCGGGCGGGCCCGCCCACCGGGTAGCCCTTGAGGTACCAGCCGATGTGCTTGCGCAGGTCGCGCACCCCGCGGTCCTGCCCCATCTCGGCGGCCAGCAGCCGCCCGTGCTCGCGGATGACCGCGATGACGGCGTCGAGGTCGGGGCGGGTGCGCGCGGGCGAGCCGTGCAGGGCCGCCACGATGTCGGCGAAGAGCCACGGGCGCCCCTGGCACCCCCGCCCCACGACGACGCCGTCGCAGCCGGTGGAGCGCATCATCTCCAGGGCGTCGTCGCCGCTCCAGACGTCCCCGTTGCCCAGCACCGGGATGCGGACGGCCTCCTTGAGGCGGGCGATGAGCTCCCAGCGGGCCGCCCCGGAGTAGTGCTGCCGGGCGGTGCGCGCGTGCAGGGCGACGGCGGCGATCCCGGCGTCGGCGGCGGCGCGGGCCGCATCGAGGTAGGTCTCGTGCTCGTCGTCGATGCCCACGCGCATCTTGACCGTCACCGGCACCCGGCGCTCCCTGCGGGCGGCGCGCCCCGCCGCCTCGGCCGACCGCACCGTCTCGCGCAGGATCGCCGCCAGCAGGTCCCGCTTCCAGGGCAGCGCCGCCCCGCCGCCCCTGCGGGTCACCTTGGGCGCCGGGCAGCCGAAGTTGAGGTCGATGTGGTCGGCCAGGTCCCGCTCGACCAGGATGCGCACCGCCCTGCCGGCGATGAGGGGGTCGACGCCGTAGAGCTGGACGGAGCGCACCCTCTCGCCCGGGTCGGGGCGCACCATGGCCAGGGTCCTGGCATTGCCCTCGACCAGGGCGCGGGTGGTGACCATCTCGGTCACGTACAGCCCCGCCGGAGCCGCCAGGGCGCCGTCCGGGGTCGTGATCGGCCCGTCGGCGGCCGGCGCGGGGCCGGGCAGCGCCGACTCGCCGTAGCGGCGGCACAACCGGCGGAACGAGGCGTTGGTGACCCCGGCCATGGGGGCGAGCTCCACGGGGGTGCCCACCTCGATCGGGCCGATGCGCAGCGGCGCCACCCCCGTCACGAGCCCGCCCGCGCCGGCGGAGCCTCCCGGACAGGGCCCGCCCGCGCCGGGAGCGCCGCCCCCGGGCGCGGCTGAGGACGCTGAGGACCTGGTCACCGGCACATGATGGCACACCGCCTCCGGTCCCGGCCGGGTGCGCACCGCGCCGGGCCGGAAGCGCCATCGGCCCGCGCCGGGCCGGGAGCGCTCCGCGGCAGGGACGGGGGAAGACGGCGGGCCTTCGGCCGGACCCGCCCGGCGGCCGCCCCGCCCCGCGGCGGGGGAGAGAAGGGCGGTGACGTAGGGTTGCCGCGTGACGACCCACGCCTCCGTCCTCCAACGGACCCTCGTCCTCGTGCGCCACTCCAAGGCGTCCCACGACGCCCCCACGGACATCGAGCGCCCGCTGACCCCCAAGGGCCGGGAGATGGCCGACGCCCTGGCCCGCAGGCTGAGCGGGCGCCTCGACGCCGTCGACCTGCTCCTGGTCTCGCCCGCCGCCCGCGCCCGCCAGACCGCCGACCCCATGCAGCAGCGCCTGAACCCGGGGGAGGTCCGCATCGAGCCCGAGATCTACCACAACGGCGCCCTGCGGATACTGCGGCTGCTGACCGGGCTGCCCGAGGCCGCCGGCACGGTGATCCTCGTCGGGCACGAGCCCACCATCTCCATCATGGCCCACGTCCTGCACGACGCCGACGACGACCTCGCCAGCCAGGTCTCCGTCGGCGTGCCCACGGCGACCGCCCTCGTCCTCGACGTGCCCGGGCCCTGGAACGGGCTCGGACCCGGCGCGGCGCACCTGGGCGACATGCTCAGCATTCCGCGCTGAACCCGCGCCGGGCCGGGCCGGTGCGCGGCGGGCGGCGATGGCGGTCAGGGCGAAACGGCCGGGCCGGCCCGGCAAGACCGGTGCGCACCGGCCCGCTCCGGGGGCGGCCGGACCTCAGCCGGGCCGATCCCCGGCGGGCGCATCCCCGAGCAGCTCGAGCACGGCCCGCAGGTCCCGCACGTGAATGGCCGCCGGCGCGGCCGCCACGACGGCGGGCTTGGCGCAGAAGGCCACGCCCAGGCCCGCCGCGGCGATCATCCCCAGGTCGTTGGCGCCGTCGCCCACCACCACGGTCCGCTCCAGCGGCACGCCGTCGGAGCGCGCCCACTGGCGCAGGCGGCGCACCTTCTCCTGGCCGTCCACGATCCGCCCCCGCACCCGGCCGGTGAGCACGCCCCCCTCCACCTCCAGGCGGTTGGCGGCCACGTGATCCAGGCCCAGGCGCCGCGCCAAGGGCACCACGACCTCCTCGAAGCCGCCGGAGACCACCCCCACGCGGCAGCCGCGGGCGTGCAGCGCCCCGATGAGCTCGACGGCGCCGGGGGTGGGGCGCACCTCGTCCAGCACCTGAGCGAAGACCGACTCCGGCACCCCCCGCAGGGTGGCGACCCGCTCGCGCAGCGAGTCGGCGAAGTCGAGCTCGCCGCGCATCGCCCGGGCGGTGACGGCGGCCACCCGCTCGCGCGTGCCGGCGCGCTCGGCGATGAGCTCGATGACCTCCTGCTCGATGAGCGTGGAGTCGGCGTCCATGACCAGCAGCCCGGGGCCCAGCCGCGCCAGGGCCCCGGCGGCCCTCCGGCCGCTCACGCGCGGCGGGGGAGTCGTTGCGCTCATAGCCCGATGCTAGCGGGCCGCACGCCGCGGCGCCCGGGGCGCGCGGCCGCGCGCGGCGCCGGCGGGGCCGCACGCGCCGGAGCGCCCCGGGGCGACGGGCCCCGGGGCGCTCGCGGAGGGGAGCGGGCCGGTCAGCGCGCGACCTTCTGCCCCTTGGCGACCACGGTGATGCCCGACTCGGTGACGGTGAAGCCGCGCTCGCGGTCGTGCTCGGGGTCGATGCCGACCATGGCGCCCTCCTCGACGACGACGTACTTGTCGAGGATGGCCCGGTTGACCACCGTGTTGCGACCCACGATCACTCCGTCCATGAGGACGGACTCGCGCACCGAGGACCAGGAGTTGACCCTCACCTCGGGGGAGAGCACCGAGGAGATGACCTCCCCGCCCGACACGATGACGCCGGGGGACACGATCGAGTCGACGGCGTGGCCCAGGCGCTCGTGGTGCCCGTAGACGAACTTGGCCGGGGGCATGGAGTTCATGTAGCCGGCGAACAGGGGCCAGTGCGCGTTGTAGAGGTTGAACACCGGGGAGACCGAGATCAGATCCTGGTGGGCCTCGTAGAAGGCGTCGACCGTGCCGACGTCGCGCCAGTAGTCGCGGTCGCGCTCGGTGGCGCCGGGCACGTCGTTGTCCTTGAAGTCGTAGACGCCGGCGGCGCCCTGGTTCACGAACCAGGGTACGATGTTGCCGCCCATGTCGTGCTTGGAGGACTCGTCGTCGGCGTCGACGGTGACCGCCTGGGTCAGGGCGTCGGCGTTCATGATGTAGTTGCCCATGGAGGCCAGGACCTCGTCGGGGGAGTCGGGCAGCCCGGGGGTGTCCTTGGGCTTCTCGACGAAGGCCTTGATGTGGCCGCGGTCGTCAGGGTCGGTCTCGATGACGCCGAACTGGTCCGCCAGCGACTTGGGCTGGCGGATGCCGGCCACGGTCAGCGGCAGGCCCGAGGCGATGTGGTGGTCGAGCATCTGGGAGAAGTCCATGCGGTAGATGTTGTCCGCGCCGGTGATGACCACGTAGTCGGGCCGCTCGTCGTCGAGCAGGTTGAGGGACTGGTAGATCGCGTCCGCGCTCCCCAGGAACCAGTGCTTGCCCACGCGCTGCTGGGCGGGCACGGGCGCGATGTAGTTGCCCAGCATGTCCGACATCCGCCACGTCTTGGAGATGTGGCGGTCCAGCGAGTGGGACTTGTACTGGGTGAGGACGACCACTTTGAGGAAGCCCGAGTTGATCATGTTGGACAGCGAGAAATCGATGAGCCGGTAGATGCCGCCGAAGGGCACCGCGGGCTTGGCCCGGTCGACGGTCAGGGGCATGAGGCGCTTGCCCTCACCGCCGGCGAGAATGATTGCGAGAACACGGGGAGAAGCCATGGGGCCACCATACGTGACCCGAGCCACCTCGGGGGGCGATTCGCGCGGGTGTTCGCGGCGTGTCCGCCCCGGCCCCGCCCCGAGCCCGGCCCCGTCCGCCCCCGCGGGGCCGGGGCGGAGCGACGAGGGCCCGGCAGGGCTGGTCGGGGGTCGCCGTCCGCCCCCCGCGGGTCCGGGCGCAGCGGCCGATCCGGCCCGATCCGGCCAGCGGAGGGCGAAAATCGCCCCGCCGCCGCCGCAAAACCGATACCGTCGGACGTGTGGCGGCTCACGCCCCGAGCCGCCCATCGGACCAGCCGCCCGATACCAACAGCATTCAACGCGCGCAGGGGCGCGAGCGAGGAGACGCAACCCATGAGAGTCGACCTGCTGACCAAGGAGTACCCGCCCTTCATCTACGGCGGGGCCGGAGTCCACGTCAACGAACTGGCCAAGGTGCTTCGGCCCCTGGCCGACGTGCGCGTGCACGCCTTCGGCGGACCGCGCGAACCCGGCACCGAGGGCGCCGACCCGGGCGTGACCGGCTACCCGGAGGTCGCCGAGCTCGAGGGCGCCAACGCCGCCCTGAAGACCTTCGGGGTGGACCTGGAGATGGTCCCCGGCGTCGAGGGCGCCGACATCGTCCACTCCCACACCTGGTACGCCAACCTGGCCGGGCACCTGTCCGGCATGCTCTACGGCATCCCCCACATCCTGTCCGCCCACTCCCTGGAGCCCATGCGCCCGTGGAAGGCCGAGCAGCTCGGCGGCGGCTACGCCCTGTCCTCCTGGGCGGAGCGCCAGGCCTACGAGGGCGCCACCGCCGTCATCGCCGTCTCCCACGGCATGCGCAAGGACATCCTGCGCGCCTACCCCCAGGTCGACCCCGAACGGGTCAAGGTCGTCCACAACGGCATCGACCTGGACGCCTGGGCCCGCCCGACCGACGCCGACTGGGAGGCCGACAGCGCCGAGGTCCTGAAGCGCTACGGCATCGACACCTCCCGGCCCACGGTGGTCTTCGTCGGGCGCATCACCCGCCAGAAGGGCCTGCCCCACCTGCTGCGGGCCGTCGAGCACCTGCCCGCCGAGGTCCAGGTCATCCTGTGCGCCGGCGCCCCCGACACCGCCGAGATCAAGGCCGAGGTCGACGGCCTCGTGTCCGGCCTCCAGGCCAAGCGCACCGGCGTCATCCTCATCGAGGAGATGCTCCCGCGCCGCGAGCTCCAGGCCGTCCTGGGAGCCTCCGACGTCTTCGTGTGCCCGTCGGTCTACGAGCCCCTGGGCATCGTCAACCTGGAGGCCATGGCCATGAGCCTGCCGGTGGTCGGCTCGGCCACCGGCGGCATCCCCGACGTCATCGTCGACGGCGAGACCGGCCTGCTGGTGCCCATCGAGCAGCTGCAGGACGGCACCGGCACGCCGATCGACCCCGACCGCTTCGTCGCCGACCTCGCCGAGCGCCTGACCCGCCTGGTCATGGACGCCGACACGGCCAAGAAGATGGGCATCGCCGCCCGCAAGCGGGTGGAGGACCACTTCGCCTGGACCGCCATCGCCGAGCGGACCATGAAGGTCTACGAGTGGGCCCTGGCCAACCCGCGGGACTGACGCGCTCGCACCGCCCGCAGCGCCGACGGCGCCGCCACCCTCCCGGTGACGGCGCCGTCGCGCCGCTCGGCGCGGTGCGGGCCGCGCACTCCGATCCGACCGCGCCGGGCCCTCCGGCCGGCCGCGCCGCCGGGACCGCCGCACTGGCCGGGACCGACCCGGCCCCTCAGCGGGCCCAGGTCTGCGTGGCGGCGCACACCCCGCGCCTCGCCGCGCCCGCCAGGGGCTCCAGGGCCCGACGGCGCTGGGCCGCCTGACCGGCCGTGACCGCGGCGCCGTCGTCGGCCAGCGCCAGCTCGCAGATCGCCCCCAGCCGCAGCGAGCGCTCCAGCAGATCGCGCCGCCGCGGCGGCATCGACGGCGGCACGAGCCGCGGGTCGAGCACCGCCGCGACCAGGTCGGTGAGGGCATCGGCCAGTTCGGGGCGCTCGCGGGCCAGGTCCAGCTCGGTCAGCGCCCCGATGGCGCGCTCGGTCGCGGCGTGGACGTCACGGCGCGCCTGGACGGGGTCGAAGGGCTCCGGCGCGACGGCGAGCTCCTCGACGCGCCAGCGCACCCCCGCCCCCGCCGGCTCGGGGGCCAGCAGGAGGCGCCGCCCCGCCATGGCCGCCGTCGCGCCGCACTCGACGAGGACCCCCTGGCCCGCCTCGCGCACCCCGGCCGCGGCGGGCAGGGCCAGCTCCGGGCCGGGCAGGACCGCGGCGCAGCGGGCCAGGGGCCGGGCCGCGGACAGCCACGCCCCCAGGTCCGGCGGGCCGGCCCCGGCGTCGTCGAGCACCTCGTGGACGGCGTCGGGCCCCTGGACGACGGCCAGGCCGTGGGAGGAGGGCAGGGGCGCCCACAGGGCCAGGAGGATGCTCACGGCGGGGCGCGAAGGGTCCACGCCGGAACCCTAACCCGGCGGGCCCCGCCCCCCGCGCGCGGGTGCGATTCGGGTCACGTCGGCGCGCTATGGTAGCGCCATGACCAGCGTGCTCCGCCTCGATGACGTCTCGCTCCACCGCGGGACCACCCGGATCCTGACCCATGTCACCTGGAGCGTCGACGAGGGGCAGTACTGGGTCCTGCTGGGGCCCAACGGCGCGGGCAAGACCACCATCGCGCGCATCGCCGCCGCCCGCCTGTTCCCCTCCGCGGGCACCGTCGAGGTCCTGGGCGAGCGCCTGGGGCGCGTCGACATCTCCGAGCTGCACCCGCGCATCGGCCTGTGCTCCTCGGCGCTGGCGCGCACCGTCATGGGCGGGGAGAGCGTGCTGTCCGTGGTCCTGTCCGCCTCCTACGGCAAGGTCGGGGTGTGGCGCGAGGAGTACGAGGACCTCGACGTCGAGCGCGCCCGCGCGCTGCTGGACGCCCTGGGCGCCGCGCCCCTGGCCCGGCGGCCCTGGGGGTCGCTGTCGTCGGGCGAGCGCAAGCGCGTGGAGATCGCCCGCGCCCTCATGCCCGACCCCGAGCTGCTCGTCCTCGACGAGCCCGCCGCGGGCCTGGACGTGGCCGGCCGCGAGCTGCTCCTGGCGGCCCTGAGCGAGATCATCGCCGCCCCCGGCGCGCCCTCGATGCTGCTGGTCACCCACCACCTGGAGGAGATCCCGGTGGGGTTCACCCACGCCCTGGCGCTGCGCGAGGGGATGGTGAGGGGGACCGGTCCCCTGGGCGGGGTCCTCACCGACGAGGTCATGTCCGATACCTTCGGCCTGCCCCTGGAGGTCGGCGCGGACAGGGGCCGCTACACCGCCCGGGGCCGGGGCCCGGTCTTCAAGGGCGCGCACGTGGCGCGCGGCAGGCGGTAGGCTCGTACCCGTCCGGACGCCGTCCGGGCCCGCGAGCGGAAGGAGGCTCTCATGGCATGGCTGTGGTGGATCGGGGCGGCTCTCGTCCTGGGCGTGATCGAGACCCTCACCGTGGACCTGACCTTCCTCATGTTCGCCGGGGGGGCCGTGGGCGGCGCGATCGCCGCCGCCCTGGGCGCGTCCTTCCTGGCGCAGGCCATCGTCTTCGCCGTGGTGTCCACGCTGCTGCTGGCGGCGGTGCGCCCCTGGGCGAAGTGGCAGCTGCTGTCGACGACGCCCGATATGCGCACCAACGCCTCGGCCCTCATCGGCCGCGAGGCCACCGCCCTGACGGTGATCGACGGGCGGGGCGGGCGCGTGCGCCTGGGCGGGGAGGAGTGGAGCGCCCGGCTCGTCGACGAGGCGCGCCCCGCCGCCCCGCCCGCCCACAGGGGCTATGCCGCGTCCGCACTGCCCGGCCCCACGCGCATCGAGCCGGGGGCGGATGTGCGGGTGACCGCCATCGACGGCGCCATCGCCGTCGTCGCCCCCCTGTGAACCGCAAGCACACTCAAATTCAAGGAGAGGCAGCCCCATGCCCAATGTCGAGACGATACTCCTCGTCGTCATCGGTCTCGTCGTCCTGTTCGTCGTCGTGGCGATGCTCCGGGCCGTGCGGATCGTGCCGCAGTCCTACGCGATCATCGTCGAGCGGCTGGGCAAGTTCCAGGCCGAGTACTTCGCCGGCCTGCACCTGCTGATGCCCTTCATCGACCGCGTGCGCACCACGGTCGACCTGCGCGAGCAGGTCGTCTCCTTCCCCCCGCAGCCCGTCATCACCTCCGACAACGTCCAGGTGAACATCGACTCGGTCATCTACTACCAGGTCACCGACCCCAAGCGGGCGACCTACGAGATCTCCAACTACCTCCAGGCCATCGAGCAGCTGACCGTCACCACGCTGCGCAATGTCATCGGCGCCATGGAGCTGGAGCAGACCCTGACCAGCCGCGACCAGATCAACGCCCAGCTGCGCGGCGTCCTGGACCAGGCCACCGGCCGCTGGGGCATCCGCGTGGCCAATGTGGAGCTGAAGTCCATCGACCCGCCCGCCTCCATCCAGGGCGCCATGGAGCAGCAGATGCGCGCCGAGCGCGACCGCCGCGCCGCCATCCTCACCGCCGAGGGCGTCAAGCAGTCCCAGATCCTCACCGCCGAGGGCGACAAGCAGTCGGCGATCCTGCGGGCCGAGGGCCAGGCCCAGTCCGCCATCCTCAAGGCCCAGGGCGAGTCGCGCGCGATCCTCCAGGTCTTCGACGCCATTCACCGCGGCAACGCCGACCCCAAGCTGCTGGCCTACCAGTACCTGCAGACCCTGCCCAAGATCGCCAACGGCACCAGCTCGAAGATGTGGATCGTGCCCACCGAGTTCACCGCGGCCCTGGACGGGATCGCCGGCGCGCTGGGCGGCAAGCCCCCGTCGCCCGGCTCGAACCCCTTCGGCTCCGGCTCGGACGACGTCCGGGTCGACCTGTCGGGCATGAAGTCCGGCCTCGACATCGCCTCCGACCTGGCGGCCACCAACCTCCAGAACCCCGAGGAGGCCCTGGCCCAGGCCCGCGGCGAGGTCGAGTCCGCCTCCCAGGAGGCCTCCGACGACCGGCCCTCCTCCGACCACCGGGCCGCCTCCGACCGCCGCGCGGATCACCGGGCCGCCCCCGACCGCCGCGCGGACCACCGCGCCCCGGCCGCCTCCCCGGCCGACTCGTCGACCGATACGACGTCGCTGCCCACCACGAGCACCTACGGCCGCTACGGCTACCGGTCGGACGAGGGCGGCATCCCGCCCTCGGTGCCGCCCTTCCGCCGCGGCTGAGCGAGCGGCCCCGGACGCCTCCCGGAAGTGAGACGCGTCCCGAAGTTCGCGCACGGCGGGCGGGCCGTGACAAGGCCGCCCCGGCGGTCATAGTCTCCCCGCTGTGCTGTTCACGACCCTGCGTCACTACCTGGGCCCCTACCGGGGCTCGCTGCTGGCGGTCCTCGTGCTCAAGATCGTGGAGACCATCGCGGTCCTGTCGCTGCCCACCCTCAACGCGGACATCATCAACGACGGCGTCGTCGCCGGCGACACCGGCAGGATCTGGAGCCTGGGCGGCCTCATGCTCGCCATCACCGCCGTGCAGGGCGCGGTCGCGATCATCGGGACCCGCCTGAGCGCCAGGGCCGCGATGGGCCTGGGCCGGCGCATGCGCCGGGACATCTTCACCCACGTCCAGCGCTTCAACCCCGAGGAGGTCTCCCGGTTCGGGGCCCCCTCCCTCGTCATCCGCTCGACCAACGACATCCAGCAGATCCAGATGGTCGTCTTCATGGTCTGCGCCATGATGCTCATGGCCCCCATCATGCTCATGGGCGGGACCTTCATGGCGCTGCGCGTGGACGTGCCCCTGTCCGGCCTCATCCTGGTCCTCATCCCGCTCCTGCTCATCGTCGTCGGCGTCCTCCTGGGCCGCCTCCTGCCCCACTTCAGGGTCATGCAGGAGCGGGTCGACCGCGTCGGCCTCGTCATGCGCGAGCAGATCCAGGGCGTGCGCGTCATCCGCGCCTTCGTGCGCCAGGGGCAGCGCCGGGGCGTGTTCGAGGCGGCCAACGACGAGCTGACGGCCACGTCGCTGTCGATCGGCCGCCTCTTCGCCGTGCTCATGCCCTCGGTGACCGTCATCATGAACCTGGCCGGCATCGGCGTGTACTGGTTCGGCGGGCGGCGCATCGACGGCGGGGACATGGCCATCGGCGACCTGACGGCCTTCCTCAACTACATGATGCACATCCTCTTCTCCGTCATGATCGCCGTCATGCTCGTGACCATCCTGCCGCGCGCCCAGGTCGCCGCCGCGCGCTTCCAGGAGGTCATGGCGGTGGACCCCGCCATCAAGGCGCCCGCCCGCCCGCTGGGCCTGCCCGAGCCCTCGGGGGCGGCCGGGGGAGGGCGCGGGCGCGAGATCCGCTTCGAGCACGTCACCTTCCGCTACCCGGGGGCCGAGGCCCCGGTGCTGGAGGACATCGACCTCGTCCTGCGCCCCGGCCGGACCACCGCCTTCATCGGCTCGACGGGCTCGGGCAAGACCACCCTGGTCAACCTCATCCCGCGTCTGCTCGACGTCACCGAGGGGAGGGTGAGCGTGGACGGCGTGGACGTGCGCGACGTCGACCCCCGCGAGCTGCGGGAGAACGTGGCCTGCGTCCCCCAGAGGGCCTTCCTGTTCTCCGGCACCATCCGCACCACGCTCCAGCACGGCAGGCCCGGCGCCCGCGACGACGAGCTGTGGGAGGCGCTGCGGGCCGCCCAGGCCGCCGACTTCGTCCAGGACCTCGACGACGGCCTGGACCACGAGGTCGACCAGGGCGGCGTGAACTTCTCCGGCGGCCAGCGCCAGCGCCTGGCCATCGCCCGCGCGCTCGTGCGCGAGGCGGGCGTGTACATCTTCGACGACTCCTTCTCCGCGCTGGACTACGCCACCGACGCGCGCCTGCGCGCCGGGCTCGCGCGGGCCGCCGGCGGCGCCACGCTCGTCGTGGTCGCCCAGCGCGTCGCCTCCATCCGCAGCGCCGAGCAGATCGTCGTCCTCGACGAGGGGCGCGTCGTCGGCATCGGGACGCACGGCGAGCTCATGGAGAACTGCCCGACCTACGCCGAGATCGTCCTGTCCCAGATCAGCGCGCAGGAGGCGGCATGAGCTCAGGACCCGGGCCGCGCGGCGGCGCGCCCACCGAGAGGGCCAGGAACTTCACCGGCACCTGGCGGCGACTGATCTCCGAGCTGCGCCCGGAGATGCGGCGCATCGCCCTGGTCGTCGCGCTGACGGTCATCGCCGTCGTCCTGAGCGTCGCCGCCCCCAAGATCCTGGCCCGCGCCACCAACATCCTGTTCGAGGGCGTCATGGGCTCCATGCTGGCCCGGGCCGGCGTCCCGGAGGGGACCACCGGCGACCGGCTCGCCCGGATGCTGCGCGCCGGCGGCCGGGACGACTACGCGGACATGGTCTCCGCCTACGACGTCGTCGTGGGCCGGGGGCTGGACGGCCGCGCCCTCATGGTCGTCCTCCTCCAGACCCTGGGCGTGTACCTCCTGTCCGCCGTCCTGCTGTGGATCCAGGGGCGCGTCCTGGCCAGCGTCGTCCAGCGCACCGGGCGGCGGCTGCGGGCCGAGGTCGAGGCCAAGCTCGACCGCGTCCCGCTGTCCTACATCGACCGCGGCTCGCGCGGCGACATGCTCTCGCGCGTGACCAACGACGTCGACAACGTCACCCAGACCCTCCAGCAGACCCTGTCGCAGGCGCTCAACTCCCTCATGACGGTCCTGGGCGTGTTCGTCATGATGCTCACCATCTCCCTCCAGCTGTCCCTCATCTCGCTGGTGGCCATCCCGGTGGCCGCCGTCGTCACCGTCCTCATCGCCCGCCGGGCCCAGCCCCACTTCGCCGAGCAGTGGGACGCCACCGGCGAGGTGTCGGGCATCGTCGAGGAGGCCTTCACCGGCCACGAGGCGGTGGTCCTGTTCAACTCCGAGGAGGAGTTCAACCGCCTCTTCGACAAGGAGAACGCCCGCCTGTACGACGGCTCCCACAGGGCCCAGTGGATCTCGGGCGCCATCCAGCCCGCCATGCGCGTGGTCTCCAACCTCAACTTCGTCATGATCGCCGTGCTCGGCGGCGTCAGGGTCGCCGGCGGCACCATGACCCTGGGCGACGTCCAGGCCTTCCTCCAGTACTCCCAGCAGTTCACCCAGCCCATCACCCAGCTCGCCTCCATGGCGAACCTGCTCCAGTCGGGGGCGGCCAGCGCCGAGCGCGTCTTCGAGATCATGGACGCCCCCGAGGAGACCGAGCCCGCCCGGCCCGAGCACCTGCCCGAGCGGGCGGCCGGCCGCGTGGTCTTCGACCACGTCCGCTTCTCCTACAGCCCGGACACCACCCTCATCACCGACCTCAACCTGGTCGTCGAACCCGGCCAGACGGTGGCGATCGTCGGCCCGACGGGCGCGGGCAAGACCACCCTGGTCAACCTGCTCCTGCGCTTCTACGACCCCCAGGCCGGCACCATCAGCCTCGACGGCGTCGACACCACCCGGCTGACCCGCGACGAGCTGCGCGAGCAGATCGGCATGGTGCTCCAGGACACCTGGCTCTTCGAGGGGACGATCCGCGAGAACATCGCCTTCGGGGCGGCGCGGGCCACCGACGAGCAGGTCCTGGCCGCCGCCCGGGCCGCCAGCGTCGACCACATCGTCTCCGCCCTGCCCAAGGGCTACGACACGGTCATCGACGACTCCGGCGCGGGCGTGTCCGCCGGCGAGAAGCAGCTGATCACCATCGCCCGCGCCTTCCTCGCCGACCGCCAGATCCTCGTCCTGGACGAGGCCACCAGCTCGGTGGACACCCGCACCGAGCTGCTGGTCCAGCAGGCCATGGTCGGACTGCGCGCGGGCCGCACGTCCTTCGTCATCGCCCACCGCCTGTCCACCATCCGCGACGCGGACGTCATCCTGGTCATGGAGCACGGCGACATCGTCGAGCAGGGCGGCCACGACGAGCTCATCGCCCGCCGGGGCGCCTACTACGAGCTCTACCGGAGCCAGTTCGCCGGCCCCGTGTCCGAGGAGCCCGCCGTCGAGCGCGACCCGCTGCTCGGCGAGCTCGGGCTCAAGTCCCGCCATCCGCGCAACCGGCGCCCGTCGTGATCATCGAGCTCGACGACGCGGCCGACGAGCGCCTGGCCGACTACACCCGCCTGACCGACGTCGCCCTGCGGCGGCGCCTGGAGACCGAGCGCGGCCTGTACATGGCCGAGTCGACCAAGGTCATCGCCCGGGCCGTCGAGGCGGGCCACGCCCCCCGGTCCTTCCTCATGGCGCGGCGCTGGTACGCGTCCATGCGCCCGGTCATCGCCGCCGCCGCCGGCTGCGGGGGCAGGGACGACGGCGGGGACGTGCCCGTCTTCCTGGCCGAGGAGGACCTCCTGCGCGCCATCACCGGGTTCCACCTGCACCGCGGGGCCCTGGCCGCCATGCACCGGCCCCGGCTCGCGGCCGTGGCCGAGCTGCTGGCCTCGGCGCGCGGGGGAGCGGGCGCCAGGCGCATCGCCGTGCTGGAGGACCTGGTGGACCACACGAACGTCGGCGCCGCCTTCCGGTCCGCCGCGGCCCTGGGGGTGGACGCCGTCCTGGTTGCGCCCCGGTGCGCCGACCCGCTCTACCGCCGCAGCGTGCGCGTGTCCATGGGCACCGTCTTCCAGGTCCCCTGGACGCGGATCAACGCCTGGCCGGACCCGGGCGAGCTCCGCCGCGCGGGCTTCACCGTGGCGGCCCTGGCCCTGAGCGAGGACGCGGTGGACCTGGACGACTTCGCCGCCTCGCCGGCCTGCACGGCCCCGGACTCGCGGGTCGCCGTCGTGCTGGGCACCGAGGGGGACGGGCTCGCCGCGCGCACCATCGCCGCCGCCGACGCCGTCGTGCGCATCCCCATGGCCGGGGGAGTGGACTCCCTCAACGTCGCCGCCGCGGCCGCCGTCGCCTTCTGGGCGCTGCGGGCGCGCGAGTGAGCGAGTGAGCGGGCGCGGCCCCGGCCGGGCGGATGGCGCGAAGGTCGCGCACGCGGGCGGGATCTGTGTAAAACTCAGGTATGGCAAAGAAGCATTCCAAGATGGATCGTTCCCTGTACGAGGCGGAGCTACTGCGGCTGCAGGCCGAGTTGGTCGAGATGCAGGAGTGGGTCAAGTCGACCGGCGCCCGGGTCGTGGTGATCTTCGAGGGCCGCGACGCCGCCGGCAAGGGCGGGGCGATCAAGCGGATCACCGAGTACCTCAACCCGCGCATCGCCCGGGTGGTCGCGCTGCCCGCGCCCACCGAGCGCGAGAGCACCCAGTGGTACTTCCAGCGCTACATCGAGCACCTGCCCGCGGCCGGGGAGATCCGCCTGTTCGACCGCTCCTGGTACAACCGGGGCGGCGTCGAGCACGTCATGGGCTACTGCACCCCCGAGGAGCACCGGCGGTTCCTCCAGCAGTGCCCGGTCTTCGAGCGGATGCTCGTCGACGACGGCATCCTGCTGCGCAAGTACTGGTTCTCCGTGTCCGAGAAGGAGCAGTACAAGCGGTTCAAGTCGAGGCAGACCGACCCCATGCGGCGCTGGAAGCTCTCGCCCACGGACCTGGAGTCCATCCCCCGGTGGGAGGACTACTCGCGCGCCAAGGACGAGATGTTCGTGCACACCGACATCGACTCGGCGCGCTGGCACGTCGTGGAGTCGGAGGACAAGCGCAAGGCGCGCATCAATATGATCCACCACCTGCTGAAGTCCATCCCCTACCACCACGTCGAGCGGCCCCCCATGAAGTTCCCCAAGAAGCCCTCGTCCACGGGCTACCGGCGCACCGACCGCACCCTCCAGTCCGAGGTCCCCGACTACGCGGCCACGCTGAGCGCCGGCAAGGCGCCCGACCGCTACGTGGACGTCGAGGACGAGGGCGTCGAGGACAGCGACTGAGACTGCTCCCGGCTCCCGGCTCCCGGCTCCCGGCCACCGGCTCCCGGCCACCGGCTCCCGGCTTCCGGTCGGCCCGGTCGTGGTGTCTCTGCGGCTGGCCGCGCTGGTTCTGCGCCCAGTCGGTCAGCCGCTCCCGGCCAGCCGCGGCGCCCCACGGGAGCGGAGCGCGGTGGGCCTCGTGAGGCGCATGAGGCGGGCCGGAATGGTTCCGTTGCCCCACCCTCGCCGGTCGTTCCGCATGGTGGGACGGCGTCTCGAATATCGTGACGCGGCCGGTCCGCGAGCACGTCACTTAACCCGCGAGATCGTACCTTAACCCACGAGCACGTCACTTAACCCGCGAGCACGTCACTCTAGCAGACGTGCTCGCGGGTTAAGTGACGTGCTCGGCGATTACCCGGCGATGTCGCGGACCGCGGCGCCCGACGCCGTCACGCCCCAGGCGCCGAGACGTGCATTTTGCATTCGAGAGTGCAGTTCCAACCGTCGTTCTCGAGTGCAAAATGCACATCTCGGCGAGGAGGGCGAGAAGGGGGGCTGGCCCCGCCCCGAGAACCTGTCGGCGAGAACGACTCAATAACCTTCCTGTAGCGCAGATGAAAGGGACGGGTGGAGGACTGAGGGCCGGGGCGCTCACCGGGATTCTCCCAGCCGGATAAAAGGTTTCCCCGGCCGCCGGCTCACTGTCAGCACTGGCGGCCGGGGAAACCGGCGTATACGGCGGTTCCGCCGTCGTCGGGCGGAACCGGGAGGCGGGGTCGGGCACGAGCGGCGTCCGTGCCCAACCCCGCGGGGATCAGCCCTCGGGGGCGGTGACGCGGATGAGCGGGGCGTTGGGGGAGATCTCGCCCTCGGCGATGACCTCCACCGAGGCGAACTTGTCCGTGTTGGTGATGAGCACCGGGGTGGTCAACGAGTAACCGGCGTCCTCAATGGTCTTGCGGTCGACGCGGACCAGCTCCTGACCGGCGGTGACCCGGTCGCCCTGCTTGACCTTGACGTCGAATCCCTTGCCCCCGAGGTTGACGGTGTCCAGGCCGACGTGGATGAGAACCTCCACGCCGCTGTCCAGGGTGATGCCGTAGGCGTGGCCCGAGGCGGGGGCGACGGCGAGCGTGCCGGCGGCCGGGGCGGTCACGACAATGGTCTTGCCGTCGGCGGGCGAGATCCCGGCGCCCTGGCCGACGACGCCGGTGGAGAACACCGGGTCCTCGACCTTGTCCAGGGGCATGACGGTGCCCGCCAGGGGGGCGACGATCTCGGTGACGGCGCCGGGCGCGAGGGCCGGCTTGGGCTCCTCGGCGGGCTTGTCAGCGGGCTCGTCATCGTCGGTCGTAGCAGGAGCGGTAACAGCGGGGGCCGCAGTCGCGTCGGCCTCGACGACGCCCGCCGCGGCGAGCGCCTCGGCCCGCTCCTCCTTGGTGCGGTAGCCGAAGGTGACGATGAGGAAGAAGGATGTGGCGAAGGCCGCGGCAACGGCGATTCCGTAGAGGAACATGGGGTCGAAGACCGGAATGGTCAGCAGCGAAGTGAAGACGAAGGTCCTAATTTGGACGCCACCGCCAATGCCCTCGATAATGCCGCCGACGGCGCAGCCGACGAGCATGAGCGGGTAGATGCGCTTGAAACGCAGGTGGATACCATACAGGCTCGGCTCCGAGATACCGCCGAAGAGTCCCGCGAAGAGGGCGCCGGTGGCGGTCTGACGCATCTCCTTGTCCCTGTCGCGGATGGACCACACGAGGACGGCGGCAGTGGCGCCGAAGCAGGCGAAGTTCCAAGCGCCCATGGGTCCCTGGATGAAGTCGACTCCCTTCGTGGCCGAGTTGTTGGGATCGATGTTCGCCAACATAAGGGCATTGAGCGGCCAGTGCAGGCCCAGCGGCACCAGGAAGGGATAGACCATGGGGATAATGATCGCGAAAACGATCGGGGCATGGGAGTTGAGCCAGAACAGGGCCGTGCCCAGACCGGTGCCGATCCACACGCCCAGGGGGCCGATGAGGAAGGCCGTCACCGGCATCATGATAATGAAGGACAGGAAGGACACGAAGACCATCTGGACATTGTTCGGAATGATCTTGACCAGTCCCTTGTAGACCAGGGCGAGCACCGCGACCATGAGTAGAGGGACGAAGACCTGGCCGCCGTAGGCATTGAGTTGCATGGGCAGGCCGAGGATGTGAGCGGTGCACAGATCGGAGTTGAGGGTGTCATTGTGAACGCAGATGGTGCTCGGATGTTTGCTCAGGTCGAGGAACTCTGGCGTGAGCAGCGCCGTCATGACGGCCGTGCCGACCCAAGGGTCGATCTTGAGCTTCTTGGAGGCGTTGTAGGCCACCATGATCGGCAGGAAGTAGAACACGCTGCGGTACATGGCGTCGACAAACAGCAGTGCCGCCGGCTTATCCATGTTGCTCTCATAGTGAGCCTCAATGATGTGGAAGGTTGCGCAGATGGCCTCGCCCGCGATAATGAGGGAGGCGCCCAGCAGGACCGGCAGCAGCGGGCGGAAGGAGTCGGACAGGTATTCGAAGAAGGCGTCGATGAGAGCGTTCTTGCCGCGCGCCTTGGCCCGGGCCGCAGCCTTGACGTCGGCGTCCGTCTGTCCTCCGGAGCCGGAGGCGCCGCCTCCCGCCGCTTTCATGGCCGGCAGGCTGTTGATCTGCTCGTAGACGCTGGCGACCGCGCCGCCGATGACGATCTGGTAGCGGTCCCCGCCCTGGGGGACCGCGCCCATGACGCCCGGGATCTTCTCGACCGTCGCCTTGTCGATGACGGAGGCGTCGTGCAGCTCGAAGCGGAGTCTGGTCGCGCAGTGGGTGAAGCTGACGATGTTCCCGGGGCCGCCGACGGCTTCCAGGATCGCCTCGGGTGTGGACGTTGTTGTCGCCATGGAGCACCTTTCAAGGATCTCCCGGTCGGGTGCCTGGGGCAGAGGCGCCCGACGCTCTCGAAGTACCGCCCGGGGGTTCGGGCGATGTCTCAGGATAGCCGAGAGAACGCGACAGTGTGTCGAAACGGGGCCGCGTCTTGCCGGATCGCGCCCGCGGGCCCCGCCGGGCCCCACAGCCCCCGTTCTCGACATGGTCCCGGGGCGCCCTCCACAGGGGCCCGGCGGGCGGCCCCGCCGACGGCGGACAGTGGTGCCGGGCGGCGGTCCCGCCGCCCGATCATCCCGGCCCGCAGCGGGCCGACCAAACCCGGGAGGACCCCATGACACCCCGCTCCACCGCCACCTGCAGTCCTGCGAGTCCTGCGCCGATGAGCCTCGCCGCGACGGAGCCCGTCGCGAGTCCCGCTACGGCCGACCCGGCCGCGGCCCCGGTCGCGATGAACCCCATCGCAGCGGACCCCGCCGCGACGACCCCCGGTCGTCGGGCGTCCGGGCCCGACGGCGTCGCCCCGCCCCGGCGAGAGGGCCTGTACGGGCCGCGGGGCTGGAGCGTGCGCGCGGGGGTGCGGCCCCTGCTCGCCGCCTGCCGCGACGATCTGCGCTCCGTCGGGCCGCCCGCCCCCGCCCGCCCCGGCCCGGAGCCGGAGGGCCCCGATTTCGACGCGGGCTTCTGGGGCGATGACGAGGATCTCGGGGGCGACGCCGAGGACCTCGGAGGCGACGCCGAGGGCCCCGTTCTCGACGAGCCCGGGGACGACGCGCCCTTTGACGATTACACGCCCTTCCACGACCTGGGCCCGCAGGCGGCGGCCCGGCTGCTCCAGATCCTGCCCGAGGCGCAGCTGGCGGACCGCCAGAACCTCGCCCCCACCCTGGGGTCGCTGCTGCGGGCCTGCGCGCGCGCCGACGGGCGGGTGCGCCTGTCGGGGTACGCGATCGGCCCGCGCCGCCCCGACGAGCGAGTGACGGTGGAGGCGCTGTGGATCGCCGACCCCGACCTGCTCGACATGGAGGTCCACGACGAGCACGACGAGGGCTGCTGCTGCCGCGTCCTGTGGGACACCGTGCGCGAGCGCTACGGGCTCGACGCCCGGGCCCTGCCGGACGAGATGCGCCCCATGCGCCGCCAGTGGACGCACGGCCAGGTCGGCACCTGGCTGTGGTGGGACTGAACGCGGGCGGGCGGCCGCACCGGCGACCCGACGTCGGGGCATGCGAACGGGCGCGAGCCCGCTGACGACCGGGCCCCGTCAGCCGGCGCCGGGCGGGCGCGCGGGTGTGACCGATGCCCGCCGCCCGGCAAACCCTCCCGCGCCGGGTGGACGGGCGCGGGCCCCGTAGCATGACGGCCGTGATCAACGTCCAGGACCTCTCCGTGCGCATTGGCGCCCGCCGGCTCATCGGCGGCGCCACCTTCCGCGTCGACAAGGGCATGCGGATCGGTCTCGTGGGGCGCAACGGCGCCGGCAAGACCACGACCACCAAGCTGCTCGCCGCCCAGTCCGTGGTCCAGGGCACGAGCCGGGCCGTGGCCGACGCCGACGAGCGCCACGGACTGGAGGCGGTCGAGTTCGAGGGCACCATCACCTGCAACGGCTCCGTCGGCTACCTGCCCCAGGACACCAAGGTCGGGGACCTCGACGAGTCCGCCCGCGACCGGATCCTGTCCGCCCGCGGCATCGACTCCCTGCTGGCCCGCATCCGCAAGGCGGAGGAGCGCATCGCCACCACCGAGGGCGACGCCATGGCCAAGGCCCTGGACCGCTACGCCCGTCTCGACCACGAGTTCACCATGGCGGGCGGCTACGCGGCCGCGTCCGAGGCCGCCCGCATCGCCGCCGCCCTGGGCCTGCCCGACCGCGTCCTCGACCAGCCCATCGGGACCCTTTCGGGCGGGCAGCGCCGGCGCGTCGAACTGGCCCGGGTCCTGTTCCAGCGGCCGGACACGCTCCTGCTCGACGAGCCCACCAACCACCTGGACCACGACTCAGTCCTGTGGCTGCGCGATCACCTGCGCTCCTACTCGGGCGGCTTCATCGTCATCTCCCACGACGTCGAGCTGCTGCGCGACACCGTCAACCAGGTCATGCACCTCGACGCCAGCCGCGGCGTCCTCGACGTCTACCACCTGGGCTGGGACGCCTATCTCAAGCAGCGGGCCGACGACGAGCACCGCCGTCGGCGCGAGCGGGCCAACGCCGAGAAGAAGGCGGCCGCGCTGCGCGCCCAGGGCGAGAAGATGCGGGCCAAGGCCACGAAGGCCGTCGCCGCCCAGCAGATGCTCAAGCGGGCCGACCGGCTCCTGGAGGGGCTGGAGGAGGAGCGGGCCGCGGAGAAGGTCGCCCACCTGCGCTTCCCCGACCCCGCCCCCTGCGGCAGGACCCCGCTGCGCGCGAGCGGCCTGTCCAAGGCCTACGGCTCCCTGGAGGTCTTCGCGGGCGTGGACCTGGCCATCGACCGCGGCAGCCGCGTCGTCGTCCTGGGCCTCAACGGCGCTGGCAAGACGACCCTGCTGCGCCTGCTGGGCGGGGTGGAGGAGCCCGACTCGGGCGAGGTCATCGCGGGCCACGGCCTCAAGATCGGCTACTACGCCCAGGAGCACGAGACGATCGACACCTCCCGGACCGTCGTGGAGAACCTGCGCGGCGCCGCCCCGGGCCTGGACGACACGCAGGTGCGCAGCGTGCTCGGCTCCTTCCTGTTCTCCGGCGCCGATGCCGACAAGCCCGCCCGGGTCCTGTCCGGCGGCGAGAAGACCCGCCTGGCGCTGGCGCTGCTGGTCGTCTCCAGCGCCAACGTCCTGCTGCTGGACGAGCCCACCAACAACCTCGACCCGGCCAGCCGCGAGGAGATCCTTCGGGCGCTGGGGACCTTCGCCGGCGCCGTCGTGCTCGTCACCCACGACGAGGGGGCCGTCGAGGCCCTGGGCCCCGACCGGGTCCTGCTCCTGCCCGACGGCGACGAGGACCTGTGGAGCGAGGACTACCTCGAGCTCGTCACCCTGGCCTGACGGCCCCGCCCGGCGGCGCGGGCCGGCCGCCCGCTTGACGTCTCGCGGGCCGGCCGCCCGGCTCGACCTGTCGGGCGGGGCGGCGCCCCTTCCGCGGGGGAGGCGCCCCGCTTCGCAGTCGAAGGCGTCGGCAGTGCCCGGCGGGCCCTCCCCGCGGGGGAGGCGCGCGGGCGGTGAGTGCCGTCACGCCTGGGCCCGCCGTGCGACGACGTAGGGTGGGAGCAAGTCGTCCCCCGCGGGTGTTCGGCTCGCCGGGACCACGAGGTCCGCACATGACTCAAGGAGAAAGACATGGCACAGACCACTGTGACCGACGCGTCCGCCGACGTCGCCCCCGAGGTCCCCGAGCACGAGGTCCTGCTCACCGAGGCCGCCGCCGCCAAGGTCGCCGGCCTCCTGATCCAGGAGGGGCGCGACGACCTGCGCCTGCGCGTGGCGGTGCAGCCCGGCGGCTGCTCCGGCCTGGTCTACCAGCTCTACTTCGACGAGCGCCTGCTCGACGGCGACGCCGTGCGCGCCTTCCCGACCGGCGACGGCGAGCTCGCCGAGGTCGAGGTCGTCGTCGACCGCATGAGCGTGCCCTACCTGTCGGGCGCCACCATCGACTTCGCGGACACGATCGAGAAGCAGGGCTTCACGATCGACAACCCGAACGCGGTGGGCACCTGCGCCTGCGGCGAGTCCTTCCACTGAGCCGGCCCGCAGGTCCGCACCCGCCGCCACCCGCATCCCCGTCAACCCGCACCCGTTGTCGCAAGGAGACCACGTGCGTCGCGCGCATCTCGTCCTGACCGCCCTGGTCCTGTCCACCGTCCTCGCCCTGACGGGATGCTCCGGAGACTCGAAGTCTCAGGCCTCGGCGACGCCGACTGCCCCGGCGCGCCTCGACTGCTCGAGTCTGACCATTGACACCGACTCGGCCGCGCTGCCGCAGGTCGGCGGCGACGCCGCGGCCCCCTCGCTGACCTGGAGCGGCCAGGGGGCGCCCGCGAACCTGACCGTCAAGACCCTCACCGCGGGCCAGGGCGCCGAGGTGACGCCCGCGAGCTATGTCGTGTCCAACTACGCGGGCTGGCGGTGGGGGGAGCAGACGGTCTTCGACTCCTCCTACGCCAGGGGGGAGCCGCTGACCCTGGCGGCCGCCGACTTCATCGACGGCTGGCGCTGCGGCCTGATCGGGCACCACGTGGGCGACCGGCTCGTCATGGCCATCCCGTCCGAGCTCGCCTACGGGGACAATCCGAGCAACGGGGCCCCGGCGGGCCCGCTCGTCTTCGTCATGGACATTGTGGACGTGCCCACCACCGCCGGCGCCACCATGGAGGGGGAGGCCGATGTGGCGGCCCTGGGCGTGACGGTCTCCGGCGAACTGGGCGCCCCCGCCACGGTCTCGGTGAACCCGGGCACGGCGGAGCCCACCGAGGACAAGATCGTCGTCCTGGCCCGGGGCGCGGGAGAGCCGATCACGGCCCAGGACACCGTGGGCGCCAATATCGCCAGGACCACCTGGGACAATTCCGTTTTCGAGTCCACCTGGGACATCGGCGCGCCCAGCCGGATCACCGTGTCGGCGGCCCCCAATCTGACCGGCCTCGTCGGGGTCCCGGTGGGCTCTCGCGTGGTGATGGTTCAGGCCGCCGGAACCGACGCCAACGGCACGGCCGTCCCCGCCCGCGCCTACGTCATAGACATCGACGCCAAGCTGCGCTGAGCCCCGGGGCGCCGGTGACCGCCTGCGTCACGACATGCGGACGTCGTCCCAAGACGGCGGGCCGTCCCCCGCGTCTCCGGCGGGCCCTCCGAGGTGAAAAATGGCGCCCTGGGAGGATCGTTCCGCTTCGCAGCCGGCAGTTGCCCACAAAGAACCGCGGAATCACGCGGAAACCGATGAGCGCGTCGGATGCGTCGGAGCGAACGATCCTCCCAGGGCGCCAAAAACCGGCGATGGTCGGCGGCGGCCGGGTGCTGGCGAGCGCCGGGCGCCGGCGGTTCGGCGTCAGCGGACGATGAGCCCCGGGGTCCGCGAGGTCGCCGCGGCCAGGCGCTCGCCGGCGTCCTGCCAATTGGCGATGTTCCAGATGGCCTTGACGTAGTCGGCCTTGACATTGAGGTAGTCGAGGTAGAAGGCGTGCTCCCACATGTCGACCTGGAACAG
This sequence comes from Actinomyces dentalis DSM 19115, assembly GCF_000429225.1. Classification (GTDB taxonomy): domain Bacteria; phylum Actinomycetota; class Actinomycetes; order Actinomycetales; family Actinomycetaceae; genus Actinomyces; species Actinomyces dentalis. Next base: position 58,042 of record NZ_AUBL01000023.1, read on the forward strand.
CGGGATGGTGCCCACGGGCACATTGCCCTGCTGGTCGAACATCTGGAAGGTCACGAGGCGCCCGGAGACGGAGTCGTGGGCCAGGACGGCCCAGCCGGAGCCCTGGATGCCCAGTGCGGCCGCGGTGAACTGCGCCTTGAAGGCGTCGAAGGAGCCGAAGGAGTCCTTGATGGCCTCGGCGAGATCGCCCTCGGGCTCACCGCCGCCGTTCGGGGACAGGTTCTTCCAGAAGATCGAGTGGTTGATGTGCCCGCCGAGGTTGAAGGCGAGGTTCTTCTCGTGGAGGTTGATGGCGGCGTGGTCGCCGGCCTCGCGGGCGGCCTGCAGCTTCTCCAGGGCGGCGTTGGCGCCGGTGACGTAGGCGGCGTGGTGGCGGTCGTGGTGGAGCTCCATGATGCGCCCGGAGATGTGGGGCTCGAGCGCGGCGTAGTCGTAGGGGAGCTCGGGGAGCGTGTACACGGACATGTGGCTGCCTTTCGTGAGGGAGGCGGCCGCCGCCTGCGACGGCCGCGATGTCCCGGCAATAGGTTAGGACTGAAGTCCCGGTCGCGATTGATCCTAGGTGCTCATCGGTGGAACCGGAACCGTGACACCGTGCGATTACACTGACCGCAGAACCGCGCTCTGCCGCCCGCCCGCTCGCACCGGAGGATCCATGACCGACCAGCCCGATGACGACGACTACCTCCAGCTCCTCGTCTTCTCCGACGACGCCTCCGTGCGCGAGGAGGTCAAGACCGGCGTCGGACGCCGCCCCGCCAAGGGCCTGCCCCTGGTGGCCTGGACCGACGCCGCCACCGCCGAGGGCGTGCGCCTGGCCATCAAGGACCGCGAGGCCGAGGGCAAGCCGCCCTTCGACGCCCTGGTCCTGGACGCCGAGGCCAAGAAGCTCGGCGGCATGGGCCTGGCCCACGAGCTCTACATCGAGCTCGACGCGCGCCCGCCGGTGGTCCTGCTCACCGCCCGTCCCCAGGACGACTGGCTGGCCGCCTGGGCCAGGGCCGAGGCCGTCGTGCCCCGCCCGCTCGACCCGCTGGCCCTCCAGGAGGGAGTGGCGGGGGCCCTGACCGCCCGGCCGGGGACCGTCGTCCCGGCCGGCTGAGCCGGCCCATCGTGCTCGCCGCGCGGGACCGTCGGGGCCGACGGCGGCGCCGTCATCGGCCGAGAGGGGCTCGCGCTCGCCGCGGGCGGCCGTCGGGGCGGCCGTCGTCCGCGCTCCGGGCCCGCATCATCCGCGGTCTGGATCCGCATTGTCCGCGGCCCGGATCCGCGGTCCGGCCCCGCATTGTCCGCGGCCCGCCCCCGGCCGCCACCGTGGTCAGCCGACGGCGTCGATAATGCGCCGGTGGCGCGCCGCGGCGCCCACGGGCCAGCTCAGGCGCTCCAGCACGCGGGCGGCGCTCTCCTGTCCGCCGTCGACCTCGACGATCCGGGCGCCCGCGTCCAGTGCCCAGTCCGCCAGCAGGAGCGTCTCCTCCACGCCGGCGGCCGCCCCCACCCGCGACGGCGGGGCGACGACCTCGGCGGTCGCCCGCAGCGCCCTCACGGCCGGGCGCGGGTCCGCCCCGGGCGGCGTGATCGCGGAGCCGGCCAGGCGCCCCCAGCGCACGGCCACGAGCTCCCAGCCGCCGCCGGGCCGGCGTCGGGCCGCGATCAGGTGCGGGCAGGCCAGCAGCGGACGGGCCTTCTCCGCCCGGCAGGCGGCCAGGAGCAGGGACCGCAGCCGCGCCGTCCACATCCCCGCCTCCTCGAAGCGCTCGGCGGCGGCGAGGGCGGAGATGCGCTCCAGCAGCGGGAGCGCCACGAGGTCCACCCGCCCCGACAGGGCGAGCCGGACCGCCTCGGCGCCGTCGGGGATCCCGGTCGCGGCGCCGCCGTCGGGGACTTCGGCCTCGGCGCCGTCAGAGACCCCGGCAGTTGCCCCGGTGACGGCGCCCGCGGAAGCCCCGGCGTCACCGGGCCCCGCGGCCGCGGCGCCGCCGTCGGGGATCCCGGCGCTGGCGGGCCCCGCGGTCCGGGCGCCCGGGCCGTCCCAGGGGTGCAGCCCGAGCGCGGACTCCACCGCCCGCCGGGCCTGGGCGAGGGCGGCGCGCGAGGGGAAGGGGCCGACTGCGCCGTCGGCCTGCGCCACGGTCAGCACGGTCGTGGCCGCCAGGCGCGGCCGGGGCCCGCCCACCGGGCGCAGCCAGGGCCGGCTGCGCGGGGAGCGCGAGCGGCGGTTGACCGGGGGATCGAGTTCGGCGATCAGGCGCAGTTCGCGCACCCGAGCCTCGATCTCGGTGGGGGTGGGGATCGCCCGCACCTGCACGGTCGTGTCAAGCATATTCGCTATTCGTGAACGCTTCTCCGCGGCCGTGAAGTAGGAGCGGACCCGCCTGCGCAGGTCGACGGCGCTGCCGACGTAGAGGACCTGGCCGGCGGCGGAGAGGAACTGGTAGACGCCCGGGGAGGAGGGCAGACCGTCGGCCAGGCGGCTCTTGGCCCGGCGCCGCGCGGGGACGGGGTCGGCGGCGGTGGCCAGGTCCTCCAGGTGCGTGACCCCCAGCGGCGCCAGGACCTCCAGGGCCGCGTGCAGGACGTCGACGGTGGCGCGGGCGTCGCCCAGGGCCCGGTGGGCGGGGCGGATGGGCGAGCCCACGAGGGCGGCGAGCGTCCCCAGCTTGTGGTCGGGCACGTCCGCGCGGCTCCAGGCCCGCCGCGCCAGGCCCAGCGTGTCGAGGACCGTCGGCTCGCTCCAGCCCAGCCCGAGCGCCCGCGCGGCGCCGCGCAGGTGGCCGACGTCGAAGCGCGCGTTGTGGGCCACGAGCACGGTGGACTCCCCGTCCAGGCGGGCCCAGGCGAGGAAGGCGGACAGGGCCTCGCCCACCGGCGGGGCGCCGGCGACCATGGCGTTGGTGATGCCGGTGAGGACGGTGATCTGGGCGGGTATGGCGCGGCCAGGGTTCACCAGGGTCGACATTTCGGACTCGACGGCGCCGCCGCGCACCCGCACCGCCCCGATCTCCGTAATGGCGTCGGCGCCGGGCGGCCCGCCGGTGGTCTCCAGGTCGACGACGACGAAGACGACCTCGCTCAGGGGCGTGCCCATCTGGGCGAAGGAGGCCTGCACCCCGGGTCCGGGCGGCGAAGGTGCGGGCGAGACCACGTGGGAAGGTTAGACTCGACGGGGCGACGTTTCCAGCGCCCCTCCCCGCCGCCGCCCCTGGTCGGCGGGGCCGCCCCGATAAGAGCGCACAGAGCACAGGAGGTCCCGTGGGATACCGAGGTATCAAGGCGGCCGTCGGCCCTGCGATGGAGATGCTCTACCAGCCCTGGATCCGGGGCGAGGAGAACATCCCCGACTCGGGGGCGGCGATCCTCGCCTCGAACCACCTGGCCGTCATCGACTCCTTCTTCCTGCCGCTGCTCATCGACCGCGAGGTCGCCTTCATCGGCAAGTCCGACTACTTCACGGGCAAGGGGATCAAGGGGTGGGCCGTCAAGCGCTTCATGACCACCGTCGGCACGATCCCCGTGGACCGCTCGGGCGGGAAGGCCTCCCAGGCGGCCCTGCAGGCCGGCATCGACCGGCTGCGCGCCGGGGAGCTGTTCGGCATCTACCCCGAGGGCACGCGCAGCCCCGACGGGCGCCTCTACCGGGGCAAGACGGGCGTGGCCCGCATCGCCCTGGCCACCGGCGCGCCCGTGATCCCGGTGGCCATGATCGGCTCCAACCTGGCCCAGCCGATCGGCCAGGCCCTGCCCTCGACCCGCCACCGCGTGGGCATCGTCGTCGGCGCGCCCCTGGACTTCTCCCGCTACAAGGGCCTGGAGAACGACCGCTTCGTTCTGCGCTCGATCACCGACGAGATCATGTACTCCCTCATGGCCCTGTCCGGCCAGGAGTACGTCGACCTGTACGCCGCGGACGTGAAGAAGGCCGTGGACGCGGAGAAGAAGTCCGTCGACGAGGTCGTCGCGCAGATGCTCGCCGACCAGGCCGCCAAGCGCCCGGCCGCCGCGCCCGTGGAGGCGCCCGGCGGCCGTCCCGCGCCCGACGTCGAGGTCCCGGTTCCGCCCGAGCCGGAGGAGGCCGAGGCGGGGGATAACGGGGCGCAGGGGGCCGAGGCGGAGGATGCCGAGTCCGCCGAGTCCGCCGACGGCGGCGCCCTTCCTGAGCAGATCGAAGAGGGCGTGGACTGAGCCCTGGCGCTCGGCGGAGGACTCCGCGAGATCGCCGGGTAACCCGCGAACACGTCGGGTAACCGCCGAGCACGTCACTTAACCCGCGAGCACGTCTGCTAGAGGTACGTGCTCGCGGGTTAACCTCGGTTTTTCGTCGTGGGGTGCCGGGGGTGGGGGTGAGGGTGCTCCTCGTCCTGGGATAATGCGGGTTGTCGATGTCCGTGCATGTCCAGGGGAGGGGCACCCTCGTGGTGAATGGTACCGGGTTGTACCCGCAGGCGGGTGTGGAGGCGGGGGAGGGGCCGGCGGGGGGGCCGGCCGGGGCGAGGCTGCTGACCGGGGCGATTCGGGCCGTGGGCCTGGACACCGCGCTGTCGGGGGCCCTGGCGCCCTGGCGCAAGCCCCTGGCGGTGCACGACCCGGGCAAGATCATCGTGGACCTGGCGCTGTGCGCGGCCCTGGGGGGCCGGTGCCTGTCGGACCTGGC
>NZ_AUBL01000024.1 GCF_000429225.1 Actinomyces dentalis DSM 19115
GTGCCCAACTCGTGGTAGATGGCAGCCACACCGGCCTGGTCGCTGAGGGCCTCGAATATGGTCAACGCCCGCTGATACTGATTGTGAGCGGCGACATAATCCCCCTGATCCTGAGCGAGGGTGCCCAGGTCATGGTAGGTTTTGGCTATGCTGGCCTGATCGTCGAGGGTCTTGAATATGGTCAGCGCCCGCTGATACTGATTCTGGGCGGCGACATAATCCCCCTGATCCTGAGCAAGGGCACCTAACCTGTGGTACCAGACTGATTGCCGGGCCTTATTGAGGTGAGTGTTCTGGAGCTGCCTATTGGCCAGTTTCCACTCGTCATCCCATCGTCCAATACGATTGAGGATGTTCGCGGCTCTATGGGCGGCGTCGTCGGATTGCTCGACATCGCCCGCTTCGCCGAAGTGAGCATAGCACTCCATCAGGTCGTCGACATCCGCCTCCCGGCTCTGGGCCGTTGTCCAGTAGTGCCACATCCAGTAGACGGCTGCGCGCCGATGACGCTCTACCTTGTCCTCCTCGGCGGTCTCTGTAGCTGACTCTTCCTGGCGTTCCAGGGCGGAGGCGGTCCACCGGTGGACAAACCATTGTGGAGAGGAATCGTCAGCGCCCTCCAGGCGGGTAAGGAGCGTTGTGGAGACCAACTCGTCCAGAAGTTCGTCAACCGGCAGGTCGGTGGCGAACGGTGGATCTGGGGTGCCATTCGCCTCGTTCTCTGTAGCTCCGCCTTCCACGAGCGCGCCGAGAACGAAGATGACGGCGGATCTTTCAACTGGTCGGCAGAAGAGGGCGAGTCCTCTGAGGAGTTTCTTCGCCTCGGGGCTGAGAAGATCCAGGAGCTGGGGCAGAAGAACATCATTCGCGGCGAGCGTGACCGCCTCGGCGATCGATACGTCCAGATCCCGCGGTCGGTCGAGCCAACCGGCCATGTCCATGCCGTCGGGCAGAGTCCTCTTCAGCCGCTGCCTCAACTCCTGCTCGATGCGCGGCAACCGCCCCCGGCCGTGTCCGAGCAGGGCGTCGAGCATTTCCAGTGTCCTGGGGTGCCCGCCGATGCTCGCCCACAGCACGTGCAACTGATAGTCGTCGAGCGCTTCCACGTGGGGGAGGTCCCAGGCCAGGCGCAGGGTCTCACTGAAGGACAGCGGGCCCAGTCCCCACCATCGTAGGTATTCGCCGCTGTCATCGGGGAGTTCGAAGCGGTATCGGCAGGTGATGAGCAGCGAGGACGGACCCGGGGTCCTGGCCAGTACGGCGAGGAAGTCGGCCAGCCGCTGATCTGCGATCCGACGTTTCCCATGGTTCTTCGGACCATCGTGGTGGGAGTTGTCATCTTTCTGGATCGACTGCAGATTGTCCTCGAAATTATCGAGAACGATAATAATGGGCACCTGCCCGAGGAAATCGTCCTGCAGAATCCTGACCCGCGTATCCCAGTCTTCAATGGCGCGGGGATCTCCAAGCATGTTCAAGATGCCCAGGTGGTCGGAGTAGGAACGTTGTTTCAGCAGGGTGATTCGGAGTTCGGTGATGATCCGGTTCAGGAGCCCCTCGGCCGTTATCGTGCCCGATACCGTCACGACAACGAGATCGGGTCGTTGCTCGCGGGATCTCCGCAGTATCTCACCGGCCAGGCTCGTCTTGCCGATCCCGCCAATGCCGTGCAAGACCACGCCCCCGCGATCCTCATCGGCCAGGAACCGGGGGATCTCCAACTGCTCGCGTCTGCGTCCCACGAAGGACCCGACCTTGAGCGCGGGGATCTTGCCGAGCATGGGGATGGACTTCGAGGGCGCCCTCTGGCCCGACCGAACGGCCTCGGGGTCGAAGAGCGTTTCCCTGGACGACGCGGCCTGAATGGTCACCACCGACCATCCGCTCAGCACCTGCTCGTGCCGATCCCGGCTGCGCTCACTGTTCTCGCACGCCTGCAGGACCTGCCGCCGGGCGGCCGCCAGGGCGGTTGCCGGATCGGGCTCCGGCGCTTTGGCCAACTCGGCGTAGACCCGGGCGAAGACCAGGGTCGCGTAGCGGTCCGACACGGAGGTCTCCGTACCGATGACGGCCGGGGCCCCCGAGGATACGAGCTCGTCCGCGACCGCGGGCAGGTTATTGGGTCGGTCCGTCACATTCGTGTCGCAGGCGGACAGGCAGATGACCGGCGGCATCTTTCCGGGAGGTATCGCCTCCTCAATCAAAGTCCTGGCAGTCACGGGTCGTGCTTTACCGTTCTCATCCTCCAGGATGAGTTGCCCCGCGCTCCCATGGCAGGAGATGTGCAGCACGTGCACATCCCCCGCGTCGAGAGCCTTCTTGATCTCCGACGTCGTGGCGAAGGTGACGATCCTCACGTTTGCGCCTCCGGCTTTCGCCTCGCGGACGGAGGCCACGATATTGCGCAGCTCGGACTCGTAGTCGAGCTTGGGCTCGCCGTCGAGCGGCGCGGCAATGGCGACGACGATCCGCAAAGGGCCCTCCACGCGCCGGGGCGTCGGGCTCGCCACCGCCAGCCGGTAGAAGACGACCAGCGGATGGAGGGCCAGAGGGCCGTCGACTTCCGGATGGTGCAGCCCCTCCCACGGCAGTCTACGCAGTTCTTCGGGGCACTCGGTGAGATCGAGGGCGAACTCGACGGGGATCGTCTGGCTCCTGGCCTTCGCGAGGATCCGCGTGAGGGCCTCCCCGACGGCGCCGGGGAGGAACATCTCACCCATAAGGGAGCCGATCTCCTCCAGGGCGTCGAGCAGGGGCGTCGACTCGCCGACCTGCCCGCCGGGGGCCTGCGCTCCGCTACGCCGGGCTTCGACCAGGCCCCTGCGCGCCAGACGGAGGCGCTCGGAGGCCGGGAACAGTCGGCTGCGCGCGCCGCGGCACGGCTCGACCTCGCTGATGCCGAGTTCCTTGCACACCAGGCTCACCGTCTCCTGCGTCGGGCGCAGAACGACGTGAACTGCTTGCGTCGGCGCCGGGGGAGAGGGTAGGAGGGGGCCGATCAGTGGGCGGCAGAACTGCTCAATGGTGCGGCTGCGCACCACCCACACCATGTCCCGGGCCCACCCGTCGGCCGAATTGTAACGGCTCGTCACGAGCCCGACAACGGTGTTGTCCTTAGCCCGGATGACCGGTGCGCCGGACATATTGCGCAGCACGCCCGGAGCTATGATCTTGGCCAGGTACAACGAGTCGTTGCGCAGCCCTCCCATATCCCACGAGCCCGTGGTGCTGGATGCGATCAGGGCCGCATCCTCCCGGGCGTCGGCGAGCTTGGCCGCGCCCGCGACGACCACGACCTCCTTCGGCTTGACGTCCTCCGAGTCCGCCAACTCGGCCGGTGGAGTGGCCCAAGCCGCGCCGTCGATCTCCACCAGGGCGAGGTCGATCACCGTGTCGGCGCGCCGCACCCTCCCCTCAATCACGGGCCCGGTCTCTGCCAGGCCGCGCTTGAGCCGCAGCGTCACCGCCCGCTCGTCGGCCCGGGCCGCGGCGGCGGAGAATGCCCGCTCGGCGGCGACGGATGCGGCGACGACATCGGCCCCGGCGGCCTGCGCGACGTGCGCTGCGGTGAGCACCCAGCCAGGAGCGACCAGCCAACAGGTGCCCACCGTCGCACCGCCGTCGTCGAGCACCTGGCCGATGAAACCCGGGCCCAGGGCCTCGGGTGAGAGCGAACTCATCCCCCGGTCCCTTCGCCGCGGGAGGGGGCGCCACCCGCCGCTGTTGCGCCCGCGGCACTCCCGCCGGCGCCATCCCCGCCGCCCCCGCCGTCGCCGTCGTCCTCGCCGCTCTTGGCGGCCCTGTAGGTGAGGGTGACGGTTATCGAGGCGGACGCCGTGCTCGAGGCGATAATGATCTTGCCGGTGGTGGCGAAGGACAGGCCGAGCGCGACGCTCACCTCATCGGGCGAGCCGACCGTTTGCCGGATCCGCGTGACCGTCTCGGCCGTCTCCTCGGCGAAGGAGCGGATGACCGACTGGGCGCCGTCCAGCATGGTCTGGACCCTGTCGACCGCCCGGCTCCTGCTCGAGAGCTTCTCCGTGCCCGGGACGACGACGGCCTCGACGAGCACGTCCTCCTGGCCGATCCTGGCCGGGATGATGTTTGTTGTGGCGCCGGTCATGGCGGCACTTTACAGCACCGAGGACAGGAAGGCCTGCGTGCGGGCCTCGGCGGGGTGGTCCAGGACCTCGGCCGGCTCGCCCGACTCGCAGATGACGCCCCCGTCCATGAAGACCAGCTGGTCGCCGACCTCCCGGGCGAAGCCCATCTCGTGGGTGACCACGACCATGGTCATGCCGTCCGCCGCGAGGTCCTTCATGACCTGGAGGACCTCGCCGACCAGCTCGGGGTCCAGGGCAGAGGTCGGCTCGTCGAAGAGCATGAGCTCGGGGTCCATGGCCAGCGCCCGGGCGATGGCCACGCGCTGCTGCTGGCCGCCGGAGAGCTGGGAGGGGTAGTGGTCCAGGCGGTCGCCCAGGCCCACCCGCTCCAGCAGCTCGACGCCGCGCTCGCGCGCCTTGGCCTTGGGGACCTTCTTGACCTGCACCGGCGCCTCCATGACGTTCTCCAGCGCCGTCATGTGCGGGAAGAGGTTGAAGCGCTGGAAGACCATGCCGATCTTGGCGCGCTGGGCGGCCCGGGCCTTGTCGGACAGGGCGTGCAGGCGGACCGTGCCGTCGGGCTGGGGCACCTCGCGCATGCCCATGAGCTCGCCGTCGACCCACACGCGGCCGGCGTCGATGGACTCCAGCTCGTTGATGCAGCGCAGCAGGGTCGACTTGCCCGAGCCGGAGGGCCCGATGAGCACGGTGACCGAGCCCGGGTCCACGGTGAGGTCGACCCCGCGCAGCACGTGCAGCTCGTCGAAGAACTTGTGCAGGCCAGCGATGCAGACCTTGGTCGATTCGGCCCGGGCGAGGATCTCGGGGTCGGTGGGGGCGATGCTCATGGGGTGACCTCCAGGAAGGGGTTGTCCTTGGTCGTGTGGGCGTCGAGGATCGCCTGCTGGCGCCGGGACAGGCCGCGGCCCGCCTTCTTGCCGCCCGAGCGGTCGTCGAAGCCCCTGCCGTAGTAGCGCTCGAGGTAGTGCTGGCCGACCATGAGGATCGAGGTGATGATGATGTACCACACGGCCGCCACGATGAGCAGCGGGATCGTCTGGTAGGTGCGCGAGGCGTAGGCGTTGGTGACGAAGGTCAGGTCCAGGGTGAAGGGCACGGCCAGGACCAGTGAGGTGGTCTTGAGCATGGAGATCGTCTCGTTGCCGGTGGGCGGGACGATGACGCGCATGGCCTGCGGCAGCACGATGCGCCGCATGATCTGGCCCCGGCTCATGCCCAGGGCGCCCGCGGCCTCCGTCTGCCCCGGGTCCACGCTGGCCAGGCCGGAGCGGACGATCTCCGACAGGTAGGCCCCCTCGTTGATGCCCAGCCCCAGGACGGCGGCCACGAAGGGCGTGAACACGGACCTGGTGGGGAAGGTCAGCAATTCGGGGCCGAAGGGCACGCCGAGGCTGAGGTACTGGTAGAGGGAGGCCAGCGCCCCCCAGAAGACCAGCTGGGTGTAGATCGGGGTGCCGCGGAAGAACCACAGGTAGCCCAGGGCCACCCAGCGCAGGATCGGGTTGGAGGACTGGCGCATGATCGCCGTGGTCACGGCCAGCACGATGCCGATCGCCATGGCGAGGAAGGTCAGCAGCAGGGTCCAGCCCACGGCCCGCACGACGCGGACCTCGCGGAAGAAGAACCAGACCGTGTCCCAGTGGAACTTCTCATTGGTGACCAGCGCGTGCACGAACATCGCGCCCAGGACGGTGACGACGGCGGCGCTGATCCAGGTGCCCGGCTTGGGCACCGGCTTGGGCCGGTTGAGCTGGACGGGGGCCTCGCCGGCCGCGGCGGCGCCGGCGGTGTCGGTATTGCTCGTGGTGCTCATATCTACTTCTCCACCGGGGGGTTGAGTGCGGCGGTGGTCAGGGCGGCGCCCTCGATGCCCCAGGCGTCCAGGATCTTCTGCCAGATCCCCGAGTCCATGAGGTACTGGACGGCCGCCTGGATCGCCTTGGTCAGGGCGGGGTCGTTCTTGGTCAGGACGATGCCCTGGGGCAGGGCGTCCTCGATCTCGCCGACCGTCTCGACCTGGCCGCCGGTGGTCTCCACGGCGTAGCCGGCGACGGTGGAGTCGGAGTAGACGGCATCGAGGGTGCTCCCGGCCAGGGCGGTGGTGGCCTCGGACTGGGTGGAGTAGGAGCGCACCTCGATCTCGGGCTTGCCCGCCTTCTTGCAGTCCTGGGAGAAGGTGTTGATGCTCTCCTCCTGGGCGGTGCCGGTCTGCACCCCGATGGTCAGGCCGCACAGGTTGAGGTGGTCGGAGGGGTCGATGCCCTTGGGGTTGCCGGCGGCGACGTTGAAGCGGGAGCCGACGTTGATGTAGGCGATCATGTTCATGGCCGCGGTGCGCTCACGGGTGACGGTGAAGGAGGAGATCCCCGCGTCGTAGGTGGTGCCCACCCCGGCGATGATGGAGTCGAATTCGGCGGTGTGGACCTCGGCGCGCACGCCCAGGACCCGGGCGATGGCCTGGGACAGGTGCACGTCGTAGCCGACGGCGGCGCCCCCGGCGTCGAGGAACTCGGCCGGCGGGTAGTCGGTGGCGGCGGCCACGTCGAGGACGCCGTCGGCCAGCGCCCCCTCGGGGAGCATGGCGATGATGTCCGGCTGGGGCTGGATGGCGCCGGTGTCGTAGGTGGGGATGGGGGCCGAGTCATCGGTCCCCGAGGCCCGCCAGTCCTCGGCGTGGGTGCAGGCGCCGACGGCGACCAGGCTCAGACACAGTCCGACGGCGCCGACGACGCGTAGGCGGTGTGGGGTCCACATGGGGTCTCCTTGGATGGTGGGAGCGAACCGCCCGTAGACTATCCACAAGTCGGTATAGGTATGCAAATGGGCGGGGTGGTCTTGCGCACGCGCCGCCGGCCCCGCGGCCGGTCACATGTCGTAGTAGAGCTCGAACTCGTAGGGGTGCGGGCGCATGCGCATGGGCACGATCTCGTTCTCGCGCTTGTAGTCGATCCACGTCGCAATGAGATCGGGGGTGAAGACGTCGCCCTCGGTCAGGTAGTCGTGGTCGACCTCCAGGGCCTCCAGGGCCCGGTCCAGCGAGTGCGGCAGCTTGTCGATGTCGTGGTACTCCTCCGGGGCGAGCTCGTAGAGGTCCTTGTCGATGGGCTCGCGCGGCTCGATCCGGTTGCGCACGCCGTCGATGCCGGCCATGAGGACCGCGGCGAAGCACAGGTAGGGGTTGGAGGAGGGGTCGGGCACGCGGTACTCCACGCGCTTGGCCTTGGGCGAGGAGCCGGTGACCGGGATGCGGATGCAGGCCGAGCGGTTGCGGGCCGAGTAGACCAGGTTGACCGGCGCCTCGAAGCCCGGCACGAGCCGGCGGAAGGAGTTGACCGACGGGTTGGTGAAGGCCAGCAGGCTCGGGGCGTGGCGCAGGATGCCGCCGATGTACCAGCGGGCCAGGTCGGACAGCTGCCCGTAGCCGCGCTCGTCGAAGAACAGCGGCCTGCCGTCCTTCCACAGCGAGTGGTGGCAGTGCATGCCCGAGCCGTTGTCGCCGAAGATCGGCTTGGGCATGAAGGTGGCCGTCTTGCCCGCCCTCCAGGCCTCGTTCTTGATGATGTACTTGAACTTCATCATGTCGTCGCCGGCGGCCAGCAGCGAGTTGAACCGGTAGTTGATCTCCTGCTGGCCGGCGGTGCCGACCTCGTGGTGGGCGCGCTCGATCGCCAGGCCGGACTCGATGCAGGTGCGCACCATGGCGTCGCGGATGTCGGCCATCTGGTCGTTGGGGGAGACGGGGAAGTAGCCGCCCTTGAATGCCGTCTTGTAGCCCTTGTTGCCGCCCTCCTCGGTGCGCCCGGTGTTCCAGGCGGCCTCGGCGGAGTCGATGGCGTAGCGCGTGGTGGCCGGCGTCGTCTCGTACTCCACGGAGTCGAAGAGGTAGAACTCGGCCTCGGCGCCGATGTAGCAGGTGTCGGCGATGCCCGTGGAGCGCAGGTAGTCCTCGGCCTTGGCGGCGATCGAGCGCGGGTCGCGCGAGTAGACCTCGTCGGTGAAGGGGTCGACGATGGCGAAGTTGATGATGAGGGTCTTGCGCACCCGGAAGGGGTCCAGGAAGGCCGTGGTGATATCGGGCACGAGCTTCATGTCGGACTCGTGGATGGCCGTGAAGCCGCGGATCGAGGAGCCGTCGAACATGAGCCCCTGGGTCAGGGCCTCATCCTTGAAGGCGTCGACCGGGATCGTGAAGTGCTGCATGACCCCGGGCAGGTCGCAGAAGCGGACGTCGATGAACTCGACCCCCTCCCTCTCGATGCAGGTCAGGGCCTCGGCCACGTCCTTGAACATATGCGCTCCTCATGCAGATGGTCCGCGCGGCAACCGGCGCGGCGCGGGGATCGCGGCCACCGTAGGCGCGGGCGGTGACGCGGGCGTGCCGCGGATGTGTCGCAGGTGTTTCGTTTCAGTTGCGGTGGCGCGGCGGGCGGGCTCCGGGACGGGGCCCTGCGGCCCGACGACGCCGGCTCGGCGCCCGCGCGGGGCGCGGCGAACGGCCGGGGCCGTCGTCGTGCCCGCCGCCGCAGCGGCCTGTCAGCGCCCGCGCAGGGCGCGGCGGTCGGGGCGCGCCCTCATGGGATCGATGCCCTTGGGGATGGGCAGCCCCTTGGACGACAGCGAGGACAGGCGCTTGGAGACCTGGGCGATCTCGTTATCGGTGAGCCGGGTGGGCTTCGTGGGCAGCTTGCGCAGGGTCTTGGACAGGTCGAGCAGCCGGGTCTGGCCCTCGTCGGGGCCCACGTTGACGACATGGAGGGGGACGGTGGACAGGATGCGGCGGACCTTCCGGCTCTCGTCGTCGGTCATCTTCTGGGTCCTGCCCACGGGGCCCTCGACGACCAGCACGACTCCCGGCCTGCCCACGACCCGCCAGATGACGTCCTGGGTCTTGGGGTTGATGGCGGCCGGATCCGACTCGACGAACCAGCCGCGCCCGATCACCTGGTCGAGGACCCACTTGGCGGCCCCCGGGCGGCCCTCCATCTGGGTGTAGGCGGCGTGCCGCGTGGTCCAGGCCAGCAGGGCCATGCAGCCCACGCCGGCCATGGGCACGGCCAGGATGAGCCAGTACCACAGGGGCTGGTTCGTGAGCAGGGAGATGAGGACCCCCAGCGCGACGACGACCAGGGCGATGCCCCCCAGCGCCCAGCCGATCCACGGGTAGGTGCGCCGCGAGATCGTGAAGGAGTCCTTGATGTTCTGGAGGTACTGCCCGAAGCGCCGCTTCTTCTTCGGGTCGGGGCTCTGCGCTGAGGTGCTCACGATGAACCACCATAGCCGACGGCGCCGCCCGGCCGGCGTCGTCGTCCTCGACGGACGGCCTCAGCAGGCCGCGCCGAGTGGGCCGGCCAGAAGGGCCGAGGCCTCCTGGCGGGCGGTGCCGGGCACAGCCAGCTCGGCCATCGCCGCCGGGATGGGGCGGCCCTTGGCCCGCATGGCCCGGCCCCAGAGCATGCCCGAGCGGTAGGAGGAGCGCACCATGGGGCCGCTCATGACCGCCGGGATGCCCATCTCCTCGGCCGCGCCCGCCAGTTCGACGAACTCCTGGGGCTTGACCCACCGGTCGATGGGGTGGTGCAGCTTGGAGGGGCGCATGTACTGGGTGATGGTCAGGATGTCGACGCCGTGGTCCACGAGGTCCGCGATGGCCCGCTCGATCTCCGCCCGGGTCTCGCCCATGCCGAGGATGAGGTTGGACTTGGTCAGCAGGCCCGCCTCGGAGGCCCGGCGGAGCACGGACAGACTGCCCTCGTAGGAGAAGGCGGGGCGGATGCGCCTGAAGATGCGCGGAACCGTCTCCAGGTTGTGGGCGAAGACCTCGGGGGAGGCGGAGAAGACCTCCTCCAGGGCGGCCCGGTCGCCGCGGAAGTCGGGCACGAGCAGCTCGACGCCGCAGCCGGGCGCCGCGGCGTGGATCTGCCGGGCGACCTCGGCGTAGAGCCAGGCGCCGCCGTCGGGCCGGTCATCGCGGGCGACGCCGGTGACGGTGGCGTAGCGCAGCCGCATCTGCGCCACGGAGGCGGCCACGCGGGCGGGCTCGTCCTCGTCGTAGGCGGTGGGGCGGCCGGTGGCGATGTCGCAGAAGTCGCAGCGGCGGGTGCACATCTCCCCGCCGATGAGGAAGGAGGCCTCGCGGTCGTTCCAGCACTCGTAGATGTTGGGGCAGTTGGCCTCGGCGCACACGGTGTGCAGGCGCTTCTGCCTGACCATGCCCCGGACCTCCTGGTAGGTCTCGGAGATGACGGCCCGGGTCCGCAGCCACTTCGGCTTGCGCTCGATGGGCGTCTGGGCGTTGCGGGCCTCGACGCGCAGCAGCCTGCGCCCCTCGGGGGCGATCGCGTTGGTCACGGCCGATTCCTCCTCTTCCTCCTCGTCGTCATCGAGTGCGGCCTCATCCTATGCCGCCGTCTGGGACTCAAGGCCCAGGCGACGGCGGCCTCGGCGTGGCGTCGGCCACGAGGGGCGCCAGGCTCCGCTCCAGGGCCGCCGCGAGGGCGTCGGCCGGGTCCGCCGTCGCCAGGCGGCGGCCGGTCTCGGCGCTCAGCGACGTCACCCCGGCGTCGTCGATGCCGCAGGGGATGATGCGCGACAGGCTGAAGGCCTCCAGGTCGGGGTCCACGTTCAGGCCGATGCCGTGCATGGTCGCGCCCCGTGCCACGCGCACGCCCAGGGCGCAGATCTTGCGCTCCGGGCGGGGGACGGGCGCCGGAGGGCCAGGGCGCTTCGCCTCCGCCGTCGGCGCCTCCGGGCGGGGGGCGGGCGCCGGGGGACTGTCGGGGCCGGTGGGGTCGGCGGCGTCCGCGGGCACCCACACCCCCGAACGGCCCGCCACGCGCCGCGTGCCCACCCCGTAGGCGGCGCACACCTCCATGACGGCGGCCTCCAGGGCGCGCACGTACTTGATGACGTCGATGGGGCGGGCCAGGCGCACGATCGGGTAGACGGTCAGCTGCCCCGGGCCGTGCCAGGTGGTCTTCCCGCCGCGGTCGACGTCGATGACGGGCACGCCCTCGACGTCGTCGGAGGCCGGCCGCTCCCAGCTGTGGGTGCGGCGCCCGACGGTGTAGACGCTCTCGTGCTCGACCAGGATGAGGGTCGGGCCGCGACGGGCGGCGGCCACCTCGCCGTGCACCCGCCTCTGGAGGTCCCAGGCCTCGCGGTAGGGCACGAGCCGAGAGCCCAGATCGAGGTCGAGGCGCTGCACCCGCGCAGTCTACCGGCGGCGCGTCGTCGTCATTCCCCGGAAGGTTATTCAGCGGGCGTCTGCTCGCTTTTCCGGGGGAGCGATGTGGTGATGGTCCGCTCCCATGGGGCGTGGTGAGCCTTTCTCGCCGGGACGCCGGGGGTGTTCCGGTGCGGGGTCGGCGTCGTGGTCCTCGTCGTCCGCCGCCCGGGGGAGTTGATTCGATGGTGCCGCCTCGTCCCGCGTCTCGCCGGGCGCGACCGCGCGGAGGCGCTCCACGAGAGCGCAGCCCGACCCGCGGCGCTCCTCCCGGGGCCCGTGGCGGCGCGGTTTGTCCGAATCTGTTGCAAAGGCCCCCATCGCGCCGGAGCGCAGAGAGGGAATCGTTGATATTCCGCGCTTCTGCCCGCGGTCGATCTCGCCGTGAAACGCCTTTGTGGCAGATTTGGACACGCCCCCGCCCCGGACCGCCCAAATCGGACCCCATGCGCCCCATGCGCCTCAGTGTTCCCGTTCTTCGGTGCGGCGCGGGGCCGCCCCTCGCCGCGGCGGCCGAACAGGGGCGGGGAATGGCGCCCCGGGAGGATCGTTCCGGCGCCCGCCCCGCATCAGCCTTATGAGAAGGGGTCGTTGAGGGCGGTGGGGCGCGGGGGCCGGCCGTGACGGCCCGCCTGAGTCGCCCCCGGGTGCGGTGGGGGGCGCTGGGCGCGGCGGGATCGGCGGGTCGGGCGTCGGGGACAGTCCGGGCGGCGGCGGGAGAGGTTCCGGCGCCCCCGCCCCCGCCGGTCGTCCCGCATGGTGGGACGGCGTCTCGCATGTCGTGACGCGCCCCGGCCCGCGAGCACGTCACTTAACCCGCGAGATCGTACCCCAACCCGCGAGCACGTCACTTAACCCGCGAGCACGTACCTCTGGCAGACGTGCTCGCGGGTTAAGTGACGATCTCGCGGACTCGGTCGGGGTCGGGGCGGGGCGCAGGCGTGGGCGGCGTCGGGGCGGGGCGCAGGCGTGGGCGGCGTCGGGGTTGAAAGGAACTCGGGTCCGGTCCGGACACTCGCGCATCTGCTCCAGGGAGGCCGGGCCGGGGGACCGGGGCCGAGTTATCCACAGATGTCGTCGAGGCTATGGTGGGACGGGGCCCTGGTGTGGACCATGGGGGTCGTGAAGAGACCCCTGACACCATCCGCCGCCTCCGCGGATGAGACCGCATCTACAGGCGGAGCCGCTTTCATGGACGAGCCCGTCTTCACGGACGAGGCCGGGTTCATGGGCGGGGCCGACCTCGGGGACGATGTCGTCTTCGCGGGCGGGGCCGCCTCCGCGGATGAGGGCGAGTTCTCGGACGAGGTTGTCTTCGCGGACGAGGCCGGGTTCTCAGGCGAGGTCGGACTCTCGGACGCGGTCGCGTTCCCGATCGTGCTTCCGGGCGGGGCCGGGTTCGCGGGCGGGGCCGACCCCGGGGATGAGGCCGCGTTCTCGGGAGCGTCCTCACCCGCGGACCCGTTCCGCCTCGCGGCTGTGCCCTCGCCCGGTGGTGCGACCTCGCCCGCGTCAGCATCCTCATTCGCGGACTCGACCTCCCCCGTGTCCGCACTTTCGTCCGCGTCCGCGGTCTCGCCCGCGACCTCCCCCGCGGGCCCGCCCCGCCTCTTCCGCCGTCGGGCGCGCGGCGGGGACGAGCCCGTCGACCGCCTGGAGGACACGGGATTGTCGGCCGCGGACCGCGAGATCCTGGCTGACGCGGGCCTGGCCGTCGGGGCGCCCATGGGGCGCATCGGCCCGGACGGGCCGCGAGTGCTGCGCGGCCTGGACGGGGACGGGCGCGACGTCGTCGTCCACCTGCTCGACGTCCCCGAGGACGGCGGCGGGGCGCGCACGCTCCGGCGCCTGGCCGAGCTGCGGGCCCTGCGCCACCCCGCGCTGGCCCGCGTCCGGGAGGTCATCTCCCTGCCGGGCGATCGGGCCGTGGTCACCGTCGACCTCGTGCCCGGCGCGGACCTGGCCGTCGTGCTCGGCGCGCGCGGGTGCCTGACCCGCAGCGAGGCGGCCAGGCTGCTCGACGACGTCGGCTCGGCCCTGGCCCGCCTGCACGAGGCCGGGCTGGCCCACGGCGACGTCTCGAGCGCGAACGTCGTCATCACCACCGAGGGCGGGGCGGTGCTCATCGACCTGTTCGGCGGTGTCATGGAGACCGGCACGGGACGGTGGGCGGCCCCCGAGCGCGCCGGCGGCGGACCGGCGACGCCCGCCTCCGACGTCTACTCGCTGGGGGCGCTGCTGCGCAGCTGCGCCACCGGCACGGCGGTGCTCGGCGAGCGCCTGGACCGGGTTCTGGCCGACGTGCTCGTTGACGACCCCGCGCGGCGGCCCACCGCGAGGGCGCTGGCCGCCAGGGCGCCCGAGGTCGGCGCGCCCGGCGTCATCGAGCTGCCCGACGGCGCCCGCCTGGCCGCCGGGGCTCTGCGGGCGGCGGCGGCCGTGCCCACGCGGCAGATCGGCTCGCGGCGCGGCGGCAGGCGCCTCCCGGCGTTCCGCGGCGGGAGGCTCGCGGCGCGGGCGGCGGCGGTCCTGGGCGCCCTCGTCTTCGTGGGGGCCCTGGCGGCCCTCGGCCCGTGGCCGCGACTGCGCCAGGCGATCGGCTCCGTGCTGTCCGGCGGGGCGGCGCCGGCCGCTCCGGTCGCGTCGGCCGCGGAGAGCGGGGCGACGGCCGGGACGGCCGGGGGCGCCGAGGCGGCGGGCGCGTCCGCGGCGTCGGAGAGCGCGGCGTCAGCTGATCCCGCCGGTCCGACGGCGCCGTCCGGTCCCGCGGCCCCGGCCGATCCCACCGATTCGGCGACCCCGGCCGACTCGGCCGACCTGGTCGCGGTCGTCACCTCCCTGAGCTCGGCCCGCGACGGGGCCCTGGAGACGGGCGACCCGGCGGCCCTCGCGGCGACGACGGTGCCCGGGTCCCCGGCGGCGCAGGCGGACGAGGAGATGCTGACGGCGCTGAGGGACAGCGGCGAGACGGTCTCGGATCTGGAGACCTCCGTGTCGGGGGTCGAGGAGGTTGCGGTGCCCGCCGACTGCGCCGCGCGCTGGCCCGACGCCGTGGCGGTCCGTCTCAGCCGGGCCCAGCAGCCCTCGACGCGCACGGCCGCCGACGGCACGAGCCGCACCGTGCCGGCCCAGGCCTCGCACGAGATCATCCTCATCCTGGTCCCCGACCCGTGGCGCGTCGCGGAGGTGCTCCCCGCCGAGCAATAAGGGCGGCTCGGCTCGCGAGGCGCGCCGGTAGCAACTCAAGTTGACAATACGGGACTTGTCAACTTAAGTTGCACTCATGGAAGCCGTCACCATCGCCTCCACGGCCGCCGACACCGCCGACCCCGCCGCCGGACTTCGCGCAGTCGCCGCCCTGCGGCGTCTGACCGACACCCTCGAGCTCGCCCAGGTCGAGGCCGGGCTGGCCGCCGGCATGGGCTGGAGGGAGATCGCCGAGCACCTCGGCGTCACCCGGCAGGCCGTCCACAAGAAGTACGCCAAGCGGGTCGACCCCCGCCTCGCCCGACACCCGAGGAAGCGCTCATGAGCACCTGCACCCACATCTGGACCTGGCTGTCCGCCGCCCGCAGCGAGGCCATCCTGGCCCGGCACCCGCGCATCGAGGAGACCGACCTCCTCCTGGGGCTGCTGGCCCAGGGCGGGCCGGTCGCCCGGACCCTGGGCGCCGCCGGCGTCGGCCTGGCCCGGGCCCGGTCGGCGGCGACGGATCTCGACGACGCCGACCTGGCCGGGGCGAACATCCCGGTGCCCCGGGGACTGCGCCCCCGGCGGCTGCTCGTGAGCCTGGCCGTCGTGCAGGCGGACGTCGACCTCGACCTGGCGCCCGGCGCCGAGGACGTGGTCTTCGAGCGCAGGGGCCGGGTCCGCTCCGACCGCCAGGCCCTCCTCGCGCTCACGGCCGGCCCGCGCACGGCGTCCTCCCGCCTGCTCGACCACCTGGGCGTCGACGTCCCCGAACTGCGCCGCCGGTTGAAGACCGGGGCCCGCGAGCGCGTCGCGGGAGCCCGGACCGTCCCCGTTCCGCAGGACCTCCGCCGCGAGGGCATGGAGCGGGCCCGGCGCCTGGACCACTTCGTCTGCGCGCCGCCGGAGGTGCTGCGGGGGATCCTCGCCGACCCCGACCGGCTGGGCCAGTGGATGGAGCTGGGAACGGACGTCGTCGTGGAGTCCGGGTCGGGCCGGGTCGTGACCGAGTGGCGCAGGGGCCGCCGGGCCGTGCGCCTGCGCCACAGCCTGGCCTGCGAGGGGGAGTCCATCGTCTGGCGGGAGGAGGTCCTCACGGGCCGCTGGGCCGACCGGCTCTCCGCGGTGCGGCGGATCGACCTTGAGGGCGTCGACGGCGGCGCGCTCGTGCGCCTCACCCTCTTCACCCGGGCCTTCGGCCTTCTGGGACGCGTCCTCGCCCCCGTCTTCGGGAACCGCCGGTGGGGGTTCGGGATGAGGCAGCAGCTCATGGTGGTCGCCGGGCTGGCGGCCGACGATTTGGCGGGTCTGCGCCGCTGACTCTCAGGCGTGCGCGTCGGTCGGGCGGCCCGCGGCCCGCCCGACCGACGCGGGCCGGGCAGATGGGCGCTCGCGGGCTGGATCGGGGCCCGCGGGTCGCCCGACCGACGCCGATCCGGGGCGCAGCCGGCTGAAAAAGGTGGCTCCCGCGTATCTTTCAGGCGCCCGGGGGTCTTGTGCGCGCGAAGAATGGCGTCATACCGCCACTGCGTGTTCGCCGACCGGGGGAGTGGGCGCTTAAAAGTATGCGAGAGCCACCTTTTTCAGCCGGCCGCTGCGCCTCACAGGCCGAGTTCGCCGGCGAAGTCGCCCTCCTCCAGGCGCTTCTTGACGGTCATGAGGTAGCGGGCCGCGTCCGCGCCGTCGACCAGCCGGTGGTCGTAGGACAGGGCCAGGTGGCACACCGACCGCACGGCGATCGCCTCGTTGCCGTCGGCGTCGGCGACCACGCGCGGCTGCTTGGTGATCGCGCCCAGGCCGAGGATGGCGACCTCGGGCTGGTTGATGATCGGGGTGTCGAACAGGGCGCCGCCGGAGCCGGTGTTGGTGATGGTGAAGGTCGAGCCGCTCAGCTCGTCGGGGTCGACCTTGCCGGCGCGGGTGCGGGCGGCCAGGTCGTTGATGCGCCTGGCCAGGCCGGGGATGTTGAGGTCGCCGGCGTTCTTGACCACGGGCACGAGCAGGCCGCGCGGGGTGTCGACCGCGATGCCGATGTGCTCGACGTCGTGGTAGGTGACCTGCTTGTCGTCGATCGTCGCGTTGAGCTTCGGGTGGGCCTTGAGCGCCTCGGTGGCCGCGGCCACGAAGAAGGGCAGGAAGGTGAGCTTCGTGCCGTTCTTGGCCAGGAAGCCGTCCTTGGCGCGGGCGCGCAGGGAGGCGACGCGGGTGACGTCGACCTCGACGACGGTGGTCAGCTGCGCGGAGGTGCGCAGCGAGTCGATCATGCGCTCGGCGATGATCTGGCGCAGGCGACTCATCTTCTCCGTCCTGCCGCGCAGCGTCGTGTCGACGGCGGGCCGGGCCGGCGCGGCGGGGGCGGGCGCGGCCGGGCCCGCGGGAGTCGCGGGGGCCGGGGCGGACGCCGCGGCAGCCCGCGCCTCGGCCGCCCTCCTGGTCTCCTCGGCCGCGGCGGCGGCCTTCTGGACGTCCTCCTTGCGGATGCGCCCGCCCACACCGGTGCCGGTGACGGCGGCCAGGTCCACGCCCTTGTCGCGCGCCAGCTTGCGCACGATCGGGGTGACGTAGGCGGCGGAGGCGACGGCGGGAGCCGCGGGAGCGGCGGCGGGTGCGGCCGGGCTCGTGGGAGCCGCGGGCTGGACGGGAGCCGGCTCAGGCCGGGCGGGCTGGGCCGGGATCGCAGCGGAGGCGGGGGCCGGGACGGCGGGCGTCGCCGCGGTTGTGGCAGGGTCCGCGGGAGCCGGGGCGGACTGAGCCGGGGCGGCCGGGCCCGTGGGAGCCGGGGGCTGAGCCGGGGCGGCCGGGCCCGTGGGAGCCGGGGGCTGAGCGGGGGCCGGTGCGGCGGGCGCCGGGGCGGGCCGAGCGGGCTCCGCCGTCGCGGGTGCTGGCGCCGGCGCGGACGCGGCCGGGGCCGCGGGGGCTGGCGCGGCGGGGGAGGCCTCGGAGGGATCGCCGATGATCGCCAGGACTGTGCCGACGTTGACGGTCTCGTCCTCGGGCACGAGGATCTTCAGGACGGTGCCGGCCACGGGGGAGGGGACCTCGGTGTCGACCTTGTCGGTGGCGACCTCGAGCAGCGGCTCGTCGACCTCGACGGAGTCGCCCACGGCCTTGAGCCAGGAGGAGACGGTCCCCTCGGTGACGGACTCGCCCAGCGCGGGCATTTTCACGGACTCGGACATGGCTGTCTTTCCTCAATCTCTCTGCGCTGCTGGCCCGCGGCTCAGCCGTGGTTGTGCAGCGGCTTTCCGGCGAGGGCCATCGCGGCCTCGCCGAGGGTCTCGTTCTGGGTGGGGTGGGCGTGGACCAGCGCGGCGACGTCGTCGGCGTCGGCCTCCCAGTTCACGATGAGCTGGCCCTCGCCGACCTGCTCGCCCATACGGGCGCCGATGGCGTGGAAGCCGACGATGGGGCCGTCCTTGAGGGAGACGAGCTTGACGAAGCCCTGCGCGCCCAGGATCTGGCTCTTGGCGTTGCCCGCCACGTTGAACTCGGCGGTGGTCACGGCGTCCGCGCCGTGAGCCTCCTTCGCCTTGGCCTCGGTCAGGCCCACCGAGGCGATCTCGGGCTCGCAGAAGGTGACCCTGGGGACCAGGGCGTCGTCGACCGGCGCGGGGTCGAGCCCGGCGATCTTCTCCGCCACGACGATGCCCTGGGCGAAGCCGCGGTGGGCGAGCTGGACGCCGGGGACGATGTCGCCCACGGCCCACACGCCCGGCACGCTGGTGCGGCCGAGCCCGTCGGTCGTCACGAAGCCGCGGTCCATGGCCACGCCCGCCTGCTCGTAGCCCAGGTCCGCGGTGACCGGGCCGCGGCCGACGGCGATGAGCATGACCTCGGCGTCGTGGGTCTTGCCGTCCTGCGTGTGCACGGTCACGCCGCCGTCGTGGCGCTCGACGGACTCGAACATCGTGTTGGTGCGCACGGTGATCCTGCGCTTGCGGAAGGCCCGCTCGAGCTGCTTGGACACGGCCTCGTCCTCGCCCGGGACCAGGCGGGGAAGCGCCTCGATAATGGTGACGCGGGCGCCCAGGGAGGCCCAGGCGGAGGCGAATTCGACGCCGATGACGCCGCCGCCCAGCACGACGGCGGAGGCGGGGACGCGCTCGAGCCGCAGGGCGCCCTCGGAGGTCAGGACGCGGTCGTCGATGCGCTGGCCGAGGGTCTTGGAGTACGAGCCGGTGGCCAGGACGATGTTCCTGCCGCGCACCGCCCGGCCGTCCACCTCGACGGCGCCGGCACCGGCCAGGCGCCCCCGCCCGGCGATGAGGTCGATGCCGCGCGAGGCGACCAGCCCCTGCAGGCCCTTGTGCATCCTGGTGACGATGGAGTCCTTGTAGGCGTTGAGGGCCGCCATGTCCACGCCGCGCAACTCGGCGTCCACGCCCAGGGCGCGCGCGCCGCGCACGGCGTCGGCGGTCTCGGCGGCGTGCAGGAGCGCCTTGGTGGGCACGCATCCGCGGTGCAGGCAGGTGCCGCCGACCTTGTCGGCCTCGATGAGGGCGACCCGCAGGCCCAGCTGGGCCCCGCGCAGGGCCGCGGCGTAGCCGCCCGAGCCCGCGCCCAGGACGACCATGTCGTAGACGGTGTCTGTCACGAAAAACTCTCCTCGTCGATGTCCCTCGCCCGGGTGGGGCGTTCCGGCACGGGCGTCATTGTTGCACCTGAGCGGGGCGGGAAGGGGGAGGACCGACGCGGGTGGAGGGACTAGAGTCCCGTTGGGGCCGTGAATCCCGTCATATTCATCACGGGACGACGACGGCGCCGGCCGGGCGGGGACGCAGGTCCGGCCCGATTCGGACGTCCGGCGTCTCAGGCGCGGGCGCGCAGCAGTTCCAGGAGCGTGGCCGCGCCCGCGCCGGTCCCGCCCGCGGGAGTGGCGCCCCAGGGGGCCTTGCCGTTGTAGGCCGGGCCCGCCACGTCCAGGTGCGCCCACGGCGTGCGGCCGACGAACTCGCGCAGGAACAGTCCCGCCACGAGCATGCCGCCGGCGCGCGAGCCCACCGCGGCGTTGCGCAGGTGCGCGAAGGGGCTGTCGAGGCTGGCCCGCAGGTGCGCGGGCAGGGGCATGGGCCACAGGGCCTCGCCCGCCCGGGCGGCGGCCTCGACGACCTCCCGGCGCAGGGCCGGGGTGCCCATGACGCCGCCGACCCGCTCGCCCAGGGCCACGATCTGGGCGCCGGTGAGGGTGGCGACGTCGATGACGGCGTCGGGCCCGTCCTGGACCGCCCGGGCCAGGGCGTCGGCCAGGACGAGGCGGCCTTCGGCGTCGGTGTTCGTGATCTCGACGGTGGTGCCGTCGTACATGGTGATGATGTCGCCGGGCCGCTGGGCGCCGCCGCCGGGCATGTTCTCCGCCAGCGCCAGCCAGGCGTCCACGCGCACCGCCAGCTCCTGGCGGGCCGCGGCCAGGACGACGCCCAGGACCGTGGCGGCCCCGGCCATGTCCGACTTCATCTCCGGCATGGAGGCCGGCTGCTTGAGGGACAGGCCGCCGGAGTCGAAGGTGATGCCCTTGCCGACCAGGGCCACGTGCGAGCGGGCCCGCCGCGGGGCCCAGGTGGCGCGCACCAGGCGCGGCGGATGGGCCGAGCCCCGCCCCACGCCGACGATGCCGCCGAAGCCGCCCTTCTCCAGCGCCTCCTCGTCGAGGACCTCCACCTCCAGGCCGGCGGCGGCGAGGTCCCGGGCGCGTTGGGCGAAGACGGCCGGGGTCAGGCGGTTGGGCGGCTCGTCGACCAGGTCGCGGATCAGGTGCACGGCCTCGGCCAGGGCCGTGGCGCGCGCGGTCACGGCGGCCGCCGGCGCCCCGTCGGCCGGGGGCGCGGCGACGACGAGGCGCTTGGGCGGGGCCGCGGCGCCGGGGCGAGCGCCCCAGGTGTGGGCGGCGCAGGCCGCGCCCTCGGCGACGGCCGTCAGGTCGGACTCGTCGGCGGCCGGCAGGGCCAGGACCGCGTCGGCCGACCCGGCCAGGGCGCGCACCGCCCGGCCCGCGGCCCGGCCCAGCACCCCGGCGCGCCCGGCGCCCAGGGCGGCGGCGTCGTCGGACTCGTCATCGGCCCGCTCCAGCTCGCGCCCCGTGCCCACGACCAGAACGGTGGCGGCGGCGATCCCGCCCAGTGCGGCGGCGGGCAGGCGGACGACCTCGTCGAGGCCGCCGGTGAAGCCCAGGGTCGGCAGGAGCCCCTCCAGGGCCTCCACGTCGATGCCGGTGGTGTCCACGCCGTCGGTCAGGACGGCGGCCCGGGGTGCGGGCGCGGGGCCGGGAGCGGCGTCGTCCCCGGGCCCGGGCGCGGATGCGGCGTCGTCCCCGGACCTGGTGGCGCCCCCGGAGCCGGACCCGGCCCGAGCGGCCAGTACGAGGACCTCGGCCCCGAGCGCGGCGGGCGCCCGGCTCGTCAGGTCCAGGGCGGTGCGGCGGGATTGGTCGTGAGCACTCATAGCCGGTAATGGTAGTGTCCCGCGAGCGACGGCCCTCAACCCGCGGCGCGGCGGCGCATGCGGCCCGCGGCGGGGGAGTCCGCCCGGCCGTCCCCACCCAGGAGGTCGTCATTACCCATGGAGCCCGCTGCGCCCGAGGGCGTCGTCATCCGCACGATCGATGATCGCCGCCGCCCCGCCCGGGGCTGGAGCAGGATCCTCGTGGTGGTCCTGGCCGTGCTCGGCCTGGTGATCCTGGGGCCGGCCGCGGTGACGCTCATCCGCGACCCCGGCGACGCCCCGGTGGTCCGGTCCCTCAACGTCGCCGCCGGGGCGCTCCACGTGCTCGCCGCCGTGTGCGTGGCGCACAACGGCCGGCGCATGCGGATGATCGGCTGGATGAGCCTGACGGCCCTGCTGACGGGGGCGGTGCTGTTCGGGCTGCTGACCTGGACGAGCACGGCCCCCGGCCTGGAGGTCAGCGTGTGGGCCGACGGCGGTCGCCGCCTGGCCTTCCTGCCCCTGATCCTGCCGGCGGTCTCGGCGGTGTGGATGTGGTTCTCCGACCCGCGGCGCATCGTCCTGACGGCCGAGCGCATGGACGAGCTCAGCACCTCCCTGAGCGAGCGGGCGCGCACCCAGTAGCCCGGCAGACGTCCCTGAGGGCGGCCCCGAGATCGCCGGGTGGGCGCCGAGCACGTCACTTGACCCGCGAGCACGTCTGGTAACCCACGAGAACGTACCTCTAGCAGACGTGCTCGGCGGTTAAGTGGCGATCTCGCGGATCGCGGCGCCCGGCTCCCGGCCGCACCCGCCCCCGGCCGAGGGCGGGTGCGGCGCGGTGAGGACTCGGCCACGGGAGGAACTGGCGCGGTGAGGACTCAGCCGCGGGCGGAGCGCCCGCGCCAGCGCTGCTGCACGCGCGCCCCCAGGGAGGTGCGCACCTGCGCCTCCTCGAAGGCGCGGCGCTGCTGGCGGTAGACGCGCTCGACCATCTGCTCGCGCGTCACCCAGCCCACCAGTGCGAATCCGCCGCGCGGGCGCGCCTCGACGACGGGCAGCGCGCTGAAGCCGTCGCGCACCAGCGCCCCCAGGACGCCGGTCGCCCCGTCGGAGGCCAGGATGTGGTGCTCGGACAGGGGCAGCTCGCCCACCCGCTCCACCGCCCGTCCCGTCAGTGAGATCCGGGCGAGCGTGACGGCGTCCAGGCAGCCGAGCAGGATCCTGCCCCCGACGTCGGACGGGGCCCCGTCGGGCCGGGCGGCCTTGGCGGGATCATCGGCCTTTGCGCCGGCGTCGTCCCCGGCGGGATCGTCAGTCCCCGCGGTGGCGTCGGACGGCGCGGCGGCCTCGGGCCGGGCGCCGGCGTCGTCGTCCCCGGTGGCAGCTCCGCCCCCGGCCCCGGTTCCGGCGGCGTCGGGCCGGGCGCCGGCGTCGTCCCCGGCGTGCGGGGCGCCCGGCCGCCGGGTGACCGGCAGCACCGTCGCGCCCGTGCGGGCCATCTCCGCGGCCGCCCGCGCCGGGGTGTCGTCCTCGTCGAGCACGGCGGGGGGCTCGCCCATGAGCGAGCGGGCACTGGCTCGGCCCATCAGCGTGGTGCGCATCGGGTCCTCCGGGTCCTGGCCGCGGCGGCGCAGCGTCTCGGTGTAGATCGTCGTGCGGGTCAGGAAGCGCCCCGTCACCGTCGCCAGGACCACCGCCAGCATGAGCGGCACCAGCAGATCGTACTGGCCGGTCATCTCGATGATGAGGACCACCCCGGTGATGGGGGCGCGGGCGGCCCCGGAGAAGACCGCCCCCATGCCGATGACGCCGAAGACCGCGGCCGCCGTCGGCGAGTCCGGCGCGGCCAGCATCCCCATCGCCGCCCCGAGCATCCCCCCGATGCACAGGGACGGGGCGAAGACCCCGCCGGCGAACCCGGTGCCCAGCGTCACCGAGGTCGCCACCGCCTTGGCCGCCGCCAGCCCCAGCAGGGCCGCCGCCGTGTAGCGCCCGTCCAGGGCCCGGTTGAGCACCGCCGAGGACTCCCCGTAGGTCTCGGGGATCACCAGGAGCATGAGGCCCACGAGCGCCCCGCCCAGGACCGGCCGGAGCCAGACGGGCAGGCGCGCCCGCCCCGCCGCCCGCGCCGTCAGGTCCGCCGTGACCGACACGCAGCGGGAGAAGGCCACCCCGGCCACGCCCCCGATCACGCCCAGCAGCGCGACCCACCCCAGCTGGGCGTCGCCGGCCAGGTCGAGCCTGGGCAGGGACAGGGACAGGGTCGTGCCCAGCAGGTGGTGGGACAGCACGGTGGAGGACACGCAGGCGAGCACGACGAAGGCGAAGGCGTCCAGGGTGAAGTCCAGGAGCACCACCTCCATGGCGAAGAAGGCCCCCGCCAGGGGCGCGTTGAACGCCGAGGCGATGCCCGCCGCCGTCCCCGCGCCCGCCAGGAGCCGCAGGAAGTGCACCGGCAGGCCCAGGCGGCGGCTCACCAGCGTGGACACCGCCGCCCCCAGCTCGGCGATCGGGCCCTCGGGGCCCACCGAGCCGCCGCCCCCGATCGTCAGCGTGGCCGCCGCCGTGCTCGCCAGGGCCGGGAGCGGGGCCATGGAGCCGTCGCCGTGCTGGGCCGAGGACATGACGCCGCTGACGCCGTGACCCGTGCGCGTGCGCCCCAGCCGCGCCATGAGCGGGCCGACGAGCAGCCCGGAGAGCACCGGTGCGATGAGCACGAACCGGCGCCCCGCGAAGGACAGCAGCCCGAAGCTCGGCCCCAGGGACAGGGTGTAGTCCCCCGCGCCGGTCAGCAGCAGGGTCCACCGCTCGATGCCCAGCCGGAACAGGACGGCGGCGCCGCCCGAGCCCGCCCCCACCAGGACCGCCAGCGCGAACAGGCCGGAGCGGTGGTGCCGGAACAGCCCCAGGACCCGGCCCCGGCGCCGGCGCGCCGCGGCGTGCTCGGTCATGTCAGTCCAGGTTCTCCACCCGGATGGCGTCGCGGTACTCCTCCGGCGAGTCCAGCCCCCACACCTGGGCGTAGAAGCTCAGCTCCGCCTCCAGCGCCCGACGGATGTTGGAGTCGATGCGGAAGCCGTGCCCCTCGCCGGGGAAGACCTTCAGGGCCACGGGCAGCCCCCGGTCCGCCACCGCCCGGTGCATCGCCGTGGCCTGGTCGGCGGGCACGATCGCGTCCTCGCTGCCCTGCAGCAGCAGGAGTGGGGCGCGGATGGCGTCGATGCGGGTGATGGGCGAGCGCTCGGCCAGCAGCGGGTCCTCCGGCCCGCTCGCGCCCACCAGCGTCTGGATGTAGCGGGACTCGAACTTGTGGGTGGTGCGCGCCAGCCGGGCCAGGTCTGCCACGCCGAAGCAGGAGGTGGCCGCCGAGAAGACGTCGGAGCGCACCAGCGCCGACAGCACCGTGAAGCCGCCCGCCGAGGCCCCGCGCACCGCCATCCGCCTGGCGTCGACCCTCCCGGCCCGGGCCAGGTGGAGCGCGCCGCTGACCACGTCGTCGGCGTCGTAGACCCCCCAGTGGCCGTTGAGCGCCGTGCGGTAGGCCACGGAGTGGCCCGTCGAGCCCCGGTAGTTGACGTCCAGGTAGGCGAAGCCGCGGCTCGTCCAGTACTGCACGCCCAGGTTGTAGCCCGGGCGCGCGGCCGCCGTCGGACCGCCGTGGACGTTGACGATGAGCGGGGGCAGCTCGTCGTCCGGCCCGGTGCGCACGGCCGAGGCCGGCGGGTAGAAGAAGCCGTGCGCCGTGGCGCCGTCGCTCGACTCCCAGCTCACCGGGTCGGGCAGGGACACGCCCACGGCCTCCGGGCTGAACTCCCCCGAGCCGCGCAGCACCTGTGCGCCGCCGCCGCGCACCTCCACGATCGCCGGCAGGTCCAGCTCGCTGCCCGCCAGCATGACCACGCGCCCGCCGCCGGCGACCACGTTCCCGATCGGCTGCCAGCCGACGTTCCACTCCTCCAGCTCCCCGTTGGCCAGCCTGACCGCGCCCAGGTGCCACACGCCCTCGCGCGCCCAGGAGGCGACGAGGTGCTCCCCGTCCAGGACGTCGAAGTGGTGGGGGCCCAGCTGCCAGGCCGCGTCCGAGAAGGTCGCCCGCGCCGGGTGCAGGGGGCGGGTGCGCAGGCCGCTGGTCCAGCCCTCCCGGTTCGTGCCCCGGCGGGGGAAGCCCTCGGTGCGGTACAGGTTCCAGAAGCCCGAGGCGTTCGACACGTGCACCAGCTCGCACTCCTCGGTCCAGCGCGGCTCGCCCACCGAGTGCCCGTCGCCGCCGTCGACGGCCGCCTGCTCGCCGATCGTGCCGTCGGCCAGCAGGTCGCCCACGTGCAGCACCGCCTCGTCCCACGGCATGCCCGGGTGGTCCCAGGTGATCCACGCCAGGTGCTCCCCGTCGGGCGACAGGACCGGGGAGGTGACGAAGTCCGTGCCCCGCACGAGCGTGCGCACCGGGGCGTCATCGCGGGCGGCCGAGCCGTCCAGGGGGATGGCCACGAGCGTGTTGACCGGTTCGCCCTCGCCCCGGTGGTCCTCCCTCACCGCGTAGACCAGGCCCCGCCCGGTGTCGATCTCCAGGTCGCCGTGGCGCACGTCCCCGTAGATAGTCAGGGGCACCAGGCCGCGCAGGCGGTGGTTGACGTCGTAGCGGTACAGGCGCCCGTCCCCGGCGTGGGAGACCACCACGATCCCCGAGTCCACCGCGTAGGCCCGCCCGCCGTACTCGTGCACGCGCGTGCGCACGTCCACCAGCTCGTCGGACGGCGTCAGCGGCAGGATCTCGCCGATCTGCCCGTCGCCGTCGCGGCGCAGCAGCACATTGCGGCCCGCCTGGGAGGCGCGCTGCTCCACCCAGTAGGTGTCGGGGCCGTCAACGCGCACCTGGGACAGGCGCACCGTGCGGGTCGTGATCGTGCCGGGGGTGATGGGGGAGGGCCAGGTGCCGTAGGGGGCGGTGGTGCTCACGGGTGCTCCTCGTGCTCGGGGCGCCCCGGGGCCGGCCGGAGCGCGCTGCAAGGACCACCTTACGTGCTCCCCGGGCGCGGCGCGGCGGACGGCGTGCCCGGGGCGCCGGACCGGCCGACCCGCCGGCGGGCCGCGGGCCGATGACCGGGGCCCGCCCCGCGGGCCGGACCGGCCGCGAGCGCCTATGCTGGAGTGACCGCCCGTGACCGGCGTCATGGGTCGGCCGCGCCGCGCCGCGGCGCGCGAGCAGGCGGTAAGGACACAGGAGGACGACGGCGATGTCAGAGCGGACCCCGACGCTGGTCGAGCATCGCGACGATCCCGGCGGGGCGCCCGGCCGTGATTCCGGCGGCGCTCCCGGGCGGGAGCCCGGCGGCGCGCCCGCACGAGCCCCCGAGCTGCCCGCGACCCCCCTGCTGTCGGCCATCCGCCGCCCCGCCGACCTGGGGCGCCTGACCAGCGAGGACCTGGTCGCGCTCGCGGCGGAGATACGCCGCTACCTGGTGGCCGCCGTCTCGCGCACCGGCGGTCACCTGGGCCCCAACCTGGGCGTGGTGGAGCTGACCATCGCCCTGCACCGGGTCTTCCGCTCCCCGCGCGACGCCATCGTCTTCGACACCGGCCACCAGGCCTACGTCCACAAGCTCCTCACCGGGCGCCAGGACTTCCTCCGCCTGCGCGAGCGCGGCGGGGTGTCCGGCTACCCGGCCAGGTCCGAGTCCGTGCACGACGTGGTGGAGAACTCCCACGCCTCGACGGCCCTGTCCTGGGCGGACGGCATCGCCCGGGCCAACCGCCTCCAGGGCCGCGCCGACCGCCACGTGGTGGCGGTGATCGGCGACGGGGCGCTGACGGGGGGCATGGCCTGGGAGGCGCTGGACAATATCGCCGACTCCGCCGACAAGCACCTGGTCATCGTCGTCAACGACAACGGCCGCTCCTACGCCCCCACCATCGGCGGACTGGCCCACCACCTCGACGCCCTGCGCACCAATCCGGGCTACGAGCGCATGCTGTCGACCGTCAAGCGCGGGCTGCTGTCCCAGGGCGCCCCGGGCCGGGCCGCCTTCGACGCCCTCCACGGCCTCAAGCGGGGCCTCAAGGACGTCCTGGTGCCCTCGGCCTTCTTCGAGGACCTGGGCATCAAGTACACCGGCCCGGTCGACGGGCACGACGAGACCGCCCTGGAGTTCGCCCTGACCCGGGCGCGCGAGTACGCCGACCCGGTCATCGTCCACGTCATCACCCAGAAGGGCCGCGGCTACACCCCGGCGGAGAACCACGTGGCCGACCGCTTCCACGCCGTGGGGCGCATCCACCCCGAGACCGGGCTGCCGGTGGTGCCCGAGCGCTTCGGGTGGACCGCCGTGTTCGCCGAGGAGATCGTGTCCCTGGCGCGCGCCGACGAGCGGATCGTGGCCATCACCGCGGCCATGCAGCAGCCGGTGGGGCTCCAGCCCCTGGCCGACGCCATGCCGGAGCGCGTCATCGACGTGGGCATCGCCGAGCAGCACGCCCTGACCTCGGCGGCGGGCATGGCCTACGCGGGCCTGCACCCGGTGGTGGCCCTGTACGCCACGTTCCTCAACCGGGCCTTCGACCAGGTGCTCATGGACGTGGGGCTCCACGGCGCGGGCGTGACCATCGTGCTGGACCGGGCGGGGCTGACCGGCACCGACGGGGCGAGCCACAACGGCATGTGGGACATGGCCCTGTTCTGCCTGGTGCCCGGGCTGCGCCTGGCGGCGCCCCGCGACGAGCGGACCCTGCGCGAGGCCCTGCGCACCGCGGTGGGCGTGGACGACGGGCCCACGATCGTGCGCTACCCCAAGGGGGCGCTGCCCGGGCCCCTGCCCGAGGTTCGCACGGTCGGGGACGACGGCGATGAGGGGCCCTTCGGGGCCGTCGACGTCCTCCTGGAGGCCGCGGGGGAGGGGTCGGGCGGGCCGCTGCTGCTGGTGGGCGTGGGCGCGATGGTCCCGGCGACCCTGGAGGCGGGGCGGGCGCTGGTCGCCCGGGGTGAGGCGGTCACGGTGGCGTGCCCCCGCTGGGTGGTGCCGGTGCCGCGCGCGCTGGTCGATCTGGCGGCCTCGGCCCGGGGCGTCGTCGTCGTCGAGGACGGCCTGGTCGAGGGCGGGGTGGGCTCGCGGCTGCGCGACGCCCTGGAGGACGGCGCCGCGCACGGCGGGGCCCGCCCGGTGGTGGCCCGGGTGGGCGTGCCGCGCCGTTTCGTCGCCACCGCCAGCCGGCCCCAGCTGCTGGCGGACTTCGGCATGGACGCCGCGGGCATTGAGCGCACGGCCCTGGGACTGGGACGCCGGTCCTAACTCCGGACGGCGTGCCGCACGGGGGCGGAGGGGTCCGGTCGAGGGGCACTTCGCGGCGCCGGGAAGCCGATTGGTCCCCCATGAACCCGAATGTGGGACTTCGGTCCCTGGGTCGGAATACCCATGTCGCGCTTGTGAGTGATCCCACCGGGCACTCGCCCGCGATCGTCCCACGGGCCGGTGCGCTCGGCCTACCCTGGAGGCGACGGCGCGACGACGTACCGCCACGCCCCACAAGGGCGGAGTACAACCGGGTGGCCTCCGGTCACCCACTACAGGAGGCACGGATGACCACCGAGGTCACAGCATCCGCCACGGCGGAGGACACCACCAGCCGCGACGCGTGGGAGGGATTCGTCACGGGCCCGTGGGCCGAGGACATCGACGTGCGCGACTTCATCCAGCGCAACTACACCCCCTACGACGGCGACGCCTCGTTCCTGGCCGGCGCCACCGACAAGACCCTGCGCCTGTGGGACACCCTGGAGGAGAAGTACCTGGCCGAGGAGCGCAAAGTCCGCATCCTCGACGTCGACACCCACACGCCCTCGGACATCGACGCCTTCGCCCCCGGATACATCTCCGACGACGACGACGTCATCGTCGGCCTGCAGACCGACTCCCCGCTCAAGCGCGCCATGATGCCCAACGGCGGGTGGCGCATGGTCGCCCAGGCGATCAAGGAGGCCGGCAAGGAGATCGATCCCGAGGTCCAGAAGATCTTCACCCGCTACCGCAAGACCCACAACGACGCCGTCTTCGACATCTACACCCCGCGCATCCGCGCCGCGCGCTCGAGCCACATCATCACCGGCCTGCCCGACGCCTACGGCCGCGGCCGCATCATCGGCGACTACCGCCGCGTGGCCCTGTACGGCGTCGACCGGCTCATCGAGCTCAAGCAGAGGGCCAAGGACGCCGTCGCCAACCAGCCCTTCTCCGAGCACTGGGCCCGCTACCGCGAGGAGCACGCCGAGCAGATCAAGGCGCTCAAGAAGCTCAAGGTCATGGCCGCCTCCTACGGCTTCGACATCTCCGGGCCGGCCAGGGACGCCCACGAGGCCGTCCAGTGGACCTACTTCGCCTACCTGGCCTCCGTCAAGAGCCAGGACGGCGCCGCCATGAGCATCGGGCGCCTGTCGGCCTTCCTCGACATCTACTTCGAGCGCGACCTGAGGGCCGGCGTCATCGATGAGACCCGCGCCCAGGAGCTCATCGACAACATCGTCATGAAGCTGCGCATCACCCGCTTCCTGCGCACCACCGACTACGACCAGATCTTCTCCGGCGACCCCTACTGGGCCACCTGGTCCGACGCCGGCTTCGGCGAGGACGGCCGCCCGCTGGTCACCAAGACCTCCTTCCGCCTGCTCCAGACGCTGCGCAACCTCGGCCCCGCCCCGGAGCCCAACATCACGATCTTCTGGAACGAGAACCTGCCCCAGGGCTACAAGGACTTCTGCGCCCTGATCTCGATCACGACCTCCTCCATCCAGTACGAGGCTGACGAGCAGATCCGCGAGCACTGGGGCGACGACGCCGCCATCGCCTGCTGCGTGTCGCCCATGCGCGTGGGCAAGCAGATGCAGTTCTTCGGCGCCCGCGTCAACGCCGCCAAGGGCCTGCTCTACGCCATCAACGGCGGGCGCGACGAGATGACCGGCAGGCGGGTCGTGGAGGGCCTGCCCGGCATCGAGGGCGACGGTCCGCTGGACTTCGACGAGGTGTGGGACAAGTACGAGAAGATGCTCGACTGGGTCGTGGCCACCTACGTCGAGGCCCTCAACATCATCCACTACTGCCACGACCGCTACGCCTACGAGGCCATCGAGATGGCGCTGCACGACTCCGAGATCGTGCGCACCATGGGCTGCGGCATCGCCGGGCTGTCCATTGTCGCCGACTCCCTGAGCGCCATCAAGTACGCCAGGGTCACCCCGGTGCGCGACGAGACCGGCCTGGTGGTCGACTACGTCACCGAGGGCGACTTCCCCATCTACGGCAACGACGACGACCGCGCCGACGACATCGCCGCCACCGTGGTCCACACGATCATGTCCAAGATCAAGGAGCAGCCCTTCTACCGCGACGCCATCCCCACCCAGTCGGTGCTCACCATCACCTCCAACGTCGTCTACGGCAAGGCCACCGGCTCCTTCCCCTCCGGCCACGCCAAGGGCACGCCCTTCTCGCCCGGGGCCAACCCGGAGAACGGCATGGACACCCACGGCATGGTCGCCTCCATGCTGAGCGTGGGCAAGCTCGACTACAACGACGCCCTCGACGGCATCTCGCTGACCAACACCATCACCCCGCAGGGCCTGGGCCGCACGCTCGACGAGCGCGTGGCCAACCTCGTGGGCATCCTCGACGTCGGCTTCGTGCCCGACGACTGCGCCGAGGTCTGACCGGTCCGCTCCCCCCTCGACTCTCTGTCGAATCACATCTCTCACACCAGAAAGGGGCCGAATATGGCCACGTACGAAGAGCGCCTCGCCTCCATGAAGGCGCAGCGCGAGGACAACGGCGGCGTCAAGGGCCTGTACCACGCCAACATCAACGTCCTGGACCGCAACACCCTCGAGGACGCCATGGAGCACCCGGAGAACTACCCGAACCTGACGGTCCGCGTCTCCGGCTACGCCGTCAACTTCGTCAAGCTCACGCGCGAGCAGCAGCTCGACGTCCTCAACCGCACCTTCCACGCCGGCGCCTGAGCCGGCGGCGGTGCTGGACTCGGATGACTGAGACCATCACCCCTGCGGCGCCGGGCGGCCGGGACCAGGACTTCCTGGCCCCGGCCGCCCGCTTGCGCGGGGCCGGGATCGGCGGGCTGGAGGAGCTCACGGACCTCCAGCGCTCCGAGCGCCTGGCGCGCATGCGCGAGGGGACGCTGGGATCCATTCACTCCTGGGAGCTGGTCACGGCGGTGGACGGCCCGGGCACGAGGATGACCGTCTTCCTCAACGGCT
This sequence comes from Actinomyces dentalis DSM 19115, assembly GCF_000429225.1. GTDB lineage: Bacteria > Actinomycetota > Actinomycetes > Actinomycetales > Actinomycetaceae > Actinomyces > Actinomyces dentalis. The sequence continues at coordinate 31,211 of NZ_AUBL01000024.1, forward strand.
GCCCGCTGCGGTGCCTGTACTGCCACAACCCGGACACCTTCCTCATGCGGGACGGCGAGCCGGTGACCGCGGACGAGCTGCTGCGGCGCATGAGGCGCTACCGCGGCGTGTTCCGCGCCTCCAAGGGCGGCATCACCCTGTCCGGGGGCGAGGTGCTCATGCAGCCGGCCTTCGCCGCCCGGCTGCTGGCCGGCGCCAAGAGGATGGGCATCCACACCTGCATCGACACCTCCGGCTACCTGGGCGCCAACTGCACCGACGAGATGCTCGACGACATCGACCTGGTGCTCCTGGACGTCAAGAGCGGCGACGAGCAGACCTACAAGAGGGTCACGGGCCGCTCCCTGGCGCCGACCATCGCCTTCGGCGACCGGCTCGCGGCCCGGGGCATCGAGACGTGGGTGCGATTCGTCCTCGTGCCGGGCCTGACCGACGACCCCGCCAACGTCGAGAACGTCGCCCGCATCGTCGAGCGCTGGCGCCCGGTGGTCAGCCGGGTCGAGGTCCTGCCCTTCCACCAGATGGGGGCCGACAAGTGGAGGGCGCTGAACCTGGAGTACAAGCTCAAGGACACGCGCCCGCCCGACCCCGAGCTCGTCGAGTCCACCCGCGAGATCTTCCGCTCCCACGGCTTCACCGTGCACTGACCCCGGCACCGGGCGGGCCCCGCGGCCCGCCCGACCCGCGGCGGGCCCGGACACGTACGACCCCGGCGCGCCGGGGCGGGCGGCGATCAGGCCAGGGCGTCGGACAGGGACGGGGCCGCCTGCTCCACCTGCCAGGGGCGGGCGCCGAGCTCGGTCAGGCGGGCCGCCAGCGCCCCGACGGACACGTCCGGCGCGCCGCCGTCGGCCTCCTCCTCGCCCACGGCCCAGGCCAGGCGGCGCTGGACGTCGGGGGACACCAGCAGCTCCTGGGGCACCCGGATGCGCTCGGCGCGGGCGCGCACGGCGCCGCGCACCTCCTCCAGGGCCGTGGCCGCCTCGGGGTGATGGCGGGACCACGAGCGCGGCTGGGGCAGCTCGCCCGGCGCCAGGGGCGGGTGGACGGGCGGGAGCTCCTCCTCGGGCAGCGCCAGGGCCCGCTCGATCGCCCGCCACCACAGCTCGCGGTGGGCGCGGGCCTGCCGGGAGGAGAATTCGCGCAGGGACTCCATCTTGCGCCGCGAGGCGGGGCGGGCCAGGGCCGCGGCGACCAGGGCGCCGTGCGACAGGACCTTCGAGGGGCACAGGTCCAGCTGTCGGGCGAGCTCCTCGCGGGTCGTCCACAGCTCGCGCAGCACGGCCAGCGACCTGGGGGAGCGCACGGCCCGCCCGGCGCGCGGGATCCTCCGCCACGGGTCGGTCTTGGCCGGGCGCGGGGGGCGGGTCCGCTCGTACTCGAACTCCTGGGCCGCCCAGTCGGCCTTGCCGGCCGCGGCGAGCTCGTCGGCCAGGGCGGCGCGCAGCTCGATGAGGAGCTCGACGTCGAGGGCCGCGTACACCAGCCAGGTCTCCGGCAGGGGGCGGGTCGACCAGTCGGCGGCCGCGTGGTCCTTGGCCAGGCGCAGCCCGAGGGTCTCCTCGAGCACCGCTCCGAGCCCCACGTGGCGGCGGCCCAGGAGGCGGGCGGCGAGCTCGGTGTCGAACAGGCTGCGGGGGGCGAGCCCGAGGGCCGCCAGGCACGGCAGGTCCTGGTCGGCGGCGTGCAGGATCCACTCCGGGCCGTCCAGCGCGCCCCCCAGCGCCTCCAGCGGGCCGGCGCCGACCGGGTCGACGAGGAAGGTCCCCGCGCCCGCGCGCCGCAGCTGCACGAGGTAGGCGTCCTGCCCGTAGCGGAAGCCCGAGGCGCGCTCGGCGTCGACGGCCACGGGCCCGCTCCCGGCGGCCAGCGCCCCGACGGCGGCCGCCAGCGCCCGCGGGGCGTCGGTCACGGGCGGCAGCCCCTCCCGGGGACGGCGGTAGGGCAGGACGTCGTCGGATCCGATCGGGTGGTCCGTCGTCCCGGGGGTGCGCGCCGGCCGGGGGGCGTCGCGCCTCACCGGCGACTCCCCGCCAGGGTCAGGGGAACGGCCAGGTGCGGCTCGTTGCCCGCCGCCACGTGCAGCAGCTCGTACCAGGCGACCAGGTGCGGCGTCAGGTCGGGGGTGGCGGGCGACCAGGAGGCGCGGATCTCCGCGTGCGCGCACGAGTCGGTGAGCTCGAGCCCGCCGAATGTCTCGGACAGCACGCGGGTGATCGTGCCCACGAGCGCCCGGTAACCGGCTCCGGCGTTGTCGAGCGCCTCGATCAGCCAGGACCGGGCCGCGGAGCCCAGGAGGGGATCGGCCCCGACCTCGTCGTCGAGGCGCGAGCGCGTCATGACGACTATGCGCAGGTCCCCGTCCCAGGCGTCCTGGCCCGCGGGGTCGTGGAGCACGACGAAGCGTCCCATGGCGATCGGCACACCCCCCTCCGTCTGGACGGTCTCGGCCGTCAGGGCGGCTGCGTAGGGGGCCAGACGGCGGGGCGCAGGGACTTCGTCGAGGACCAGGCCGCGGGGTCTGGGCGCGTGGCGCATGCTGAGCAGCGCCTCCTCGAATCGCTCGGGCACCCGCTCGCCTCCCGCGTCCTTCGGCGAGGCCGTCCTAGAATTGTCGGTCACCCGGCCAGGCTACCGGCGTGCGCTACCCATTCCGGTTCCCACGCCGTGAGATGCCCGGGACGGTGCGCACATGCGGCGCAAAGGGCGGTCAACCCGGTGGGTCGGCGCGGGCGGGCCGTCAACACCATCGACTCGACCGTGTCCGCGAGCGCGCAGGTTTCCAGACCCGCGAATCCCGCGAATCCCGCGAGCGCGCAGGTTTCCAGTCGAACGCGCGCCTCCCGCCTGCGCGTTCGACTGGAAACCTGCGCGCTCGCGGACACGGCGGGCCGACGGGCCCCGCCCTGGGCGACGGCGAACCGGGGAGGGCGTCGGCGGATCCGCGGATCCGCCGACGCCCTCCCCGGTGGCTCGGGCTCAGACCGAGGCGGGTGTCCCGGGCGCCTCCTCGTCGGCCTCGGGCTCGGCGGGTGCGGTCTCGGGCTCGGCCGGGGCGGCGGGCGCCTTCGGCGCGACGGCGCCCCCGGACTCATCGGCCGGGGCGGCGGGAGCGTCGGCCTCGGGCTCGGGCACGACGGCGCCCTCGGGCTCGTCGGGTGCGGCCTCGACCGGGGCGTCGGCCCCGGGCGCGACCGCGCCGGCCTCCGGGGCGGGCTCGGGTGCGACGCCGGCGGTCTCGGGAACGGCCTTCGGCGCGACGGCGTCGGCCCCGTCGGCCCCGGCCCCGGGTGCGACGCCGGCGGTCTCGGGAACGGCCTTCGGCGCGACGGCGTCGGCCCCGGCCCCGGGCTCGGCCGGGGTGGCGGGAGCGTCGGCCTCGGGCTCGGGCACGACGGCGCCCCCGGGCTCGTCGGGTGCGGCCCCGGCCCCGGGCTCGGCCGGGGTGGCGGGAGCGTCGGCCTCGGCCTCGACCGGGGTGTCGGCCCCGGGCGCGACGGCGTCGGCCTCGGGCTCGGGCACGACGGCGCCCTCGGCCCCGGACTGCTCGGCCGCGCTCGCCGCCCGGGCGGCCTCGAGCCGCGTGGCCGCCGCGCTCGCCTCCCTGACGGCCCTGAGCCGCGCGGCCGCCTCGCTCACGGTCCGGGCGGCCCGGGCGGCCCGGGCCGTCTCCTCGTCCTCGGCGATGAGGAACAGCATCGAGTGGGCCTCGACGCCGACGACCTCGTTCGCGTCGTGGCGGGAGCGGGCCGCGTCCTGGCCGGCGGGCGTCGTGTCGAGGGCGACCACCCAGCCGGGGGCGTAGTCCTCGCCCGGCAGCGTGAAGTCGATGTTCTCGCCGGAGGCGTTGATGAGGATGAGGAAGGAGTCGTCGACCACCTGCCGGCCGTACTCGTCGGGCTCGGCGATGGCGTCCCCGTTGAGGTAGACCGTCATGGCCCGGGCGTACCACGTGGCCCAGTCCTGGTCGGTCATGTGCTCGCCCGAGGGCCGCAGCCACTCGATCTCGCGGCGCTCGGACTCCCCGCCGTGGCCGGCCCTGCCGGTGAAGAAGCGCCTGCGCCGCAGGACGGGGTGGTCGTGGCGCAGCTTCACCATCTTGGAGGTGAAGTCGAGCAGCTTGCGCTCCTGCTCGTCCAGGTCCCAGTCGATCCAGGTGATCTCGTTGTCCTGGCAGTAGGCGTTGTTGTTGCCCCCCTGGGTGCGGCCCAGCTCGTCGCCGTGGCAGATCATGGGCACGCCCTGACTGAAGAGCACCGTGGCCAGGAAGTTGCGGACCTGGCGGCGGCGCAGGTCCAGGACGGCGGCGTCGTCGGTCCGCCCCTCGGCCCCGCAGTTCCAGGAGCGGTTGTTGCTGTCGCCGTCGCGGTTGTCCTCGCCGTTGGCGTCGTTGTGCTTGCCGTTGTAGGACACCAGGTCGTGCAGCGTGAAGCCGTCGTGGGCGGTGACGAAGTTGACGCTCGCCACGGGGGTGCGGCCCGAGTACTGGTACAGGTCGGAGGAGCCGGTGATGCGCGAGGCGAACTCGCCCAGCGTGGAGGGCTCCCCGCGCCAGAAGTCCCGCACGGTGTCGCGGTACTTGCCGTTCCACTCGCTCCACAGCGGCGGGAAGCCGCCGACGTTGTAGCCGCCCTCGCCCACGTCCCAGGGCTCGGCGATGAGCTTGACGCGCGACAGGACCGGGTCCTGGTGGATGATGTCGAAGAAGGCGCTGAGCTTGTCGACCTCGTGGAACTGACGGGCCAGGGTCGAGGCCAGGTCGAAGCGGAAGCCGTCCACGTGCATCTCGGTGACCCAGTAGCGCAGGGAGTCCATGATGAGCTGGAGGACGGCGGGCGAGCGCATGAGCAGGGAGTTGCCCGTGCCGGTGGTGTCGAAGTAGTGGGCCGGGTCGCCGTCGACCAGGCGGTAGTAGGAGGCGTTGTCGATGCCGCGGAAGGACAGGGTCGGGCCCATGTGGTTGCCCTCGGCGGTGTGGTTGTAGACCACGTCGAGGATGACCTCGATTCCCGCCGCGTGCATGGACTTGACCATGGACTTGAACTCCTGGACCTGCTGGCCGTCCTGGCCGTGGGCGGCGTAGGCGTTGTGCGGGGCGAAGAAGCCGATGGTGTTGTAGCCCCAGTAGTTCGACAGGCCCTTCTCCTGCAGGTGGGTGTCGTTGACGAACTGGTGGACGGGCATGAGCTCCAGCGCCGTGATCCCCAGGCGGGTGAGGTGGTCGATGACGGCGGGCTGGGCCAGCCCGGCGTAGGTGCCGCGCAGGTGCGCGGGGATCTTCTCGTTGAGCCGGGTCATGCCCTTGACGTGCGCCTCGTAGATGACCGTCTCGTGGTACGGGCGGGCCGGGGGCCGGTCGTGCCCCCAGTCGAAGTAGGGGGTCGTGACCACTGAGCGCATGGTGACGGGCGCCGAGTCGTCGGTGTTGCGCTTGTCCGGGTCGTCGAAGGAGTAGGAGTACAGGCTCGCCGAGGGGCGCACCTGCCCGGAGATCGCCTTGGCGTAGGGGTCCAGGAGGAGCTTGGAGGCGTCGCAGCGCCGCCCGGAGGCCGGGTCGTAGGGGCCGTCGACGCGGTAGCCGTAGTGCTGGCCGGGACCGACGTAGGGCAGGTAGGCGTGCCAGACGTCGGCGTCCTTCTCGGTCAGCTCCACGCGGCGTTCGGCCCCCGACTCGTCGAACAGGCAGAGGTAGACGCGCTCCGCCACGGAGGAGAAGAGGGCGAAGTTCGTGCCGGCGCCGTCGTAGGCGGCGCCCAGCGGGTAGGGCTTGCCGGGCCATAGGATGTCGGGGGCGGCCGCGGCGGGGGTGCTGTTGTCCATGCCTCATACATTGCCACGGCGCGGGGGCCGCGGCTGGGCGGATGCCGGGGCAGGCGGTCCGTTGAGAAGACGGGTACGTCACACGCCGAGCCTTTGCGCCCGCGCCCATCACCTGCTACCTTACTTCCCGCACCGCCGGACGGCGGCGCGGTGCGGATGTGGCTCAGTTGGTAGAGCATCACCTTGCCAAGGTGAGGGTCGCGGGTTCGAGTCCCGTCATCCGCTCGGGCGATTGGCGCAGCGGGAGCGCGCTTCCCTGACACGGAAGAGGTCACTGGTTCGATCCCAGTATCGCCCACCGGCTCAGGCCTCGGACGCTCGTCCGGGGCCTTCGTCGTCGCGGCGCCCCCGCCGCGAGCGAGTCCGACCCGCCCCTCAGGAGGACCCCATGATCCGCTCCCGGGACCGCCGTCCGTCCAGGCCCGATCTCCTGCCCGTCGTCATCGGCGGGGACATCGGGGCCTACGCCCTGGCCCGCCAGCTCCACGACGCCACCGGGCAGCGGGTCGCCCTCCTGTCGCCCAGCCCCATCGAGGCCATCGAGTTGTCGAGCTACATCGACGTGCACCACTACGAGGAGCACGACGAGGACATGATGCTCTCCCTCCTGCGCGGGCTCGCCGCCGGCCGGGCCCCGCGCAGCGCCGTCGTCATGGCCAACAGCGACGCCACGGCCCGCCTCCTGGCCGTCCGCCGCGCCGAGCTGGAGCCGTGCTACGCCGTGCCCTTCCCCGACGTGGGGGCCATGGACGCCCTGAGCGACAAGGTGGCCTTCGCCGCCGCCTGCGCCGCCCAGGGCCTGCGCACGCCCCGCCAGGCGGTCGTGGACTGCTCCGAGCTGGCCCACGGCGACCCCGAGATCGGCATCCCCTTCCCCCTGGTGGGCAAGGCCGCCGTCGGATCGGACTGGGACGCCGCCGAATTCCCCGGCAAGCGCAAGATCTACTTCCTGGACGGCCCCGAGGACCTCGCCTCGCTGTGGTCGGACCTGCGGGGCGCCGGCTACGCCTCCACCTTCCTCATCCAGGAGCGGATCCCGGGCGAGGACGAGGCCATGCGCTCGGTGACCGCCTACATGGCCTCCAACGGCGAGATGACCATGATCGGCTCCGCCCGGGTGCTGCTGGAGGACCACGCCCCCACCCTCATCGGCAACCCGGTGGCCATGATCACCGAGCCCTTCCCCGAGCTGTGGGACGGGGCGGAGCGGCTGCTGAAGGCGGCCGGCTACCGGGGGTTCGCCAACTTCGACGTCAAGGTCGACCCGCGCACCGGCGAGTCGGTCTTCTTCGAGCTCAACCCGCGCATCGGGCGCAACTCCTTCTACATGAGCGCCGCCGGGGTCAACCCCATGGTCCCCATGATCGCCGACCTGATCGACGGTCGGCCGGGGCCGCGGCGCCAGGCGCGCCGCGAGGTCCTCTACAGCCTGGTGCCCCGCCACCTGGTCCTGCACCAGGTCGACGACCCGGCGCTGCGGCGGCGCGCCCTGCGCCTGGCCCCCCGGGCGGTGGACCCCCTCATCGACCCGGCCGAGCGCTCCGTGCGCCGCCGACTGCTGGTCACGGCGCTCAAGCTCAACCACGACCTGAAATTCCACCGCCACCACCCCAAGCGCCTCGTGCGCCGCCGCCCGCGCGGGCGGCGCGCGCCGGCGGACGCGACCTAGATCATCCGGAAGAACGAGCACAGCGGCCCCGCGCGTGGTTAGGCTGGCGCGGACCCTGGACCCGATCCCCCGGGTCGCTTCCCCACCGCACCGCAAGACAGGAGCCCCGATGGCCGACGAGCCCGCCCCGCCCCAGCAGCAGGAGGTTCTGCGCGCGGTGTCCGCGCGCGACATGCGACTGGCGATCGGGTGCACCCCGGCGCCCGTCGAGCAGATCGAGGCCTGGGAGGCCTATGAGAAGAGCCAGGGCAACACCCTCTTCGGCCGCTACGTCTTCGAGTGCGACGGCAAGCCGACGGCGGTCCTGGCCCTGTACCGCCACCGCATCGGCGGCCGGCCCTTCCTGTGGGCCAAGCACGGGCCCGTGTGGCTCAAGGAGCAGTCGCCCGCGCGCGAGGCCCGGCTGCGCCAGATGCTCGTGCGCGAGGTGCGCCGGCGCGAGCCGCGCACCGTCTTCATCAGGATGCACGCGCGCTACCGCGCCCGCGACACCCTGGAGCTGCTGTCCACCATCACCTACGACCGCACCTACGTCATCGACCTGACCCCCCGCGAGCCCAAGGCGATCGCCGGCGCCATGCCCCGCGCCGGGCGCCGCGGCGTCCTGCGCGCCGAGCGCGTGGCCCGCGAGGCCGGGTGCACCATCGCCGAGGAGACCGGGCTGAGCCGCGAGGAATTCGAGTCCCTCTACGCCGTCATGAGCGAGACCGCCCGGCGCGACGGCTTCCGGCCCCACCCCAGCGACGTCTACTGGGACATGCTCACCACGCTGGGCCCCGAGCACGCCCGCCTCTTCGTCCTGCGGCGCGACGGCGAGCCCCACTGCTGGGACCTCGTGACCGTCTCGGGCAAGCGGGCCGTGGCCTACTACGGGGCCTCCTCCTCCGCCTCGCGCGGCTTCCGCGGCGCCGAGGCCCTCGACTGGTTCGTGGCCCGCACCATGGCCGCCGAGGGGTGCGACGGACTGGACCTCATGGGCGCCGACTCGGCCCGCGTCCCCGAGCTCTACGGCGTGGGGCAGTACAAGCGCCGCTTCGCCCAGCACCCCACGGAGGTCGACGGCGCCTGGGACGTGCCCGTCCACCCGCTGATCTACCGGGCGCTGCGCCGGGCCCGGCGGGCCCGACACTTCGTGCGCGACCGCCTGGGCGTCTGAAGGCGCGCCGGATTCGGCGGGGTAGTATCCGCAGGCGAGAGCGGACGCACCCGTGCAGCGTCCACCGCGCAATCATCGGAGGAGAACCCCGTGACAGCCCAGCCCAGCATCGATATCGTCCTCGACGGCGCCGCGCGCAGCGTCGAGGAGGGCACCACGGGGACCTCCCTATTCGCCTCCGAGCGCGACGTCGTGGCCATGAGGGTCGACGGCGAGCCCTGGGACCTGGAGCGGGCCGTGCCCGCCGGCGCCGTCGTCGAGCCCATCACCCTGTCCAGCCCGGACGGGCTCAACATCCTGCGCCACTCGACCACCCACGTCATGGCCCAGGCCGTCCAGGAGATCTTCCCCGACGTCGACCTGGGCATCGGCCCCTTCATCGACGACGGCTTCTACTACGACTTCGGGGGCATCGACGCCGTCACCCCCGAGCTGCTGCGCGAGATCGAGCGGCGCATGAGGCGCATCGTCAAGGAGGGCCAGCGCTTCGTGCGCCGCGACATCACCGAGGCCCAGGGGCGCGCCGAACTGGCCGACCAGCCCTACAAGCTCGAGCTCATCACCACCAAGGGCGCGGGCGCCGAGGGCGCCGGCGTCGAGGTCGGCGGGGCGGGCCTGACCATGTACGACAACGTCCGGCGCGACGGCACCGTGGCCTGGAAGGACCTGTGCCGCGGCCCCCACCTGCCCACCACCCGGCTCATCGGGGCGGGCTTCGCCCTGACCAAGTCCTCGGCCGCCTACTGGAGGGGCGACCAGCACGGGGACTCCCTGCAGCGCATCTACGGCACCGCCTGGGCCTCCAAGGAGGACCTCAGGGCCCACCAGACCCGCCTGGCCGAGGCCGCCCGGCGCGACCACCGCAGGCTCGGCGCCGAGCTCGACCTGTTCTCCTTCCCCGAGGAGATCGGCCCGGGCCTGGTGGTCTTCCACCCCAGGGGCGGCATGCTGCGCCACATCATCGAGAGCCACGTGATCGCGCGCCACGAGGAGGCCGGCTTCGACTTCGTCCACACCCCCGAGATCTCCAAGGGCGGGCTGTTCCACACCTCCGGGCACCTGCCCTACTACGCCGACACCATGTTCCCGCCCATGGTCGTCGACGAGGAGACCGGCGCCGACGGCGCCGTCGTGCGGGCCGGCCAGGAGTACTACCTCAAGGCCATGAACTGCCCCATGCACAACCTCATCTTCCGCTCCCGCGGCCGCTCCTACCGCGAACTGCCCATGCGCCTGTTCGAGATGGGCCGCGACTACCGCTACGAGAAGTCCGGCGTCGTCCACGGCCTGACCCGCATGCGCGGCTTCACCCAGGACGACTCCCACACCTACTGCACCCCCGAGCAGGCGCCCGACGAGATCGGACGGCAGATCGACTTCTTCATCTCGATCCTGTCCGACTTCGGGCTGACCGACTTCACGCTCGAGCTGTCCACCCGCGACGAGGGCGCCGGGAGGGACAAGTTCATCGGCTCGGACGCCGACTGGGCCGCCGCCACGTCCATCCTCGAGCGGGCCTGCGCCTCCTCGGGCCTGGAGGTCGTGCCCGACCCGGGCGGGGCCGCCTTCTACGGGCCCAAGGTCTCCGTGCAGGTCAAGGACGCCATCGGCCGCACCTGGCAGATGTCGACCATCCAGTACGACTTCAACCAGCCCGAGCGCTTCGACCTGGAGTACACGGCCGCCGACGGCTCGCGCCGCCGGCCCATCATGCTGCACTCGGCCAAGCTGGGCAGCGTCGAGCGCTTCATCGGGGTGCTCACCGAGCACTACGCCGGCGCCTTCCCGGCCTGGCTGGCCCCGGTGCAGGCGCGCCTGGTGCCGGTGGCCGAGGCCTTCGACGACTACGTGGCCGACGTCGCCGCCCGGGCGCGCGCCCGCGGGATCCGGGTCGAGACCGACCTGTCCGACGACCGCTTCGGCAAGAAGATCCGCAACGCCGCCAAGGACAAGATCCCCTTCACCCTCATCGCCGGCGGCGCCGACGCCGACGCCGGGGCGGTCTCCTTCCGCCTGCGCGACGGCGAGCAGATCAACGGCGTGCCCGTGGACGAGGCCCTGGACCACATCGCCGCCGTCATCGCCGGGCGCGTCAACGATCCGGCGGGGGAGAGGCCCGCCCGTGACTGAGGCGAGCGGGGGCCCCCGCGCCGACGACGGCGCCCGCTGCGACCCGGCGGGCGTCGTCGTCGACGGCGTGCGCATCCAGGCCCCCTTCCAGCACCCCGACGCCCCCGACCCCTTCGGCCGCCTGTGGACCCCCCACCGCATGGTCTACATCGGCGGCCAGGACAAGCCCGAGGACGCCTCCGCGCGCCGCTGCCCCTTCTGCGCCGCGCCCGGGCTCGAGGACGCCGAGTCCCTCATCGTCCACCGCGGCGAGGCCGCCTACGTGCTCATGAACCTCTACCCCTACAACACCGGCCACCTGCTCGTGTGCCCCTACCGGCACGTGGCGGACTGGACCGGGGCCTCCGACGCCGAGCGCATCGAGATCGGCCGGCTCACGGCCCGCGCCATGGAGGTCGTGCGCCACGTCGCCCACCCCCACGGCTTCAACCTGGGGCTCAACCAGGGGCAGGTGGGCGGCGCCGGCATCGCCGCCCACCTGCACCAGCACATCGTCCCCCGCTGGATGGGGGACGCCAATTTCATGCCCATCATCGGCAAGACCAAGCCGGTCCCCCAGCTCCTGGGCGACCAGCGCGCCATGCTCGCCCGGGCCTGGTCGCACCTGCCCACCACCGTCGACGGCGTGCGGTAGGCTGCCGAACCGCACGACCCACCCCGTTGTGAGGAAGACATGCTCGGACAGCACGGACGCGGCCTGACCAGGGCGCTGTTCACCCGACCCGCCCTGGCCCTGGCCAGGATCGGCGTCACCCCCAACCTGCTCACGCTCGCCGGGACGGCGCTGACCATCGGCGTCGCGGTCCTGACCCTGCCGCGGGGGCACTTCGTCGTCGGCCCCATCGCCCTGGTCCTGACCATCGTCGCCGACTCCTTCGACGGGATCCTCGCCCGGGCCACCGGGGGCTCGTCCGAGTTCGGCGCCTTCCTCGACTCGACCATGGACCGCCTGGCCGACGGCGCCGTCTTCGGCTCCCTGACCGCCTGGGCGGGCCTGCGCCTGAGAGACGGGCCCCTGCGGACCTGGACGCTGTGCCTGGGGATCGCCTGCGTCGTCCTGGCGGCCGTCGTGCCCTACGCCCAGGCCCGGGCCAAGTCCGTGGGCGCCACCGCCGCGGTGGGCATCGCCGAGCGCACCGACCGCCTCGTCGTCATCGGCGCCGCCGTCCTGGCCGCGGGCCTGGGCGCCCCGACCTGGGTCGTCACGGCGGGCCTGGCCCTGGTGGCCCTGGGCAGCCTGGTCACCGTCGCCCAGCGGGTGCTCGTCGTGCGCCGCCAACTGGTCGACGGCGCCCCGGCCCCCGCCCGCGCGGGCGGGCGGCGCGGCGCAGCGGTGAGCGCATGAGGACGCCCGGCGTCGAGAGCCTCTACCGCTTCGCCTGGCGCCACGTGCGGCGCCTGCCGAGCGGACTGGGCTACGCCCTGTTCCACCTGGCCGGGGACGCGGCCTGGCTCGCCCACCGCCTGCGCGCCGGCCGGGGCGGCGTGGGCCGGCTGGAGCGCAACCTGTCCAGGCTCCTGCCGGACGCCGACCGGCGCGAGCTGTCGCGCGCCACCAGGGCGGCCATGCGCTCCTACATGCGCTACTTCTACGAGGCCTTCGCCCTGCCCGGCCTGACCCCCGACCAGCGCGCCGCCCGGGTCCGACCCGTCATGGGCCCCGAGGTCCGCCGCGACGCGAGCCGGGGCTCCATCGTCATCGCCCTGCCCCACATGGGCAACTGGGACATGGTGGGGGCCTGGGCCTGCACCGAGCTGGCCCAGGTGCTCACGGTCGCCGAACGGCTCGAGCCGCCGGACCTGTTCGAGCAATTCGTCGCCTTCCGCCGGGGCCTGGGCATGCGCATCATCGGCCAGGCCCGCGGGGAGAGGGTCTTCGAGCCCCTCGTGGAGGCGGCGGAGCAGGGGCGCTACGTCATCGCCCTGCTGGCCGACCGCGACCTGTCCTCCTCCGGCGTCGAGGCGCCCCTGTGCGGGTGCGCGGCGCACGTGGCCGCCGGGCCGGCCGCCGTCGCCGAGCGCCTCGGACTGCCCCTGTACGCCGCCACCGTCCACTACGAGCGCCTCACCGGGGCCCGGCGCCGGGCCGCCGGCGGGCCCTGGGGCGTGGTCATCGCCCTGCACCGGGTCCCCGCGCCCCCGGGCCTGACCGGACGGGAGGCGGTCGCCGAGCGGACCCGCGCCTGGGTCGAGCGGATCGGCCCCGAGCTGGCCGCCCACGCCGTCGACTGGCACATGCTCCAGGCCGTCTTCGACGACGACCTCGACCCCGAGCGCCTGGCCCGGTCCCGGGCCCGGGAGCGGGAGGGGCGGGCATGAGAGTCGGACTGGTCTGCCCCTTCTCCCTGGACGTGCCCGGCGGCGTCCAGGCGCACGTCATGGAGCTGGCCGCCGAGCTCATGCGCCGCGGCCACGAGGTCCGGGTGCTGGCCCCCGCCTCGCAGACCCTGACGCTGCCCCCCTGGGTCACCAGCTCCGGGGACTCCGTGCCCATCCCCTACAACGGCTCCGTCGCCCGCCTCAACTTCGGGGCCGTGGTGGCGCGCCGCGCGCGCCGCTGGCTCGAGGCCGGCGACTTCGACCTGATCCACGTCCACGAGCCCATCGCCCCCAACGTGGGCCTGCTGGTCCTCCAGGCGGCCACCGGGCCCGTCGTGGCCACCTTCCACGCCGCCATGGACCGCTCCCTGGCGCGCGAGCTGCTCGCCGGCGCCGCCGGCCCGCTCATGGAGCGCATCACGGCGCGCATCGCCGTGTCCGAGGAGGCCCGGCGCACCCTCGTCCGCTTCCACGGCGGCGACGCCGTCGTCATCCCCAACGGCGTCGACGTCGCCGCCTTCGCCCGCGCCCCCCGGGACGACCCGCGCTTCGCCGGGACCCCCCAGGCGCCCACGATCGGCTTCCTCGGCCGCCTCGACGAGCCCCGCAAGGGGCTGGCCGTCCTGGCCGACGCCGTGCCGCGCGTCCTGAAGGCCGTGCCCGGGGCGCGCTTCCTCATCGCCGGGCGCGGCCGGGCCGAGGAGGCGCGCCGGGACCTGGCCCCCCACGGCGGGCGCGTCGTCTTCCTGGGGGGGATCAGCGACGAGGACAAGGCCGCCATGCTGGCCTCAGCGACCTGCTACGTCGCCCCGCAGACCGGGGGGGAGTCCTTCGGGATCGTGCTCGTCGAGGCCATGGCCGCGGGCACCCGCATCATCGCCTCCGACCTGGCGGCCTTCTCCGACGTCCTGGGGGCCGGGCGCTACGGCGCCCTGTTCCGCACCGGGGACGGGGCGGACCTGGCCCGCGTCATGATCGACACCCTCACCGACGAGGCCGGCGCGCAGCGGCGCCGGGAGGCCGCCGAGGCCGCCGTGGGCCGCTACGACTGGTCGGTGGTGGCCGACGAGATCCTCGACGTCTACGACATGGCGCTGTCCACCGCCCACACGCGCGTGAGCCCCGCCTGGTCCAGGCCCACCATCGTCGGGCGCCTGCGCGGGGTCCTGGAGGACCGCGACCGTGACTGAGATGCCCGCCCCCGCCCTCGCCCCCGCGCCGGGCGCGCCGCTGCCGGTGCCGCTGCACGTCGCGGCCCTGGGCCCGGGCCCCTCCGCCGCCTGGGCGGGCCCGGTGATCGCCGCCGTCACCGCGCTCCTCGTCCTGTGCCTGGCCGGGTGGGCGGCCTCCGCCCTGGCGGTGCGCGTCGACCGGCTCCACCGCCAGGTCCTGGGATCGCGGGCGACCCTGGAGACCCAGCTGGTCCACCGCGCCCAGGCGGCCGTCGAGCTCGCCGCCTCCAGCCGCCTCGACCCGGCCTCGGCCCTCCTGGTCTCCCGCGCCGCCCACGAGGCCCTCGAGGCCGAGGGCCCGCTGGTCGACGACCGCCTCGACTCGGCCTCGCCGCGCCAGGACCCCGATGATGCGGGCCGCTCGCGCGCCGCGATCGAGTCCGACCTCACCCGCGTGCTGCGCACGGTCCTGACCGGGCGCACGCGCGCCGAGCTCAGCGCCGACCCCCTGAGCGAGGCCGCCCTGGCGCGCCTGGACAAGGCCGCCTCCCGACTGGTCCTGGCGCGGCGCTTCCACAACACCCACGTCGCCGAGACCCGCCTGCTGCGCGCGACCTGGCCCGTCCGGATCCTCCACCTGGCCGGGCGCGCCCCGCAGCCCGCCACCTTCGACGCGGACGACGACATCACCCCCGAGCCGTCCGAGGAGGAGACGCCGTGAGCAGCCCGCAGCCCATGGGCCCCGGAGCCTGGGACCCCCGTCTACAGCACCCTCCCGCCGCCGACCCGCTGGGCCCCGCCGGCCGGCCCGGCCCCACCGGCCCGCCCGCTTCCGCCGCCCGGCCCGGCCCCGCCGGCCGAGCTGGCGCCCCGACCGGCCGCCCGGGCGCCCCGGCCGGCCCCGCGTGGGCCCAGCCGACCGCCATGCGCCGCCGGCGCCGCGGCGACATCGCCAAGTACGTGCTCACGGCGCTGGGCGCGCTGGGACTGGCGGGCCTGCTGTGGCTGATCTCCGCCACCGCGGACGAGGGCGCCAGCCTCACCGAGGCCGTGATCCTGGCCCTCATCCCCCTGCTCGTGGTGCTGCTGACGGTGTGGTGGATCGACCGCTGGGAGCCCGAGCCCCCCTCGGTGCTCCTGACCGCCTTCCTGTGGGGCGCCGGAGTCTCCACCGTCGTCTCCCTCGTGGTCAACACGACGGCGAGCATCGCCGTGGCCAACGCGACCGGACTGATCGACTCCGGCGAACTCGTCTCCACCGTCGTGTCCGCCCCCATCATCGAGGAGACGACCAAGGGGCTGGGCGTCCTCATCATCTTCCTCGTGTGGCGCCGCTGCTTCAACGGCGCCGTCGACGGCATCGTCTACGCCGCCGTCGTCGCCGCCGGCTTCGCCTTCGCCGAGAACATCCTGTACTTCGTGCGCTACTTCGACGAGATCGTGCGGACCTTCGTCATGCGCGCCATCGCCTCGCCCTTCGCCCACGTCACCTTCACGGCCTGCACGGGCCTGGCCATCGGCGCCAGCGCGCGCAGGCGCTCGCGGTCGGCCTGGGTGTGGATGACGCCCATCGGACTGGCCGGGGCCATCGCCCTGCACGCCTTCTGGAACGGCGTCCTGGCCGCCGCCCCGGCCCTGTACTTCGTCGTCGTGATCCCCTTCTCCCTGGCCTGCATCGGACTGGTCATCTGGCTGCGGTGGCGCGAGCGCATGACCATGCGCAGGCGCCTGGACGACTACGCCCGCGCCGGCTGGCTCGATCCCGCCGAGGTCACCATGATCACCACCGGGTCCGGGCGCTCCGCCGCGCGCCACTGGGCCAGGGCCCGCGGTCCGGCGGCGGTGGAGGCCATGCGGGACCTGCTCCGGGCCGCCTCCTCGCTGGCCGTCCTGCGCCAGCAGGCCCTCGACGGCCACGCCGAGGCCGACCACGCCGCCCAGGAGAGGGAGCTCCTGGAGACGGTGCGCCGCTCCAAGCAGGTCCTCGTGGGGTGGTGAGGCCCATGACGACGCCGGAGCCGGGGTCGGCGCCCGGCCCGCCGCCGGCGCCGCCAGCCTCGGCGTCCGCCGGTCCGCCGCCCGTCCTGACGCGCGACGGGCGCGATGCGAGCCGGGTGCCCGCCGACTGGGCCGAGCTCATCGACCCCGGCGAGTGGCGCCTCAACGAGGAGGGCCTGCCGGCCCGCAGCGCCGCCCGCGTCATCGCGCTGCGCCGCCGGCCCGTCCCCGCCATCCTGCTCGTGATCGGGCACGACTTCTCCGCCGCCGACCGCTCCTGGGGCTTCACGCCCGGCGGCGGCATCATGGCGGGGGAGAGCCCGCCGGAGGGCGCCGCGCGCGAACTCGCCGAGGAGACGGGGATCACGGTGGACGCGGCCTCGCTCATCGGCCCGGTGGTCGACCGCAGCTCCCGCTTCTCCTTCAACCTGGTCACCTGCCGCCAGGACGAGCTGTTCTACCTGCTGCACCTCGACGGCGACGGGGCCGGCGGCGCCGACGACGGCCTGGACCGGTCGGGGTGGACCGAGCTGGAGCGCGAGCTCCTCGACTCCCTGCGCTGGTGGCCCCTGGACGAGCTCGACGCCGCCGTGGCCGCCGGGATGACCGTCTACCCGGCCGCCCTGCCGGCCCTGGCCCGCGAGCTCCTGTCCGGCTGGGACGGGGCCGTGCGCGTCCTGCGCGAGGAGGATTGAGGCGCGGAGCCGGGGCGGGCCCGCGGCGGCGCGCGCGGCGAGATCCTCGCCACGCCGTCGTGCGCCCGCGGACCGGTGCCCGCTGCGCCCCGGGCCGACGGCGTTAGGCTTGCCCAGGTTCGCGCGGGCCCGGGGCGCCGTCCCCCGGCGGCCCGCGGACGATCTCCGGCTCCGCGCGCGGCCCGCCGGCCGCGGCGTCGGACCCAACGACTCCGAGGAGGACACATGTCCGGACACTCCAAGTGGGCGACCACGAAGCACAAGAAGGCCGCCATCGACGCCAAGCGCGGCAAGCTGTTCGCCCGCCTCATCAAGAACATCGAGGTCGCGGCCCGCACCGGCGGCGGCGACCCCGCCGGCAACCCGACCCTGTTCGACGCCATCCAGAAGGCGAAGAAGAACTCCGTGCCCGCCGACAACATCACCCGCGCCGTCAAGCGCGGATCCGGCGAGGAGGCCGGCGGCGCCGACTGGCAGACCATCATGTACGAGGGCTACGGGCCCGCCGGGGTGGCCTTCCTCGTCGAGTGCCTCACCGACAACCGCAACCGCGCCGCCTCCGACGTGCGCGTGGCCTTCACCCGCACCGGCGGCAGCCTGGCCGACCCCGGCTCCGTGGCCTACAACTTCTCCCGCAAGGGCGTGGTCGAGGTCGCCAAGGCCGACGGCGTCGACGAGGACGCCATCCTCATGGCCGTGCTCGACGCCGGCGCCGAGGAGGTCGAGGAGGGGGCGGAGTCCTTCGAGATCATCTGCGACCCCGCCAACCTCGTCGCCGTGCGCAACGCCGTGACCGAGGCCGGCATGGACTACGAGTCCGCCGAGTCGCAGTTCGTGCCCGCCACCAGGATCGGGGTCGACCTGGAGGGCGCCCGCAGGGTCATGCGCCTGGTCGACGCCCTGGAGGACCTCGACGACGTCCAGAACGTCTACACCTCCGTGGAC
This sequence comes from Actinomyces dentalis DSM 19115, assembly GCF_000429225.1. Classification (GTDB taxonomy): domain Bacteria; phylum Actinomycetota; class Actinomycetes; order Actinomycetales; family Actinomycetaceae; genus Actinomyces; species Actinomyces dentalis. Next base: position 49,115 of record NZ_AUBL01000024.1, read on the forward strand.
ATCAGCGCCGAGGTCGCCGCCGGACTCGAGACCGACGAGGACTGAGCGGCCCCGCCCCGCCCGCCGTTCCGCCCCGCCCGCGCCGTGCCGGCCTCCTCGCGCGCCGTCGTCGCCCAGCAGCGGGTCCTCGGGATCGACCCCGGGCTGACCCGCTGCGGGCTGGCCTGCGTGGACATCGACCCGCGCCGCCGCGCCCGGCTGGTGGAGGTCGGGGTGGTGCGCACGCCGCCGGGCCGCAGCCCCGAGCTGCGCCTGCTGGCCGTCGCCGAGGCCCTGGACGACTGGATCGCCCGGCTCGGGCCGACGGCCGTGTCCGTCGAGCGGGTCTTCGCCCAGGACAACCTGCGCTCGGTCATCGGGGTGGCCCAGGTGATGGGCGTGGTCATGGTCGCCGGGGCGCGGGCGGGCCTGGAGGTCGCCCAGCACACCCCCAGCGAGGCCAAGGCCGCCGTCACCGGCTCGGGCACGGCCGGCAAGGCCCAGGTCCAGGCGATGGTCCAGCGGATCCTGGGTCTGGGCGCCCCGCCGCGGCCCGCCGACGCCGCCGACGCCCTGGCGCAGGCCATCTGCCACGGCTGGCGGGGCGGGGGCACGGGCAACGACGGGTCCACCGAGATGGTCTCCGCCGGCGGCTCGGTGCGCGCCGGCGCGCGCACCCCCGCCCAGCGGCGGTGGGCCGCCGCGCAGGCGGCGGCGCGGCGGACCGGGGCGGTCGACCCGCGCCGCGCCCGGCGCCGGGGCGCCGCCCCCTGACACCGGGCGCCGGCGGGTCTCGCGCCGCGCCCGGCGCCGACGCCGCCCCTGGTACAGTTCGTACAGACGTTCGACCTTCCGAAGGAGGATCCGCATGATCGCCTCCCTGCGCGGCACCGTGCTCGAGACCTCGCTGACCGGGGCGGTCATCGAGGTCGGCGGCGTCGGCATGGCCTTCCAGGCGACCCCGGCGACCCTGGCGGGCCTGCGCGCGGGCGAGGAGGGCTTCGTGCGCACCGAGCTGGTGGTGCGCGAGGACGCCCTGACCCTCTACGGCTTCGCCGACGCCGACGAGCGCCACTGCTTCCGGGTCCTGCTGGGCGCCAAGGGCGTGGGCGCCAAGCTGGCGCTGGCGATCCTGGCGGTCCACACCCCCGACGCCCTGCGCCGGGCCGTCGCCGCCGACGACGTCGCCGCCCTCAGGCGGGTGCCGGGGCTGGGGCCCAAGGGCGCCCAGCGGGTCATGATCGACGTGGCCGACAAGCTCGGCCCGCCCTCCGGCGACGGCCCCGCCGCGGACGCCGGGACGGCCCCGCCGGACGAGGGGGCCGCCAACCCCGACGTCGTGGCCGCCCTGGTCCAGCTGGGGTGGAACGAGGCCGTGGCGACCCGGGCCGTCGCCTCCGCCGAGGCCGCCCACCGCGACGAGGCGGGGCGGGACGCCGTCCTGGCGGTCCCCGAGCTGCTGCGGGCCTCGCTGCGCCGGCTGGGGGGCGGTCGCCGTGTCTGAGGGGCGCTTCGTCGGGTCGGGCGCCGACGAGACCGAGCGCGCCGCCGAGGCGGCCCTGCGCCCCAGGCGCCTGGAGGACTTCGTGGGCCAGGAGGTCGTGCGCGGCCAGCTCTCCGTCGTCCTGCGCGCCTCCCTGGCGCGGGGGACCTGCCCCGACCACGTGCTGCTGTCCGGCCCCCCCGGGCTGGGCAAGACGACCCTGGCCATGATCATCGCCGCCGAGGTCGACGGCTCCCTGCGGCTGACCTCGGGCCCGGCGATCCAGCACGCCGGCGACCTGGCCGCCATCCTGTCCTCCCTGGAGGAGGGCGACGTGCTGTTCATCGACGAGATCCACCGCCTGGCCCGCACCGCCGAGGAGATGCTCTACCTGGCGATGGAGGACTACCGGGTCGACGTCGTCGTCGGCAAGGGGCCGGGGGCGACCTCCATCCCCCTGTCCCTGCCGCCCTTCACCGTCGTGGGCGCCACGACCCGGGCGGGACTGCTGCCCGCGCCGCTGCGCGACCGCTTCGGCTTCACCGGGCACCTGGAGTACTACGGGCCGGGCGAGCTGTCGCGCATCCTGGCCCGCTCCGCCGGCCTGCTGGGCGTGAACCTGGAGGAGGAGGCGGCGGGGGAGCTGGCCCGGCGCTCGCGCGGCACCCCGCGCATCGCCAACCGCCTCCTGCGCCGCGTCCAGGACTGGGCGGAGGTCCACGGCACGCCCGGGCGCCTGGACCTGACGGCCGCGCGCGCGGCCCTGGAGGTCTTCGAGGTCGACGCCCTGGGCCTGGACCGCCTCGACCGGGCCGTGCTCCAGGCGCTGTGCACCCGCTTCGCCGCGGGGCCCGTGGGCCTGACCACGCTGGCGGTCAGCGTGGGGGAGGAGCCGGAGACGGTCGAGACGGTCGCCGAGCCCTACCTCGTGCGCGAGGGCCTGGTGGTGCGCACGCCGCGCGGCCGGCAGGCCACGTCGGCCGCCTACGAGCACCTGGGGCTGGCCGCGCCGCCCGGCGGGGCGCTCTTCGCGTGAGCCCGCGCGCCCGGGATCGGCCGGCGGCGGGCCCCGGCCCGTGACCGGCCCGTGATGCGGGCGGTCGCGTCTCACACCCGGCGCGCTTGACCGGTGGCCTAGACTCACGGAGGCCCCTCTTGACCGGGGCGCCCCGACCCCGGAACGGAGAACACTCGATGACGCTGTGGATGATCCTGATCATGCTCATCGGCTTCTGGCTCGTCTCGCGCTTCGCGAACAAGCAGCAGCAGAAGATGCTCGAGGAGCAGAAGCGCCGCACCGACGAGGCCCTGGTGGTCGGGAACTGGGTCAAGACCCGGGCGGGCTTCTACGGCACGGTCGTGGAGATCGACGGCGACGTCGTCACCCTGGCCACGCCGCTGGGGGACGAGTCCCTGTGGGAGAAGAGCGCCATCCTCGGCGCCGAGGAGCCGCCCTTCGCCTCCACGGCGCAGGACGACGAGGCGCAGGACGCCCAGGACGACGTCGCCGGCCTCATCGCCGATGACGACGCCGCCTTCGAGGACGACGACGACGCCGAGTCCGGGGCGCAGGACGAGGCCGATGACGACGCCGACGCCGCCTCCGGGGCGGATGACGCCGACGCCGTCGAGGGCGAGGGCCGCCGCGCCTGAGCGCCGTGCCCGCCCGCCACCGAGAACCCCTCTGAGGAAGAGACCGCGTGTCCAGAAAGCAGACCAAGCACCCGGGGCGCCGCCTCCTGACGCTGCTCCTCGCCATCGTCGTGGGCTACTCCGCCCTGGCCTTCGGGACGGCGACGCACCGCACCACCATGACGCCGGGCCTCGCGCTCGACCTGGAGGGCGGCACCCAGATCATCCTGACCCCCACGACCTCGGACGGGTCGGAGATCACCGACGAGAACGTCAACGAGGCCATCGGGGTCATCCGCCAGCGCGTGGACGCCTCCGGCGTCTCCGAGGCGCAGATCTCCCGCCAGGGCGGGCAGAACATCGTCGTCTCGCTGCCCGGCACCCCCAGCCCCGAGACCCTGGAGCTGGTGCGCACCTCGGCCGTGCTCTACTTCCGCCCGGTCATCCGCGTCATCCAGGGCTCGGCCGCCGCGCTCGCCCAGGTGCGCAACCAGATCGCCCAGCAGGCGGCCTCCGCCTCGGCCGGCGCCCCGGCCACCGCCCCCGAGCAGGCCACCGCCCCCGCCGCCGAGCCCACGGCGGACCAGGCGGGATCCGAGGGGGAGGGCGCCGAGGGCGCGGCGGAGCGGGCCACGGACCAGGCGGGCGCCGAGGGCGCCCAGGAGGGCGCGAGCGCGGCGCCGACGCCCGCCCCGACGGCCCTGACGACCGTCACCCCCGAGGAGGTCGCCACGTCCATGGCCGACGTCAACGGCGACGGCGCCATCGGCTCCGACCCGCTGCCGGCCACCTCGCAGGACAACTCCTCCGACAGCTGGATCACCGAGCAGCTCCTCTACGACGCCTACATGACCGACTGCAAGGCGCCGGGGAACCTCACCGGCCAGGCGCAGGACCCGTCCGCGGCCGTCATCTCCTGCGCCAAGGACGGCTCCGGCGCCACCTACATCCTGGGCCCCGCGGACATCGCCGGCACTGACATCGCCAACGCCAACGCCGGGCTGGAGACCACCGACCAGGGGACGACGACGAACAACTGGGTCGTCTCCCTGGAATTCGACAAGGAGGGCACCGCCGCCTTCGCCGAGGTCTCCAAGCGGCTGCTCGCCTACCGCGACAAGGCCGCCGCCGCCGGCTCCAACCAGAACGGCGTCCAGAGCACCGACTCGCAGAAGGCGCAGTTCGCCATCGTCCTGGACGGCCTGACCATCATGGCCTCGGGCTTCAACCCCTCCGTCGTGTCGCCCATCACCGACGGGCGCGTGCAGATCACCGGCGGCTTCACCCAGGCGCAGGCCAAGACGCTGGCCAACCAGCTCTCCTTCGGCTCCCTGCCGCTGACCTTCACCGTCCAGTCCGAGCAGCAGATCTCCGCGACCCTGGGCACCGAGCAGCTGCGCAACGGGCTCATCGCCGGGCTCGTGGGCTTCCTGCTCATCATCGTCTACCTGCTGTGGCAGTACCGGGGCCTGGCGGTGGTCGCCGTGGCCTCCCTGATCGCGGCCGCCGCATCGACCTACCTGGTCATCGCCCTGCTGTCCTGGTCGATGGGATACCGGCTCTCCCTGGCGGGCGTGGCCGGGCTCATCATCTCCATCGGCATCACCATGGACTCCTTCATCATCTACTTCGAGAGGGTCCGCGACGAGGTCCGCCACGGCAGGACCCTGGTGGCCGCCGTCGACGAGGGGTGGACGCACGCCCGGCGCACCATCATCGTCTCCGACGCCGTCAACCTCGTGGCCGCCGTCGTGCTGTACTTCCTGGCCGTGGGCGGAGTGCAGGGCTTCGCCTTCACCCTGGGCGTGACCACCGTCGTCGACCTGGCCATCATCATCCTCTTCACCCACCCGATGATGGTGCAGATCCTGCGCATCCGCTTCTTCGGCGAGGGCCACCGCCTGTCCGGGCTGGACCCCGAGCACCTGGGCGCCCGGTCCCTGGCCGCCTACGGCAGGGGCCGCCAGGCGGCCGCCGACGCCGTCGTGGGCTCCCTGGCCCGGCGCAAGGCCCGGGCCGCCGAGCGCACCGCGGACTCCGGGGCCGGAGTCGACCCCGGACCGCCCGAATCGACCGGGCCCGACGACGCCGACGCCGTCGAGGCGGCCACCAGCGGAAAGGACGGTGAGGGCAAGTGAAGAGCCTCGCCACCCTCGGCAACGAGCTCTACTCGGGCCGCACCTCCATCCCCTTCATCGCCAGGCGGCGCATCTGGTACACCATCGCCGCCGTCGTCATCGCCGTCTCCGCGATCCTCGTGGTCAGGCCCGGCCTCAACCCCGGCATCGACTTCAAGGGCGGCACCGAGGTGACCGTGACCGGCGTGCCCTCCCCCTCCGAGGGCCCCGCCAACGACGTCCTGAGCGCTCAGGGGCTGTCCGCCAGCTCCGCGGTGACGACCATGGGCTCGTCCTCGGTGCGGGTGCAGACCAATGAGCTGAGCAAGGCCGCCTCCGACTCCCTGAGCGCCGCCCTGGCCCAGGCGTACGGGGTGGACGCCGCCAACGTGTCCGCCACGACGATCGGCCCGACCTGGTCCTCGGACGTGACCGGCAAGGCCGTGCGCGGCCTGGTCATCTTCTTCCTGCTGGTCGGCGCCCTCATCTGGGCCTACTTCCGCACCTGGAAGATGGCGGCGGCGGCGCTGCTGGCCCTGACCCACGACATCATCATCACCGTGGGCGTCTACGCCGCCTCCCGCTTCGAGGTCACCCCCGCCACCATCATCGGCGTGCTCACCATCCTCGGCTACTCCCTGTACGACACGGTCGTCGTCTTCGACAAGATCCGCGAGAACACGGAGGCCTTCGAGGCCCAGACCCGCTCGACCTACGCCGAGCTGGCCAACCTGGCGGTCAACCAGACCTTCATCCGGTCCATCAACACCTCCGTGGTCGGGGTCCTGCCCGTCGCCTCGCTGCTCGTCGTGGGCGCCTTCATCCTGGGCGCGGGCACCCTGCGCGACATCGCCCTGACCCTGTTCATCGGCATGATCGCCGGGACCCTGTCCTCGGTCTTCCTGGCCACCCCCCTGCTGGTGGACATGCGCAGCCGGGAGAGGGGCGTGCGCGAGCAGGCCGAGCGGGTCGCCGTCGCCCGCGGCCGGCGCCTGGAGCAGGCCGCCGACGACGACGAGCGCGAGGCCCTGGCCGCCGCCCCGGCCGCCTCGCCCCTCGTGCCCGGCCACCACCTGGGCGTGAGCGCCCAGCCCAAGAACCTGGCCAAGAGAAGGAGGCGCTCATGACCGCCCTGCCCCTGCCGGCCGAGCTGACCGAGCTCGTCCTGGACAACCTGCGCGAGATCCCCGACTTCCCCGAGCCCGGCGTCCTGTTCCGCGACATCACCCCGCTGCTGGCCAACGGCGAGGCCTTCGCCACCCTCATCGACGGGCTGGCCGGCCACTACCGCGGCCGCATCGACGCCGTCGCCGGGCTGGAGTCGCGCGGCTTCATCCTGGCCGCGCCGCTGGCCGTGCGCCTGGGCATCGGCATGCTCACCGTGCGCAAGGGGGGCAAGCTCCCCGGCCCGGTCGTGGGCGTCGACTACGACCTGGAGTACGGCACGGCCCGCATGGAGCTGCGCCCGGAGACGGTCGTGCCCGGCCAGAGGGTCCTGGTCATCGACGACGTCCTGGCCACCGGCGGCACCGCCTCGGCCTCCATCAGCCTGCTCGAGCGGGCCGGGGCGAAGATCGAGGCCGTGTGCATGCTGCTGGAGCTGGCGGGCCTGGGCGGGCGCGAGAGACTGCCCGGCCGGAGCATCGACTCCGTCGTCGTCTTCCCCAGCGCCTGACCCCCGTCCCCGCAGCGCGGGGCGAGGGCCCCACGGCCCCGGCCCTGACGGGCGCCCGGCCCCGCCCCCGCAGCGCGCGGCCGCGGCCGACCTCGGCGAGAACGCGCCGCCCGGCGCGGCTATGATCCGGCCATGACGGAGACGAAGACCATTCACGACGCCGGCAGCCAGACCGTCGTCCCGGGTTCGCGCGTCCGCAGCCGTCTGGCCTGGTTCGGTTCCCGCGGGCACTCCACCCCGCCGGCGATCGAGCCGCTCATGCGCGCCCTGCGCGCCAACCACCCCAAGGCGGACACCCGCCTGATCGTGCGCGCCTACGAGGTCGCCGAGAAGGCCCACGCCGGGCAGCGCCGCAAGTCCGGCGGCCCCTACATCACCCACCCGGTGGCGGTGGCGACCATCCTCGCCGAGCTCGGCATGACCCCCCAGACGCTCGCCGCCGCCCTCCTGCACGACACCGTGGAGGACACCGACTACACCCTGGACCGCCTGCGGGCCGACTTCGGCGACGAGATCGCCCTGCTGGTCGACGGCGTCACCAAGCTCGACAAGCTCCAGTACGGCCAGGCCGCCCAGGCCGAGACGGTCCGCAAGATGATCGTGGCCATGTCCAAGGACATCCGCGTCCTGCTCATCAAGCTCGGCGACCGCCTCCACAACGCGCGCACCTGGAAGTACGTCTCGGCGGAGAACGCCTCCCGCAAGGCCAAGGAGACCCTGGAGATCTACGCGCCCCTGGCCCACCGCCTGGGCCTGAACGCCATCAAGTGGGAGCTGGAGGACCGCTCCTTCAAGGCCCTGTACCCCGGCGTCTACGAGGAGATCGAGCACATGGTGGCCGAGCGGGCGCCCGCCCGCGAGGAGTACCTGCGCCAGGTGCGCCTCCAGATCGAGGAGGACCTGCGGGTCAACCGGATCAAGGGCACGGTCACCGGCCGCCCCAAGCACTACTACTCGATCTACCAGAAGATGATCGTGCGCGGCAAGGAGTTCGACGACATCTACGACCTGGTGGCCGTGCGCGTCATCGTCGACACCGTGCAGGACTGCTACGCCGTCCTCGGCTCGCTGCACTCGCGCTGGACGCCCATGTCCGGGCGCTTCAAGGACTACATCGCCGTGCCCAAGTTCAACCTCTACCAGTCGCTGCACACCACCGTCATCGGGCCCGACGGCAAGCCGGTGGAGATCCAGATCCGCACCCACGAGATGCACCGGATGGCCGAGTACGGGGTGGCCGCCCACTGGAAGTACAAGGAGGACCCCAACGCCACCGGGCCCAGCCCCGGGCGCGGCGGCGAGGTCGTCGACGGCGGGGACATGGCCTGGCTGCGCCAGCTCGTGGACTGGCAGAAGGAGACCCAGGACCCGGCCGAGTTCCTCGACTCCCTGCGCTACGAGATGGCCGGCGCCCAGGTCTACGTCTTCACGCCCAAGGGGGACGTCCTGACCCTGCCGGGCGGGGCGACGCCGGTGGACTTCGCCTACGCCGTGCACACCGAGGTGGGCCACCGCACCGTCGGCGCCCGCGTCAACGGCCGTCTCGTGCCGCTGGACACGCGCCTGGAGAACGGCGACTCCGTGGAGGTCTTCACCTCCAAGGCGCAGGGGGCCGGGCCCAGCCGCGACTGGCTGACCTTCGTGGGCTCGACCCGCGCGCGCAACAAGATCCGCTCCTGGTTCTCCAAGGAGAGGCGCGAGGAGGCCATCGAGGAGGGCAAGGTCGCCATCGCCCGCGCCATGCGCAAGAAGAACCTGCCGATCCAGCGGCTCATGAGCCACGACTCGCTGACCGACGTCGCCACGACCCTCGACAAGGGCGACGTGGACGGCCTGTACGCCGCCGTCGGCGAGGGGCACGTCTCCGCCCAGCACGTGGTGGACACGCTCGTGGCCGCCCTGGGCGGGGAGGCCGGGACGGAGGAGACCCTCGCCGAGGGCGTGCTGCCCACCCGGGCCGCCTCCTCGCACCGGCGCCCGCGGCCCACGGACGCCGGCGTCGTCGTCGAGGGCATGGACGCCGGCGACGTGTACGTCAAGCTGGCCCGCTGCTGCACGCCCATGCCCGGGGACCCGATCGTGGGGTTCGTCACCCGCGGCTCGGGCATCTCCGTGCACCGGCGCGACTGCCAGAACGTCGAGCAGCTCCAGCGCGAACCCGAGCGGATCGTCCCGGTGAGCTGGGCCGCCAACGCGCACACCGCCTACCGGGTCCAGATCGACGTCGAGGCTCTGGACCGCGGCGGCCTGCTGGCGGACATCACCCGGGTCCTGGCCGACAACCACGTCAACCTCATGAGCGCGAACATCGGCACCAGCCGGGACCGGGTGGTCACCGGCCGCTTCGTCGTCGAGCTGGCGGCGGTGGGCCACCTGGACGACACCCTGGCCTCGCTGCGCCGCATCGACGGGGTCTTCGAGGCCCACCGCACGACCTCCGGCTCGGCCCGCCGCCAGACCTGAGCCGCGCCCGCCCTCACGGCGCGCCGGCATCGGGGCGGGGCCCTCCCGGGCTCCCCGACTGCGCCTTCCTCAGGGCGCGCCGGGCGGCAGCAGGGCGTCGATGATCCGCTGGGCCCGGGGCCTGCCGACGGCGCAGCCGCCCCGGCAGTGCTGGAGCGCCAGGAACAGGGACTGGCGCGTCGCGCCGCGGGCCCGGGCCGTCAGGATCGCCTGGACGGCCCGGGCGGGCGGGGCCGTGCGGGCCAGGTCGACGGCGGTGCGCTCCAGGCTCGTGCAGCGCATCCCGGCGATGGTCACCACGTCCCAGCGCGGCAGGCGCCCGCGGCGCACCGCGACAACCGGGCGGGCCCCGACGCGGCCCGGCAGGTTGACGGTCAGGTGCTGCGGCGCCGGGCCGCCGGCGTGCACCCACAGGGCGCCGTCGTCGGTGAGCACGGCGTAGGGCGGCACGTACTCCAGCAGCGCGGCCGCGCGTCCGCAGGGCGTGGCGACCAGGTCGAGGGGCACGCGCCCGCCCATGACCGTGACGAAGATCCTCTCGTCGAGCTCGACCACCCGCAGCAGCGAGGCCTCCTCGTCGCCGAGGCGGCCCAGGATCGGCTGCGTGGGGCGGGGGCGCAGCGCGGTGAGGACGGTCCGCGCGCTCACCGGCGGCGGAGTGCGGCGGCGCCGGGCGCTGCGGCCGGGTCGGGCGAGGGCGGTTGGGGGCGAGGGCGCGGCGGGCATGCGGCCATGGTCCCCGCCGTCGGACCCCATGACCAGGCCGGACCCCGAACCTGTGGACAACTCGGGCGCGCTCCTCCCGGTCCGGGCCCGCGGCGCGCGGGGCCGCCCGCCCATCGCGGCGCGCGGCCGCCCTCCGGGCCCGGGGCGGATGCGCGCCGCGCGGGCGAACGAAGACGCGCGCCGGCCCCGCCGCCGGGTCGGGGCGGCGGGGCCGGCGCGCCGGATCGCGTCCTCAGACGCGGGCCGAGCGGCGCACCTGCTCCAGCCAGGCGCGCCGGGCGGTCAGCGCGGCCTCGGCCTCGGCGATCTTCTTGGCGTCGCCGGCGGCGCGGGCCGCGGCCAGGTCGGATTCGAGCTCCGCGATGGAGTCCTCGAGCTGACCGGCCAGTCCCTCCGCCCGGGCCTTCGTCTCCGGGTCGGTGCGGCGCCACTCGGCGTTCTCCGCCTCGCGGATGGCGTCCTCGATGGCGCGCATGCGGCCCTCGAGACGGCGCACGGCGTTGCGAGGCACGCGGCCGGCCTCCTCCCAGGCGTCCTGGATCGGGCGCAGCGCCCTCTTGGCGGCCTTGACGTTCTTGACGGGCAGCAGGGCCTCCGCCTTGGCGAGGAGGGCCTCCTTGACCTTGAGGTTCTCGGCGAACTCGGCGTCGACGGCCTCGTCCTTGGCGCGGCGGGCGTCGAAGAAGACCTGCTGGGCGGCGCGGAACCGGGCCCACAGGGCGTCGTCCTCCTTGCGGGAGGCGCGGCCCGCCTTCTTCCACTCCTCCATGAGGGCGCGGTACTTGGCGGAGGTGCCGGCCCAGTCGGTCGACGAGGACATCTCCTGGGCGCGCTTGATGAGGGCCTCCTTGGCGGCCTTGACCTGCGCCTGCTTGGCGTCGAGCTCGCTGAAGAACTGTCGGCGGTGGCGGTCGAAGGTCGTGCGCGCGTGGCTGAAGCGCTTCCACAGGCCGTCCTCGGTGGGGCGGTCCAGGCGCGGGCCGCGCCGCTGGGCCCCCTTCCACTGCTCCAGCAGCTCGCGCAGCTCGGCGCCCGAGGACTTCCACTGGGTGCGGTCCGGGTCCTGGGCGGCGATCGCCTCGGCGCGCTCGACGATCGCGGTGCGGTCCTTCAGGGCCTGCTCCTTGGCCGCGGCGCGCTCGGCGTTGATGGCCGCCCGGCGCTCGGCGGCCACGGTGCGCAGAGCCTCGAAGCGGGCCCGCAGACCGTCCAGGTCGCCGACGGCGGCCGGGGCGGCGAGGGACTCCCCGAGCGACTTCACGGTGGAGTCGATCTCGCGGATGGACAGCTGGGGCAGGCGCATGGCGAACAGGTCCACGGTCGCCTTGAGGTCCAGGAAGCGGCGCACGTAGAAGGCCATGGCCTCGGCGATGGGGACGTCGGGGAACTGCCCGACCTCCCGCTCGGTGCCGCCGTCCTGGACGTAGACGCGGCCCTCTCCGTCGACGCGGCCCCACTTGGCGGCGTCCATGGCCTCCTCGGGGTCGATCGTCGACTCGGCGGGCGCGGGGGCCTTGGCCGGGGCGGGGGCAGTCCTGGGCTGCTCGGCCGCCTGGGGCGCCTCCGGCTGCCCGGTCGTCTGGGCGGGTTCGGGCTGCTCGGCGGACTGGGATGCTTCCGACTGCTCGGCGGACTGGGACGCCCCCGGCTGCTCGACCGTCTCGGACTCGGCCGGGGCGGCGGCCCCGGTGTCGGCGGCCCCGGCGGGCTCGGCGCTCGCGGCCTTGGCGGCGGGGGATTCCTCCGCGGGCCCGGACCCCGCCTCATTGGCGGATTCGGGGTGCTCGGCCGCCTGGGGCGCCTCCGGCTGCCCGGTCGTCTCGGGCTCGGCCTGTGCGGCGACCCCGGTGACAACGGATCTGACGGTATCGGCGGGTCCGGCGGCGGCCTCGGTCGCGTCCGCCTGTGCGGCGACCTCGTCGTCGGCCTTGACGAGCCGCTCGGCCGTCTCAGCGGGGGCCTCGGCGGGGGTCTGGGGGATGGCGGAGGCGGACTCCGTCTCGGACGTGGCAGTGGGCTCCGGCCCGGCGCTGGGCTGCGTCTGCTCGGTCACGGTGTGCTCCTTCATGGTTGACGGGGTGGGAGCGGGGGAACGCTCCGCTTCCGTTCGCGCCCGGCCGGGGCCGGGTGACTCGGGGTGCCGCCGCGGAAGAACGGCGGCACGCCGAGCCTACTCGGCGCGGGCCCGGGCGAAGAACCCGTTCCTTGCGCTGAGCGCGAGAGCGTCCCCGTCCCGGAGTGATCGCACACACAATCGGATGCGCATTCGCGGGCGTGGGTCGGCGCCCGCGGCGTCGGTCCGTCCCCGGGCACTGGGAGGGAGCCTCACCGTCGTCCTGGCCCTGACCGGCTGCGACGCGGTCTGTCCCCGGAGTACTGGGAGGCAGACCTCCTGGCGGCGTGGCAGAGCCCGTGGTGGGACGCCCGTCCCCGGGTACTGGGAGGCAGACCCGATCATCGCAGGGTGACCCCCGGCAGCGCCCTGATCACCCTGGCGGGGGCGTCGCAGCCGGTTCGTACCGGTCACCCGTCCGGCGGCGGGCCGCCGCACCCGCACCGTCACCGATGCCCCCGGGAGCATGGTCGACTCCCCGCCCCGGGCCGTGTACTCCACCATCACCCGGGGCCGGGGCGCGCAGACGGCCGGTCACGCCGCCTTCACCCTCGCCACCGACATCAAGGTCCACTTCGCCGATCCTCACAGCCCCCGGCGGCGTCCCACCAACGAGAACACAGGCGGCCCGGTCCGCGAATACTTCCCCAAGGGCACCGACTTCAACAGCGTCACCGACGCCCAGGTCCAGGCCGCCCGGGGCCGGCTCAACCGTCGCCCACGAGAAGTCTTGAACGGACAGACCCCCACCGAGATACTGGACACCATCATCAACGGTGCAACCACACCCTGACACCGCCAAGTGACGTGCTCGCGGGTTAACCTCGATCTTTCATCGTCTGGTTGGGTGGGGTTGGGCGGCGTCGTTGCCGGTGCTGCGGGGTTGATTGTGGCATGGGGGTGCGGTGGTTCGCCGCGCGTGGTGGGGCGCGGTGGTCGGTGGTGCTCGGGGGCGGGGCGGCCGGCCTCCGGGGGTCAGGGGGCGTTCTCAGGGGCGGGGGCCGGGGTCAGGGTGCGGGCAGGGTCTGGAGGCGTTCGATGCCTTGGAGGAGGAGATGGGTCCAGGGGTGGTCGGCCCTGTAGCGGATGAGGGTGCGGCGGGCGTGGCGGGCGATGGTGGCGGGGATGTGCATCAGTCGCAGGCGGATCGTCC
>NZ_AUBL01000025.1 GCF_000429225.1 Actinomyces dentalis DSM 19115
CGCCGAGACGTGCACTTCGCACTCGAGCGGGCACTTTTAACTGGGCGGTGTCAGGGGGTGGTTGCACCATTACGGGTTCGGAGGAGTGATCGATGTGCCTCGTGGGGTGAGGGTCGCTGATGAGGTGCGCCTGCGGGCGATGGAGCTGATTGCGGATGGCTGGTCGGCGTCCGCGGCGGCTCGGGAGCTGGGCGTGTCGCACACGGCGGTGCAGCGGTGGGCTCGGGGGGCGGGCGTGGGACTGGCGATGGGGGCCGTGGGTGGAAGCGCCCTGGCGGCCGCCCGGCGCAGGCGGGCGGTGTTCGAGGCCTGGGCCGCCGGGGCCGGGCGGGCCGGGGCCGCCCGGGCCGGGGGCGTGTCGATCAGGACCGCGGGCAGGTGGTTGCACGATACGCGTATGAGCACCCCCGCCCGCCCCGTTGCCGCCGTCGAGTCCGCGCATGGCGGTGAGGTCCTGCGCCGAGGGCGGCGCGGGGGCGCCCTGCGGCCATCGGATCACCGGGGACCCGACGCGCGGGTGTCGGGGCGCGCCGGTCGGGGCCTGCGCCTGGGGGCCGGTGAGCGGGCCATGATCGCCACGGGCCTGGCGCAGGGGGACTTGGGCCGCCCTCATCGCCCGCCGGATCGGCCGGTGCCGGCAGACCGTGTCCCGCGAGATCCGCCGCGGGGCCGGCGTGGGGCGGGGTCTACCGCCGGGCGGCGGCGCAGGCCGCGGCCCGGGCGCCCTTGGCCCGCCCCAAGATCCGCAAGCTGGACGCCGATCCGGCCCTGCGCGAGCGGGTCGTCGACCCGCCCGGGGGATCGGGCCGGTCCCCAGGCAGATCGCCGCCCGTCTGCGGTTCGAGAACCCCGATGATGGGAGCATGCGCATCTGTCACGAGCAGATCCACCCAGGGGCCCGGGTGCGTCCAGGGCGCCGGCAGCCTGCGCGCCCAGTTGCGGGTGGAGGGGGCCCTGCGCACCGGACGCACCCGCCGCATCCCCCGCTCCCCACTGGCCGGACTGCCCAAGCCCAGGGGCAAGAGCTGGATCCAGGGCGCCACCATCAGTCTGCGCCCGCCCCAGGCCGACGACAGGGCCGTCCCCGGGCACTGGGAGGGAGACCTGATCATCGCCAGGCGACCCCCGGCAGCGCCCTGATCACCCTGGCGGAGCGTCGCAGCCGGTTCGTACTGATCACCCGTCCGGCGGCGGGCCACCGCACCCGCACCGTCACCGATGCCCTCAAGAGCATGGTCGACTCCCCGCCCCGGGCCGTGTACTCCACCATCACCTGGGACCAGGGCGCGGAGATGGCCGGTCACGCCGCCTTCACCCTCGCCACCGACATCAAGGTCTACTTCGCCGATCCTCACAGCCCCTGGCAGCGTCCCACCAACGAGAACACCAACGGCCTGATCCGCGAGTACTTCCCCAAGGGCACCGACTTCAACAACGTCACCGACGCCCAGGTCCAGGCCGTCCAGGACCAGCTCAACCGCCGCCCACGAGAAGTCTTGAACGGACAGACCCCCACCGAGATACTGGACACCATCATCAACGGTGCAACCACCCCCTGACACCGCCACGGTTGGAACTGCACTTTCGAGTGCAAAATGCACGTCTCGGCGCCCGGGGGCGTAGCGGACCGGCCCGAGAGCGGGGTGATCGCCGCGGCCGCCGTCCGTGCAGGGGTCCGCGTCGACCCTCCCGGGGCCCGCGGCGGCGCGCTCGGCTGCCGCCTCGGTGAGGGTTCGTCTGCTCGTGCCGTCGGCGATCCGGTCGGCGTGGAAGAGGGTCTCTTGCATGTCGCGGTGCTCGCCGATGACCCGTTGGGCGCGCCAGTACAGGTTCAGGTCCATGCCGCCGACGCTGCAGTCCTCCATGAGGCTGTCGGCGTCCGGCCATTCCAGGCCGAGCTGGGCCAGGTCCCGGTGCAGCGCGTCGCGCCAGGCCTGCCCGCGGGTGACGATCATGGCGACGTCCGCGCGCGTGAGGCCCGAGAGCGGTCCCGCCCCGGGTCCGGTCGTGCTCGATGCCGTCATGAGACCGATTGTGCCCCGCCCGGGGGCGCCGGGACGGGCCCGGGCGGGGCGGGCGCACGGGTGTGCGCGGCTCCTCAGGCGGCCTGGAAGCGCTTGTTCGCGCCCTGGCGGGTCATGCCCGGCACATCCCCGATCGCCTGCCACGACAGGCCGGCATCGCGCGCGGCCATCACGGCCCCGTCGAGCGCGTGCTCGGCGGCGCGAAGGCGCATCTGCGCGACCACGATCCTCGCGAGGACGGGATCATCGACCGTGGCCACGGGATCCGGGCCATCCCCGTCGTCGGCGTTCTCGATCTCGTCGAGCATCTCCTCGGCGGTCCTCATATTCCTACTTCCTCCTCAAGAACTTCTCGCGCGCGGACACGGCATGGAAGACGAAGCCATCATCACTGACACCGACCTGAGCCCGCCACCTCCAGGACGCCGCCAGTATAAGCATCGACGCATCATCCGCGGCCTCAAGCCCCTCCGGGAGATCGCCGGGCGCCACCCCGCACCGCCGCCGACTTTGCCGAGACCCTGCCCTCGAAGCCCGGGAAACGCTCACTGAACCTTTCTCATCAGAACCGGCGACTCAGGGGCGGGGATAGGTGCGGTGCCACGGAAAGGATGGACGTGGAGTAGGGCGGTGCGTACGGGGCCGCGCCTCCCTGCATCGTCCCGGGACCTCCTGCGTCATCACGCCGATCCTGGCCAGTCCGAGGGTCTTCCCGGTGAGAAAAAGCTCACTAGAGAATTAATTCTTGGGAATTACGAAGGGGTCCGAGCATCTCTCCGTTCCCTGGATGATTTTAGGTCCGACATCCGGGTCGGGAGTGTATCTATGGGCGGTGACGCACACCCGCCAGGTTTCTTCGTAGTCCACTGTCTCCGAGTCGCCGAAGTCGCTCAGCTTCTCGTTCATTTCGGCGACGGGATTCGCTGTGTCACTCGTGCGGAGCTCCTCCCCTATTCTGTAACCGAGGTTGTAGTAGTTCCTGATGGGGGCCATCCCGT
This sequence comes from Actinomyces dentalis DSM 19115, assembly GCF_000429225.1. Classification (GTDB taxonomy): domain Bacteria; phylum Actinomycetota; class Actinomycetes; order Actinomycetales; family Actinomycetaceae; genus Actinomyces; species Actinomyces dentalis. The sequence goes on from NZ_AUBL01000025.1 coordinate 3,023, forward strand.
AAATATCCACGCTGTAACTGTGGACCTCGTCGCTGTCCGCGGGGTCCCATTGAATCTGAATCGTATCGCCCTGGCCCAGCCACCAGACCCGTACGGGGCTCTTGTCGGACAAAGCGATTCGCGTGGGTGTGGCGACCGGGCTCGAGGTGTCGTTCGGCTGAGGGGATGACATCTGTACGTACATCAGCGCGGCAGTGGCTCCGAGAAATGTTAAGAATAGTCCGATTAGAACTGGTCGAGGCCAGTTCGGACCCTTGATCCACCCGCCCACAAGGCTTGTTAATGTTCCTACAATCATGATTGTGATCGCGTAGCCCAACATTCCTCCTCGATAGATGAGATTTATGGTTTTGATTGTCGAGAACTTTCCTTGAATTGAATATTCTGACTGCTGCAAGACCTTTCCTTGAGAATTAGGCGGGCAGCGAGAAGAGAGCGCATTACCGAGCGGGGGTGATCGGCGATGGAAACTTCGGCGCAGTTTATCGGAGGGGCCTCGGCGTGTCGAGAGGGCGCCCTCGCCCCTGACTCAACCGGGTGGCCAACGCGGTGGAGTCGGTCGGGAAGCGCGGCGGAGTCGGTCGGACTGGGCGGTTCGGGGGCGGCGGCATGCCGTTCTCGTGCACGCCCCGCGAAGCCGACCGGTCGGAGCGTCGCCGAGTCATCGGCGTGCATGGCGGAGGGCTTCCGGCGTCCCGCCCGGAATAGCTGGCCGGGGTCGGGCCGCTGGCGGGTGAGACGGGAGGATCTCGGCGTCCCGCCCGGAATGATTTACTCGGAAAGACCCCCCGGAGCGGCTCCGCTCAGGACTGCTCGCGCCCGCGGCGCACGGCCTCCAGCATGAGGGTGGCGAGGTCGGTGACCCGCACGTCGGCGCCCTGGCTCGCCACGCCGTCGGAGAGCATGGTGGTGCAGAAGGGACAGGCGGTGGCGATGACCCGCGCGCCCGTGCCAATGGCCTCGCGGGAGCGCTCGACGGCGATGCGCGTGCCGATCGACTCCTCCATGAAGGCCCTCGCCCCGCCGCCGCCGCAGCAGAAGGCGCGCTCGCGGCTGCGGGGCATCTCCACCGCCGTCGCCCCGGTGGCCTCCAGTAGTTCGCGCGGCGGGGAGTAGATCCGGTTGTGCCGGCCCAGGTAGCAGGCGTCGTGGTAGGTGACGGTCGGGGCCGACGGCGCGGCCGGGTCCGCGGCGGCCTGCGTCGCCGCCCGCTCCGCACCGGCCGGGCCCGCGTCGGCCGCCCGCTCCGGACCGGCCGCCCCCGCACCGGCCTGCGGCGCCACCGGCTTGAGCCGCCCCTCGCGCACGAGCCGGCTCAGCAGCTGGGTGTGGTGCAGCACTTCGAAGCGCCCGCCGATCTGCGGGTACTCCCGCGAGATCGTGTTGAAGCAGTGGGCGCAGGTCACCACGATCCTCTGCGCCTTCGCCTCGGTGAGGGTCTCGACGTTCTGGCCGGCGAGCATCTGGTAGAGGATCTCATTGCCGGCTCGCCGGGCCGGGTCGCCGGTGCAGGTCTCGGCGTCGCCGAGGACCGCGAAGCTCACCCCGGCCGTGTGCAGCAGCTCGGCCACCGCCCGCGTCGTCCGCTTGGCCCGGTCCTCGTAGGCGCCGGCGCAGCCGACCCAGAACAGGTAGTCGACCTCGGAGGCGTCCTCGACGTCGACCCCGATCACCGGCACCTCGAAGTCCAGCCCCTTGGCCCAGTCCATGCGCTTGCGCGGCGCCAGGCCCCACGGGTTGCCCTTGGACTCCAGCTTGCGGAACATGCCGCCCAGCTCCCGGGGGAAGGCCGACTCCATGAGGACCTGCTGACGGCGCACGTCGATGACGCGGTCGACGTGCTCGATGTCCACCGGGCACTGCTCGACGCAGGCCCCGCAGGTGGTGCACGACCACAGCACGTCGGCGGGCACCACCTCACCGGCCAGCGGCGCGGGGTGCGCGGCCACGCCCGTCTCGGCGGGGGCCGCCCTGGCGGCCAGCAGCGCGCCCAGCACGTCGCCGGTGTGGGCGCTGCCGGGGGCCAGGCCCAGGTCCTCGCGGGAGGCGAGCCCGTCCCTCATGCCGGTCAGGCGGCCGAGCGGCCCGCCGTCGGCGCGGCGGCGCGCCAGCATCTCCTCGGTGACCTCCTCGGGCTCGACGCCCAGGGCGCCGGCCGCCCGCAGGTAGGGGGCGACGGCGGCGTGGTGGTCGCGCAGCGCCTCCACGAAGAGCTTGGGGGACAGGGGCTTGCCCGTGTTCCACGCCGGGCACAGGTCCTGGCAGCGGCCGCACTCGGTGCAGGTGGAGAAGTCCAGCAGGCCCTTCCACGTGAAGTCCTGGATCCGGCCCGCCCCGAGGACGACCTCACCGCCCGCCTCCTCGGCGGCCTCCATGGCGGCGTCCAGGTCGTCCATGGTCCGGGCGGTCAGCGCCGTGGGGGCGCCGTCGGGGCCGGTGAACACGAGCGGCTCGGCGGGGCCGAGCGCCTTGGTGCCGTCGTCGTTGCGGCGGGCGTAGAGGTTGACGAAGGCCAGGAAGCGGTGCCAGGCCACGCCCATGGACGGCTGCAGGCCGACGACGACGAACCAGCCCATCGAGATGACGACCTTGAGGGTCGCCACCACCACGATGGCGATGGACAGGCCCGTGGCGCCCAGCGGTTCCAGCGCCGGCCCGCTCCAGGCGGTCAGCGGGAAGCGGGTCCAGTGCGCCAGCGCCCGCTCGGCGTCGTCGTCGGAGATCGCCAGGCGGGCGTGCTCCAGCATGCGCAGCACCAGGACGCAGGCGACGACGCCGGCCACCACGGCCTCCACGAAGTGCGCCTGCCAGCCGGTGGAGCCGGAGAAGCGGGGTGTGCGGGTGCGGACGGCGCTCTCCTCGGCGTCGGGGAAGGGCGGGTCGGCGGCGCCGCGGCGGGTCAGGCGGCGCCTGATGATAATGAGGTGGACGATGCCGGCCGTGCTCAGCCAGGCGATGAACTCGACGATCCAGGCCCACCAGGCCTGGCGGCCGAGCCACGGCAGCTCCCAGTGGGGTCCGGCGAGAACCTGCCCGTAGCCGGTGACCAGGGTCAGGAACAGCAGTGGGAAGCTCACCATGACCAGCCAGTGGGCGGCGCGGATCCAGGGTCGGCCCTTGAAGGCGGTGTGGCCGACGACCTCGCCGAGCATGCGCACCAGACGGCGGCCGACCGGGCGCAGGCGCTCGCGCGGCACGGGGCGGCCCACGCGCATGCGGTTCACGATCGTGGCGACGGCGCGGCCGAACACGAAGACGCCCACCGCCGTGGAGACGAGGACGACGACGGCGCACACGAGCCGCACGATCGCGAGGGGACTCATGGGCGTCAGCCTAGTTGCCGGTGGGGGAGGGGCCGGCGGACTCCCGCCGGCCCCCGGGCTTCCGGCCCGTTCCCCGCGCTTCGGGCCCGTTCCCCGCCCGCCGCCCGTCCGCCCGCCGCTCGCCGGGGCCGGTCAATATCCTCACCGGGGTCGGCCGTAATCGTCGGGCGGGGCCGGCCGGGGCGGCTGGGAGCCGCCGGCGGGGCCGGTCGGAACGGTCGGAAACCGCCCAGGCGTGGCCGGTCCGCAACACCCACCGCGCCGTCTCGCCCCATTCACCCCACGATCTCACCTCATGAACTGGTCGAGCAGCAGGCGCACGGCGCGCCGTGCGCGGCCGTCCTCGTCCGTCCGGGCGAGCGCGCACTGGACGCAGGTCAGCATGAGCAGGTGATGGGGCGACATGGTGCCGGTGAGGCTCCAGCGCTGCGCGTGCTCGTACACCATGCCGACGATGAGCTCGGTGAGGAGGAGTCCACCGGGATCCGGGGCCGACTCCGGATCGGTCAGGTGCCGGATCAGGAGGATTGCCGGGGCCCACAGCGGGCTGCGGATCAAGTCCCGCGGATCGTACCGAGCGATGCCCTTGCAGGCCTCCTCCAGAGTCGACGGCGCTTCTCGGAGGACGCTCAGGAGCTCATTGCGCAGACGGGTGCGCAGCTCCTCCAGTTCGTCGGCGGAATAGTGCTCGCAGGTCTGCGGGATCCAGCAGTCGACGGAGACCAGGAACCGCGCCGTCGGGATGCTCACCGCATCCTCACGGTGCCAGCGGTGCGCGGCTTCCCGCAGGGCGGCGCCAATGCGGCCGATCGCCTCCGCGGAGGACTCCCCGCGCACCAGCAGGTCCTCGAGCAGCTCGCGAATCCGGGCCGTGAGCGCGTCGTCGGCCTCGCGCAGGGGATCCGGCGCGGGCGGTTCGGGTCCGAGCTCGGGATGCTGGCGCCGCGCCGCCCGCCACAGGGCCTCGAAGCACTCCCGCCCGACCTCGTGCCCGGTGAACTCGGGCGAGGAATTGACCATGATCAGAGACGGGAGCGGATTGCAGTTGACCTCGGTGTCCCCCGTCTCGACCGGCGGCTCGCTCGTGGCGTCCCCGAGGTCCGCGCGGCCGTCGTCGTAGATCTCGACGATGCGGCGGGTTGCGCGCCCGGAGTCCATCTCGGAGACGATGAGGGCGGGATCCTGCGCATGCCCGCGCGTGCGGTGCCACTCGACGATCTGGTAGTTCATTCCGTTGTCCGGCGGCTCCGCCCAGGGGCGGGCCAGGTCGCCGGCGCGCGTCGTCAGGCGCAGTTCGCCCTGGGGCGTGGTGGTCTGACGCCGCACCCGCACGATCTCGCCGACGGCGGGCCAGTTCTCCGGGTTCATGCCGATGCTCGGGTCGTCGTGGACGAATATCGGGTCGACGGTGCCGATATCGCCGGTCTCGTGCAGTCTCACCTCGTAGCCCCAGTGGTGGTGGGCGACGACGGTGCCCTCCTCAACCGGTCCCAGACGGTAGCTGCCGGCCACCAGGCGGAGGCGGCGGGGTCGGGGCGGCGGGGTGATCACGGCCGGCCCCCGTCCGGTGCGGCGGAACCGGTGAGGGACGGGCCGCCCGGAGTCCCCGTCCGCGGGGCGGCGCCGTTGGCCGCCGTCTCCCGAGGAGACGGATCCAGGGTCTGTTCGAGCCCGCGCAGACTGTTGAGCACCACCCGCCGGCCGATCCGGCCGCGAACCGTCTCGTAGACCCATCGGCGCCTCCCGACGTCGGGCTCCAGTTCGGCGGCCAGGTCGATGACGCCCTGGAGAATGCGCTCCTCGTCCCGGGCGATGAGTGCGTACAGCTCCGGCAGGGCGGCGCGCACGACGGCGCGGCAGCGCTCGACCAGGCGCGTATTGCCGCGGGCGCGCTCAATGGCGTCCGGTTCGCCCATGACGATCTCGACGAGCATGTCGAGGCCGTGCACGAGCCCGCCCGGCGTCCAGCTCCCCGAGCGGATGGCGGTGAGCACGAGGGCGGCGACCGGCTCGGCCGCCTGAGTGAGATCGAGGCCGCTGTGGCGGTTGTGGAAGATGAGGTTCTCCACCCGGTAGTAGGCGGCGTTCGCGTCGTCGTCGCCCACCGTCATCATGCGGCCGACGGCGTCGGGCAGGTCGGTGGGGTCGCCCTTCGCCCGCAGCGGGCGCCAGTCGAGGCGGCCCAGGGCGGCCTCGCCGGCCTCGCGGACGTCCCGGTCGGGATCGGCCAGGGCCGTGCTGATGGCGGGCACGAGCGCCTCGGGCGGGCCGGTCTCCTCGGGCGGGCCGGTCTCCTCGGGCGGGCCGGTCTCCTCGGGCGGGCCGGTCTCCTCGGGCGGGGGCGCCGGCGGGCGGCGGCCCGCGCGGCCCGTCTCATCGACCCGCACCGAGGGCGGCCGGGTGTCGGCGGCGCGGTGACGACCCGTGCGGCCCGTCTCGTCGGCCCTGTCGAGGCGGCGGACGGTCATCCCCGCGCCATCGCGCGCTTCAACACGGCTGAGGATGCGAGTGGGGTCTGGCTGCGGGGATCGCGGGGTCGAGGAATCGGGCTGCGGGGGCTGTAAGGTTGGGGAATCGGGTTGCGGGGACTGCTGGTTCAGGGGGTCCGGCTCCGAAGGGGCCCGGTCCTTTGCTGTCACGGGTCTCAGGCTAGGTCGTCGTCTCGAGGGGATCCAGGAGTCGAGGTAGTTCGGGCGCTCGGGAGCGATGGCGGGGGCGCCCGGGGGCGCCGGCGCGGACCGCGAGATCGCCGGGTAACCCGCGAGCACGTCACATAACCCGCGAGCACGTCACATAACCCGCGAGAACGTCTGCTAGAGGTACGTGCTCGCGGGTTAAGTGACGTGCTCGCCGCCAGCCCCGCCGACGGCGTCACGACATGCGAGACGGCGTCCCATCATGCGGAACGATCGAGGCCGGGCCGAGGGCGGGGCCCCGCGTCGGGAGTCGTCGCGCGCGGGCGGCGAGCACCTCGGCGGGCGGCCGGGGGAGGCGCAGGCGCATGCGGAGGTCCGTGACCCTGCTGAGCTCCCGGCTCAGGCCGCCGCGACCGGTGACCTGCCAGACCGTCATGCCCAGGCGGCGCGCCTCGTCGGCCGCCTCGGTGAAGGTGCGGTCCGCCGAGGCGATGATGAGTCGGGAGAAACGGGTGGAGATGTGCACCAGGTCGATGCTCTCCAGGAGGGCGGTCTCGGCGCCGTCCCGCCCGGAGCGCACGTGGAGGCGGCCGGGGAAGACGCACAGCACCGGCATGACGGCCGTGGCCATGTGGTGGGCGACCCCGATGTGGATGGAGTCCGCGGGGCCGATCTTGACGGCGTCGACGTAGGCGGCCAGGACGCGCGCCGCGTCCTCGGCGGTCGTGGATCCCGCGCCGCACAGGTTCTCCAGGTCGATGAGGTGCAGAGCGCGGTCGCCGCACGCGCCGTCGCGGAGGACGGTGAGGACGGTGAGGTCCTCCCGGCGGACGACGGGGCGGCGGGCCCCGACGGCGCGACGGGTCGTCGGAAGTGGGAGGACGGCGGCGGTCATGGGCGCTTCCTTTCGTGAGGGGCCGGCGCGGTTGCCGGACACTTCTGAAGCGCGGTGTTTATTCGGTCACTCGCCCGGGGATCGTGCGATTGGCGGCGGGGTCGGTGACGAGGGACTCGTCTCGGCAGCCCGACTTCCGGCGGCCGTTGTTATCGAATCGTGACATGATGGTCCGGCGCGGGCACCACACCGCCGGACCTCGTGGTGCCCGCGACGCCCCTGCGGGCACGGCGCGCGATCGCGCCCGCTGTGAGGGCGCCATCGCCCGGAGGCCGACCCCCGACCGACGTCCGCCCCACGCGGCCGGTCCCGGCCGGTGTCCGAATCTGTTGCAAAGGCCCGGATCGAGCCGGAGCGCCGGAAGAGAAACGTTGATATTCCGCGGTTCTTCTCGCGGCCGATCCCGGCCCGGGGCGCCTTTGCAACAGATTTGGACAGATCGTCGCCCTGACCAGTCCCATGCGCCTCATGCGCCCCACTCGGTCGGGGGTTCTGGCCGGGTGGTCGTCGGAGTCGGGCCGCGCCCTTTCGCGGCGCACCGGGGACGGTCGGCGGCCCCGCCCGGTTCCCGGTTATGGCGCTCCGGGAGGATCGTTCGGGTGGGCCCACCGAATGTGCTCGAGGATTTCCGCATGATTGCGCGGTTGTGATGGCGACGCGGTCGGGTGCGGAGCGGAACGATCCTCCCAGGACGCCGTTTTCCGCCTTCGGATGGGTCGGGGGGCGCAAGGAATCCGATCAGGACCGGGCGGGCGTCGGCGCCCCGTGATCAGGATCGCCGGTTTGCCGCCATGCGGCGATGCGCGCCGCGGAAGGCGCCCCGCGACCAGGCCCGCCGGGCCCGTTCCGGCGAGCACCGCCCGCCCGCTACTACGCTGGCTCCGTGAGCCAAGCCCCCGCCCCGCCCACGCGGGACGCCGCCGACCGCCCGGGCCTCTTCCTCACCTTCGAAGGGGGCGACGGCGTCGGCAAGACCACCCAGACCCGCATCCTCGCCGAAGCCCTCCGGGCCGAGGGCGTCGAGGTCCTCGTCACCCGCGAGCCGGGCGGCACCGACCTGGGGGCCGAGATCCGTCGCCTGCTGCTCGACGGCGGCCACGTCGACCCGCGCGCCGAGGCCCTCCTGTACGCCGCCGACCGCGCCCACCACGTCGCCACCCTCGTCCGCCCCGCCCTGGAGCGCGGCGCCGTCGTCGTCTCCGACCGCTACCTCGACTCCTCCGTCGCCTACCAGGGCGCGGCCCGCTCCCTCGGGGCCGAGGATGTCCGGAGCCTGTCCCTGTGGGCCACCGGCGGGCTCCTGCCGGACCGGACGATCCTGCTCGACGCCGACCCCGCCCTCGCCGACCGCCGCACGGGCGGGCGCGGGGGCAGGGACCGCCTCGAGCGCGAGTCCGACGCCTTCCGCGCCGCCCTGCGCGAGCAGTTCCTCGCCCTGGCGGACGCCGAGCCGGGGCGCATTGTCGTCATCGACGCCGCCCGGCCCGTTGAGGCGGTGACCGCCGCGGTCCGCAGCGCGCTCGACCCGCTGCTGGACGCTCGTTCCGGCGCCGGAGGGCGGGGCGCATGAGCGTGTGGACCGACGTCGTCGGGCAGGAGAGGGCGGTGGCCGCCCTCGACGCCGCGGCCCGCTCCGCCCGGGCGCTGGTGCGGGCCCGCCGGGCCGGCTCCGCCGCCGGGTCCGGGGCGGGTCCTGACGCCGCCGCCGAGTCCGGCGCCGGGTCCGGGGCGGGGCCCGACGCCGACGCCTCCGCCATGACCCACGCCTGGCTCATCACCGGCCCGCCCGGCTCGGGCCGCTCGGTGGCCGCCCGCGCCTTCGCCGCCGCCCTCCAGTGCACGGGGGAGGTCCCGGGCTGCGGGCGCTGCAAGCCCTGCCGCGACGTCATGGCCGGCTCCCACCCCGACGTCGTGCGCCTGGCCACCGACAAGCTCCTCATCACCATGGACGAGGTCAAGGAGCTCATCGGCCAGGCCCAGCGGCGGCCCTGGACGGGCAACTGGCGCGTCATCCTCATCGAGGACGCCGACCGCATGGCCGAGCGCACCACCAATGTGCTGCTCAAGTCCATCGAGGAGCCGCCCCCGCAGACCGTGTGGCTCCTGTGCACCCCGAGCGCCGACGACGTCCTGCCCACCATCCGCTCCCGGTGCCGCCTGGTGACCCTGCGGATCCCGCCGCCCGACGCCGTCGCCGAGCTGCTCGTGCGCCGCGACGGCGCGGACCCGGAGCTCGCCGCGAGGGCCGCCCGGGCCAGTCAGTCCCACATCGGGCTGGCCCGGCACCTGGCCAAGGACCCCGGCGCCTGGGAGCGCCGGCGCCGCCTCCTGCTCGCGCCCGTCTCCCTGCGCAGCGTCGGCGACGCCGTCCTGGCGGCCGCGGACCTCGTCGAGGCCGCCGAGGCGGAGGCGAAGGAGACCACCGCCGAGCGCGACGCCGCCGAGCGCACCGCCCTGCTGCGGGCGCTGGGCCTGGAGGGAGACGCCAGGATCCCGCCCGCGCTGCGCGCCCAGGTCCGCCAGCTGGAGGAGGACCAGAAGCGCCGCGCCAGGCGTGCGCGCACCGACGTGCTCGACCGGGCCATGATCGACCTGCTGTCCTTCTACCGCGACGTGCTGGTCTCCCAGATGGGCGGCGACGTCGAGCGTGTTAATATCGACCTCGCCGAGGTCCTCGACCGGGTCGCGGCCTCCACCGGCCCGGAGCAGTCCCTGGCCCGAATCGCCGCCATCGAGCAGTGCCGGGCGCGACTGAGATCCAACGCCTCCCCGCTGCTGGCCGTCGAGTCCCTCATGGTTCAGCTGCGCCCGCAGGCCCGCCCCGTCTCCGAGCCCTGATAACGAATCCCTGATAATAAGGAGTGATCCCGCCCGTCCGACGGCCATGCCCCTTCGGCAGCACCACCGACGCGCTCAAGTGAATCCCATCCGACGGCGCCATTCCCGCCGTCGTCTCCGGCCCCTGATAACGAGGAGTGATCATGACTCAGCCGATCCAGCCGAACCCGTCCTTCCAACCGACTCAGCCCTTCCAGCCGAGCCCGCCGACTCAACCCCTCCGGCCGGCTCAGCCGGCTCAGCCGATCCAGCCGAGCCCGCCGACTCAACCCCTCCAACCGACTCAACCACATCCGCCGACTCAGTTGAATCCACCGGCTCAGCCGGCCCCGCCATTCCAGTCGACTCCGCGGGCTCCGATACCCGAGTCCATCACCCGCAGGCCGCCCCTCATCGGGCGCATTGCGATGATCGTGCTCGCCGTCGCAGGAGTCATCATGATCGGTCTGGGGATCGGGCTGGCCGTTTCGGGGGAGATGGGCGGCTTCGCCGCGTGCACCGTGATGGGACTGATTCTGGTGGCGGTCCTGCCGTTCGGGCTGCGCCCTCGCGTGATTCTGGACGCCAGGGGAATCCACGTCCGCAATATCGCCTCCTCCCACGACCTGCCCTGGCCCGCGTCGCGCGGGGCGCTGGTGGTCGGCGAGGTCAGTAACGGGAACGGGTGGCTCTTCACCGCCACCCCCGAGTACCGGCCGGCCGACGGCTCCAAGCCCGTCAAGATACTGTCCCTGCGCCGCGTGCGCGCCGGAATCGGCAATGCCACGGCGGTCCTGGAGGCGGATCTCGACGACCTGTGGGCCTGGGCCGTGGCCCGCGGCTACGTCCGACCCGAGAACCAGGCCGCGGGCGCGCCCGCCCCCGGTTACGGGTCCGCCCCCGCCTATGGGGCCGGAGGGACCGGCACCGCCTTGGGCGTCCCCCCGACCCAGTCCGCCCCCGGCTATGGGGCCGGAGGAGGTTACGGAAACGCCGCCGATCACGGAACGGGCGGCTACGCGCCCGCCCCCGCGCCGTCGGCTCCGCTCGGCGCGGGCGCCGGGCGCGGCGCCTCGGCCGCGGCGGATCTCGACGTCGATATGTTGAGCAGGCCGCAACTGGAGTTCAAGGGGCCCGGCGTCCTCGCCGTGTGCCTCTTCGCCGGATTCGGCCTGTTCATGATCGTCGGCTCCGCATTCGCGCTCCAGAACGACGGCTCGTTCTGGGGCGTGCCGGGAATCGTCTTCGGGGCGTTCCTGCTCGTCCTGAGCGTGGATCAGGCCTTGAAGCGCGTGACCATCGACCAGGAGGGATTCCACGTGAGGGGCCTCATCCCCCGCACGTACGCCTGGCCGGCCTCCCGCGCCCAGCTGGTGGCGACCTTCCGCTATTCCCGCTCGTCCTCGTACGCCGACGTCAGTCTCGTCGAGCCCGATGGAAAGCGGCGGGAGCTGCCGCTCGGGGTGCTGAACCGCAACGGCGGACTGGGTCCCGAACTCGGCATGGTGCGCACCCTCGACACCATCTGGGCCTGGGGCGAACGCCGGGGAGTGGCCCGCGAGACCGGTCAGTACGTGCCCGCCGCCGACGCCGCCTTCGAGCAGTCGCGCCGCTCCGCCCTCGAACGGATCGACTACCTGCGCTCGGGGCGCTGACTTCGGAGAGCGCCGGATGGATCTCGATGATTACCGCCGATCACTGGTGCGCGCGGCCGCCGCGGACTCCGGGATCACCAGCCTGGTCTTCTTCGGCTCCGCGGCCCGATCCGGTGCCGCGCGTCGCGACGAGTGGTCGGACCTGGATTTCAACATCTTCTTCACCCCCGAGGCGAACCGGCGCCACCGCGATGCGTGGCCCTTCCTCCCCGAGCCCGAGCGCATTGTGCTCCGGGCCCGGGAGGGCGCCGACGGCGGCGTGGTGATCTACGACGACGGCGTGCTGCTCGAGTTCGGCGCCGGACAGCCGTGGCCGATCAGCGACCCCGAGCGGGACACGGCCCTGGACGGGGGCGACCTGATACTCGCTCCGCCGCCGCGGCCGCCCCGACCGGACAACGCGGTGCGACTGTTCCTGGCCAAGCTGTTCATCGGCGTGGGCCGCTACCGGAGGGGCGAGCACATCGCCGCGCACGCCCATGTGCGCGCTCATGCGCTCGCGCAGTTGTGCTGGGTCTTGCGGCTGCGCCTGGCCCCCGATCGACCCGGGAGCCCGTACGACCCGACGCGGCGCTTCGAGCGCGCGCTGCCCGATCTGGCCGGGGAGATCGGGCGCCTTCTCGACGAGAACTTGGAGGTCTGCGCGCGCGGGCTGTTCGACGTCGCCCGGCGCGAATTGGAGCCCGGCTGGCACGAATTCCCCTCCGCCGCGGCCGATACCATCGCCCGTCGGCTGGGGTGGGGCTTTTCTCCGGCGCGCTTCGACGGCGTCCTGAGGCATCACAGCTGCGACGACGCCCCTGACGGCTGTCAGGGCAGTGGGAACGGCTCCGTGACGACAAGGGCTCAGCCGTGACAGTGAGCCTTTCCCGCCGGGTCACTGGAGATGCTCCGGGGCGGGGCCGGCGACGCCGATGCCCGGGACGCGGTCGCCGGTCCCCCGCTCGTCGAGATGCGCATTTCGCACTCGAGCGGTGCGTTTTGCACTCGAGAACGACGGTTGGAACTGCACTTTCGAGTGCGAAGTGCACGTCTGGGCGCCAGAGGGGCGCCCGTCGCGACCGCCGCCGGCCCCCGGGAGGGTCGTCCGCACCACCCCGGGCCCGCCCGTCCGCGCCATCCCCGGCAGTGATTCTCACGAAACCCTGCGAGCAGGTCCCGAAGGCCGTCACGACACCGTTCATACCGGGCTCGATAATTGGTCGCGATCGATCTCGGCGAGGAGAGACGGGGCCTTCTCCGCCTCGCGGGGGAGTGCCGCGACGGGCACGCGCCCGTAGGCTGCCCGCATGAAGATCTCGACCCGCTCCCGCGCCGTCCGCGCCCTCGCAGCCGTGAGCGCCGCGCTCCTGGCCTGCGCCGAACTGGCCGCGTGCGGCCACAACCTCCTCACTCCCGCAGAGTCGACCGCGATCACTCCCACCCCGGTCGCGGCGACGAGCCCCGCCCCCGTCCCCCAGGGCCTGGAGTCCTTCTACAGCCAGAGCATCGACTGGCAGCCCTGCGAGGGGGGCAAGAACGCGGACCCGAACACCACCTTCACCTGCGCCACCATTAACGTTCCCCTCGACTACGAGCACCCCGACGGGCAGACCATTCAGATAGCCCTGAAGAGGCGGCCCGCCGGGGGCGAGGCCATCGGCTCGCTCTTCATCAACCCGGGCGGCCCGGGGGGCAGCGGCGTGAACCTCGTGGACAGCGCCGGCCACCTCCTGTCCCAGCGCCTGATGGATTCCTACGACGTCATCGGCTTCGACCCGCGCGGCGTGGGCGCCTCGACCGCCGTCGACTGCATGACCGACGCCGAGGTCGACGCGGACCGCGCCGCCGCGGACGCCGGGCCCAATGACAAGCTCACCGACGAGCAGGTCCAGGAGAGTGTGACCTCGCACGCCGAGAAGCTCGAGAGCCAGTGCGACGCCAACACCCACGTCGAGGGCCTGCTCGACCACATCGACACGATCTCCGCCGCCCGCGATCTCGACATCCTGCGGGCCGTGGTCGGCGACGACGCGCTGAGCTACCTCGGGTACTCCTACGGCACCTACCTGGGCGCCACCTACGCCGAGCTCTTCCCCGGCAACGTCGGCCGCCTCGTGCTCGACGGCGCCGTCGACCCGACCCTGAGCTCCGGGCAGGTCAGCCTGGGCCAGGCCGCGGGCTTCGAGAACGCGCTGCGCGCCTACGTCGAGGACTGCCAGCGCGGCAAGAACTGCCCCCTGAGCGGGGACGTGGACAACGGCGTCAAGCAGATCCAGGACCTGCTGGACCTGACCGTCGACTCCCCGCTCCCGACCAATGACGCGAAGCGGCCGCTGACCTACTCCCTGGCCGAGAGCGCCGTCCTCTCCCTCCTCTACGACGACCAGTACTGGCAGTACCTGACGAGCGGCCTGGCCGAGGCGATGAACCAGGGCAAGGGCTCGATCCTGCTCGCGCTCGGCGACGCGCTCGCCTCGCGCAATGAGGACGGCACCTACTCCGGCAACAGCAGCGAGGTCATCAACGCCATCAACTGCCTGGACTACCCGGTCGAGGGCGATATGGCCTCCTGGCAGACCGAGGCCCACGAGATGGAGCAGGCCTCCCCGACCTTCGGCGCGGACCTGAGCTACCCGGAGCTGTTCTGCCAGGTCTGGGACCACAAGTCCACTCGTGAGCGCAAGCCGATCCACGCCTCCGGCGCCGCCCCCATCCTCGTCATCGGCACCACCGGCGACCCCGCCACCCCCTACCCGTGGGCCGAGGCGCTGGCCGAGCAGCTCGACTCCGGCCGCCTGCTGACCTGGGAGGGCAACGGCCACACCGCCTACGGCCGGGCCGGGGACTGCGTGACCGACGCCGTGGACCGCTATCTGCTGACCGGCGAGCTCCCGCAGGAGGGCCTGACCTGCAAGGGCAAGAACTGACGCTCGGCCGGGCGGGGCCGCGCCGTCGTGCGCGTTCGTGCCCGCCCGTGCGGCGTTCGGCACCGCCGACGGCGAGCCCGGCCCCGGTCGGGTGCGCCCGGCTCACGCCCCGGCCGGCCGGTCGTCCAGCTCCCCGGCGATGGACCGGCCCATCCACGCGGCCAGCCCGGAGCCGCGCAGGCCCTGGCTCAGGAGGAAGACCGCCTTGACGTAGGCGGCCTCCGGGGTCATGTCGGCGCCGCTCACGGCGCCGGCTCGGGCGAGCGCGTCCCCGGCGGCGTAGCGGCCCAGCCGGACCCCGCCCTGATGGCACTGGGAGATGACGACGACGGCGGTGCCCGCCCCGATCGCGCTCGCGAGGACGTCGGTGAGCCCGGGCTCGCCGTCGGGAATATTGCCGACGCCGAAGGCGCGCAGGATGACGGCGTCGGGCCGTGGGGTCAGCATCGCCTCCAGGCGGGCGGCGGTGATGCCCGGGAAGAGGTCGATGACGACGGCGTCCTGACGGGTGTAGGGGCGGGGATCGGGCCAGCCCGCGCCCGGCGGCGGGGCGGGCGCCCACCGCCAGGGGGCGCCCGCCCGGGCCAGGGGCGCGACGGCCGGGGAGTCGAAGGCGTCGAAGGCCCAGGAGCTGGCCTTGACGGCCCGGTTGCCGGCCAGGAGGCGGTGGCCGAAGAAGAGGCCGACGCCCCGCGCCCGACGGCTCGCGGCGGCGCGCAGGGCCCCGGCGATATTGGGGGCGGCGTCGGAGCCGACGGCGCCCAGGGGCAGCTGCGAGCCGGTGACGACGACGGGGCGGCCCAGGTCGGTCAGCGCGTAGGACAGGGCGGCGCAGGTGTGGGCCATGGTGTCGGTGCCGTGCAGGATGACGAAGGCGTCGGCCTCGGATGCGCTCGCGCGCAGGCCGTCGATGATTCGCTGCCAGGATTCGGGAGTGGCGTCGGAGGAGTCGATGAGGGGGCTCAGCGCGGTCAAGGAGATGCCGCCGATTGACCGCCCGGCCTCTTTCAGGGCGGCGTCGAGCCGGTTCTCCGGGTCCGCGCCGGGAACCAGGCCGCGGGGCGAGTCGACCATGCCGATGGTGCCGCCGGTGTAGGTGACGTGGATGCGCACGGGACAAGGGTATGGGCGACGAGTATGGGACCTCGCCCGCCGGTCTTCACGGGTCTGAATGGAATGCCCGGCGTGCTCCACGGGGCGGGCCGGGCGGGCGCCGGTCTTCACGGGTCTGAATGGGATCGGGGGAATGATTCGGCCGACGGCGGAAGGCCGGTGCCGCACGGCCGGGCTGTGTCCAGGACCACGTCGGCGGCGGGCGGGACCCGATTGCGGCGGGCGCCGCCCGGCCGGTAGGGTATGGTCCGCTGCTTTTGCGGCGCGCCACCTTAGCTCAGTCGGCAGAGCGATTCACTCGTAATGAATAGGTCGTGGGTTCGATTCCCACAGGTGGCTCCCAGTCGGGCCGCTCCCAGTCCGCGGCCCCGGGGGCGCCCCTATCGCGCGCGTCACCCCCCGCCCAGCCCCGTTCGCGCGCCGTCCGTGCCCCGTTCGCGCGCCTCGGCGCGCCGGGTCCGCGCCCGCCGGACCCCGCCCCTATTGCGGCAGCACCGCAATGGGGGCGACTTTTCGTTGGAATCACGGGGAATCGAGGTGATGGCCTTATTGCGGGCGAGCGCGCCGGGCCCGGTCTCCTTCGCGGCGCGGGACCGTCGTCATATGCTCGAGCCCCGAGCCGGCGGTTGATTTGTGTGCGGGACTCCTCGGGGGGACTTCCCCATTGGGTTTGCGGATCGGCGGGTTTCGGTTTACTGTTGGCGTTACCAGCTGCGATCGCCGAAATCGCGGCCGTACGAACAGGAGTGGATGCCATGGCACAGAGGACGCAGGTTATTCTGGTGGACGACATCGACGGCTCCGAGGCCACCCAGACGGTGACTTTCGGAATTGATGGCGTCACCTACGAGATCGATCTCAACGAGGAGCATGCCGCCGCGCTGCGCGAGTCGGTTGAGGAATGGACGGCGAAGGCGCGCCGGGTCTCCGGCCGCCGCAACACCCGCCGCCGCGCCCGTTCCTCCGTGCCCGGCGAGACACAGAGGATCCGTGATTGGGCCCGTGCCGAGGGCATCGAGGTCTCCACGCGCGGTCGGATCTCCGCCGAGGTCCGCGAGGCCTACCTCAAGGCCAACGCCTGAGCCGGACCCGGCTCCACCAGGGCCCCGGGCCCCCGATCGCGAGGTTGGGGGACCCGGGGCCCTGGTGGTCCGCCCCTCCGGCCTGGCAGGATAGGACCATGGCTTACACCCTTGTGCTGCTCCGCCACGGCGAGAGCGAATGGAACGCTAAGAACCTCTTCACCGGCTGGGTCGACGTGCCGCTGTCCGAGAAGGGCCGCGCCGAGGCCGTCCACGGGGGTGAGCTGCTCAAGGAGGCCGGAGTCCTGCCTGAGAAGCTCTTCACCTCGCTGCTGCGCCGCGCCATCACGACCGCCAACCTGGCCCTGGACGCCGCCGACCGCCACTGGATCCCGGTCGAGCGCAACTGGCGCCTCAACGAGCGCCACTACGGCGCCCTCCAGGGCAAGAACAAGAAGCAGACCCGCGAGGAGTACGGCGAGGAGCAGTTCATGCTCTGGCGCCGCTCCTACGACGTGCCGCCGCCGACCATCGAGGCCGGCAGCGAGTTCTCCCAGGACGCCGACCCGCGCTACGCCGGCGAGCCCATCCCCGCCACCGAGTGCCTCAAGGACGTCCTCGCCCGCCTGCTGCCCTACTGGGAGGGCACCATCATCCCCGAGATCAAGACCGGCAAGACGGTCCTGATCGCCGCGCACGGCAACTCGCTGCGCGCCATCGTCAAGCACCTCGACGAGATCTCCGACGCCGATATCGCCGCCCTCAACATCCCCACCGGCATTCCGCTCGTCTACGAGCTCGACGAGGAGACCCTCAAGCCCCTCAAGAAGGGCGGGCGCTACCTCGACCCGGAGGCCGAGGCGAAGATCGCCGCCGTCGCCAACCAGGGCAAGTGAGTCGCCGCGCGTGAGCCGCTGAGGGCGGGACCGCCCGCCCTCAGCGCGCTCCGCCGTCGTCGCGCACGACGGGCGCCGTCGTGCCGGAGACGAGATAGGTCATGCGACGGGCCACCGAGGTGGAGTGGTCGCCGAAGCGCTCCAGGAAGCGGCCCATGAGGACCGCGTCGACCACCTGCTGGCGGCTCAGCTCGTTGGCCGGGTCGAGGATCATCTGGAAGGACCGGCGGTGCAGGGCGTCCATCTGGGCGTCATTGGCCTCGATGGTCGCCGCCAGCTCCAGGTCCTGGGTGGCCACCAGGCGCGAGACGTCCGCGCCCGCGCGCACCGCCAGGTCGGCCATGCGCAGAATGAGGCCGAGCACCGGCTCGGGCACCGGCGGCTCGGGGTAGCGCCCCCGGGCTATCGTCGCCAGGTGACGGGCCAGATCGCCCTGGCGCTCGAGGGTCTGGGCCATGCGCAGGGCGGAGATGACGGTGCGCAGGTTGTCGGCCACGGGCTGCTGGCGCGCGAGCAGCATGACGCACATGTCGTCGATATCGCGCTGGAGGTCGTTGATGCGCTCGTCGGCGTCGATGACCTGCTCGGCGACGATGAGGTCGCCATTGCGCAGGGACTCGCTCGCCCGCTCGATGGCGGTGGCCACCTGGGCGGCCATGGACTGCAGGTCCGAGCCCAGCTGCTTGAGCTCCTGGTTGAAGATCTGGCTGAATATGTCGTGCACGGGACGGCTCCTCGCTATGCGTCGCGGCTGCGCGGCGCGCCCGGGCGGATCGGGGCCGGCCGGCGCGGCGGACGCGCCGGGCCGACGCGACCGCCGTCGGGCGCCCCGCCTTGGGCGAACTCGGGCCATGATCCCACGCCCGCCGCTCGCCGCGAGCGGCTGCGGGCGCCTAACCTGGACGGCGTGGGAACCATCGCGCTGCTGATCCTCGCCGCGCTCGTCGGCCTCGCCGTCGGCGCCGCGGCCGGATCCGCTCTCGCACGCGCCCGGCGGGAGGACCGGCGCGCCGCCGCCCTGACCGGGGACGAGTCCATCGTCCCCGTGCTGGCGGTCCTGCGCTCGACCGTCATCGTCCTGGACGAGGACGACGACGTCCTGCGCGCCTCCGCCTCCGCCTACACCTTCAACCTCGTGCGCGACGACGCCGTGAGCGAGC
Organism: Actinomyces dentalis DSM 19115; assembly: GCF_000429225.1. Taxonomy (GTDB): domain Bacteria; phylum Actinomycetota; class Actinomycetes; order Actinomycetales; family Actinomycetaceae; genus Actinomyces; species Actinomyces dentalis. The sequence continues at coordinate 21,449 of NZ_AUBL01000025.1, forward strand.
CGCAGGTCCGCGCCATGGTCGCCCGCGTGCGGGCCACCGGCGCGCCCGAGGACGCCGAGCTCGCCGTCGCGCGCGGCCACGTGGCCGGGGCCGGCCAGTTCTTCCTCCACGTGCGGGTCGCCGGCATCGGGCGCGGGCACGTCCTCGTCCTCGTCGAGGACCGCACCGCCCACAAGCGCCTGGAGGACACCCGCCGCGACTTCATCGCCAATATCTCCCACGAGCTCAAGACCCCCGTCGGGGCGCTGGCGCTGTTGGCGGAGACCGTCGAGTCCAACGCCGAGGACCCCGAGATCGTCCGCGACTTCGCCGGGCGCATGCGCAAGGAGGCCACCCGCCTGGACGTGCTCGTCCAGGAGATCATCGAGCTCTCCCGCCTCCAGGAGGGCGACGCCCTGGCCAGCCCGCAGGACGTCGAGGTCGACGCCGTCGTCGCCGAGGCCCTCGACCAGGTGCGCGTGGAGGCCCAGGCCGGGGGGATCACGCTCGTCGCCGGGGGGACCCGGGGGCTGCGGGTGCGCGGGGACGCGGCCCTCATCACCACCGCCGTGCGCAACCTCCTGGACAACGCCATCCGCTACTCCGAGGCCCGCACCCGGGTGAGCGTGGGGGTCGGCGTCGACCCCTCCGACGAGAATCTGGTGCGCATCGCCGTCGTCGACCAGGGGATCGGCATCGCCAGGGAGAACCAGGAGCGGGTCTTCGAGCGCTTCTACCGGGTCGACCGGGCGCGCTCGCGGGCCACCGGCGGCACCGGGCTGGGCCTGTCCATCGTCAAGCACGTGGCCGCCGACCATGGCGGCACCGTGGAGCTGTGGTCGGCGCTCGGGCGCGGCTCCACCTTCACCCTGGTCCTGCCCCGCCTGCGGCCCCAGGACCCCGGGGCCGGGACCCGGGGGGAGGAGCCCGCCGCCCGCCCGCCCGCCGCCCGCGCCCAGGACGTCCTGGCCTCCGGGGGCGCCGGCGCGGCCTTCGCGGCCCTCGCCGCGCTGTCGGGCCCCGACCCCGATGAGGACGGCCCCGATGAGGACGACTCCGGCGGCGATCCCGGCGGCGATCCCGGGGAGAGCGGCGGCCCCGCCCGGCAGGGGCCCGCCCCGCCCCGCCGGGGCGCGCGGATGCGAGCGGACCGGCCCGCCCCCGAGCAGGAGTCCGCCCCCGAGCAGGAGTCCGCCCCCGAGGAAGGGAGTCGCCCATGACCCGGATACTGCTCGTCGAGGACGAGGAGAACTACCGCGTGCCCCTGGCCTTCAGCCTGCGCCGCGACGGCTTCGACGTGGTCCAGGCCGCGGACGGGGTCGCCGCCGTCGAGGCCTTCGAGGCCGCCGGCCCGTCGGGCGGCGGGGCCATCGACCTGGTCCTGCTCGACCTCATGCTGCCGCGGCTCAGCGGCATCGAGGTGTGCCGGCGCATCCGGCGCACCTCCACCGTCCCGGTCATTATGCTCACCGCCCGGGACTCCGAGGCGGACACCGTCGTCGGCCTGCGGATCGGGGCCGACGACTACGTGACCAAGCCCTACTCCTACCGCGAGCTCCTCGCCCGCGTGAACGCGGTGCTGCGCCGCAGCCGCGGGGAGGAGCAGGAGCCCGCCGAGCCGGTGCTGGAGGTCGGCCGGGTGCGCATGGACGTCGGGCGCCACGAGGTCGCGGTCGACGGCGAGGCCGTGGCCATGCCGCCGCGCGAGTTCGAGCTGCTCGAGCTCTTCATGCGCAACCCGGGCCGGGCGCTCGCGCGCGGCGAGATCATCGACCGGGTCTGGGGCGCCGACTACGTGGGGGACACCAAGACCCTCGACGTCCACGTCAAGCGCATTCGGGCCAAGATCGAGGTCGAGCCCGGCGAGCCGAAACTGCTGATCACGGTGCGGGGAGTGGGCTACAAGCTGGCGGCCGGAACCTGAGCCTGTGAGGTAACTCCCCGGCGTTTCCGCGGGATCCCCTGATAAACTGAGGCCCCTTTACTCGACTGGAGTGACGTCACCCATGACCTTTGAAGTCGGCGAGACCGTCGTCTACCCCCACCACGGCGCGGCCCGGATCATTGATATCCGCCAGCGCAAGGTGCGCGGGGAGGAGAAGACCTACCTGCAGCTCGAGGTCGCCCAGGGGGACCTCACGATCCTGGTCCCGGCCGACAGCGTCGATCTTATCGGCGTGCGCGACGTCGTCGACGAGGCCGGGCTCAAGAAGGTCTTCGAGGTCCTCAGGGCGCCGCTGACGGAGGAGCCGACCAACTGGTCCCGCCGCTTCAAGGCCAACCAGGAGAAGATCGCCTCCGGCGACGTCATCAAGGTCGCCGAGGTCGTGCGCGACCTGTCCCGCCGCGACACCGACCGCGGCCTGTCCGCCGGGGAGAAGCGCATGCTCTCCAAGGCCCGTCAGATCCTCGTCTCCGAGCTGGCGCTGGCGGAGAAGACGGCGGAGGACGTCGCCGAGTCCAAGCTCGACGAGGTCCTGTCCTCCGGCACCGCCGCCTGACCCCTCCCTCGCCGAAACCGGCGGAAAAGACGCGCGAAACCGGCGGAAACGACATGCGAATCGACGTACGGGGGGCCTCGGACGACCCCGCAGGAGCCGACGCCGCCGCGGCCCGCGCCGGGAGCGCGACGGACGACGACGGCGCCGTCGTCGCCGTCCTCACGGCCGCGGGAGCGGGGACCCGACTGGGCGCGGGCGGGCCCAAGGCGCTCGTCGAGATCGGCGGGCGGAGCCTGCTGCGGCGGGCCGCGCAGGGCCTGGCTGACTCCGGGGTCGTCGATCACCTGGTGGTGACCGCGCCCGGCGAGCACGTCGAGCGCTTCACCGCCGAGCTGGCGGGGCTCGCCGGCGCGGGCGTTGGGATCCGGGTCGTCGCCGGTTCGAGCGCATCGCGTCAGGCCAGCGTCGCCCTCGGGCTGAAGGCGGCCCTGGAGGCCTGCCCGCGGGCCGCGGTCGTCCTCGTGCACGACGCGGCGCGCGCGCTCACCCCCCCGGAGACGGTGCGCCGCGTCGTGGCCGCCGTGCGCGCCGGGCACGACGCGGTCGTGCCCGCCCTGGCCGTGACCGACACGGTCAAGGAGGTCGGGCCCGCCGGCCCCGCACCCGCCGGCCCCGGGGACGACGCGGCCGCGCCCCCGACGGCGCGCGCCGACGTCGAGGTCGTCGTCGGCACGCCCGACCGCTCCCGCCTGCGGGCCGTCCAGACCCCGCAGGGCTTCGCCGTCGCCGCGCTCGTGCGGGCCCACGAGCTCGGGGCGGCGCGCGGCGCGGACGAGGCGCTCGCGGCCTCGGACGACGCCGGTCTGGTCGAGGCGGCCGGGGGCCGGGTCGTCGTCGTCGAGGGCGATCCGCTCGCGCTCAAGGTGACCACGCCCCTGGACCTCGCCCTCGCCGAGCTCCTCGCCGCCGGCCCCGCCCACCTTTCATCGGAACCGGCGGAAACGACGCGCGAGACCGGCGGAAATTGCGCATCCTGTGGATAACCCGGCGCGCGTCCGTACTGCGCAACGGCCCCCGCGGCGATCGCGGCGGCCGTAGGCTCATCGCATGACCCCCGCATCCCCCTCCCAGGGCGCGAGCGCAGCCGCTCCTGACTCCAACCCCACCACCCCGCACGGCAGGCTCCTGACCTGGCCGGTCATCGCCTGGGGCCTGTGGGACTGGGGGTCGGCGGCCTTCAACGCCGTCATCACGACCTTCGTCTTCACCGTCTACCTCACAAGCGCGTCCTTCGGCGACAAGGCCGACAACGAGTTCGCCCTCTCCGTGGGCCTGGCCGTCGCCGGCGTCTTCATCGCGCTCCTGGCCCCCGTCACCGGGCAGCGGGCCGACCGGGCGGGGCGCACCGTCTTCTGGCTGGGCGTCTACACGGCCGTCGTCGTCGTGATCAGCGCCATGCTCTTCTTCGTCCTGCCCGAGCCGGGCTACCTGTGGTTGGGCATCGTCCTGCTGGGGCTGGGCAATGTCTTCTTCGAGCTGGCCAGCGTCAACTACAACGGCCTGCTGTCCCACCTGGCGACCAAGGACCGGGTCGGGGCGGTCTCGGGCCTGGGCTGGGGGATGGGCTACCTCGGCGGCATCGTCCTGCTGCTCATCCTCTTCGTCGGCTTCATCAACCCCGAGGTCGGCTGGTTCGGGGTGACGCACGAGAACGGCCTCAACGTCCGGGTCTCCATGCTCGTCGCGGCGGCCTGGTTCGGGCTGTGCGCCGTCCCCGTGGTCGTGACGCTGTCGGGGGAGAAGGCTCGGCGCCGCCGCCGCGCCCTGGCCGAGGAGGAGCTGCGGGGCGGGGAGCGCGAGCTCGCCGGGCTGGAGTCCGAACCGATCGAGCCGACGGAGCCGGGCGCGCCGATTCTGCGGCCCGAATCCATCGTGGTCTCCTACCGGCGGCTGTGGCGCACCCTGGTGGCGCTCTACCGATCCCACCCGGAGGTTCTGTGGTTCCTGCTGGCGGCGGCGGTCTTCCGCGACGGCCTGGCCGGGGTATTCACCTACGGCGGCATTATCGCCCGCAACACCTTCGGCTTCTCCAGCGGCGACGTCATCGTCTTCGCCATTGCCGCCAACGTCGTCGCCGGTGTGGCCACCATCGGGCTGGGGCGGCTCGACGACGTCGTCGGGCCCCGCAAGGTCATTATCGGCGCGCTGGCGGTCCTCGTCGTCGCCGGTATGCTCATCTTCTTCCTGCACGACGGCGGAGCGCGGATTTTCTGGGTGCTCGGCATGCTGCTGTCGGCCTGCGTGGGGCCGGCCCAGTCGGCGGCGCGCTCATTCCTGGCCCGCCTCATTCCCGAGGGGCGCGAGGGGGAGATCTTCGGCCTGTACGCGACGACGGGGCGGGCCGTGTCCTTCATGGCCCCGGCCATGTACGGCTTCTTCCTCTGGATCGGGGCGCGGCTGACGGGCGGGGGCGCCGGGTACTGGGGAATCCTCGGCATTGTCTCGGTCCTCGCCGCCGGCCTGGTGCTCATGGCGCGGGTCAAGGATCCCAGCGGCCACATCTCCGACCTGGGGGACTGAACCGGGGGCCCGCGGGACTGAACCGGGGATCCGGGGCCTGCCGCCGGGCCGCCCGATACCGGTCCCTCCGCGCCCACGTCGGGGCGTGCGGTTGACGCGGCGTCGCCGACGGCCTACGCTGACCCCCGCAAACAGAAATGATCGTTTCTCTATGGGGTGGCCGGGTCCCCGGACCCGCCCGCCCGGACCCGCCCGACCCCGTCTACGAAGGACCCGATATGTTCACTCGCATCGGCCGCGCCGTGTCCCGCCACCCCGTGAGCGTCGTCGTCGGGTGGGCGCTGCTGGTCGTCGTCTCGGCCGCCCTGGCCTTCCACGGCTGGGGCGCCAGGGGCTTGTTCGAGCGGCTGGCGAGCGGCGACATCTCCACGCCCGACAGCGAGTCCGACGTCGTGGCCTCCATGACCACGTCCGACGACAGCGTCGGCGAGAGGATCTCCGTCGTCGTCCAGGGCGTCGACGTCGCCGGCGACTACGCGAGCGCCGCCGCCGCGGTCGGCGCCGCGCGCGAGGAGCTGTCCGGCCTGGAGGGCGTCGCCTCCGTGGCGGACGCCTTCGCCCTGCCCGACCCCGCCTCGCAGCAGGCGCGAGCCATGCTGTCGACCGGCGGGGACGGCTACGTCGAGGTCGTCACCCTCGACGCGGGGCTGTCCGACAAGGAGGTCGACGCCGCCAACGAGCGCGTGGCCCGCGCGGCCGAGGGCGCCTACCTCGACTCCCTGCACCGGTACGCGCCCGAGGCGAGGGTCTACGCCGTGTCCCCCGAGCTCATCGGGGACTCCATCGGCGAGCTCGTCCAGCAGGACCTCGCCCAGGGCGAGTCCGTGAGCCTCCCCGTGGCCCTCGTCCTGCTGATCATCATCTTCGGCGGTCTGCTCGCCGCCGGCCTGCCGCTGCTGGGCGCGCTCGCCTCGATCCTCATCGGCATGGGGGTGCTGTGGGGGCTGACCTTCGTCCTGGACGTGTACTCCTTCATCCTCAATGTCATCTCGATCCTCGGCCTGGCCCTGTCGATCGACTACGGCCTGCTGCTCGTCAGCCGCTACCGCGAGGAGGTCGCGATCCAGCTGGACGAGGCCGGCCACCGGGACGGCGACCTGCCCACCGGTGCGGACATGAAGGAGCTCGTGCAGCGCAGCGTCGTGCGCACCGTGGCCACCGCGGGGCGCACGGTCTCCTTCTCGGCGCTGACCATCGCCTGCTCCATCACGGGACTGCTCATCATCCGCTCGCCCATGTTCAAGACGATCGCGGTCGGGGCGATCAGCATGTCACTGGTCGCCGTGGCCTGCACGATCACGCTCGTGCCGGCGGTCATCACACTGCTGGGCGGGCGCCTGGTGCGCCCCAGCGCGCTCAGCCGGGTGCCCGGCGTCAACCGCGTCCTGCGCGCCGTCGGCGACTCCTCCTCCGACCACGGCGTGTTCAGCCGACTCTCCCACCGCGTCGTGGCGCACCCGTGGATCGTCATGCTCGTCATCGCCGCGGTGCTGGGCCTCATGGCCGCCCCCATCGGTTCGCTGCACATGCGCACCAATGTCGCGGAGTACATGCCGAAGGATGCCGCGGTGCGCACCGGCTACGACATCTTGCAGAACGACTACCCGGCGCTGGCCACGCCCACGATCAGCGTCGTGGCCCGCACCGACGTCGAGGGCGCGTCCGGACTCGTCTCGGACATCGGGGCCATGGACGACGTCGCCCATGTGAACGCCTCGGAACTGCCCGGTCACGAGGGCATGGTGCTCGTCCGAGTCATTATGGACGTGGACGATCCGGTGGGCCGGGAGGCCGTCGACGCCGTCGAGCAGATCCGGGCCCGGGACACCGGCTACCAGTTCTGGGTCGGCGGCGCGGCCGCGCAGCAGACCGACCTCATCGACTCCATGGTCGAACGCGCGCCGTGGGCCGCGCTCATCGTCATCACGGCGGTCTTCGTGCTGCTGTTCTGCATGACCGGTTCGCTGGTGGTGCCGCTCAAGGCCCTGCTCATCAACGGCTTCTCGCTCATCGCCTCCCTGGGCGTCACGTCCTGGCTCTTCGAGCACGGCCACCTGGGCCTGCCGCAGACGCCGGGGCTGCAGACCTCCATCGTGGCCTGCCTCATGGCCTTCGGCTTCGGACTGGCCATGGACTACGAGGTCTTCCTGCTGGCCCGCATCAACGAGTACTGGGAGGCCGGGCACGACAACGACGAAGCGGTCGCCCGCGGCCTGCAGCGCTCGGGGCGCATCATCACCTCGGCGGCGGTGATCATCATCGCCGTCTTCCTGGGCTTCGTCTCCGGGGAGATGATCTCCATCAAGGAGATCGGCGTGGGCCTGGCCGTTATGGTCGCCGCCGACGCCACGCTGGTGCGGCTGCTGCTCGTGCCCGCGACCATGACGGTGCTCGGCCACTGGAACTGGTGGGCGCCCGCCCCGCTGACCCGCCTGTACGGGCACTTCCGCCAGAAGGTCTGAGGCCGCGGCGGCCCGGGCCGTCGGTGGGGTTCAGCGGTTGTCGAAGTGGGAGTCGAAGGCGGCCCGGGGCGGGTCGTAGACGTGGTCGCGGGCCTACTTCAGGGCCGGGGGCGCCGGTAGTCGGTGCGGGTGGATTCTCCAGGACTTGATGCGGGCGATGGTCCGCTCTTCCGACCCGGCGAATCCGGCTGATGCTCCGATTGGCCTCCTTCGCGGCCTCGCCCGGTTCGCCGTTGGGGGGCTTCTTGTACGGGATGATCATTCCCATTCCCACGTATCCCCTGTCGTCGATCCATCCGGAGGGGTCGATTCCGTCGAGCAGTCCGGAAGACGCCTTTTCCGCGGTGAGTAGCAGTCCATTCAGGGTCCGGGTGAAGTCTCCGTCAGGACCCTGACGGCCCGCGAAACAGTGGGCTGCGACATGCCCGGGAACTCTCCGATAGCCGCCTGCACAATGTTATGGCGCAGGTATATCAGAGTCGCCCGCAACGACCCGGACAGGCCCGGGATCGGCCGTGGATGAAAGCGCGGAATATTGATGATCCTCCTCCGGCGCTTCGGCACGATCCGGGTTTTTGCAACAGATTTGTACAAACCGACGGCCGCGGACCCCTGCACGGACGGCGGCTGCGGCGATCACCGGTCCTCGGGCCGACCCGCACCGCCCCCGGCCCACGGACCACGACTCCCGGCGAGAAGGGCTCAGTGAATTGGGCGACGACGTCAAGGGGTCGACCGCATCGCCCTCACGATGGGGAAGCACCCCGAGGGTGGAGGGGCGCGCCTGCCGACGCCGGGGAAGCAGCTCAGCGGGGTGCGCCCTTCGGGGATGGAGAGGCGCGGAGGTCTTGACAGTGAGGCACCTCACGGAGCATCCTACCAAGAGGATCCACCCCGCCATCCTTCACCATCCTTAACCTCTCATCCTCATACCTCCGGAGGTCCCGATGCACTCCACGGGCCCGGTGCGCGCCTCGCGCGCCGTCGTACTGATAATTGTCGCCGCCCTATCCCTGAGCGCCTGCTCCGCGCGGACGCCCGCTTCCGGCGGAGGGGGCAGCTCGGGGACGGGCGTCTTCGGGGGCCAGGCGTCGGCGCCCGTGGCCCCCGACGAGGTTCTGGGAGTCAAGAAGGATCCGACGACGTGGTCGCTCCCCTTCGACCGGGTCTACGGCGGCCCGCTCCTGCGGCTTCAGGTCTATGCATCCGACATCTTGGTGGACCAGTGCATGTCGAATGCGGGATTCGATGACTTCGAGGTTCTGACTATATCCTCGGCGCCCTTTCCGGAGACTCAGCCCCACGGGAATGCGACGCTGTTCAATGTGGAGATCGCCCAGAAGTACGGGTACCGGATGGCCCCGGATCCGGGCTACAAGCCCTCCCGGGAGAATATCGACCTCCATGGCGGCGGCTACTACGACAATAAGCCGGAGGCGTTCAAGAATCAGTTGTACACCTGTCAGGACGAGGTTCAGCTGGAGCTGTCCGGACCGCGGCCGACGGCCGAGGTGCCGGTGGACGAGGGCGGGAACATCCCCATCGAGTCCCAACTCAACCGGTTCACGGTGGACACCTCCTCCCCGCAGCTCCAGGAGGCCGCGGCGCAATGGCGCACCTGCATGGCCCCGCAGGGGATCGCGGACCTGCCCCAGGAGCCCTGGGCGACCGAGATCCGCCGCGAGATGCCCGAGTCCCTCCAGACGAGGCTCAATTTCCAGTTGACCGGCCAGCCCAGCGCCGATGAGATCGCGGTGGCCACGGCGGACGCCCAGTGCCGGGAGTCCTCGGGCTGGACGAGTCTTCTGTACGAGGCCACCTGGAACCAGCAGGCCGCCTTCATCGCCGCCCACAAGGCGGAGATCGACACGGTGGTGGCCAATAACGACGCCGAGGCCGAGCGCATGCGCGGAATCATCAGGGAAGCGGGCGGAACCCCGTGAATCCGGTGCGCCGTCTCCTGCCGTGGGCGGCGCTGCTCGCGGGCGCGGCGCTGATCGCGGCGGGCACGTGGGTCGTCGCCCTCCGCTTCCAGTCGCCGGCCCAGCGGGAGGCCGCGGCCTCGCCGCCGCCGGCCGGGCCGGTGACCGTCCAGGTCACCCGCGGCGACCTGACCGAGCAGACCACGGTCCTGGCGACGGCGGCCCGCTCCGAGGCCGTCTCGGTCGCCGTCCCGGCCCCGGCCGAGGGCCGCGGCGTGGTGACCCGATCCGGCGCGATCGCCGGCGGCTCCGTGTCCTCGGGCGGGGCGGTCCTGTGGGTCAACAGCCGCCCCGTCATCGCCCTGGTGGGGCAGTTCGCCCTGTACCGGGACCTGTACCTGGGTGCGCGCGGCGACGACGTGCGCATGGTCCAGCAGGCCCTGGCGGACCTCGGCTACGACGTCGGCGTGGACGGGGAGCTCGGGGCGGGCACCGCCGACGCCGTCCGGGACCTGTACAGGAGCCTCGACGCGCAGGCCCCGCAGGACGCCGACGCCGGGCAGGCCGCCCCCGCGCCGCAGGCCGCCTCGCCCGCGCCGTCCGGCGACCCGACGGCGGCGCCGGGATCGTCCGGGGCGCAGGCGCAGCCGGCCCTCGTCCTGCCGGCCGCCGAGGTCATGATCGTGCCGACGCTGCCTGCGGTCGTCACCTCCGTCCCCGCCGTCGGCGCGACCGTGGACGGGCAGGCGGCGGTCGTCTTCGGCGCGCAGGAGGTCACCCTCTCGGCCTCCATGCCGGCGGGCGTCCAGGCCCGGATGACCCCCGGCCTGACCGGCACCGCCGACCTCCAGGGGCAGTCGGTGGACGTCGCGGTGGCGCAGGTGCGCCCCGCGTCCGCGGAGAACCGGCCGCAGGGGGCCGGGGAGACGGCCGCGCCCACCGCCGAGGCGGGCGTGGTCCTGCGGGCGAGCAGCGGCCAGATCCCCGCCGAGTGGATCGGGCGCAGCGACGTGCTGATCACCCTCAACCTGTCCCAGCCGGTGCTCGACGCGCTGCTCGTCCCGCAGCGCGCCGTCTCCGTCGACGCCGGCGGCACCGCCTCCGTCCTCGTCGCCCAGGAGGGCGGGGCCTTCGCGCAGGTGGTCGTGACCGAGCTGGGCTGCACCGCGGGCACCTGCGCCGTCGCCTCCGAGGACGGCCGGCTCGCCGAGGGCATGAGCGTGCGGGTCGATGGTTGAGCTCAGGATGAGCGGCGTGGGCAAGACCTACGCCGGCGAGGTCCCCCTCCGGGCCCTGCGCGACGTCACCCTGACCATCCGCCAGGGCGAGTTCATCTCCATCCAGGGCCCCTCGGGCGCCGGCAAGTCCACCCTGCTCAACCAGCTGGCGCTGCTGGACACGCCCACCAGCGGCGACTACCTGATCGACGGCGTCGGCGTGCGGACCCTGGGCGAGCGGCGGCGCGCCGTGGTGCGCTCGGAGAACTTCGCTTTCATCTTCCAGTCCTTCCACCTGCTCCAAGGCCGCAGCGTGGTGGAGAACGTGGCCCTCGGCCTGCTCTACCGGGGCCTGGGCCACCGCCGCAGGCTGCTGGCCGCCAGGAGGGCGCTCGACTTCGTCGGCCTGGGACGCAAGTCCTCCCAGCGGGTGGAGAAGCTCTCCGGCGGGGAGCGCCAGCGCGCCGCCATCGCCCGGGCCATCGCCTCCGGGGCGCCCGTCATCGTCGCGGACGAGCCGACCGGCAACCTGGACTCGCGCAACAGCGACCAGGTCATGGAGCTGCTCTCGCAGCTGAACCGGCGCGGCTCCACCGTCATCGTGGTCACCCACGACGACCGCGTCGCCTCCTACGCCTCGCGCCACCTGCGGGTCGAGGACGGCGTCGTCGAGGAGCTGGACCGCACCGCGCCCGCTCCTCACCGCGAGCTCCGGCCCGAGCCGATGCGGGGGCGCCCCTCCCGCCTGCGCGTGCGCGACGCCCTGGGCGACGTCTGGCAGGGGCTGCGCGCCAGGCGGGCCCGGTCCGCGGCCCTCATCGCCTGCGTCGCCCTGGCGGTGGCGCTGGCCACTGCCACCACGGGCCTGTCCACCACCGCGAGGTTCCAGGTGTCCGACGTCTTCGACTCGCAGCGCAACCAGCTCGTCGCCCTGGCGGCGTCCACGACCAGCGCGAACCTGGCCGAGCAGGCCCTCTCGGCGCAGTCCTCCGAGCGGCTGCGCGGCCTGGCCGGGGTGCGCGACGTCGCCGTCCTCGCCACGCACCCGTCGGTGGACGTCACGGCGCGCCCGTCCGCGCCGGGCGGCGCCCCGCTCCAGCTCGTGGGCAGCGCGTCGCAGACCCTGCCGGAGTCCCTGTTCACGGTCAGCTCCCCGCGCCCCCTGACCTCCCTGTCCGACGACGAGGTCATCGTCGGGTCGCGGGCCGCCCAGACCCTCCAGCTCGGCCCCGTCATCGCCTCGCCCGTCGTGTGGGTGGACGGCCGGCCCAGGACCGTCGTCGGCATCCTGACCGACGCCGGGCTCGACGTCGGCCTCCTGGACTCCGTCATCATGGTGGAGGCCCGGGCCGCCGACTACTCCCAGCCCCAGTACGCCTCGGTCAAGATCCGGGTCAGCCCCGGTGCCGCCCAGCAGGTGGCCGCGCAGGCGCCCGTCGCCTGGCTGCCCTCAGCCCCGCAGTCGGTGACCGTCGACGCCCCGCCGGACCCCATGACGCTGCGCGCCGAGGTCGAGGCCAGCATTCAGGCCGTCCTGTACACCCTGACCGTCGTGGCCGCCATCGCGGCCCTCACCCTGGTCACCACCATCATGGTCTCCTCCGTCATGGAGCGCACCGGCGAGATCGGGCTGCGCCGCGCCATCGGGGCCAGGCGCGTCCACATCCGCGTCCTCATCGCCTCCGAGGCGGGCCTGACCGGGCTGCTCGGGGGAGCGGCCGGCGCCTACCTGGGGATCCTGGCGATCCTCGCCATCACCATCGGCCGGGGCTGGCAGCCCGTCGTCGACTGGGCCGCCGTGCCCGCCGGGATCGCCGGGGGCGTGGCGGTCAGTCTGCTCGGCGCCGTCTTCGCCACGCATCGGGCCTCGCGCGTCGAGCCCTCCGAGGCCCTGCACCAGTAGTCCCGATCGCCCGACCGAACCGTTCCACGAAGGAAGGAGCGCCATGGCGGACCCCCGGGTCAGGAGGACGCAGCAATGGCTCAACACCACCTACGCGTCCCGCGCGGGATGGGTGCCCCTGGAGGAGGACGGACTGACCGGATGGGGCACCATCTACGGTCTGCGCCGGGCCCTGCAGGCCGAGCTCGGGATCAGTCGGCTCGCCTCCGGCTTCGGCCCGGCCACCACGAGCGCCTACAAGAACAAGATCGGTACGATCAACGCCTCCTTCAAGGGACCGCAGAACATTCTGTGCATCCTCAGCGGAGCCCTGTGGTGCAAGGGGTACACCGCCGTCACGCTCAATTCCGGGGCGTCCTTCGGCTTCGACGCCCTGGCGGGCTCCGTCGCCTCCGTCTGCGAGGCCCTCGGGCTGGGAACCGGCGCCCCGGGCGTGGACGTGAAGGTCATGGCCTCCCTGCTGTCCATGGACGCCTACGAGGTCCTCGGCGCCTACGGCGGAACCTCCGCGATCCGCGAGGTCCAGCGCTGGCTCAACGGCACTTACCGCAACCGGGAGGATTTCGCACTCGTGCCCTGCGACGGCGTGCACTCCAGATCCGTCCAGACGGCGCTCCTGCTCGCCCTCCAGTACGAGCTCGGGATGGCCGACGGCGTCGCCAACGGCAACTTCGGCCAGGGCACCAAGAGCGGTCTGAGGGCGAAGGCGAACATCTCAGTCGGCAGCACGGACATCTCCAACCGCTTCGTCAGGATCTTCCACGCCGCCATGATCCTCAACGGTCTGGACATCTCCCTCAGCATGGGTTTCACCAGCACCACCAGCTCGGTGATCCGGGAGTTCCAGTCCTTCATGGAGATCCCCCAGACCGGGGCCGGCGACTACACGACCTGGTGCACCCTGCTGGTCTCCTGCGGAGACACCACCATCGCCACCACGGGATTCGACACCAGCCACCAGCTCCTGGGCGGCAAGGCCGCCGCCGCGGTGCAACGGGGGTATACGCATGTCGGCCGGTACCTGGTGGGCGAGAACGGCAAGTACCTCTGCGCGCCCGAGATCGCCGAGCTGCGCACGGCCGGTCTTCGACTCGCGCCGATCTACCAGCGATTCAACGATGAGGTCGCGGACCTGACCCGGGCCAATGGCATGACCGAGGGCTTCGAGGCCCTGGTCCGGGGCCGGGTGCTCGGGCTCCCCGCGGAGAGCATCATCTACTTCAGCGTTGACTTCGATGCCACGGGGGACGTCGTCTCGGGCGCCGTAGCCGAATACTTCGGCGGAGTCAAGGAGATCATGGATGCCGTCGCCTTCTACAACTTCAGGATCGGGGTCTACGCCACTCGGAACGTCTGCCAGGTCATGATCGACCGCGGCCTGGCGGTCGCCGCCTACGTTTCTGGAATGTCCACGGGTTACTCCGGTAACATGGGATTCCCCATGCCCCGGGAATGGCACTACAACCAGATCATCGAACTCACTGACGATCTGGGATCCACCACCATAGACCACGTCGTGGTCTCGCGGCGGGCGCAGTCCGTCGATCTTGCCGCCGTGTCCGGTCCGCCCGTGGAGCAGGACGGCTCATATTCGGAGACGGGGTTCAATGCGCTCTTCCAATGGTACGTCGAGGCGGAGGTGCGGTGCGAGAAGCTGCTGAAGGCAATTTATGGTTCGAACTCGATCTACATTCCGATGTCCTGGCAGTTCATTCTGGGCTGGATGCGCAAGCCCACTTACTGGGGCACCAACAGTTACGGTCTGTGGTTGGTTTACACTCCGGAGGCTGACGATGCCATCATGCATGATGCTCGAGCTGCGTGCGAGGGCGCTCTTAGTCTCAATATGACCATGCCCGATACTGTGACGGATGCGGCCCACTGGGCGGTCGCCACCCTCGCCTACGCGATGTGGGACGTCAATATCGAACCTTCGGACTACACGTACGGCGACCTCGGCGGCTGGGCCCTCGACCTGTACTCGCTCTTCGGAGAATGGCAGACGAAGGCTTCCGGAGATGATCTCTTCACCTGGGTATTGAGTCATCTGGGAACGAATGAGAAGTCGTCGTTCGGGAAGGCGGATCTCCTGGCGGACGTGGATGCGTGGTTGGCGATCAAAGTGGACCCGAACCAGCCGGGTTTGCCTTTCAGGGAGCACCTGCGATCCATCTTCTCCATGTCGCCCGATGAGAGACTTACGGCATTCTTTGAAGATCGTTTCCAATCGAGTGCGGCCAATGTGGAATCCGCTTTCTCGGGAATAGCCGACGGGGTCGGTTCCGGTATTTTTAAGGAGATCGGCCTGCAACTGATGAAGCAGGTTGCGGGATTCACTTATCCTCCGACGGAAGCGGAGCGTCAGGCACTGGCATCCGCGTTCGTGGAACGACTCACTAGGGGAGTGATGTAGCAATGAAACTAGTGACGCCCTCTCGTGATACTGCGGTGCGCGGAGCCCTCGCCATCCTCCGTTTCGGAGCCGTTGCTGTCGGATGCATTCTCCTGCTGCATGCTGTCGCATGGACCGCCATGGGATATGGGCTGTCGATGGTCCGAGCCGTTGAGTCTGTTCATAACAGCATTGAGGCGCGCACCTTGAAGGGCGGTGGTGTATTCGCCCCGGAGTGGTTCTGTCGTGCGGCGGAGTATTCTCTGGGGTACTGCTTCATCCCCAAGGGCAAACCGCGCGGACGAATCGACGGAATGACCCTGACGGTGATGTTGGTGACGTTGGCCGCCATGGTTTTTCTTATCGGTTTAATGGCCGGGGCAGAGACTGTCATGCCTGACCGAAAGTGCGTATATGCGCATTGCTGGCCGCATATCTGGCAGGGTCTGGCCCTGGCCCTTCCTCTTATCGCTGCCGCAACGGTCATGATGGCTATGTCCTGCTTCGCGGACCGCATCGACGTCTGGGTGCGCCGTATCGTCCCGGCGGCGATCCAATTCGTGGGCCTGGTCCTACTCGCGCTCCTGTGGGACTACTGGTTCCTCCCCTTCTTCGCCGGGCCTCCGCCCTGGTAATCCTCTCCGACCCTGATTCGCACGAGGACAACCGCGACGCGCGCTGCGCGCCGCTCAACCCCTTCAATCAGACGAGGAACCATCATGCACTGCATCACCGGTCTGCGAACCGCGCGCCTCATTCACCTTTCCCGCCGCAGCCTTCTGACCGGGCTCGGAATCGGAACGGTCGCGCTTCTCGCCGCAACCACACCCGCATCGTGGGCTGCATCCGGCGTCACGGCAGGCCTCACCCCCGACCCCGAGACCATTGACGTGGCCACCACCGACGGCACCACCGTGGCGGTACCGGTGCTCCTGGGCGGCATCTTGACCGTATCCGGGGGCGGCCTGCCCGCGGGGACCCGGATCGCCGTCACCTGGGCCTCCGCTCTCTACGCCGTCGAGGCCGCCCCGGCGCTCACCCGCGGCACGGATGCCTTCGCCTGCTCCTTCGATGCTCCACCCTCCGATGACGGCACCACCGCCGGCGCCACGGTCGTCCTCGAAGCCGACATGCCCGAGGGCGACTACACTTTGGCGCTCGGCTCGGTGCGGGCCCTGACCTACCCCGACGACGTCATCGACCCGCCCGCCGCCACCTCCCTGACCCTGGCCCTGCCCGACGGCGACGAGCAGGTCGCCCAGGAACCCGTCGACACGGGCACGAGCACCGACTCGCTGTGGGGAGCGACCACCGGCGTCATCTGGAGCCCGGCGCGCTGGGGCGCGGGCTACCACCTGTGGAACCCGGTGGCGGTCGCCATTACCGCCACCGGCCCCTCGCCCGTGCCCGCGGGCACGACGATCGACGTGCAGGTCGATGCGGGCGCCTTCACCGGCCTGGCGGTCGGCCCGGACGGCGCGGCGGTCCAGGGCTCTGTCGTCGGCGAGGTCCTGAGAGCCTCATACCCGCTGCCGGACGCCGTCGGCGCCCAGGACGTCCTCGCCATTCCAGTGCTCGCCACGCTCGCCGACCTGAACGGCGAGCTGCCCGCCTACGAGCCCCCGCTCCTGGCCCTGACCAACGCGGAGGCCTCCAGCACGCAGCGGCTCACCGGTCTGGAGGCCGCAACCCGGGAGGACAACGCCTTCGACACCGCCAGCCGCGCCCGCTACGGCATGTGACTTGACTTGGCTCATTGTGGGGCGTTTGGTGGGCCGGGGGCTGATTCTCGTTGGAATTGTGCGGGTTGCGTGGGCGGACTTGCGCACTGGCGCGGGGGTGCGAGCCCGTACGTCCGCACGGTCACGACGGCGTTCCGGGCGGTGCAGATCGCGCACTCCTCTTCCTGGTGGGGGTCGCGCAACATCGAGCACATCGGCTCGGCCCATGACGACGCCGAGCCGGTGGCGCTCAAGGAGGTCGCCGGGTAACGGCTCAGCCCCGGCCTGTTCGTGCGTCTTTCCGGCGCCACCAGGAGTATCAACCGCGACCCGGGGGAAACGGGCCCGGACCCTGGCCGGCTGGAAGGGACATGTCGGGGCCTGTCCGACCCCGACCCCGAGCGGTCATCAGCGCCTACCACCGCCTGTGCGGCATCGAGAAGTCCCTTGCGCATGTCCAAGTCCGACCTGAGAGTACGCCCCATCTACCATCACCTACGCCAGTCCATCGAGGTCCACCCAACCTCACCCAAGCCCTCAACAACATCCACCACGACACTGAATGAGCCAAGTCGGGCGCGTCGAGCCCTCCGAGTCGCTGCACCAGTAGCCCCGACCGACCGAACCGTTCTACGAAGGAAGGAGCGCCATGGCGGACCCCCGGGTCAAGAGGATGCGCAAGGACTAGACTGACGTTGTCAACGCCTCAAGGGGTCGCCGAACATTCTGCGCATCCTCGGCGGAAACCCGTGGTGCAAGTACTGCAAGGTCTGATGGCCGGTGCGCTGTGAGACCGACGCGATGGGTGCGGGACGGAGGAGTACGGGAATATCATGAGTAAGAGAAGGGATGTCTTCTTGAAGAGCCTGCTGCGGACGTGCGCGACATCCGCGACGACAGTCCTTGTGATGTTCTGGGGATGGATTGCCGTGATCTACTTCTCGGGCCTTGACCTCATACTGGGGATTTTTGGGCTTTATGCCCTCGTCCTCGCGCCGGTCGTCGTCATCTGCGCGGACCCCCCGACTAGATGGAGGGAATCATTGGGGGTCGCCTGGATGATCCGGTCGACGGGCGTGTTCTTGGGATTCTGCCTGGCTTCGACCATGCTCATTCCGCCATTTGATTTGAACAACATCCAGGAATTTATGATCTATATCATGGGGTTGACGGCCTTTTACATAGTGCTGTGCGTCGCCCTCATAGGGCCGCGGCGGATCTTCAGGGAGATACTCGAATCCGACTACCGTCATCGGGGGCGGGCGATTGAAGCGCATTCGGGGAGCGGTGCGGACGTGGTGTACGAGGACCACTTCGATGACGTGTTCGAGGGCTTCCAGGAGGCGTCCGCGGTAGAAGTCGTGGAGGATCTTCCCGATCTCGATGCGGACGGTGGGTCGTGAAGGCTGTGCGGCGGGCGTCCGGTCGCATTTCCAGGATCGACCGGGGCGGTGTCCGGGGCCCCGGCGGGCTGAACCCCCCACTACCCGACTGACCCGATGGAGTCGTCCCACAGCAGCAGGTGCGGCGTGATGGAGGCCAGGTCCTTGACGACCACCAGGCCCGGATCGCCGGGGAAGAGCTTGGTCTCGCCGCCCACCTGGATGACCCGCAGGTCGTTGGAGCGCGCCGAGGCCGCCCCCGTGGCGGAGTCCTCGACGACGACGCACTCCTCGGGGCTCAGGCCGAGGCGCTCGATCGCCGCCGCGTAGGGCGCGGGGGTGGGCTTGCCCGGCAGCCCGTCGTCGCCGGTGACCAGTTCGACGAACACGTCGCCCAGCGCGTGGGCGACCGCCTCGACAATGGGGCGCGGGGACTGGGTGACAATGACCTGGGCCAGCCCGATCTCGTTGAGCGTGGCGGTGATGCTCCTGGCGCCGGGAAGGATCGGGGGATCGGCGCGGACGGCCGCCTCGACCCGGGCCGATATCTCGGCGAAGACCTCGGCGGTGGCGGGGTCCTGGGGCGAGGCCGTGGCGCCGGTCTCGGCGATGAGCTCGCAGGTGCGCGCAATGGACGCCCCCGCAATGCCCGCGACCTGCTCGGGGGTGACGGTCCCGCCCCGCTCCCGGCAGCAGTTGCGGAAGGACTCGTCCCACAGGGGCTGGGAGTCCATGAGCGTACCGTCCATGTCCCACAGGACGGCTCTGATATAGCGGCCGGTATTGGTCATGTCTCCTCCTGCGGGGACTCGGTCTGCGAGGACTTCTTCTGCGGGGACTCGGTCTGCGAAGATTCCTTCTCCGGGGACTCGTTCTCCGGAGGCTCTGTCTCCGGTGCGCGCTTTGGAGCGCCGTTGCGGCGGCGCTTGCGGGCCTTCTTGGCCGCCCGCTGCTCGTGCTTGGCCGTCTTCTCCCGGGCCCACTCGATCTGCTCGGCGAGCCACGCCTTGGCCGGGGCGGTGAGCATCTTGTTGTCCCGGAGCAGACCGGAGGCGCGCAGATCGATGAACTGGAGGTACTCCGGGTTGCGGGTGCGCCCGTACTGGCGCCGGGCCTCCTGGAGGTCCGAGACGACACCGGCCACCTGCCGCTCGATCATGTGGCGCCCCAGCAGCAGGAAGACCGCCAGGGCGAGGGCGACCACGCTCCCGTACCCCCTGGTCAGCGGGTAGAGGAGCCCGGCGAGCACCGACAGGCCCATGGCCGGCCCCATCATGCCGTAGGTGTAGCCCTCCGGGCGCTTGTCGTCGTAGCCGCGCGCCCACTGGCGGATCTTGGCGCGCCCGTCGGGGTCGCCGCCGTTGAACCAGTCGCGGATCCTGGTGCCCAGCCCCGCCATCAGCGCCCCTCCCCGAGAGCGCCGGCCCGGGCCCCGGGCCCGAGGATGGAGTCGACGAGCTCGGCCAGGGAGCCCGCGGTGCGCTCGCACGCGGCGGTGACCTCCGCGGGGGACCAGGGCAGGGCGACGGCGTGGTCGGCGACGGCGTGCATGGGGATATCGTTCCACGAGTCGCCGATCGTCCAGGTCTCCACGCTCTCGCCCGGGTGGGGACCGTCGGGGCGGGTGAGCCAGGCGATCAGGTCGTTCAGGCCCGTGCCCTTGGTCGCCCCGGCGGGAATGACGTCGAGGAACTCCTGGTTGCGCACCACCTCGAGCTGCTCGCCCCAGCGCCCGGCGAGGTCGGCGACGATGCGCTCGCGCACGTCGTCGTCGCGCACCCGCATGGGCACCCCGATGAAGCGGTGCCCGCTCATCTCCCCGGGCGTCATGGGGACGAACACCTGGAGGATCGGGGAGATCTCGTGGTAGGTGTCCGAAATGATGTAGTCGGTCTCCAGGGTGGTGGCGAAGACCGTCAGCCCGTCGATCCCCTGGAGGGACATGACGATCTCGTGCGCCAGGCCGTCGGGCAGGAAACGGGATGTCAGCACGCGGTAGTCGCCGTCGGCGAGCACCGCGCCGGTGAAGGCGACCGCGTAGTCGAAGGCGACGCCCTCGGGTTCGAGGGTGTCGCGGGTGGCGAAGACGGACTTGCCGGTGTCCACCACGAGCAGGTTCCCGGCCGCCCTCCACCGCCTCATGGCGTCGAGGTCGGCGGGGGGGACCTTCCGGTCGAACAGGATCGTGCCGTCGAGATCGGTGGCGATGAGCTGGGGCATTTATCTGTACTCCTCGGATTTCCGGGTGCTGGTACGGCCGTGGCCCGGGGCGGACGGGGCCGCCGGGAGGGTGTCCCCGGCGGCCCCGTCGGTGCCCGCGGCGCGGCGCGGCGTCACCCCAGGAAGCCGGTCCAGGCGCCCAGGATGCCGATGGCGAACATGCCCATGATGATCCACAGGGCGTTGATCTTCTTATTGAGCAGGTACATGCACGCGAAGGTCAGGCCGAGCGCGGCGGCGCCGGGCAGCAGGTTGTCCAGGATGTTCTGGAGGGTCGTCACGGTGACGATCCCGGTCTTCTGGTCGGTCGCCGTGGAGACGACGAGGGGGAACTTGATGGTCGTCCACTTGGAGACCAGGGCTCCCATGACGAACAGACCGGTGATGGCCGCGATCTGCGTAATGCGCTTGAGCTGGCCGCCGCCGACCTCGGTGACCATGGCGGTGCCGCGCTCGTAGCCCAGCCTCAGGCCGTACCAGCGCACGAGGACGCGGATGACGTTGATGCCGAAGAAGTAGACGAGCGGGCCGAGCCAGGAGCCGGTGGCCGCCAGGGATGCGCCCAGGGCCCCCAGCACCGGGCGGGCGGTGCCCCAGAAGATGGGGTCGCCGACGCCGGCCAGCGGCCCCATGAGGCCGATCTTGACGTTGGTGATGGTGTCGTCCTCGATGCCCTCGCCCTTGGCGCGCTGCTCCTCCATGGCGGCGGTGACGCCGAAGACGACCGAGGAGATCCACGGGTGGGTGTTGTAGAACTCCAGGTGGCGCTTGAGCGCGGCCGCCTGCTGGGTCTTGTCGTCCGGGTAGAACTTCTTGATGGCGGGCATGAGGGTGATGCAGAAGCCGATGGCCTGCATGCGCTCGAAGTTGAAGGACCCGAGCAGGAAGGTGGAGCGCCAGTACATGCTCCGCAGGTCCTTGGTGGTGAGCATGCGCTCGGGGGCGGAGGTGTTCGCCTCGGTGGTCATGATCGTGCTTCCTTCCGCGTTCAGTCGAGCTCGTCGTCCAGGTCGTCATCGAGGTCGTCGTCCGAGCCGCCACCGCCGCCCGCGGCGACGGGCTGGGGCAGCCGCACGGCCTCGTGGAACTCGGGGTTGAGCTGGACGTAGATGAAGGCCAGGCAGAGGCCGAGGATGCCCAGGGCGACGAGCGTGACGCCGGTGGGGACGGTGCTGACGACCCACTTGGACAGATCGCCCCACTGACTCAGGTCGTGCCCGCCCTTCGGGTCGGCGATCGATCCGCTCCCGGCCATTGTGGTGGAGAAGGTGGCGACGACGAAGCCGATGAAGAAGAACGGCATGAGCTTGCGCGCCTTCATCATATTGATGACCATGGCGTAGCCGACGACGACGATGAAGCCGCCGGCGATATGCAGGCCGTTGGTGATGACGGCCGGAATGGCCTTGAGGGCTTTCTCCACGCTGTCGCCGGAGGCGAAGAAGGCGACAGCGGCGGTGGGCACGGCCACGCGCAGGCCCTGGAGGGACAGGGCGATGAAGTGCATGACCTCGATGCCCCGCATATTGGCCCGGTCGGCGAGCCTGTCCACCCGGTGGGCGAAGAAGACGTTGACCGTGCGCACGAAGATGGTCAGGGCCTGGCCCGCGACGGCCAGCGGAACCGCCACGGCGATGGCCTCGTCCCGGGACTGCCCGCCGGCGATGGCGATGACGGTGGACACGGTCGAGGCCAGGGCGGCGTCGGGGGCCATGGCGGCGCCGACGTTCATCCAGCCCAGGCTCAGCAGCTCCAGGGCCCCGCCGACCATAATGCCGGTCTTCGGGTCGCCCAGGGCCAGGCCGGTGAGGGTGCAGGCGATGATCGGACGGTAGAACATGCGCTCGTCCAGAACGGAGTCGCAACCGGCCAGGAAGGCCACGAGTGTCACGAGGATGATCTGGACCATGCTGATATCTTGCATGAGTCTGCTTTCTGCGGATATGACGGGAGAGGGCGGGAGG
The DNA here is from genome assembly GCF_000429225.1 of Actinomyces dentalis DSM 19115. Lineage (GTDB taxonomy): Bacteria > Actinomycetota > Actinomycetes > Actinomycetales > Actinomycetaceae > Actinomyces > Actinomyces dentalis. The sequence goes on from NZ_AUBL01000025.1 coordinate 43,632, forward strand.
ATGATCACCGGACGGGCCCGGGAGCTCTCGGCGTCGGCGCTCCTCCTCGAGCGCCATCGCCGCGGCCCGGTCGCGGCGATGGCGCCACGACCGGGCGGGCGTTTTTCAGGAGATGAAGCCCTTGGACTTCAGGGCCTCCATGAGATCCGAGCGGCCGGTCGAGGGGACCTGCTGGATGTACTGGGTGATGCCGCGCTTGTCGATCTCCTGGAAGGCCTTGGCGTCCTCGTCCGAGATGTAGACGGCCTGGGACAGGGCCTTGGTGCCCTGCTTGAAGGTCATGCCGCCGACATTGACCTCGTCCGCCTTGACGCCCAGGTCGAGCAGCCGGACGACGTCCGCCGGGGTCTCCACGACGATGACGGTCTTGAGGCTGGCGTACTTCGGGTTCTTGTAGACGCGGGCGGCCTTCTCCACGCCCAGGACGTGGACCTTGACCTTGCCGCCACCGGTCTGGAGCATGAGCGTCTTGCGCAGCTCGTCATTGGCGGCGCCGTCGGACACCGCGAGGATGGCCTCGGCCCCGAGGGTCCCCGCCCAGTTGTTGGCCACCTGGCCGTGGACCAGGCGTGAGTCGATGCGCAGGAGCTTGATATCCATCAGAGCTCGTCTCCTTCGTCGTCGGATTCGGTGGTGGTGGGGGTGAAGATCTCGGAGAGGACCTTGACGCCGCCGGCTCCGGCGGTCCGGGCCGTCTCGACCAGCTCGGGCAGGGTCCCGCCGATCATGCGGCGGCCGAGGACCTCGATGAGCATGGGCAGGTTGACGCCGGTGACCACGTCGGCGTCCTCGCGCTGCGCGGCGAAGCGGGCCGCCGCGTTGTACGGGCTGCCCCCGAGCAGGTCCACGAGGATCAGGTAGTGGTCGCTCGAGGACTTCTCGACGGCGGCGGCGTACTTGGCGAGCAGGTCGTCCGGGCCCTCCGAGGGGTCGAAGGTGACGGCGACGAGGTCCTCCTGGGGGCCCGCGATCATGGCGGACGAGGCGATCAGCCCCTCCGCCAGATGACCGTGGGCGGCGACAATGACAGCGACCATGGGCGCTCCTTAACTCCTTGGTGTGTCGGTGCGATCCGGGATCGGATCGCACCGCGGCGCGCAGGGCCGACGGAGAGGCGCCGTTGACCCCGCGGGGATACTGTGCAATTCAATTGCTAGAACCTTATCTGCAAGGCATCCCGCGCCATAATACGTCACATCCCGCCGCGTCGCACCTCCGAACGGGAAGTCAGTAAAATCGACGGACAAGTCGTCTGACGTCAGAGGGGTGTGGAGTCCCGGCGGAGTCGTCCTGCGGCCCGACGGCGTCGGACCGCGGCGCCCGGCCGTGCCCGCGCCCGCGGCGGTGGGGCGATCAGGGCGTCCCGGGCGGCGGCGACGGCCGGGGTCCGTCCGCGCCCGCGGCGACGGCGGAAGGGCGGTCCGGACCGCCGTGCGGACCGAGGGCCGGGGCGGCGCGCCGGAAGAGGATGACGGTCCGGGTACCGCCGTGCGCGGACCGGGGGAGCCGGCGGCGTCGATGCGCTCATCCGATGGGTCCACCCGGCGCCGGGGCGGACCGGGATCCCCCGCGGGACGGGGCGTCCGCCAATATTATGACCGACCGGCGGACCTCCGATCGGCCGATTGACGCGGATCGGCCCGCGGGTCATGGTAATGCCATTATTACTTCCTCTCCGCATCGACCCCTCGCCCTTCCTCATCCCGATTCTTCGGAGGTTCTCGTGAAATCCACTCGCGCGGTGCGTATTCTCGGCGCCGTGACGGTAACTATTCTTCTCGGCTGGGTGATGATTCTCTGCCCGCTCTCGGCCGACGCCGAGCCCGTCGTCTCCGGGCCCGCAGTCGTCGCGGTGCAGCAGGACAGCCGCATCACCGTCAATGAGAATGCGCTCGACCACAGGCGCTACCCCGACACGCTGTGCTCCTACCGTCGAGTCGGGAGATGGACCAAGTGGTGGTGCGTCTGGCTGCGCTGACCGGGTCGGGAAGCGGGCCCGGTCCCATCCTCGCCCGCCCGAGCCCGCCATGCCCCGCGCCCGGCTCTCACGCGGGGGGCTCCCGTCTACGATCGGCACACCCCCTCATACTGGCCCGGACGGCCTCAGGGCCGCGGGGCGACGGGCGCGATGCCCGCGTAGGAGGCCGCGGCGCCCGCGGACAGGACCGCCGTCGAGCCCGCGCGCATGCCCTCATTCACCGCATCCGGGAAGTCGTGGCCCGCGGCGAGCGCCGCCGCGAGCGCGCCGACCGCGGCGTCTCCGGCTCCCGTCGTGTCGACGACCGGTCCCAGGTCGATCGCCGGGACGTGCACCGCGCCCTCGTCCGAGGCCCGCGCGGCGCCGTTCCCGCCGAGCGTCACGAGCACGCGGGGGATGCCCCGCTCGTGCAGCGCCACCGCCGCGGAGACGGCCTCCTCGGCCGTCTCGGGCGCCGGAGCCCCCAGGACGAGCCCGCACTCGCCCTCATTGACGACCAGGACGTCCACGCTCGCCAGCGTCTCCGCCGGGATCGGGTAGACGGGGGCCAGGTTGAGGACCACCCTCGCCCCGGCCGCATGCGTCCAGGCGATGACGGTCTCGTTGACGGCCGGGGGGATCTCGCCCTGCAGGACGACGACGTCGTCGGGCGCGAGCTCGACCTCCGCGGCCGCCTGCTCCCCGGTGACGCGGCCGTTGGCCCCGGCGTCGAGGATGATCGTGTTCTCCCCGACGGCGTTGACGGTGATGAAGGCGATTCCGCTGGTGGTCTCCTCGTCCGTGCGCAGGGCGGAGACGTCCACGCCGTGCTCGCGCAGCTCCTCGCGCAGGGCGATGCCCGACGCGTCGCCGCCGACGCGGCCGACGAACAATGCGGTGGCCCCTGCGTGGGCGGCCGCCGCGGCCTGGTTGGCCCCCTTGCCGCCCAGGCGGTAGGTGGTGGAGGTGTCCGAGAGGGTCTCGCCCGGCCGGGGGAAGCGGTCGACCGTGACCGTGATGTCCTGGTTGATGGAACCGACGACGATGACGCGTCCCATGATGAGCTCCTTCGCTTCGGCGGGGTGAGTCGTCACGGGGTGGATCGTAACCGGGGCCGGATCCGGACACAGGATTGCACATGCTGTACATGTGCGATATAAACAGTGTGTGCACATCGTCCTCTCCCGGACGTCCGGGACGCCCATGTACGAGCAGATCGTCGATCAGATCCGTCAGGCCATCTGGTCCGGCGACCTGCCCGCCGGGACCCCGCTGCCCTCGCTGCGCCGGCTCGCGAGGGACCTCGAGGTCTCCCTCATCACCACCACCCGCGCCTACAACGACCTCGCCGCGGCCGGCCTCATCGCCAACCAGGTCGGCCGCGGCAGCTTCGTCCTCCCCCAGGACGAGTCCGAGACCCGCGAACGGCTCCTCGCCCGGCTGGACGCCCAGCTCGACGGCGCCGTCGCCACCGCGCGCCTGGCCGGCCTCGACCTGCCCGACCTCCACGAAAGGACCGCACGACGATGGACCGAGAAGAAGCAGACCGGCGGGAAGCCGGCCGAGAAGGAGTGAACGGCCCGGAGCCCGCGGACGCGGCCCGCCCGGCGCCCGCCGGCGCCATCCGCCTGGACGCCGTCGTGCGCAGGCAGGGGACCTTCACCCTGGGGCCCCTCGACATGACCGTGCCCGCCGGCATGGTCACCGGCTTCGTCGGGCCCAACGGGGCCGGCAAGACCACCGCCATCAAGGCGATGCTCGGCATGGTCGGCATCGACGCCGGTTCGATCAGCGTGCTCGGCGGCGCCCCCGGGGCCCGCCACGGGCGCATCGGCGTCGTCCTGGACCGCCTGGCCCTGTCCCGGGACTGGACGGCCGTCTCCGCCGCCCGCAGCCTGGAGCGCTTCTATCCCGACTGGGACCGGGACCTGCTCGACGACCTCCTGACCCGCCTGGACGTGCCGGCCCGGGTCAAGATCAAGGACCTGTCGCGGGGGCAGGGCGTCAAGCTCCAGCTCGCCCTCGCCCTCGCCCACCGCCCCGAGCTCCTCATCCTCGACGAGCCGACCTCGGGCCTGGACCCCGTCGCGCGCCTGGAGGTCCTCGACATCCTCCGCGACTTCCTCATCGCCGAGGGGCGGACGGTCCTCTTCTCCACCCACATCACCTCCGACCTGGAGCGCATCGCCGATCACCTCCACATCATCGGGGCCGGCCGCACCCGCTTCGCCGGGACCCTGCCCGACCTCGTCGAGCAGTGGGCGATGGCCCGCGGCCCCGTCTCCGCCCTGACCCCCGGGGCCGAGGCCGTCCTCGTCGGAACCCGGCGCAACGGGGCGGGCGCCTTCGCGGGGCTCATCAGGACCGCGGACACCGCCGTCTTCGGCCCCGATGTCCTCATCGAGCCCCCGTCCATCGACGAGGCCGTCGTGGCCATGACCCGCGGCCCGGAGCCCGACCGCCGCAGCGCCCGCTCCGCCGCGGAGCTCGCCGAGAAGCACTGAGAGAAGCACCGGAAGAATCATCGAGAAGGGCACTGACATGCACGTCATCTGGAACCTGCTGCGCGCGGAGCTGTCCGCCCACGCCGCCACGCTGTGCAGCTTCGTCGTCGTCGCGGCCATCATCTCCACAGCGAACCTCGTCATGGGCGGGGCGACGCCGGCCATCGCCGTGTGCGTCCTGACGGTCGCCTTCCTGCCCAGCGCCCTGTTCGCGCAGGACGAGCGCGCGCACTTGGACACCATGTACTCGGTTCTGCCGGTGACGCGCGCGCAGTTCGTCGTCGCCCGCTACCTGCTCGTCGCCCTGATCGTCGCCGCCGCAACCCTTGTGGGCCTCATCGCCGCACGGGTCGACGACGCCGTGCGCGGCCCCTGGACCGGACTCCTCCCCCTGTCCACGGTGGGGATCGCGGGTCTGGCCGTGGGGGCGGTCGGCGTGATCGTCGCCATCCAGCTCCTCCTCTTCTTCTCCCTGGGCTATGCGCGCACGGGAATGTACGCCTACGGCGCGACCATGATCCTCATGTTCGCCTTCGGGCTCCTGACCCAGAAGCTCCCCGATCTGGCCGCCACCATTATCCGGTGGGCGGGCTCGCCGTGGACCGGGGCGGTCGGGTCGGGGATCGCGGCGGCGGTGCTCGCCCTGTCCGCCGTGAGCTCAGTTCGCCTCTACCGGCGCCGGAGCCTGTGACGCCCTCGGCGCTCCCGCGCCTCCTCATCGGATCGCAGCGCACCGGGCAGGCCCCGACTCTGACCGATCGGGCCCTCACGGGCTGCACGATCAGCCGAGGACGTCAAGCACCGCCCCGGATCAACCGCTGGCACAGAACCCGACTCCACCCCACCATCACAACGGAGAACCGGAACTTGACCAACGCATCCACGCCTATAACCCGCCGCATCTCGACGTCGAGCGGCGTTCCCGCGGGTACCGCCTGGTCGTCGACCCTGCTCGTCGAGGTGTCCGTCATGGCCTTCATCCGCTCCGCCGCGGGTGAGCCCCTTGGTGCGGTGGTGATTCCCGCGAGGCTCCTCCGCCGCGGACTCGGGCGCGGCTGCGAATGCTGCTGCGCACCACCTCATCCGCCCCATTCGTTTCGCTGCGGGCGCGGGCGGACCCATGGCGGGAGGTCCGGCGGCTCAAAAAAGGTGGCTGTCGCATATCTTTCACCCTTCGTCCCGCGCTCCTCCCATCACGAAATGGCGCAATGACGCCATTCCCCATGAGCGCAGGAGTCGCCGCGCACCCGAAAGTTAAGCGCCGGCCACCTTTTTCCGCCCCGCCGTCGCCCCGAACCGCGATGGCGGGATCGGCCGGGGTGATCGTCGGGGGCGGCCCGGGCGGCATCGGGGGCGGTTCCGGCGTCCCCCGCTCCCGCCGGTCGTCCCGCATGGTGGGACGGCGTCTCGCATGTCGTGACGCGCCCCGGCTCGCGAGATCGTCACCCAACCCGCGAGCACGTCACTTAACCCGCGAGATCGTCACTTAACCCGCGAGCACGTCACTCTGGCAGACGTGCTCGCGGGTTAAGTGACGTGCTCGGCGGTTACCCGGCGATCTCGCGGACCGCGGCGCCCGGCGCCGCTGCGCCCCGGACGCCGGGACGTGCACTCCGCCCCCGGGAACGACGGTCGGACCGACGTGGTCCAACCGCACATGAATGGTCCGCACAGGAGAGCGCCACCATGAGCCCACTGAATAACCTTCGGGGGCCCACTCCCGCCCACCTGACCGGGCCTCAGGACATGAGCGGCAGGTCGAGGTCGTAGGCGAGGACGATCGCGCGGGCGAGGGCCTTCTCCTGCGCGGGGCTGAGGAGGCCGAGCGTCCGGCCCAGGCGGCTGCTCGGGATCGTCAAAACGTTGTCGAGGCTGATCGCGCAGTCATGGTCGAGCCCCTCGGCGGGCCCCACCGGGACCTCGCTTGAGAGCCCCTTGACGGTCGAGGTGATGGGCGCGACCGTCACCTTCGTCATCGCCTCGCGTGCCGCTGCACGGGTGAGGACGACGACGGGGCGGGTCTTGTCGAGCCTGGCCAGGCAGACCTCGCGCACGTCAGTCCTCAGGGGCAGGACGCTGGTCGGTGCTCCAGGCGACGAGCTCATCGAGGTCGTCGGCGGGGCCCTCGCGGTGCAGGATCGTGAGGTCGCGCAACGCGGCCCTGCGGCGCATCTCGCGCTCAAGGGCCTCGGTGACGAGAGAGGCACGGCTCGGAGCGACCCCGGCGGAGACGGCCTCGTCGAGGAAGGTGACGACGTCGTCGGGCAGCCTCACGGCGATCTGGGTGCTCATGAGCTCAGGATAACGTCGTGCATCCCGAAATGGGATTCGTAGGAGGTGCCGCGCCGGCGGAGCTCAGCGGTCCTTGCTGATGAGCAGAAGACCGGCGCCGATCGGAACGAGCGCACTGCGCACGCTCGGCTCGGCGTCAACGAGGGCGCGGAAGTCGGCCACCTGGTCGGCGTGCGAGACGCAGTTGTCGACGACGAGCAGCCCACCGGGGGCGAGCGCCCGCAGGAGGTCGGCCCAGTAGGAGGCGTAGAGGCCGCGCTCGGCGTCGAGGAAGATGAGCGGCCAGGAGGCGTCCGCCTGATCGGCCAGGACCTGGCCCGCGTCGGCGACGAGCTGCTCGACGACGTCGCTCACGCCGGCGGCGGCGAGGCTCGCGGTCGCCTCGGCGGCGCGTCCGGGGTCGAGATCGACCGTGGTGACCCGTCCGTCCGGCTCGACGGCGTCGGCCAGCCAGATCGTCGAGTAGCCGTTGGACGTGCCGAGCCCGAGGACGCGGTCGGCGCCGGCGGTGCGCACGAGGAGGGCGAGCAGCTCCGCGCTCTCGGGCTCGAGGTTGCGGCGGCGGTCGAGGCGGTCGGGCTGGGCCGCGTCGAAGACCCGGCCCTCGGACCACAGGCGGTCGAGGAGGACGCGGCGGCCGGTGTCCATGGCGGGAGTCTTGCAGCGCCGGGCCCCGGCGGCAATTGCCGCGGGTGCCGCGGATCCGGTCGCCGGCGCGCAGTGCGAGGCGCTGGAGCCTGTCTGCACGCCGCATACCGCGCTTCGTCGTCGGGATGCGGCGGTGCGCCGTCACCACCGTCGAGGACGGCGGGGAGGCCGCCATCGACTACCTGGCTACGGGGCGGCATCTGCTACGCCCGAGCTATCCACAGGATGTGCACTTTCCGCCGGTCTCGCGTGCATTTTCCGCCGTGATGCCTCATGGCTTCCGGCAGTGCCGGAAGCCATGAGACATCCACGGTTTCGGTCGGTCTCGGTGAGCTCTCAGTTGCGGGCGTCGGTGCGATTGAGCGCAAGGGTCGTGGCGGCGATGACAATGCCCGTGAGGATCGCGGCCGTCCCGACCGTCGCCGCGGCACTGCCCCAGGTGAGGTCCTGGACGGTGAAGCCCGTGGCCGAACCCCTCTCCAGGGCCCCGATCTGGGTGGTCCGCGTCACCAGCGCATGGGGCAGCAGCCAGATCCCCGGCACGTGCGCCAGCAGCATCGTGGTGCCGACTCCCGTCAGGCACAGTCCCGCGGCAACGGGCAGGGCGAAGGACCGGGTGAAGGCCGAGATCGCCGACTGCAGGGCGCACACCGGCGCGCAGGCCACGGCGGTCAGAGCGCCGGCGGCGAGGCAGAGCCCCGGCGGCGCGCCCGGAAGGCCCAGAGCGCCGACACCGACGGCCGCCACGGCCAGGACCAGGACGAGTTGCATGCCCGATGCGAGCAGCCAGATGGCCGCGGTCTTGGCGACCACCGTCCGCCACGTGGGCACGGGCGTGCTCATGAGGACGTTCCAGTTAGAGCCCCGGTGCTCCACGCGCCACACGAGAGAGGCCAGCACCGCCAGCCCGACCGGGAGCAGAGCCATGCCGTAGAAGCCGACGGACCGGATCCACAGGAGCCGCCAGCCGTCGGGCCGGACGAAGATGCAGGCGCTGACGACCGAGGCCACCGGCAGGAGCACGGCCACCGCCCAGCTCGTGGAGCCGCGCAGCTTGAGGATTTCAGCGAGAACGGGTTTCATCTCAGACCTCCCGACGGTCCAGGTGCGCGGTGACGGCCAGGAAGAGCGCGGTGCCGGCCACGGCCAGGGCGGCCAGGAGCCCCGGGTGCGCGTCCAGATCGACCAGGTCCTCGCCGACGAAGTCGGCGGGGGCGACGAGACCGTAGGCGGTCCATGGGCTCAGGCACCGCACCCAGGTGGGCATGATCTGGGAGAAGAGGCCCAGAAGGGTCCCGATGATCCCCAGGGCCAGCGGCCCGAGCTGGTTGTCCGCCCTGGCGGAGGCCAGCAGCTGGACGGCGAGGACGGCGAGGTCGATGACCATGAGGGAGACCACGAGCCCGATAAGACGGGCCGCCGGGAAGGGGGCGGCTACGCCGATCGCCGTGCCGAGGGCCGCCACGATGGCGCCCCAGACCGCGGGCACGGGCGTGACGAGCAGCCCGAGGGCGAGGAGCTTGGCCCGGCACAGCCGCCCCGGGGCGGCGCCCGCGGCGGCGGAGGCCCACCAGCCGCCGCCCGAGTGCTCGATCTCCACCTGGCGGCTGGCCGCGACGGCCAGAAGGACCGGGGCGACGAGCATGGCGGAGGAGTGCAGCGAGACCATGAGCAGCCTCCACCCGTAGCCGTCGGCATCCAGCCGGTGGTCGGGCAGGCCCGAGCCCATGGCCCAGGCCACGGTGAGGACGGCCCCGCCGCCCAGGAGGAGGGCCACGACGGCCCCGATGCGCAGGTGGCGCATCTTGGCGAACTCGTTGCGCAGTGCGCGAAGGCCGAGGGCGGTGTTCACAGTCCGCCTCCCCGGGTGAGGGCCATGAAGACGTCCTCCAGGCTCCGCTCCTCCTGGCGCACCGCGTACACGCCGATGCCCTCCCTCACGAGGACGGCGACGGCGTCGGCCGTGGCCCGGCGCGTCAGGCCGGGGATCCGCAGCAGGTCGCGGTCGCGAACCGGCGCGGCGCCCCGGGCGGCCAGAAGGCCGGAGGCGGCCGCCGGGTCCGAGCACTCCAGGAGCGTGTCCGGCGCGGAGGCGCCCGCGAGCTCGGCGCGAGTGCCCTGGAAGATCAGGGTGCCCCGGGCGATGATGCCCAGCACGGTGGCGGTCCGGTCGATCTCGCCCAGCAGGTGGGAGGAGACCATGACGGTCACGCCGTCGGACGCCAGGTCGCGCACCAGTCGGCGGATCTCCTCGATGCCCGCCGGGTCGAGGCCGTTGACGGGCTCGTCGAGGATGAGCAGCGAGGGGCGGCGTGCGAGCGCCATGGCGATCCCCAGGCGCTGCTTCATGCCCAGGGAGTACTCGCGGACCCTCTTGCCCATCTGCCCGCCCATGCGGACGGCGTCCACCGCGCGCGCCACATCCCGGTCGGGCAGGTCGAGCAGCCGCTGGAGGATCCGCATGTTCTCCGCCCCCGTGAGATGCCCGTAACCCGGCGGGGACTCGATGAGGGCGCCGATACGGGCCAGATGACGACGGCGGGTGCGGCGGGTCATGGGCTCGCCGTCGATGAGGACCCGCCCGCCGGTGGGCCGCACGAGGGACAGGAGCATCTTCATGGTGGTGGACTTGCCCGAGCCGTTGGGGCCGAGGAAGCCGTAGACCGCACCCCGGGGGATGCGCAGGTTCAGCCCGTCGACGACGGTCCGCCCCCCGTAGCGCTTGGTCAGGTTGAAGGTCTGGACGAGATCGTTCATGCCCTCGAGTATTCTCGGGCGTCGGCGTCCGGGCCTCCGCCCGCGGGACCAGACGGGCCTATGCGTATCGCATACGCCCGCGCGCCCGCCTCCTCCCGCTCGACCCGCCGCCACCCGGGGCGAGCGGCGGAGGCGGCTTACCGTCTGGTCGGGGCGAGCGGGCCGTCGTCGGCGCCGCGCCCGCGCCCCGGGGCGACCAGCCCCGACTCGTAGGCCAGCACGACCGCCTGCGCCCGGTCCCTCAGCTCCAGCTTGCCCAGGATCCGGCTGACGTGGACCCGCACCGTCCCCTCGGCGACCGACAGCTCCCGGGCGATGCCCCCGTTGGTCAGGCCGCGGGCCAGCAGGAGGAGCACCTCGCGCTCGCGGGCGGTGAGGGATTCGAGCATCCGCGCGTCCGTCCGTCCCGGCCCGACGGCGGGCGGACGGACGGCGAAGCGCTCCAGCAGACGGCGGGTCGTCGAGGGCGCCATGACCGCGTCGCCGGCGTGGACATGGTGGATCGCGGCCATGAGTTCCTCCAAGGAGGCGTCCTTGAGGAGGAAGCCCCCGGCGCCGGCGCGGATCGCCTCGAAGGCGTACTCATCGAGGTCGAAGGTCGTCAGCACCAGGACCCGGGGTCCGGGGGCCCGCGCCGCGATCCGGCGGGTCGCCTCGATGCCGTTCATCCGCGGCATGCGCACGTCCATGAGGACGACGTCGGCCTCCACGCGGGAGATCAGCTCGACGGCCGCCCGGCCGTCCTCGGCCTCGCCGATCACCTCCACCTCCTCCCGGGTCTCCAGCAGCATGCGGAATCCGAGCCGGTACATCTCCTGGTCGTCGACCAGGACGATCCTGATGGTCATGCCCCCTCCCGGGTTCGGACCGGCAGGACGGCGCGCAGGGCGAATCCGCCGCCCGGCCGCGGCCCCGCCTCGAGGGTGCCGCCGTGGGCGGCGATCCGCTCGCGCATGCCCGTCAGGCCGTACCCCGGGGCGGCGCCGGCCGGATGACCGCCCATCGGGGGCAGCGCGGCCCCCGCCGGGGGCCCTCCCGGCGCCGCGGCGGGGGGAGCGCCGTCGCCGTTGTCGAGCACCTCCACCACGAGATCCTCCGGCCCCCTGTTCACGCGCACCTCGACCCGGCCGGGCGCGCCGGCGTGCCTGCGCGCATTGCTCAGGCCCTCCTGGACTGTGCGGTAGACGGTGAGGCCGAGCCCGGCGGGCAGGTCGAGTCCGCCGGAGACCTCGAGGCGGACGGGCAGACCGGTCTCGCGGGCCTCGTCGACCAGCGCCTCCAGGTCCTGCGCGCCGGGCCCGGGCGCGAGCCCGGCCGGCTCATCGTCGCGCAGGACGGCGAGCATCCGCCTCATCTCGCCCAGGGCCTCACGCCCGGTGTCCCGGACGCGGAGCATCGCGGCGGCGGCCCGCTCGGGGTTGGAGGAGGCGGTCGCGGCGGCGCCGTCGGCGACCACCACCATGACCCCCAGACCGTGGGAGACGACGTCGTGGATCTCGCGCGCGATCCGGGAGCGCTCCTCCCGCTCCAGGACCCGGCGGCGCGCCCGCTCCTCGCGCAGCCGGTACTCGGCGGCGTCGACCAGGGCGGCCAGGCGGTCGCGGCGCGCGCGGCGAAGGGCCCCCGTGGTCCAGGCCCAGGCCACGGCGATCATGGCCAGTCCGGGAAGGCTGAGTCGGCTGTAGCCCATTCGGAGGGCCGGGGCGAAGGCGATCGGGACCCAGGCCATGACGAGGGCGGCGGCCGTCAGGGAGACCGCCCGCCGGCGGGTGTCCGCGAGGTGGTGGACCATGAGCCCCAGCAGGAGGTCGACGGGGAGGAACCCGCCGAGGGGGGCGGCGAGCAGCTGGGCCCAGGTGAGAAGGAGCATGACCGCGAAGGCCGTCAGGGGACGGCGTCGCCTGAGGAGGTAGGCGAGGGCCAGGCCCGGGCAGAGCGCCTCCAGCAGCCACGGGACCGGGCCCTGCGCGGGCACGGACAGGACGAGCTGGTTGTAGGCCAGGACTAGGGCGACGACGGCGAGGTCGATTCCCCTGCGGTGGCGCTCCGGCCAGTGCTGCGGCCCCGGGGCGGGGGCGGCCTCCGCACCGCCGCCCGCTCCATCATCGCCACCCGGCTGCGGCCCCGGGGCGGGGGCGGCCTCGGAGGGCGACGGGTCCGACGGCTGGATCGACGGGGACTCGCAGGGGCGCTTCATGCTCTCAGGCTAAAACGCCATCGGCGAGGAGTACGGCATCCGGATCGGCTTCGAGATCCACGTCGGCCTGGGCGCCGCGGCCCGCGAGCGCGTCCGCCCCGCCGGCGGGGCCGTGCGCCCCCGCTTCCCCGCCGTCGCGCCGAACCGGGCCCTCGCGCCCTCCCCTCCTCTGGTAGAGTTCGCTGGGTTCTAAAAGGGAATTGGTAGAAGACGTCTGTGAAAACCGTACGCATACTCATGCGCAGCCTGCGCGAGTACCGGGGGCCGTCGCTGCAGGCGCCGCTGTTCATGGTGGGCGAGGCCGGGCTCGAGTGCATCCTGCCCCTCATGATGGCCGAGCTCATCGACACCCTCACGGGCGGGGCCATGGGCCCGATCCTGCGGATCGGCCTGGCCCTGGTCGTCATGTCGGTGGCCTCGCTGGCGTGCGGCGTTATGTCCGGCGTGCGCGCCGCCACCGCCGCCGCCGGCCTGGCCCGCAACCTGCGCCAGGACCTGTTCTTCCGGGTCCAGGACTTCTCCTTCGCGGACATCGACCGCTTCTCGGCGTCCTCGCTGGTCACCCGCATGACCACCGACGTCACGAACATCCAGAACGCGTACCAGATAATCATCCGCGTCGCCGTGCGCGTGCCCCTCATGATCGTCTTCTCGGTCATTATGACCCTGATGATCAACCCGCGGCTGGCGCTCATCTTCATCATCATGCTGCCGCTGCTCGGCGGCGCGCTCATCGGCCTGGTCGCCTACGTGTTCCCGATCTTCCGCCGGATCTTCAAGAAGTACGACGCCCTGAACAATTCCGTGCAGGAGAACCTCTCCGCGATCCGGGTCGTGAAGTCCTTCGTCGCGGAGGATCACGAGAAGACGAAGTTCCGGGCCGCCTCCCAGGAGGTGCGCGGGGACTTCACCCGCGCCGAGAAGATCCTCGCGCTCAACGGTCCGATCATGGTCTTCTTCATCTACGCGGCGCTCATGCTCGTCAACTACCTGGGCGCCCGGGTGGTCGTGGACAGCGGCGCCACGGAGCTGACGACCGGCGAGTTCTCCTCGCTGATGACCTACGGCGTGCAGATCCTCGCCTCGATGATGATGCTCGCCTTCATCTTCGTCATGGTCTCCATATCGGCGGAATCCGCCAACCGCGTCGCCGAGGTCATCGTCCACAGTCCCTCCCTGACCTCCCCCGCCGACGGTCTGGCCGAGGCGGCCGACGGCGAGGTCCGCTTCGAGGGCGTCTCCTTCCGCTACTCCCGGGAGGCCGAGGCCGACGCCCTGTGCGGGATCGACCTGACGATCCCCTCGGGCACGACCCTGGGCGTCGTGGGCGGCACCGGCTCGGGGAAGACGACGCTCATCCAGCTCGTCTCGCGCCTGTACGACGTGACCGCCGGGCGCGTGATGGTCGGCGGCGTCGACGTGCGCGACTACGACCTGGCCGGACTGCGCGACGAGGTCGCCGTCGTCCTGCAGAAGAACGTCCTGTTCGCCGGCACCGTCAAGGAGAACCTGCGCTGGGGCGACCCCGACGCCACCGACGCCCAGCTCGTCCGCGCCTGCGAGCTCGCCCAGGCCGACGAGTTCGTCCGGCAGTTCCCCGACGGCTACGACACCCGCATCGAGCAGGGCGGCACCAATGTCTCCGGAGGCCAGAAGCAGCGCCTGTGCATCGCCCGCGCCCTGCTCAAGAGGCCGAAGATCCTCATCCTCGACGACTCGACCTCCGCCGTCGACACCCGCACCGACGCCCTCATCCGCCGGGCCCTCGCCCGGGAGATCCCCGGCACCACCAAGATCATCATCGCTCAGCGGCTGAGCTCCGTGGAGCACGCCGACCAGATCATCGTCCTGGACGAGGGCCGCATCCTGGAGCGCGGCACCCACGACGAGCTCATGGCGCTGGGCGGGGAGTACCAGCAGATCCACGCCTTGCAGAACCGCACGGGCCGGGAAGAGGAGGCGGCGTGACCATGGCGCGCACCCGCACCGGCGCCGCCGAGGACCGGCGCCCTGAGGACGCCCGCGAGCCCACGGCCGCCGGCGCCCGGCGGGAGTCGCCGTCGACGGCGTCGTCCCCGATCCCGGAGCCCGCCGACGACGACGCCCGGCGGGAGTCGGACGACCTGCCCCGCGTCGAGCACCCCGCCCGCCGCCTGCTGGCCTACGTGTTCCGCCACTACCCGTGGCGGCTGATCGTCGTGGCCATCAGCATCGTCATCGCCTCCGTCGCCTCGACGGTCGCCTCGATCTTCATGCAGCGGGTCGTCGACGAGGTCATCACCCCCGGGCTGAGCGCGGGACTCGACGCCGTCACGCCCGTGCTCGTGCGGATCATCACCATGATGGGCGCCGTCTACGCCCTCGGCGTGCTCACGAGCCTGCTGTACTCGCGGATCATGGCCGTGGTCACGCAGGGCTCCCTCAAGCACATGCGCGACGACATGTTCGACCGCATGCAGTCCCTGCCGATCAAGTACTTCGACACCCACGCCCACGGCGCGGTCATGTCCACGTACACCAACGACACGGACGCCGTCCGCCAGCTCATCGGCCAGTCGGTGCCCACGCTCATCCAGTCCGGGCTGACCCTGGGCGCCATGCTCGCCATGATGCTCTACTACAGCCTGTGGCTGACGATCCTCGTCGTCGTGGTGGTTGCCGTCATGATCGAGGTCACCCGGAGGCTGGGCGGCGCGTCCTCACGGTACATGGTCGCCCAGCAGCACTCGCTCGCCACCGAGGAGGGCTTCATCGAGGAGATCATGGGCGGGCAGAAGGTCGTCCAGGTCTTCAACCACGAGGAGGCCGCGAAGGCCGACTTCGCCGCGCTCAACCAGCGGCTCTTCTCCGATTCGGAGAGGGCCAACCGGTACGGCAACCTCCTGGGCCCGGTGGTGGGCAATATGGGCAACCTGCTCTACGTCCTGATCGCCATGGTCGGCGGCCTGCTCATCCAGCTGCGGGTCACCAATATCGGATTCGCCGGCATGGGCGCGATCACCGTCGGCATCATCGTGTCCTACCTGACGATGGTCCGCCAGCTCTCCCAGACCATCAACCAGGCCTCCCAGCAGGTCGCCCTCATCGCCATGGGCCTGGCCGGCGCCGGGCGCGTCTTCGCCCTCATCGACGAGGAGCCCGAGCACGACGACGGGTACGTCGGCCTGGTCGACGCCGTCGAGACGGCCGACGGCGGCGTCGAGCCCGCCGACCGAAAGACGGGCGTGTGGGCCTGGCGCCACCCCCACCGGGCGGAGGGCACGGTCACGTACACGCGGCTGCGCGGCGAGATCGTCATGGAGCACGTCGACTTCTCCTACGACGGCGTCAAGGAGGTCCTCCACGACGTCTCCCTGCGGGCCGAACCGGGGCAGAAGATCGCCTTCGTCGGCGCGACCGGCGCCGGCAAGACGACGATCACGAACCTGATCAACCGCTTCTACGACCTCGACGACGGCAAGATCCGCTACGACGGCATCAATATCACCAAGATCGCCAAGGCGGATCTGCGCCGCTCGCTCGGCGTCGTCCTCCAGGACGTGCGGCTGTTCACGGGCACCGTCATGGACAACATCCGCTACGGGCGCCTGGACGCCACCGACGAGGAGTGCATCGAGGCGGCGCGACTGGCCAACGCCGACGGCTTCATCCGCCGCCTGCCCCACGGCTACCGGACGGTGATCTCGGGCGGCAGTTCGAACCTCTCGCAGGGGCAGGCGCAGCTGCTGTCGATCGCGCGCGCCGCCGTCGCCGACCCGCCGGTCATGATCCTCGACGAGGCGACGAGCTCCATCGACACGCGCACCGAGGCCCTCGTCCAGGCCGGCATGGACAATCTCATGAAGGGGCGGACGGTGTTCGTCATCGCCCACCGCCTGTCCACGGTCCGCAACTCCGACGCCATTATGGTCCTCGACCACGGGCGCATTATCGAGCGCGGCGGCCACGACCGGCTCATGGAGCGGCGCGGCACCTACTACCGGCTCTACACCGGGGCCTTCGAGCTCGAGTAGTCTCGCGGGCCGCCAGGGCCCCGGCGCCGATGAAGGTGAAGAACATGGCGGGCTCCTCGATCATGAGCACGACGCCCGGCGGGATGTTCCCGATGAACATCCTCGTCCGCGCGTCGTGAGTGACGAATATCAGCGCCTTCCCGCCGGGAGTCGTGCACGGGCGGGCGTGGTCGTGGGCAAGCGCCGCGGGTCGGGCGACGACCGCGGGAGCGGGTCGGTCCTGTGCTCGTCGAGATGTGCATTCTGCATTCGAGAGGTGCAGTTTGTATTCGAGAGGTGCAGTTTGCATTCGAGAGTGCAGGGCGGTGTCAGGGGGTGGTTGCACCGTTGATGATGGTGTCCAGTATCTCGGTGGGGGTCTGTCCGTTCAAGACTTCTCGTGGGCGGCGGTTGAGCTGGTCCTGGACGGCCTGGACCTGGGCGTCGGTGACGTTGTTGAAGTCGGTGCCCTTGGGGAAGTACTCGCGGATCAGGCCGTTGGTGTTCTCGTTGGTGGGACGCTGCCAGGGGCTGTGAGGATCGGCGAAGTAGACCTTGATGTCGGTGGCGAGGGTGAAGGCGGCGTGACCGGCCATCTCCGCGCCCTGGTCCCAGGTGATGGTGGAGTACACGGCCCGGGGCGGGGAGTCGACCATGCTCTTGAGGGCATCGGTGACGGTGCGGGTGCGGTGGCCCGCCGCCGGACGGGTGATCAGTACGAACCGGCTGCGACGCTCCGCCAGGGTGATCAGGGCGCTGCCGGGGGTCGCCTGGCGATGATCAGGTCTCCCTCCCAGTGCCCGGGGACGGCCCTGTCGTCGGCCTGGGGCGGGCGCAGACTGATGGTGGCGCCCTGGATCCAGCTCTTGCCCCTGGGCTTGGGCAGTCCGGCCAGTGGGGAGCGGGGGATGCGGCGGGTGCGTCCGGTGCGCAGGGCCCCCTCCACCCGCAACTGGGCGCGCAGGCTGCCGGCGCCCTGGACGCACCCGGGCCCCTGGGTGGATCTGCTCGTGACAGATGCGCATGCTCCCATCATCGGGGTTCTCGAACCGCAGACGGGCGGCGATCTGCCTGGGGACCGGCCCGATCCCCCGGGCGGGTCGACGACCCGCTCGCGCAGGGCCGGATCGGCGTCCAGCTTGCGGATCTTGGGGCGGGCCAAGGGCGCCCGGGCCGCGGCCTGCGCCGCCGCCCGGCGGTAGACCCCGCCCCACGCCGGCCCCGCGGCGGATCTCGCGGGACACGGTCTGCCGGCACCGGCCGATCCGGCGGGCGATGAGGGCGGCCCAAGTCCCCCTGCGCCAGGCCCGTGGCGATCATGGCCCGCTCACCGGCCCCCAGGCGCAGGCCCCGACCGGCGCGCCCCGACACCCGCGCGTCGGGTCCCCGGTGATCCGATGGCCGCAGGGCGCCCCCGCGCCGCCCTCGGCGCAGGACCTCACCGCCATGCGCGGACTCGACGGCGGCAACGGGGCGGGCGGGGGTGCTCATACGCGTATCGTGCAACCACCTGCCCGCGGTCCTGATCGACACGCCCCCGGCCCGGGCGGCCCCGGCCCGCCCGGCCCCGGCGGCCCAGGCCTCGAACACCGCCCGCCTGCGCCGGGCGGCCGCCAGGGCGCTTCCACCCACGGCCCCCATCGCCAGTCCCACGCCCGCCCCCCGAGCCCACCGCTGCACCGCCGTGTGCGACACGCCCAGCTCCCGAGCCGCCGCGGACGCCGACCAGCCATCCGCAATCAGCTCCATCGCCCGCAGGCGCACCTCATCAGCGACCCTCACCCCACGAGGCACATCGATCACTCCTCCGAACCCGTAATGGTGCAACCACCCCCTGACACCGCCCAGTTAAAAGTGCCCGCTCGAGTGCGAAGTGCACGTCTCGGCG
>NZ_AUBL01000026.1 GCF_000429225.1 Actinomyces dentalis DSM 19115
CGGCCTGTTCGAGCGGAACCTGGCCGACCGCGAGCGCGTCCTGGGACCCGACCACCCCGACACCCTCACCTCGCGGGGCGGCCTCGCCGTCACCTACGAGTCCGCGGGCAGGCTCGATGAGGCCGGCGGCCTGCTCGAGCGGACCCTGGCCGAGGCCCTGCGCGTGCTGGGGCCCGACCACCCCGACACCCTCACCTTCCGCAACAACCTCGCCCACGTCTACCGGTCCGCGGGCAGACTCGACCAGGCCATCGACCTGTATGAGCAGAACCTGACCGAGGCCCTGCGCATCCTGGGCCCCGACCACCCCCACACCAGAATCTTCAGGGACAACCTCGCAGCCGCCTATCGCGCCGTCGGACGCGATGAGGACGCCGAGGCCCTGCTCGACCCGCCGCCCGATCCCGACGACACGGACGCCGAAGCCCCGGCCTGATCGGCCAGGACCAGGGTCTCGGCGAAGCCGGTGGCGGCGATGCCGCTGAACTCTGACTATGAGCAGTGATATTCCGCCGAAGAGCGGGTCAGATCGCTCTGCTTGGGTCCTGGCTCGCCGGACTGGTGCTGTGACCGGCGACACGCCACTCATTCCTCCCGGGCGCCTTGCGCCGCGGGTATGTAGGGGTCTACACTCCTGGGTGTCGGCGCGAGCCGACCTGCGCGGATGCCGCGAACGGGCCGGAGGCTCTTCGGTTACCCTGATTTTGGTTCAGAAACCCTCCTTCACCGGAGGTCCGGAGGCCATCACACGCCCGCTCCGGCATCCGCGCAGACATCTCGGCAGGCGCTCGCTCGGCACTCGCGCGCGGCGCCGTCGGCGACGCCGAAGCCGGTCGGCCATCGTTGCGGGCGGCACGACCGATCCCCCGCCGGACGGCGGGGCTCACCGGCCCCATTCGTGCGCGCCCGCCGACCATCAGTCGTAGGCAGAAGACACCCGAAGGGAGAGGCATGGACATCTTGCGCAGCATCGGCACCCGGGAGACGCCGCAGCACCGGCGGGCCAGTGCCGGCCAGGTGCCCAACTCCGCCGGCGGCTACGTCTTCGCCCTCGACGACGCCGCGCGCCTGCGCCGCTTCCTCATCCTGGGCGCGGACGGCGGCACCTACTACACGAACGCGCAGACGCTGGCCATTGACAACGCCAAGGTCCTGGAGCGGATGGCCGCCGCCGACCCGCGCACCCTGGTGGACACGATCGTCGAGGTCTCGACCAGCGGCGCGGCGCCCAAGCAAAACCCCGCCCTGTTCGCCCTGGCCCACGCCGCCTCGGTGCCGCAGACCCGCGAAGCCGCCCTGGAGGCGCTGCCGAAGGTCGCCCGCACCGGATCGCACCTGCTGACCTTCGCCGAGTACGTCGAGCAGTTCCGCGGCTGGGGGCGGGGCCTGCGCCGCGCCGTCGGCTCCTGGTACACCGCCCGCCCGGTCGATCGGCTCGCCTACCAGGCGGTCAAGTACCGCCAGCGCGGGGGCTGGACGCACCGCGACCTGCTGCGCCTGGCGCACCCGCGCACTGACGAGCGGGCCGTGCGCGCCACCTTCGACTGGATCGCCCACGGCACGGTCGGCGAGGCCGTCCCCTCCCTCATCGAGGGCTTCATCAAGGCCCAGGAGGCCGACGGCGCCCGCGCCTGGTCGCGGCTCGTGCGCGACTACCGCCTGACCTGGGAGATGCTGCCCGACGCCGCCCTGAGCGAGCCAGCCGTGTGGGAGGCCCTGCTCGACGTCGGAGTGCCCATGACCGCGCTCATGCGCCAGCTGCCGCGCCTGACCCGCCTGGGCCTGCTGCCCGCCATGGGCGGGCGCACCGACGAGGTCTGCGCGCAGTTGACCGACTCGGGCCGCCTGCGGGCCGCGCGCGTCCACCCCGTCAACGTGCTGGTCGCCCAGCGCACCTACGCCTCGGGCGCCTCCTACCGCGGCACCGCGACCTGGGAGCCGACGGCGCGGGTCGCCGACGCCCTGGACGCGGCCTTCTACGCGGCCTTCGGCGCCGTCGAGCCCGCGGGCAAGCGCCTCATGCTGGCCGTGGACGTCTCCGGGTCCATGAGGTTCCCGGCCTCGGGCATGGCGATCACCGCCCGCGAGGCGTCGGCGGCCCTGACCCTGGTGCAGCTGGCCACCGAGCCGGGCGCGGCGGCCTACGCCTTCTCCTCGTCCGTCGGTCGGGGTCGGGGCCGGGGCTTCGACGGCCTGGTGCCCCTGGGCATCTCGCCGCGCCGTCGCCTCGACGACGCCCTGGCCGTGGTGGACGCCACGCCCTTCGGCGGTACGGACTGCGCCCTGCCTATGCTCTACGCCGCCGAGCAGGGCCTGGAGGTCGACGCCTTCGTGATCTACACCGACAACGAGACCTGGGCCGGCAAGATCCACCCGCATCAGGCGCTGCGCCGCTACCGGGAGCGCAGCGGCATCGACGCCCGGCTCATCGTGGTGGCCATGACGTCGACGGGCTTCTCCATCGCCGACCCGGACGATGCGGGCATGCTCGACGTCGTCGGCTTCGACGCCGCGGTGCCCGGCCTCATCACGGGGTTCGCGCGTGGCCTCTGACCCGCTGCGCCGGGTGCGCATGAGGGGGGCGGGCGCCCGGGGAAGTGGCGCCCACCCCCCTCATGCCGCTCGCGCGGCCGGCGGGGGCGACGGGGCTGATCCCGCCAGTGCCGCCGGTCCGGCCCGACATGTCCGCGCCTCGGGCTCGTCCGACCCCTCTCATGCGCACCCGGACCGGACCGCGGGCTCGTCCGACCCACTGGCGGCGCGCGCCGCCGAGCTGCATGCCAAGGCCCTGGCGGCCGACGCCGAGGCCGCGCGCTACCGGGCCGAGCGCGACGAGATCATCGACAGGCTCCGACGGGCCGAGCCGGAGCGCTGGTCCTACACCGCGCTGGCCCGGGCCCTGGGCTGCAGCCGCGAACTCATCGCCCAGATCGTGCGCCGACGCCGGTGAGCGGCAGCCGGGAGCCAGCAGCCGGTGGGGGCCTGCCTGGCGGGGAGGGAAGCCGGGCCGGTAACCGGACCGGGCAACCGTGGACCCGCGCGCCCACCGGGCGGGGGACTGCCGCCCAGATTGCCGTAACCTCCATCGGCGTGGGCCCGCGCGCCCACCGGGCGGGGCGCCCCGCAAAGGGCGGCCGGGCGCCGCAATGTCATTGGCCCGCGCCCGCCGGGCGGGAGAGCCGGGAGCAATGACGCCGAGTCCGGCCGTCAGACGAATGCGGCGCAGCCGCCGTCCAGCTCCAGCGCTGCTCTGAATGCGTGATTATCGAGATCGGGGCGCCGCGATCTCTTGTCGAGGCTTCTGCCTCACGCAGGAGCATGGCAGCGCTCCAGTTCTTGATCATCATTCCACCTGACGACCTGGAGGGTGAACAGCATGGACAGGGCCAGCGCGAACCAGTCGAAGGTGACCCTCGCGTGACAGCCCGTGCGCCGGGTGTGTTGACGGAACCGTTCCCACAGGTCCGAGACCGTCGCCGGCGCCTCGAGCAGCGAGATGAGGGTGGCGCCCACGCTCAGCAGGGCCTGGTCGGGGTCAATTTCCTCGGTCGGCAGCAGCATGAGTCTCGTCTCCTGGGGCGCTGGCGGGTGTGCTTCGAATATATCTGAGTTCGGCGACCGGCATGCCGAGTTCCCTGGCTGGGATTCTCATCCGCGCCGGGTCCCTCCGTCGCGCCGGCCCCGGGGGAGTCGATTCGGTGATGTCACCTCAGTTCACGTTGAGCCTTTCTCACCAGGAAGGTCCCCGGACTGGCCAGGAGCGTCATAATGGCGCGGGTGGGGCGCCGCGCGGGCGGGCCTCTGTTGTACGCGGCCTGACTCGCCCGGGGTGGTGCTGGTGGGACTCCTGTGGCGGTCCGGGTCGGGGGCGTGTCCAAATCTGTTGCAAAGGCGCCCCGGACCGGGATCGGCCGCGATAAGAACTGCGGAATATCAACGATTCTTCTTCAGCGTCCTGGCGCGATCGGGGCCTTTGCAACAGATTTGGACAAACTGCGCCGCCATGGACTCCGGGATGGGCGGCACGGGTCGCGACGACGGCCCCTGGACGCCACCCCCTGACGTCGAGACGTGCACTTCGCACTCGAACATGCAGTTCCAACCGTCATTCTCGAGTGCAAAGTGCACGTCTCGACGAGGAAGGGGTCAGTCGAGGTCGTTGCGGACCGCGGCGCAGGTCCCGCTCCGGAACATCTCCGGCGACCCGGTGAGAAAGGCTCAATGAGAGACGCGCCCCGCCTCTCCCCCTCTGCTACGCTTTTTTCTCTTCACTACGCCTCTGCACCCTCTGCTGTACGGGAAAAAGGAGCGTAGCGGAGGGTGAAAGGGCGTAGCGGAGGAAAAGAGGCGTAGCAGACGGTTCGGCGCACCCACGGGGCGGGGACCGGTGCCGGATCTGTGACGCCTCCCGGGTCGGTGCGGTCGCCTACGAGCCGGCGCGGACCCGGACCCGGCTTGCGTAATGCGAGCTCAGCGCAACAGAATCCGCCCCACCTCGCGCCGTGCGAGCCCAGCGCGACGGAATCCACCTGCGCTCGATTCTCGCGAGCCCACCTGGCGCGATGCGAGCTGAGGTGACATCACCAATTCGACTCCCCCGGGGGTCGGCGCGACGGCGAAGGATCCAGCGCGGGTGAAGGACCCAGGGATGCGGTCGGCGGCGGAGGCGGGGCTCAGACGGACGGCGGGCCAGATCCTGGCCCGCTGGCGCCTCCGCCCCCCCGGCCTCCGGCCCGCCGGCGCCGTCCGGGCCCGGCAAGCCTACTCGCCCGATCGGCCCCGGGCCCCGGCCCGCCCGGGACGCGGATGGCGCATTCTGGCAACGCCGTCGCGTGGAGGCTGTACCCTGGTTGTCGGCCGCGTCCGCCCCACTACGGCCGCCCTCCGACGTCGCGCCGGCCCCCCACCGGCGCCCCCGAGGAGCGGGGCACCCGCATCCCGCATCCCTCACTCGATGGCCTCATGAAGCTCGACAACCGCAATCTCGCCCTGAAAGGGCTCCTCGAAATCCTGCCGCCCCGGCTGGAGCGCTACACCCGCTCCGTCCTGGGCGAGCGCACCTCCCCCGAGGAGCTGCGCCGCCTCCTGACCGCCGACGGCACGGCGCCGGAGGTCCCCGACCCCGACCTGGCCGACCTGTCCACCCAGATCCGCATCCTGACCGCCCGCGACGTCGACGGGCGCCTCCCGCCCCCGCCCCAGGGCCTGACGGCCGCGCTCGAGGAGGTGCAGCTCTTCCGCGACGAGGCGGTCCGCGCCGACTCCCTGTCCGCCGACCGGGTCCTGGCCGCCCTCGACGCCGTCGGCGAGACCCTCCGGATCATCGGCGCCGAGTCCGGCCACGCCGAGCTGCGCGGGCTCATCCGCGCCGTCGACGGCGGCCGGGGCCCCCGCCGCGACCCGCTGGACGCCGTCCGCGTCAAGGTCGGCGGCGAGCTCGAGCGCATCGGCGTCGTCAGCTACGCCCACGCCGTCGCGGGCGTCCGGCCCGCCGTGTCCATCCGCCTGTCCCGGGACCGGGCCTCCTCCGACCCGCGCCCCATCGAGGTGGTCCTGACCATTATCGAGGACGACGGCATGCACGAGATCACCGAGCCCTGGCGCCTGACCTGGCGGGCCTCCGCCCCGGAGCTGAACGAGACCCGCGCCCTCGTCCTGGACCGCGCCGCCCTGCTCCAGGTGGCCCGGCCCGGCTCCACCTACGTGCGCATCGAGCTGCGCGGCGACGACGGTGCGACGACGGTGCGCCGGTTCCCGGGCCCCACCGTGCTGCCCCCGCGCCAGTGGCGGCTCGCCGGGGGCGAGCGCTGGGCCGGCGCCGCTCTGGCCACCTTCGTCCAGCCCGGCCAGGACGCCGTCGAGGCCCTCGTCTCCGAGGCCCTCGGGCTCGTGGGCGAGGGCGCGGGCCGGGTCGGGGACTCGGGCGCGGGCGAGAACGCGGACCGGGACGCGGGCGGGGACGCCGCCTGGCTGGACGCCCTCGTCGCGGCGGCGTGCGCCGCCCTGCGACGGCGCCGCCCGCAGATCGAGGCCGTCGGCAGCGCCTGGGACCGCGGACCGCACTCGGTGCGCACCGGCGCCGAGCTCCTCAGCGCGCGCACCGGCACCACCCTCGACGTCGTCGTGCTCCTGGCCGGCGCCCTGGAGCGCCTGGGCGTGCCCGCCGTCCTCCTGCTCACCCCCAAGACCGCCCTCCTGGGCTACTGGCGCGACGAGGAGGACGCCGAGCGGATCCCGGCCTCGCCGCAGGAGGCCGCCGAGCTCGCCCGCGACGGGACCCTGGGACTGGTCTACCCCGAGCTCGCGCTGCGCAGGTCGGCCGCGGCCCTCCACGAGCTGACCGGCCGGGTGCGCGCCCTGGCCCTGAAGGATCTGTCCGACCTCGTCCTGGCGGTGCCGATCCGCACCGCCAGGGGCCGGGGCGCGTCCCCCCAGCCCCTGCTGGAGCTCGACGAGGACGGCGACGTCGTCGAGCTGCCCGCCCCCGACGCCGACGTCTGCCGCCCGATCACCGCGGCCCCGCCCCCCGACGCCCGGTGGCCGGCCGCCGGGGCGCCCGACGCCCCGACGCACCCGACCATCGAGGAGTGGAAGCGGAGCCTGCTCGACCTGTCCCTGCGCAACCCGCTCATCGACTGCACCCCGCGCAACGCCGTCGAGCTGCTCGTCCCGTCCACGCTCATCGGCCGGTTCGAGGACATCATCAACTCCCGCGAGCTGGTGACCCTGGTCTCGCGCGGCGCCGGCCCCCGCACGCCCGGCGGCTCCAAGTCCCGCACCGCGATGCTGACCGAGGAGCGGATCGTCGGCGTCGACCTCGCCGCCCGGGACTACCAGCGGCGCCTGCCGGCCCTGGCCGCCTCCGCCCGCACGACCCTGGAGGAGACGGGGGCCAACAACCTCTACCTGGCCGTGGGCTCCCTGGTCTGGCGCACCGACGGGCGGCGCCTGCACTCCCCGCTCATCCTCATCCCCGTCACGCTGGTGCGGGAGGGGGACGGGGACGCCTACGTGGTCGGGCTGGACGAGGCCGGCGCCTCCACGCCCAACCGCTCCCTGCTGGCCCGCTACGAGGCGGACACCGGCGTCGACCTGGTCGAGCTGCGCAAGCCCGTGCGCGACGAGCACGGCATTGACATCGAGGCCACGCTCAGGCGCGTGCGCGCCAGACTGAGGACCCACAAGCGGGACGACGACGTCAAGGCGAGCGTCCACCTGGGCCTGTTCCGCTTCTCCACCTACCGCATGTGGCGGGACCTGGAGGACGACTGGCGCACCATCGTCGAGAACCCGCTGGTCGCCCACCTCCTGGGCGATCCGAGCGCCCCCTTCGCCGACCCGGCGGGCGTGGCGCCGTCCGCCCCGGTCGCCATCGACGAGGTCGTCGAGAACCTGCCCTTGAAGGCCGACGCCGCCCAGGCGCGGGTGGTGGCCGACGCGGTGGAGGGCCGCAGCCTGGTGGTGGAGGGCCCCCCGGGGACGGGCAAGTCGCAGACGGTGGCCAACCTCATCTTCCGGGCCCTGGCCAGCGGGCGCACGGTCATGTTCGTGGCGGAGAAGGCCTCGGCGCTCGACGTCGTGGCCCGGCGCCTGCGCGAGGAGGCGGGCATCGGGGACCTGCTGCTCAACCTCCACGACAACGGCATGAAGCCCCCCGAGGTCCGCAGGGCGCTGCGCCGCGCGCTCGAGCTGCGCGCGCCGGGCTCCGACGCCGCCGAGGCGGCCGAGCTGCGCGCCCGCCTGGCCGGACTGCGCGGACGCCTGGCCGGACTGCGCGGGCACTTGGGGGCCTACCGGGAGGGCCTGCACGCGCCGGGGGCCGAGGGCCCGTCCTACTACGAGGCCCGCCAGGCGCTCGTCGGGGCCCGCGAGGGCGACCCGGCCGAGCTGGAGCGGGCGCGCGAGGTCTTCGAGGCCCGGGCCCGCGACACCGGGCTGAACGCCTTCGACCCGTCCCGTCACGCCGAGCTGCTGCACGACTACCGCGACGCCCTGGAGCGCCTGCGCACGGCGCTGACCGACGAGCTGCTCGACGTCGTCCTCGCCCGCCGCGATCACGTCCTGGACGGGGCCGGGCCGCGCGCCGACAGACTGCGCCACGAGCTCGACCGCCGCAGGGGCAGCGACATCCGCGGGATCATGGACGCCTACGGGGACCTGGTGACCGCCATCACCCCCTGCGTCCTGGTCTCGCCCGACTCGGTGGCCCGCTTCTTCCCGGCCCACCGCCGCTACGTCGACATCGTCGTGTTCGACGAGGCCTCCCAGATCACGGTGCCCGACGCCGTGGGGGCCATGGGGCGGGGCCGCTCCACCGTCGTCGTCGGCGACATCCGGCAGATGCCGCCGGCCGTCCCGTCCGGCGCCGGCGGGGACCTGGAGGGCGCGCGCGGCGGTGAGCAGGACTCGATCCTGGACCGGTGCCTGGACGCCGACGTGACCCGCCACCGCCTGACCTGGCACTACCGCAGCCGGGTGGAGTCCCTCATCGCCTTCTCCAACAGGCACTACTACGACGGCGCCCTGCTGTCCTTCCCGGGCCCCGTCGCGCTGACCGGGCCCGACGACGGCCCGGGCGGCCACGGCATCTCGCTGCGGCGCGTGAACGGCGGCAGGTACTACGGGTCGAGAGCGCGAGTCAGGTACCCGGGGATCCAGGCCAACACCAACCCGGTCGAGGCCCGTCAGGTCGTCGACGAGGTGCTGCGGCGCTTCGAGGCCTCGCCGGATTCGGTGCCCTCCATCGGCGTGGTCACCTTCAACGCCCGCCAGCGCGACCTCATCGAGGCCGAGCTGAGGAGGAAGGGGCCGGCTCGCGTGATCGCGGCCCTGGGGGCGCGCGACGGCCTGTTCGTGAGGAACCTGGAGAACGTCCAGGGCGAGGAGCGCGACACGATCCTGTTCTCCCTCACCTTCTCCGTCAACGAGCGCGGCGATATGCCGCTGAGCTTCGGGTCCCTGGGCCACGCCGGCGGCCATCGCCGGTTCAATGTGGCCATCACGCGGGCGCGGCGCCAGATCGTGGTGTTCTCCAGCTTCGACCCGGAGGACCTGCACGCCGAGCGCTCGTCCCACCGGGGGCTGAAGGACCTGCGCGCCTACCTGGAGCAGGCGCGCGCCCGGCGGGTGCCCCGGGCGCTGCCGGCCTCCCGCAGCCCCGTGGACCTGCACCGCAACGAGATCGCCGAGGCCCTGCGCGACGCCGGGCTGGAGGTCAGGGTCGGCGTGGGCCGCTCCGCCTTCGAGATCGACCTCGTGCTCACCGTCCCGGGGCGGGCTGACCGCGCCGTCGCCGTCCTCCTGGACGGGCCCGGGTGGAACCGGCGCCGCAGCGTGATGGACCGGGACCTGCTGCCGGCCGACGTCCTGGCCGACATGGGCTGGCGGTGCGTGGAGCGGGTGTGGATGCCCGAGTGGGCGGCCGCCCCCGACGCCGTCGTCGCCCGGCTGGTGGCGGCCGCTGGCGGGGAGCCCGCGCGGCGCCCCCGCCCCGAGCCGTCCGCCGCGGCCGCGCCGCCCGTCCCGGCCGGGGCGGCGGACGGAGCGATGGCCGAGGAGGCGACCCGGGCCGCCGCGCCCGCGGCGGCGGCCGAAGCCCCCGGGGCGGCGGCTGAGACGCCCGCGGCGGCGGCGATCGGGGCGACCCGGGCGCCCGACGTCGATACCGCCGCCGATGCCGGTCCCGGCCCCGCGTCCGCCATCCGGCCCGCCCCGCGCTCCGACCCGACCGCGGAACGGGACGCGCCGGACGGTTCTGACGCGCCGGACGGCCCTGCCGCGCCGGACGGTTCTGACGCGCCGGACGGTTCTGACGCGCCGGACGGCCCGGTCGACTACCGCTCGTGGTCCCCCGAGGGCGTGCACCCGCGCGACATCCTCGACCGCGCCGAGACCGACCCCGGGGCCAGGGCCGAGGTGATCGAGATGGCCCGGGCCATCTGCGACGTCGAGGCCCCGCTGACCCGCCACCGGCTCATCGTCAAGATCTGCCGCGCCTTCGGCCTGTCGCGCACCGCCGCCTCGCGGGAGGAGCGGATCCGCAAGGTCCTGGGGGGATCCTTCGCCTACATCGACGAGCACGACTTCGTGTGGCGCACCTACGACGCCTCGCTGCTGCCGGTGTCCTACCGGCGCGGCGCCCTGGACCACGTGGACTCCATCGAGGAGATCCACCCGCGCGAGCTGGTCGCGCTCATGACCGAGGTCCGCGCGAACCATCCCGAGTGCTCCTCCACGGAGCTGTGCACCAAGGCGCTGGCGCGCCTGAGCGCGCGCAGGCGCAGGCTGAGCGCCCGCGGCGTCCTGACGGCGCTCACCGCCGCCCTGAGGGAGGTCGAGGCCGGGGACGAGGCGTGACGGGCCCGGGCCGGGGCCCGAATCGAAGACCGATCCGGGACCCGGCCCGGCCCGGGTCGAAGGTCGGATCGGGGGCGCACGTGACCGGGGCCTCCGTGGATCTGTGAGCCGCCTCCGCGACTTCGGGGGAGATCGGGTTGTAATCTTCGGGCATCGGTCCGCTGCGCCCAGCCGCGGCCGTCCTCAGGACCGCGTCCGCCCCGGTCTAGGCTTGAGGTAAGTGCCGCCCCCGACCCCCATTTAGTGCCACTATGAAGCTTGACAACCGCGACCTCGTCCTGCGAGGTCTCCTCGGCATCCTGCCCGCTCAGCTGGAGCGCTATCTGCGTTCCGCTCTCGGCGATCACTGCACCCCTGAGACCCTGCGCGCACTCCTGGAGGGCAATGAGCCCGCCCCGGAGGTCCCCGACCTGGCCGACCTGTCCACCCAGATCCGCATCCTGGCCTCCCACGGCGCCGGCGAGGGCGGCCTCCTCGACCTGCCCGAGGGACTGCAGGCCGCGCTGCTGCAGGTGCGCCGCTTCCGCGACGACGCGCTCGCCGGCCGGCCCTTCGACGCGCGCCGCACGCGGGCGGCCCTGCAGGCCGTCGGCGAGATCCTGAACCTGATCCAGGCCCAGGAGGGTCAGGAGGAGCTGGCCGAGCTCGCCGGCTCCGTCGACGGCGGCCGCGCCCCCGCCTCCGATCCCTTCGACGCCGTCGGCGTCGAGGTCAGGTACGTCCCCGTGTTCGGCTACGCCCACGCCGTCACCGGGGCCAGGCCCACCGCCTCCATGCGCCTGACCCTGGCCGCCGGGGTCGCCGAGCCCGGGCTGGGCACCGTCGACGTGACCCTCACCGTCGTCGAGGACGGCGGCGGGCGCGAGGTCGTCGAGCCCTGGAACCTCAGCTGGGACACCTCGCGCGCCGAGATGAGCGTCAGCCGCAAGCTGACCCTCAACCGCACCAGCCTCGCGCAGGTGGCCCAGTCCGGCTCCGCCCACGTGCGCGTCGAGCTGCGCGCCGCCGACGGCCGCACCACGGTGCGCCGGTTCCTGGGGCTGACCGTGCTCTCCCCGCGGCAGTGGAAGTTCGTGGGCGGCGAGCGCTGGGCCGGCGCCGCCCTGGCCACCTTCGTCCAGCCCGAGCAGCCCGCCGTCGAGGCCCTGGCCGCGGAGGCGCTGGGACTGTCCGGCTCCGCCGACGCCCAGGAGGGCGCCCCCGGCGCCGAGCGGGCCGACGCCCTCGTGGGCGCGGCCGCCTCGGCGCTGCGCCGGCGCGCGCTGCGCGTCAACCCCACGGAGGGGGCGTGGCGGGCCGTGCCCCACCTGGTGCGCACCGCCGAGGACCTCCTGGAGGCGGGCGAGGGCACCACCCTCGAGGTCGCCGTGCTCCTGGCCGGCGTGCTGGAGCGCCTGGGCGTGCCCGCCACCCTCATGCTCACCCCCGACACGGCCCTCATCGCCTACGGCCGCGACGGCTCCGACGTCCACCCCACCTCCCCGCAGGAGGCCGTCGACCTCATCGGGGGCGGCCGGATGGGCCTGATCGACCCGGCCCGGGCGGCGCGCAGCGACGTCGTGCACCTGCACGAGCTCGACGACGCCGAGCGCGGCCGGGCCCTGGAGGCGGTGCGCGGCGTCGTCCTCATCGTCCCCCTGGGCACCGCCCGCACCGCGGGCGTGAGCCCGCAGCCCGAGCTGAGCCGCGACGAGGACGGGCTCGTCGTCGAGCTCGACGCCGGACCGGCCGGCCCCCTCGAGGCGCCGCCGGCCCCGCTCGTGACGGACGCCCCGCGGGACCGGGCCGAGTCCGGCGGGGACTCCGGGGCGCCCGGGCGCGTGGAGGCCTGGAAGCGGAGCCTGCTCGACCTGTCCCTGCGCAACCCGCTCATCGACCGCGCCTGCGCCCACGCCGTGGAGATGGAGGTGGCCCCCGAGCTGGTCCCCGGCTTCGAGGACATGGTCAGCTCCGGCGACGTCATCACCCTCCTGCCCGCCGGCGACGCCGCCCCCGAGGAGCGGGCCGCCCTGCTGGACGAGCAGCGGCGGGTCCGCCTGACCGTGGACGAGGCGGAGTTCGTGCGGCACCTGCAGTCGATGACCGTCACGGCCCGCACCGTTATCGAGGAGACGGGGGCGAACAACCTCTACCTGGCCGTGGGCACCCTGACGTGGAGCTCCGACGGGCGGCGCCTGCACTCCCCGCTCATCCTCATCCCCGTCACGCTCGACCGCGGCGGCGACATCTTCGCGATCGCCGTGGACAAGGACGGGGCCCCCACCCCGAACTTCTCCCTGCTGGCCCGCTACGAGGCGGACACCGGCGTCGACCTGGTCGAGCTGCGCGAGCCCGTGCGCGACGAGCACGGCGTGGACGTCGAGGCCACCCTGGCCGCCCTGCGCGCCCGGATCGGGTCCAGCGGCCGGGACGACGCCGTCGAGGCGAGCGTCCACCTGGGCCTGTTCCGCTTCTCCACCTACCGCATGTGGCGGGACCTGGAGGACGACTGGCGCACCATCGCCGACAACCCCCTGGTCGCCCACCTCCTGGACGAGTCGGGAGCCCCCTTCGCCGACCCGGCCGGCCCCCTCGACGCCGACTCCGACGTCGACGCCATCGCCCAGAACCTGCCGCTGATGGCCGACGCCGCCCAGGCGCGGGTGGTGGCCGACGCGGTGGAGGGCCGCAGCCTGGTGGTGGAGGGCCCCCCGGGGACGGGCAAGTCGCAGACGGTGGCCAACCTGGTGTTCCGGGCGCTGGCCACGGGGCGCACGGTCATGTTCGTGGCGGAGAAGGCCTCGGCGCTCGACGTCGTGGCCCGGCGCCTGCGCGAGGAGGCGGGCATCGGGGACCTGCTGCTCAACCTCCACGACAACGGCATGAACCCACCCGAGGTCCGCAAGGCCCTCAGCCGGGCGCTGGCGCTGCGCGTTCCGGACTTCGACGCCGCCGAGGCGGCCGGGCTGCGCGCCCGCCTGGGCGAGCTGCGCGGGCACCTGGAGCGCTACCGCGAGGGGCTGCACAACCAGGACGGCGAAACCCCCTCCTACTACCGGGCCCGCCAGGCGCTCGTCGGGGCCCGCGAGGGCGACCCGGCCGAGCTGGAGCGGGCGCGCGAGGTCTTCGAGGCCCGGGCCCGCGACACCGGGCTGGCCTCCTTCGACGTCGCCTGGTACAACGACCTGCTGCGCGACTACCGCAACGCCCTGGGGCGCCTGCGCACGGCGCTGACCGGCGAGCTGCTCGGCGTCGTCGTCGCCCGCCGCGACCACGTCCTGGACGAGGCCGGGGAGCGCGCCGAGGAGCTGCGCGAGGCCATCAGCCGCCGCAAGGGGAACCTGAGCATCCGGGACCTCATGGGGACCTACGGGGACCTGGTGACCGCCATCACCCCCTGCATCCTGGTCTCGCCCGACTCGGTGGCCCGCTTCCTGCCCGTCAGGAGCCGCTACGTCGACATCGTCGTGTTCGACGAGGCCTCCCAGATCACGGTGCCCGACGCCGTGGGGCCCATGGGCCGGGGGCAGACCGTGGTCGTCGTCGGCGACCCCCAGCAGATGCCCCCCGTGCCCAGGACCGGGGGCGGGGAGCCGGCGGTCACGGCCGCCCAGGAGCGCGACTCGATCCTGGACCGGTGCCTGGACGCCGGGGTCGCCCGGCGCGGCCTGACCTGGCACTACCGCAGCCGGGTGGAGTCCCTCATCGCCTTCGCCAACAAGCACTACTACGACGGCGCCCTGCTGTCCTTCCCCAGCCCCATCGCGCTCGCCGCCGGGCCCGACGACGGCCCGGGCGGCCACGGCATCTCGCTGCGGCGCGTGGACGGCAGGTACTACGGGGCGGACCTGCGCGAGGAGCACCCGGAGGTCGTGCCCAACACCAACCCGGTCGAGGCCGACGCGGTCGTCGCCGAGGTGCTGCGGCGCTTCGAGGCCTCGCCGCAGGCGCTGCCCTCCATCGGCGTGGTCGCCTTCAACACCCGCCAGCGCGACCTCATCGAGGACCTCCTGCGCCAGACGGGCTCGGATCGGGTCCTGGAGGCGCTGGAGACCCGCGACGGCCTGTTCGTGCGGGACCTGGAGAACGTCCAGGGCGAGGAGCGCGACACCATCCTGTTCTCGGTGACCTTCTCCGCCAACGAGCGCGGCGACCTGCCGCTGAACTTCGGGTCCCTGAGCGAGGAGGGCGGGGAGCGCTGGCTCAATGTGGCCATCACCCGGGCGCGGCGCCAGATCGTGGTGTTCTCCAGCTTCGACCCGGAGGACCTGCACGCCGAGCGCTCGGCGCACCGGGGGCTGCGGGACCTGCGCGCCTACCTGGAGCAGGCCCGCGACCGCCGCTCGCCCCGGGCGCTGCCGGCCTCCCGCAGCGCCACCGACCTGCACCGCAACGAGATCGCCGAGGCCCTGCGCGACGCCGGGCTGGAGGTCAGGGTCGGCGTGGGCCACTCCGCCTTCGAGATCGACCTCGTGCTCGCCGCCCAGGGGGATCCGGAGCGCCCCGAGGCCCCCGCCGTCGCCGTCCTCCTGGACGGGCCCGGGTGGAACCGGCGCGGCGGCGTGACCGAGCGCGACCTCATGCCGGCCGACGTCCTGGCCACCATGGGCTGGCGGTGCGTGGAGCGGGTGTGGATGCCCGAGTGGGTGGCCGACCCCGGCGCCGTCGTCGCCCGGCTCGTCGACGCCGTCCGCGCCCAGCCGCCCTCGCCGGGGGCCGCCGCCGGCGGGCCCGGCGCGGCGGCGGGGACGGGCCCCGACGGCGCGCTGACCAGGCCCGGCGACTACCGCGAGTGGCAGCCGGAGGGGGAGCTGGACGCGGGACTGCTCGACCGCGCCGAGTCCGACCCCGGGGCCAGGGCCCGGCTCATCGAGATCGCCCGGGCCATCTGCGACGTCGAGTCCCCGCTGACCCGCCACCGGCTCGTGACCACCATGAGCCGCGCCCTGGGCGACGGCGACGACCCGTCGCGCGAGGAGCGGATCCGCCGGATCCTGGGCGACGACTTCGCCTACATCGACGAGCGCGACTTCGTGTGGCGCACGCGCGACGCGGCCCTGGTGCCCGCCTCCTACCGGCGCGGCGCCCTGGACCACGTGGGCTCCATCGAGGAGATCCACCCGCGCGAGCTGACCGCGCTCATGGCCGAGGTCCGCGCCACCAGCCCCGAGTGGTCCTCCGTCGAGGAGCTGTGCACCGAGGCGCTGGCGCGCCTGAGCACCTCCAAGCGCCCGCTGAGCACGCCCGGCGTCCTGCCGGCGCTCACCGCCGCCCTGGAGGAGGCCGAGCGCCGCCGCAGGCGGTGAGCGGCCCGGTCCCCGGCCGCGGGGCGTTATCCTGAGGTGATGAGCCTGGATGACGACCTGCGGCGGGTGAAGGAGAAGATGGCGGCCCTCCCGTCGCACCGCGACTCGGAGGGCCGCCCCCCGTCCGACCCCGTCGCGTGGCGGCCACCGGCGCCGGAGGCGGCGGTGGCGGCCTGGGAGGCCGGGCACGGGGTCGCCCTGCCCGCGGACTACCGCGCCTTCATCACCCGGGTGGCGGGCTCGGGCGACTGGCCGCACCACGGGCTGATCGGGCTCGGCGCGGCGGACCGGGACAAGACCGACGCACCCGACCCCGCCGCCCCCTTCCCCTTCAGCCCGGCCGGCCCGCTGACCCCCGCGGACGAGACGGCCTACCGGGGGGCCCTCGGGCGCGGCGAGCCCGACCGCGGCTGGATACCCCTGTGCACGGAGGGCTGCGGCATGGACACGATCCTGGTGGTCACCGCCGTCGACCCCGGGACGGCCGGAACCGTGTGGTACTTCGACGTGGCCCACGACTGCGGCGTCCTGCCCATGGTCCACCCCTCCACCGGCGCGCCCCTGCGCTTCCTGGAGTGGTTCGAGCTGTGCCTGGACGCGCGGGCCTCCGGCGAGGAGCCCTGCGGCAGCGACCTGGTGCCCTCCGAGTTCCTCCCGTGGTGACGCGCTCGGAGGGGAGCCGGCACCATTCCACCGTCTCCCGGCTCACCGCCCCTGACGAGGATGAACCGATTGCGCGGCGCGAAGACGGCGGTATACGCACCTCGCCCGGTCGGCGCGCCCCTGCCCGCGGCGGGCCGCACCGCATGAGCCGCAGCGGGGCCCTCCCCGTGCGAGACCGAGGAGATGAGTGACGATGCTCGCTTACCGAAGCGCCTTCAGCGCCGACGGGCCCGTCGACCAGGTGGCGCCCGCCGTGCGCGACGTCATGGTCGACTGGGCGGAGAAGAAGCACCGCAAGAAACTCGGCCCCGACGGCCTGGGGGCGCTCGCCCCCGGGGTGCGGCTGCAGCCCCACCCCGGGCTCGAGCTCCTCATGACCGACACCCGCGAGGAGCTGGAGGACCGCGTCTTCGGCTTCGTCGTCGTCGAGCGCCACGGCACGAACTCCTGGGCCAGCCAGGTCATGGTCGCCGGCGGCCCCCGCCTGGGGGACCGCAGCCTCATCGTCGTCGAGACCGACTCCCCGCCCTCCCCCAAGGACCCGCTGCGCCCCAAGACCGCCAGCGTGCCGAGGTTCGTGCGCACCATGCTGGAGCGCTTCGAGTGCGACGACGCCGGCATCCGCCTGAGCAACAGCCCGCAGGTCCTCGGCGCCGAGGACGTCCCCGGGCTCCTGGAGGAACTGGGGGCGGACGACCACCACGGGCTCGTGCTGGTGGCGGGGACCCCCGAGGGCCGCCCCCTGCCGGCGTGGACGAAATTCATAGGCAATCTCACCAAGGGGACGGTCGGCCAGGCGGCCACCTACATCCTCGACGAGGCGGCGACGTCGGCCTTCAACGGCGGCGTCTGCCCGCAGCACGCCGTGCCCGGCGGGGCCCTGCGCTCCTTCGCCCCGGGGGCCCTCTTCGAGGAGCCCGACGACGGCGCCCGCCACCGCCTCCTGGCCGCCCAGACCCTCGCCGACGACAAGCTCCGCAAGAAGGCCGGGCAGGTCCTCGAACGGCGCATCCGGGCCTTCACCAACGACCGCGAACTGGAACGGCGCACCCGGCGCTACCTGTGGATACTGGGCCAGCACTTCGACGAGATCGTCTTCCGCACGCCCCGGCAGCGCGAGATCGGGCCGGCCGCCGCCGCGGACGGGGCCTCCCCGGAGACGGCGCCCGCCGAGCTGCACGCGCGGGTGGAGGAGCTGACCGCCCGCCTCGCCGACCGCAATGAGGACCTGGACGACGCGAGGAAGGAGCTGGCCGAGGCCCGGGACAAGATCAGGCTCCTCGAGCAGCGCGACGCCAAGCGCGAGCAGGACGACGACGCCCTGCGCGAGGAACTGCGGCTGCGCACCGACGAGCGCGACGAGCTCAACGTCGACTACGCCGTCGCCCTGGACGACAAGGACCGCGCCCTGGGCAGGGCGGAGAAGGCCGAACGGGAGGTGCAGCGCCTGCGCACCGTGCTCTCGCGCATCGGCCACGCCGAGGAGGCGTGGGACACCCCCGAGGAGGACGAGCCCGACCTCGCCCAGCCCTCGGACTGGCTGGAGCTGGCGACCTGGGCCGGCAACGGGGAGCTCGCCCGGGCCCTGCCCCGGGTCGACTTCACCTGCGACTGGGACCGGGCCCTGGACCTGGACGACCAGAACAACCTGACCTGGATCGCCACGACCTGGGACATCCTGCGGGCCCTCAACGACTACGGGCGCGCCCGGGCGGACGAGAGCGTGACGGTGCGCAACCTCCACGAGTACCTCAGCGCGCCGCCGGAGGGCTTCCGCACGGTGCCGCGCGGGCGCTACAAGCCCACCGAGTCGGAGACGGTCGAGAACCGGCAGCGCTACCGCAAGGAGAGGACCTTCCCGGTGCCCGAGCAGGTCCCCGGCCGCGACGACAACGGGCGCCTGTACATGGACCGGCACTTCGTCATCGCCACCGCGGGCATAGTCTCTCCCCGCCTCTACTTCCACGACGCCACCGACGTCCCCGACTACGGCAAGGTGGTCGTGGGCTACATCGGCCGCCACCTCACCAACGGCCAGACCAACTGAAGCCGCCGCCCGGGGCCGCGCCCGCCCCGGACCCAGGGCGCCGGCACTCCGCCGCGCCCGCCCGGGGCCGCGCTCCCCATCACATCTCATGGGCGCCGGGTCCGCGGTCGTATAGCCTTCCCGTGGCACCGCCCGCCCGGGCGGGCCCGTCGAGGAGAAGAATGAGCACCAACTCTGAGCCGTCCTGGACCGCACCCGACGCCCCCGCGGCCTACCCGCCCGCGTCCGGGGCGTCCCCGGACGCCGCGCGCTCCAAGGGCCGCCGCTCCCGGGCCCGCCGCGAGCCCGGCTACGGGCAGGCCCCCAAGGCGGCGTCGGGATCCTCCTACCCGGGCACCGGCCCCCTGCCCTCCTCCTCCGAGCTGCGCCGCGAGGCCCAGCGCACCGCCGAGATCGCCGCGCGCACCACCAGCCCCGAGGAGGACGTCGAGCGCGCCCGCGCCCTGCTCAAGCGCGTCACCTCCACCTTCTCCGAGCGCGTCGTCGGCCAGCAGCGGCTGCGGGTCGCCCTCGTCTCCTGCCTCATCGCCGGCGGGCACGTCCTGCTCGAATCGGTCCCCGGCCTGGCCAAGACCACCGCCGCCCAGACGCTGGCCGCCGCCGTCTCCGGCTCCTTCCGCCGCATCCAGTGCACGCCCGACCTCATGCCCAACGACATCGTGGGCACGCAGATCCTCAACTACGCCACCGGCGAGATGACCACCCAGCTGGGCCCCGTCCACGCCAATATCGTCCTGCTCGACGAGATCAACCGATCCTCGGCCAAGACCCAGTCGGCCATGCTCGAAGCCATGCAGGAGCGCCAGACCTCCATCGGCGGCGTCGTCTACCCGCTGCCCCACCCCTTCATGGTCCTGGCCACGCAGAACCCCATCGAGGAGGAGGGCACCTACGTCCTGCCCGAGGCCCAGATGGACCGCTTCCTCATGAAGGAGGTCCTCAGCTACCCCAAGCCGGCCGAGGAGGCCGACGTCCTGGACCGCATCTCCTCGGGCTCCTTCGACCGGCCCATCACCACCCGCCCCATCTCCACCGACGACGTCGAATGGCTCCAGGGCGCCGTCGAGCGCGTCTACGTCGACCCGGTCATCAAGCAGTACATCGTCGCCCTCATCAACACCTCCCGCGGCGGCGGCCCCCGCCCCGTGACGGGCATCGAGCGGCACGTGCGCGTGGGCGCCTCCCCGCGCGGCGGCATCGCCCTCATGAAGGTCGCCCAGGCCGTCGCCCTCCAGGCCGGCCGCACCTACGTCACGCCCGACGACGTGAGCATCCTGCGCCACTCCGTCCTGCGCCACCGCCTCGTGCTCACCTACGACGCCCTGGCCGACGGCGTCGCCCCCGAGACGATCATCGACGCCGTCTTCTCCGCCGTCCCCACCCCCTGAGCGCCATGGCCACGGACACGGACACCTCCGCCGACTCCCCCCCGGGGACCGCATGGGCCCCGGGGGCGACCGGGACCGCCCGGGGCGCCTCCCGGCTGGCCCGCGTGCGCGGCCGCCTGGAGCTGCCCACCCTGCGGCGGGCCACCGGCCTGCTCGACGGGCGCCACCGCTCCGTGTTCATCGGCCACGGCCAGGACTTCGACGACCTGTCCCCCTACCGCCCCGGCGACGACGTGACCGACATCGACTGGAAGTCCTCCGCCCGCGCCGGCCAGCCCGTCATCAAGCGCTACCAGCGCGAGTCCAACCTCCCCCTCATCCTGGCGGTGGACACCGGGCGCACCATGGCCGCCCAGGCGCCCGACGGCGACGACAAGCGCGCCCTGGCCCTGGCGGTCGCGGAGATCTTCGGCTACCTGGCGCGCATGCGCGGGGACCCGGTCGCCCTCGTCGCCGGCGACGCGGGCCGCGTCGTCGACCGCCCCGCCCGCTCGGGCGCCGAGCACGCCGAGATGCTCCTGGCCCTCCTGGCCCGCCGACTGGACGCGCTGACCACCGGCGGGGAGAAGGACGAGAACGGGGAGCGGCTCGCCGCCGGGGCGCCGCCCTCCCGGCTGTCCGCGGTCCTGGAGCGGGTCTCCACCTGGCACCGGCGCCGCAGCCTCGTGGTCCTCATCACCGACACCTCCCACCCCGACGCGCGCACCGACCCCGCGGTCGTCGACTGGCTGCGGCGCCTGTCCGCCCAGCACGAGCTCATCGCCATCCAGGTGGCCGACGACGTCGCCCTCGCCCCCGGGCGCGGGCGGCGCCGCGACATCGAGCTGGCCGGGGAGGTGCCCGCCTTCCTGCGCGAGGACAAGGCCCTGGCCGCCAGGCTCGACGCCCAGGAGCGGGCCCGGCGCTCGCGGGTCGCCGCCCTGCTCGACTCCCGCCGCATCGAGCACGTCGCTGTCACCTCCGAGGCCGTCATGATGGAGCAGATCGCCGAGCTGCTGGCCCGCCAGCGCCTGGTCCTGAACCGGAGGCGGAGGTGAGTCCCGTGCGCGCGAACCCGTGCGCCGGCCGCGGCGCGTGCGCGGCGCCGGCGGCCCTCCTGCCCGCCGCGCTGCCCGCCGTCGCGGCGCCCGTGGCGCGCCCCGTCCTCATGCCCCTGTGGATGATCGTGGCGGCCGTCATCGCCCTGCTCATCGCCATCGCCTGGTTCGCGGGCACCCTCATGACCACCCGCCGCGACACCTCGCGGGCCGTGGCCGACATCCCCATGGCGCCGGCGGACCGGCGCGAGTGGATCGCGCGCGTCGAGGCCTGCTCCACCCGCTTCCACGACGGCCAGATCGACCTGCGCGCCCTCCACCTCGAGCTCGCCGAGATCCTGCGCGGCTTCGCCGCCGCGCGCACCGGCGAGCCCGCCGAGTCGGCCACGGCCCAGGAGATCCTCCGGATGGCGGGGGTGCGCCTGCACCCCTTCGAGGAGCTGTGGCGGCGCCGTCGGCCCCGCCCGGAGCATGACCTGGAGGACAACCCGCTCGGCCACGTCGGCCGGCTCCTGGAGGAGTGGGAGCAGCCCTCCTTCGACCGCGACCCGCGGGCCGCGGCCCAGACCGCTCTCGATCAGGCGCGGAAGGTGGTGCGCCAATGGTGATGCCCTGGCTGCCGTGGCTGCTCGCGGGCGCGGCGCTCCTTGTGATCATTCTCGAGCTGGCACTGGGATCGCGCACCCGTTCGCGCCCGGAGGGCCGGCGCCGCGGGCGCCCCGCCCCGGTGCGCCTGGCCAATTCCTCGCCCCTGCTGTCCAGCGCCCCGGTGCGCTCGCGCATCCGGCGCCGCCGCCTGCTGCTGGGCGCGGTGGCGCTCCTGGGCGTCGGCGTCCTGACCTGCTCCGCCCTCATCGCCGCTCGGCCCGTGAGAGTCGCCGAGCGCAACGACGCCCTGGCCAACCGCGACATCATCCTGTGCCTGGACGTGTCCACATCCATGGTCACCACCGACTCGCGGATCCTCGACACCTTCTCCGAGCTGCTGGACACCTTCGACGGCGAGCGGGTCGGGCTGGTCGCGTGGAACGCCACCGCCCAGACCATGGTCCCCCTGACCGACGACTACGATCTGCTGCGCGGCCAGTTCGAGGAGATCGCCGACGTCCTCGACTTCACCCCCACCCGCGGCAACCCGGCCTTCAACGACTACTACGAGACCTTCGCCGGGACCTTCGGGGACGTCCACGGCTCCTCCCTGGTCGGCGACGGCCTGGCCTCGTGCGCCCTCGCCTTCGACGCGCAGGGCCAGGACCGCTCCCGCTCCATCATCCTGGCCACCGACAACCAGGTCTACGACGACTACGGCGAGCAGATCTACTCCCTGAGCGAGGCGGCCGATCTCGTCCAGCAGGAGGGCATCCGGCTCTTCTCCCTCTACGGGGCCGACCCCGACATGATGGACCCCAGCACGAGCAGGGCGGACATGACCCGGGCGCGCAACGAGCTCAAACGGGTCACCCTCGACCACGACGGCCGGTTCTACGAGGTCGACGACGCCGAGGCGGCCTCCGAGATGGTCAAGGAGCTGGAGAAGGACCAGATCAAGGAGGTCGGCGGGAACACCGAGGTGCGCGTGACCGACGTGCCCCAGACCGCCGCCGTCGGGCTCCTGGCCGCCGTGCTGGTGCTCCTGGCCCTGACCGCCTGGAGGCGAGTATGAGGTTCGACCCGCTCCTGCCCGGATCCTGGCCGCTGGTGATCGCCGTCGCGCTCGTCATGGCGGCCCTGCTGTGGTGGTCCGCCCGCTGGGCCTTCTCCGCGCTCGCCGACCCCGGCGCCCGGGCCTCCTGGTGGCGCCGGGCCTGCCTGGCCCTCGTCATGGTGCTGATCCTGGCGGGGCCCGCCGCCGCCGTCACCGAGTCCACGCAGGTGTCGAACGTGGAGATCTACCTCGTCGTCGACCGGACCGGGTCGATGGCGGCCGAGGACTGGGCGGGTGGCCCCGCCGCCGGGGGCGGGACGCGCCTGGACGGCGTCAAGTCGGACCTGACCGCCATCCGCGACGCGTGGCCGCAGGCCCGCTTCTGCATTCTGGCGCTGGACGGTGCCGCCGCCCGCGAGCTGCCGCTGACCAGCGACCTGGACGCCGTCACCTCCTGGATCGGCTCCCTCCAGCAGGAGATCACGCAGCGCTCGCAGAGCTCCTCCCTGGACCGGACGCTGCCGCTGCTCGTCCAGACCCTCACCAGGGCCAAGGAGAAGAACCCCGAGGACGCGCGACTGGTCTACATCCTCTCCGACGGCGAGGCCACCGACGACGGCCAGGGCGCCGCCGATGCCAGCGCGGCCGGGGCGACGTGGGCCAAGGCGGGCGAGCTCACCGACGGCGGCGCCGTCCTGGGCTACGGAACGGCCTCCGGCGGCATGATGCGGTCCTTCGACGGCTCGTCCACCCCCGGCTCCGGCAAGTACATCCTCGACCCCGACACCGGCAAGCCCGCCGTCTCCGTGCCCGACACCCGGGCCCTCGCCTCCGTCGCCGAGGCCCTGGGCGTGCCCTACTTCCAGCGCACCGGCGGGTCCGACGACGTCCCCACCGGCGACTTCACGCGCCAGGACGTCAACGCGGTGCTCACCGACGGCCGCGAGAAGAAGAACCGCGTCCGCTACCTCACCTGGCCGCTGGGCATTGCGGCGTCGGCCCTGGCGATCTGGGAGCTCGTGGCGCTGATCCGGGCCGAGCGCGCGCTCCGCCGCCTGACCGCCCTCGGGGAGGGAGTCCGATGAGCAGCAGTACATCGAGCCCGCCGGACGCCCCGACCGGGGTCGGCGCCTCCGCCGCCGGGACCGGCCCCGCATCCTCCGCCGAGCGCTTCCGCCCCGGGGGCATGAGCGAGGAGGAGGCGCGTCGCTACGCAGGCGCCGTCGGAATGGACGAGGGCGAGGACGGCGACGGGGACGAGGACGAGGACGAGGACCCGGGCCGCAGGAGCGACCGGCTGCGCCGTCGGCGCCGAATGCTGCTCGTGGGCGGACCCCCGGCGGTGATCGTCGTCCTCCTGGCCGCCTGGCTCGCCTTCCTCAGCCTCATGACAATGGCGGCGAACAACGCCGTCATCCACAAGGACTACAGGACCGCCGTCAGCCGCTACGCGATCGTGGCGAGAGTCGACCCGTGGCTGGAGAAGTGGCGGGTGCACTACAACCTCGGCACCGCCCAGCTCCTGGACGGCCGGCTCGACCAGGCGCAGGCCAGCCTGGAGACGGCGCTCAAGACGGCGCCGAAGGCGAACATGGTCAAGGTCACGCGCGAGGACGGCACCACCGACCAGATCCGCGACCCCGGCGCGCCGGAGTGCCTCGTGCGCACCAATCTCTACGCCGTCCACGTGGCCGCCTGGTACAACGCCGTCTCGACCGGGAACACGGCCGAGGCCCAGGCGCGCCGCGCCGCCATGACCGAGGCGGCGGGGGAGTGCGAGGTGGTTCCGCCGCCCGAGGAGCCCGACCCCACCCCCTCGCCGAGTCCGCCGCCCAGTCCGGAGCCGAGCCCGTCGCCCACGCCCACGGCCTCGTCGGACCCCTCGCCGACCCCGCCGCCCACGCCCACGCCCGGCCCCTCGTCGAGCCCCACGCCCGGCCCGTCGCCCACGCCTGCGCCGTCGCCCACGCCCACGTCCGGCCCCTCGTCGAGCCCCACGCCCGGTTCGTCCTCGAGCCCCGTGCCCTCGCCGTCGCCCTCGTCGAGCGATCCCAAGCGCGACAAGCTGCGGGAGCGCAACGAGGACGCCAACCCCACCAGGGGTCCGGGCGGCAGTGGCGGACGTCCCTGGTAGTTCGCCGGCCCGCTCGCCCGGCCCGTGGGAACGTCACATGATCCGCGAGATCGCCGGGCGCCTGGAAGCCGCGCGGGAGCCGCCTTCTACGGCGTCCGTCCCGGCGGCGCCGCGCCCGGCGGCCCCCGCGGGCGCCCGCGACCACCGGAGCGGTCCCGCGAAGGGGCGGAGGAGTCAGCCCGCGGCGGCGATGTTCTCGCGGTCGTGCCCCTGATCGCCGTGCGCGGGGTCGGAGGCCCGGGTGGGCGGGATCACCGGAACCTCGTGGCGCGGATCCGGCGCCCCGACGGCGCGCAGCACGAAGGCGTCGAGCGCGGCCAGGTACTGGGCGCGGGCGCGGGGCTCCGACGGCGTCGGCCTGCCCCCCATGACGCAGGCGTGCACCAGCGGGATCATCTGCGAGGGGTCCTGGCGGGGGATCGCCCCGCAGCTCATGGCGTCGGTGAGGATCTGGGCGAGCATCTGGGTCATGTGGCCGGCGTGCGCGCGCAGCCGGCTCGCCGTGCCGCGGGAGACCGAGTCGGCCAGCGGGCCCGTGGAGGGGAAGTGGTAGTGGCGCTTGATGAGCGCCTGCTGACGCACGTAGACGCGCAGGCGGTCGATCGGGTCCTCCATGCCCGCCAGGGCGCGCGAGAGCTCCTCGGCGTAGCGCGCGGTCTCGTGCTCCATGAAGGCCAGGAGCAGGTCCTCCTTGTTGGCGAAGTGGTTGTAGACCGCGGTGCGGCCGACCCCGGCGCGGGCGGCGACGTCGGACAGGGTGATCTTGTCGAAGGACCGGTGGCTCATGAGCGCGGACAGGGCCTCGAAAAGGGCGTTGCGCGTCCGCTCACGATGCTCGGCCAGTGAGTTCCCTATAATCTTCGGCATGAGGGTACCCTAACCTACAAGGTGACGAAGTAGCGATCGGCGTCATAAAAGTGGTGCGCGGCGCTCTTGCGACCCGGCTCACGTCCTCGTCGCCGCGAGGATCGAGGCGAGGACCGGCAGGTCGGCGTCCAGCCAGGGCAGAGCGCCGACCTCCCCCAGCCCCGCCCAGCGCAGCTGCTCGTGCGAGGTCCCCCGCCGCGGTCCGTGCGCCGGGTCGGCGGGCTCGGCCAGCCACACGCGCATGCGGTAGCCGTACAGGGCGGGCCAGGCGGGCGCGTCGTCGCCCGGGAAGGGGGAATCGGCGGCGGAGACCGGCGCCGCCACCGCCAGCCCGGCGGGCGGGGCGATCTCGGCGCCCAGGCGGACGGACAGGCTGATCTCCTCGCGCAGCTCGCGCTCCAGGGCCCGCACGGGCCGCTCGCCCGGCTCGACCTTCCCGCCGGGAAGCTCGTACCGCCCGGCGTGCTCGGCCGGGTAGGAGCGGGCGGCGCACAGCATCTTCGTCGGCCGGGTCAGCGAGTCGAGGACGGCGGCGGCCACGACGAGCCGCGAGCCGGCCGGTCGGGCCGACAAAGGCGCGGGCGCGCGGCGACCGCCCGGAGGCGCCGTGCCGCCGGGGACGTTCGTGCCGCCGGGGGCGGGGGAGCGGGTCGTCACGGGCCGAGCCTATCGGCGGGGCGAGACTCTGGCCGCACCCCCGCACCCGCCGCCCGCGTCCACAGCCGGACCTGGCAGACTGCGGTCCATGAGCATCGACTGGTCCAGTCTGTGGAATGACGCCCTGTCCCGCGCCCTCCCCGACGGCGCGGCCGCGCCGAGGGTGCTGTGGGTGGCCCTGGCCCTGGTGGCCGTCGTCGTGGCGTGG
This sequence comes from Actinomyces dentalis DSM 19115, assembly GCF_000429225.1. Classification (GTDB taxonomy): domain Bacteria; phylum Actinomycetota; class Actinomycetes; order Actinomycetales; family Actinomycetaceae; genus Actinomyces; species Actinomyces dentalis. The sequence goes on from NZ_AUBL01000026.1 coordinate 26,288, forward strand.
CCGGCGGCGAGGCGCACCTCGCGCACCCTGGTGACCATCGTCCACGAGGCGGGGCACGCGGGCGTCGGCGTGCTGGTGGGGCGGCGCTTCCAGGGCTTCGTCGTCGAGAAGGACCTGTCCGGTCACGCCGTGACCGCCGGACGGACCCGCGGTCCGGGGAGGATCGCCACCACCTGGGCCGGCTACCCCGCGCCCGCCGTTCTGGGGGCGCTCGTGGTCGTCGCCGCGCTGGGCGGCCTGGCCGGGCCGGTCCTCGTAGTGAGTCTTCTCGCACTGGTGGTTCTGCTGGTCATGTCGCGCTCGGTGCGGACGGTGGCGCTGGTGGCGCTCACGATCGCCGTGACCGGCGCCGTGTGGTGGTTCGGCGGGCAGTGGCGCGCGGGCGCCGTCGGCGGCGTCGGGCTGGCCCTCCTGCTGGGCGCCTGGGACTCCCTGGGCGACGTCGCGCGCTCGCGCGGGCCCGGCCAGGACCACCGCACCCTCGCCGAGCTCACGCCGCTGCCCGCGGGCTTCTGGCTCTTCACCTGGTTCCTGACCGACGTCGCCGCCACCGCCCTGGCGCTGCTGGCCGTCCGGGAGGCCTGGCAGGCGGGCTGAGCCGGGGCGCGGAGTCGGCCTCCTGCGTCCCCGGTCGGGGCGGGGCGGGCCGCGGAGCGGATCTCCCCCTGCGCCCCCGGTCGGGGCGGGGCGGAACCAGAGGGGTCGACTCGCCGTGCGCCCCGGCCGAACGCGGCCCGGCGCCGCCGCGTGGACGGTCGCGCGACTCCGAGTGGTGTGGGAACGACGCCGGCGCCGATAGGCTGGGGCCGCGGCCGCAGCGCCGCCACAGCGAGAGAAGGAGTCCTCATGTCCCGACTGGTCGGCGCCGTCGCCCGAGTCCTCATGGCCCCCGTCTTCATCAAAGGCGGGATCAACCAGGTCAAGAAAGCGCACCGGCTCGCCCCTGCGGTCGACGCCGCCCTGGAGGAGTACGGCATCGAGGTCTCCGCCAGCGGTGAGAAGCTCGTCAAGCTCAACGGCATCGGCATGACGGTCGCCGGCGGCGCCCTGGCGCTGGGGGTCTTCCCGCGCACCTCCGCCCTGACCCTGGCCGGCCTGCTCGTCCCGACGACGATCGTGGGCCAGGCCTTCTGGAAGGAGGAGGACGAGCGCAAGCGGTCGGCCAGGCTCTCCGGGGCGCTGTCCAACGCGGCGATCATCGGCGGCCTGCTGCTCGTGGCGGCCCGACGGCGCCGCTGAGCCCCGTTCCGATGGCTCCGGGTACTTCTTCCCATGGGAATGGGCGATGAGAGCCGGGCCCGGACTGCCGATCCGGGAAGCCGACGTCCTACTATGTGGGTGCGCCCGTGCCCGCCTCGGATGAGGCGCGAGCGGGAGGCGCGTCACGATGGTCCCGTATGAAATGTTTGAGAGGAACGCGTTATGACGTTCGATCCCTTCTCATATCCGGGACCGAGTTCGAGCGGGGCCCGATTCCGCGACCCCGCGGTAGGAGGAGGCCGTGATGGTCGCGGCGATCGCCGCGACCGAGGGCGCCAGGGCCCCGCGGCGCCAGGAGGGCGTTGGGGGGATGCCCGGCCGCAGGCCCATCGGGATCCGATCGCGTGGGCCTACGACCCCTTCGCTCAGGAGGGCTGCGACTCCCACTCGCGGGTCGACCGCCCCCGGGCCGCCGACTACGCCGCGGACCCCTTCGCCGGAAGGCCGGACCCTTACGACTACGGGTCGGCCCCCCGGGCCAGGGGCCCCTACGACTACGGGTCGGATCCCCGGGTCGAGGACTTCTACGACGACAGGCCGGATCCCGACTACTACGACGACAGGCCGGATCCCGACTACTCCCGCCGCGGACCGCGCCGGACCCGTCGCCACCGGAAGCTGAGGGCCGCGGCCGGGCTGTTCAACGTCCTCATGTACGCCCGGCGGCTCGAGTCGTCTTACTACGGCCCGGGCCCCTACGGCCCGGCTCCCTACGACTACGGCCCGGGCCCCTACGGTCCGGCTCCCTACGACTACGGCCCGGGCCCCGTGCCGCGGGATCCCTATTACGGCCCGGACCCCTGGTACCCACCGCGGTACGTCCCGTACCGGTACGCCCTCCGGCGGAAGTCGAAGGTTGCGGCCGGTCTGCTCGGCATCTTCCTGGGGTGTTTCGGCGCTCACAATTTCTACCTGGGCTACACCGGCAGGGCGGTCGCCCAGTTGCTGATCACCCTGCTCAGCTTCGGCATCCTCGCCCCCGTCTCGGTCTTGTGGGGCTTCGTCGAGGGGATCGTCATCCTGTGCGCCCGGCCCGGACAGCCGCTCTGGGGCGTCGACGCCCGCGGCGTCCCGCTGATCTCCTGATCCCGGCCCGCGCGGAGCCGGGTCGGGATTTGTGATGAGAACCTCGATCGCATACCGGGCCCGCCCGGCCGTCCGGTCCCGACGGTCGCCCGGACCCGGCTCCGGCGGCCGTCCGGTCCGGTCCCGACGGGGCCGGCCCGGGATGCTCTGTGACGAAACCGATGAAAGGCCCGGAACCTTGCGGATCCGGGCCTTTCCTGCGGAGCGGGTGACGGGAATCGAACCCGCGCTGTCAGCTTGGGAAGCTGAAGTTCTACCATTGAACTACACCCGCGCTCACCTCTGAATGAGGCGCGGGTGCAGCATACAACACGACGACCCCCAGGCGGAAACGCCCGAGAGGAACTCACCACCATGACGAGCATCCCTGATCCCTGCACCCACTCCCGGGACTCCTACCCGGGATCGGGCCCGGGCGGCGGAGTCCAGCCCTGCGACCCCGCCGCGCAGGGCGGCTACCAGGGGAGGCTTCCAGCAGCAGACCTACCAGGATCCGGCCGCCCGGCCCGGTGCGCAGCCCCGGGGCGTCGACGCCCGCGGGGCGCCCCCGTCCAACTGATCCGCGCCGGGGTCCGACGGCGCGCTCCACGGCGTCGGACCCCGGGCGCAGTCACGACTCGGGCCGTGCCCACGGCGGGCGGGCGCATGCTCCTCCTCATCGGCCGTGCACAATTGGGCCGTGCTCCTCTCCGACCGCGACATCCGCTCCGAGCTCGACTCCGGTCGCGTGCGCCTGGACCCCTACGACCCGCAGATGGTCCAGCCGGCGTCCATCGACGTGCGGCTGGACCGCTGGTTCCGCCTGTTCGACAATCACCGCTACCCGGTCATCGACCCCGCGGTCGAGCAGTCCGAGCTCACCCACCTGGTGGACGTCGGCCCCGACGACCCCTTCATCCTCCACCCCGGCGAGTTCGTCCTGGGCGCCACCTATGAGCGCATCACCCTGCCCGACGACGTCGCCGCGCGCCTGGAGGGCAAGTCGAGCCTGGGCCGCCTGGGCCTGCTCACCCACTCCACCGCCGGTTTCATCGACCCCGGCTTCGCCGGTCACGTCACTTTGGAGCTGAGCAATACGGCGACCATGCCCATCAAGCTGTGGCCGGGGATGAGGATCGGCCAGCTGTGCTTCTTCCGCCTGTCCAGTCCGGCGCAGGCCCCCTACGGCTCGGGCGCGGCGGGCTCGCACTACCAGGGCCAGCGCGGTCCGACGGCGTCGCGCTCGCACCGATCCTTCCGCCGCATCCGCATCGAGGACCCCGGGCCACCGGGGGACGCCGACACCCCCACATCCACCGACAACCAGCAGGAGCCCGCATGAGCGAGCAGGATCTCGCCATCTCCCTTCCCACCGACACCTCGACCTTCTCCGCCGTCGGCATGCTGCCGGTGGGCAGGCTCGACGACTGCCACGCCCTCATCCTGGCCGACGACGTCGCCCCCGAGGAGGTCGAGGCGCTGGCCATGTCCCAGGACGCGCAGGCGGGCTGGGTGGGGGCCTCGCGCCTCCAGCTGTCCCCGGGGGTCGAGCTCCAGGGCCCCTGGCCGGTCGACGCCGACCTGCGGCGCCTCATGAATCTGCCCGAGTGGGCGAGCCAGATCATGATCCTGGAGTGCAAGCCGCAGCGCGGCGGGCCCCTGCCGCCCGAGCTGACCGGCATCGACCCCATGGCGGACGCCTTCCCGCAGGCCCAGCCGGAGGGGGCCGAGCTGCTCGCCCTCGTGCGGCTGCGGGCCATCGCCCGGCGCCTGGCCGGCGCGCTCCTGCTGCGCGGCGACCCGGCCCACCCCAATGGCGCGACCCGGGTGAGCCGGCGCCGTCGCAGCATCCTGGTCCAGCCGGACCCGTCCTCGAGCGTGAACCTCGACGTCTACGCGCCGGTCTGGCTGACGCCCGACGCCACCCAGACGCTGCTCTCCCGGGTGCTTCCCGGGGCGACCCAGCGGCTCGAGCCGATGGCGGGCAGCGGCGCGGCCGGTCTGAGCGAGATGGACCAGGCCCAGCTGGAGCGCCTGACCGAGCTCATCGGCGCCGACGCCCTGGACCGGGCGTGGCGCCAGGCCGAGGAGCGTCGCCGCAAGCGGGAGGCGGAGATCGCCCGGGCGGCCGCGGCCGGGGAGGTCTTCGAGGAGATCCGGGACGGGTACGCGATCACCGGGCCCGTGGACGCCTCGCGCCGGGACTGGGGCTTCGTGGAGGTCCGCGTCGGCGGCGCCGAACTGCTGCCGCTGGCGGTCAAGGGCGCCAAGTGGGCCGGCGACGGCGCGGCCGTCTACTCCGCGATCTGGCAGCCGGTCAACGCCGCGGATCGGGACCCCAAGCGCATGACGCCGGACCGCCGCCAGGAGCGCGAGAAGGCGACCGGTCTCATTGAGCGCATCGCGGTGCTGCTGGCCCAGGCCAGTGGCGGCGTCCCCGTCGACGAGGACGGCTTCCTCGTCGCCCTCTGACGGCGGCGGCCTGAGGCGCCCCTCCCCTGAGGCCAAGCGGCCTTCTGATGGCGTGACGGCGCCCCCGAGCTACCGCCGCAGCACCCCCGGACCGGTCCGCGGCACGAGCCGCCCCTCCTGCGCGTCGGCCGCCTCCTCGTCCCAGCTCCAGCCGCCGAAGCCCTCGGCGTCGGACAGGGACCGGGCCCAGGCCACCGGCTCCTCGCCGCGGAGCCGCCCCACCGACATGTAGTGGCGCAGCAGCCCGGCGGCGGCCTCGGCGTCGTCGAGCGCGCTGTGATGCCGCCCGATGCTCACGCCCGCCGCCTCGCAGCAGGCGATCAGCTTGCGCGAGGGCGTGGCCATGAAGTGGCGCGCCCACTCCATGGTGCACATGCGCGGCACCCGCGCCCCGCGCGCCAGGTGCCCGGAGCGGCCCAGCGCCCGGGTGAGGAAGCCGACGTCGAACCTGGCGTTGTGGGCGACGACGACGCGTCCGGCCAGGTCCCGCGCGAGCAGGTCGGCCACGTCGTCGAAGCGCGGCGCCCCCGTCAGGTCCGCGGCGACGAGCCCGTGGACGAAGGTCGGCCCCACCTCGATATCGCCATCGGGCCCGGGTCCGGGGTTGACGAGCGTGGACCAGCGGCGCTGCGCGACGCCGTCGGGCCCGGCGAGCACGAGTCCGATCTCGATAATGGAGTCGGTGGCGGGTGACAGGCCGGTGGTCTCCAGGTCGACGACGGCGTAGCCGACCCGGAGGGCCGGCCGGTCGCCGCGGGCTCCGGGGCCGGGGTCGAGGTCGGGGTCGGCGCCGGGAGCGGGAGAAGGGGCGTCGGCGCCGCGGCCCCCGGGGCCGGGGACGGCGGCCGGCACCCGCCCGCGGGCGTCCGGGCCAACCCCGGGCGCGGCGGCGCTGGCACCGCGGCCGGCCGTGAGCGCGGCCGAACGGACCAGCGGCGCGAGGCGGTCGCGGGCGGGGCGTCGGTAGAAGGGCATCCCCGCCATGCTAGACGAGCCGCTCCGGGGCGCCGCCGCCCGCCGCCCGCGCGGCGCCGGACCCGAATCCCAGCTGGTTCGTGGGCGCCGGCGCTGCCCGCCCCGCCCGCGCGGCGCCGGACCCGATGACCCCGTTCGTCCGGCCCACTTCCGCCCCGCCCGCCGCCGGGACCCGCCCACTTCCGCCCCGCCCGCCGCCGGGACCCGCGGTTCGCGCCCGCAAGACGACTGCCGCTGAGGGTCCCGCCCGCCGCCGGGCCGATAGGCTCGGGTCATGAGCGACGCCCCCACCACAGCCTTGACCACCCCCGCCACCGCACCCGTCCTCAACGACACGATCCGCGCCCAGCTCGCCCACCGCACCATCCGCGCCTACGCCGACGACAGGCTCGACGAGGACACCGTCACCACGCTCCTCGACGTCGCCCGTCACGGTGCGACCGCCTCCTACCAGCAGCAGGTCACGATCATCCGCGTCCTCGACCCGGCCGTGCGCGAGCAGCTCCACCTCGCCTCCGGCCAGCCCTACGTGGGCGGGGACCGCGGCGAGCTGTTCGTCTTCGTCGTCGACCTGCACCGCAACGCCGTCCTGCGCGAGCGCGCCGGGGCGGACCCCGAGCCCCTGGAGCGCACCAACCTCTTCCTCCAGGGCGTGGAGGACACGATCATCGCCGCGCAGAACGTCGTCGTGGCCGCCGAGTCGCTGGGGCTGGGCACCACCTACCTCGGCTCCATCCTGGCCGACCCCCGCCGGGTCATCGACGCCCTGCGCCTGCCCGAGCGCACCTTCCCGCTGCTGGGCCTGCTCGTCGGCCGCCCCGCCCAGGCCCCCCAGTACAAGCCGCGCCTGCCGCGCGAGATCACCACCGCCGTCGACGCCTACCCGGAGCCGGACGAGCACCTGGAGGCCCTGGCCGACTACGATGCCACGGTCCGCGAGTACTACGACCTGCGGGATGCCAACACGCGCGTCGACTCCTTCTCCGAGCAGATCGCCCGGGCCCTGGGCACGGGCGGGGCGAGCACCTCGCCCGTCCTGGAGGTCCTGCACTCCCAGCGGCTGTGCCTGCGGTGAGCCCTTCCGCGGCGGGTCCGCCCGCCGCCACCCGTCCCCTGAAGGGGGACGCGGCCGCCCGGGCCCTGCCGGCGCTGGAGGGCTTCGGCTTCCCGACGGCCGTGGTCGTCACGGAGGGCGGCCGGGTGCTGGCGGAGGCCGGCGCCGTCGACGAGATCTTCCCCTTCGCCTCGGTGACCAAGCCGATCGTGGCGTGGAGCGCCCTGATCGCCGTCGAGCGCGGCCTGCTGAGCCTGGACGACGACGCCGCGCCGGATCTCCTGCCCGGGGCGACGATCCGCCACCTGCTGGCCCACGCCGGCGGGATCGCCTTCGACTCCGACGCCGTGCTGGCCCCGCCCGGGGCTCGGCGCATCTACTCCAACCGGGGGATCGAGATCCTGGGGCGGCGGCTGGTCGAGGCGACGGGGGCGGGGCTGGAGGAGTGGGTCGAGACCACCGTCCTGGAGCCGCTGGGGATGGCGAGCGTCCTCATTCCCGGCTCGCCCGCGCACTCGGGGGAGGGCAGCGCGGCCGACCTGTCGGTCTTCGCCCGCGAGCTGGCCGCGCCCGGGCTCGTGTCCGCCGGGCTGGCGGAGCGGGCCCGCACCGTTGCCTTCCCCGGGCTCGACGGCGTCCTGCCCGGGTACGGGCGGCAGCGGCCCAACGACTTCGGGCTGGGGGTTGAGATCCGCGGGCGCAAGGCGCCGCACTGGACGGGGTCGGGCAACAGCCCGGCGACCTTCGGGCACTTCGGGCAGTCGGGGTCGTTCATCTGGGTGGATCCGGTGGCCGGGCGGCAGGCGGTGTTCCTGGGCGCCGAACCCTTCGGCCGGGCGCACGCCGCGGCCTGGCCCGCCCTGAACGACCAGATCCTCGCCCTTTGAAGTCCCGCCCGACCTCCCCGACGCCGGGATTGATCGAATCCCCCGCAGGGTCGGCCCGCTTCTTCGCCCTCTTCGCCGAGACGTGCATTCTGCTCTCGAGAGCAACGGTTGGAACTGCACGCTTCAGTGCGAAGTGCACGTCTCGGCGCCGGCGGCGCCCGGGCGGCCGGCGCCGCGGTCCGCGAGCACGCCGGGTAACCCGCGAGATCGCCACTTGACCCGCGAGCACGTCCGCTAGAGGTACGTTCTCGCGGGTCAAGTGACGATCTCGCGGGCCGGGCGGCCTCCCCGCGGGCCTCGTCCGGTCGTCGGGGCGCCCGTCATGGTCGCCATCGGACCCGCGGCCGCCCTCTCCGGAGGGGCCGCGGCGGCGCCGGTTGTCCAAATCTGTTGCAAAGGCCCCGATCGCGCCGGAGCGCCGGAAGAGAATCGTTGATATTCCGCGCTTTCCTCCGCCGTCGATCCCGGCCCGGGGCACCTTTGCAACAGATTCGGACACGCCCCCGCCCCGGACCGCCCCAGGAGCCCCACCCGCCCCACCACGCTGGCGCCCCGCGACGGCGAGCCCGGATGAGGTGTGGCGGAAGATCGTCCGGACGGCGCTCCGGGCTGGTTCCGGCGCCCCCGCCCCGCCGATTGTCTCGCATTATGAGATGGTGTCTCGCATGTCGTGACGCTGCCGACCCAGGATTCGTCTGCTACGCCCCTTCACCCTCCGCTACGCCCCTTTTTCCCGTACAGCAGAGGGTGGGTGAGCGCGGCGAGGGCGAAGAAGTGGGGTGCATCTCTTAGTGAGGCGGCAATTCCCGCGGGGCTCTCGCCAGCGGCATCTCCGGACGGCCCGTCAGGGGCGGGAAATGGCGCTCCGGGAGGATCGTTCCGCCCCGCACCCGGCATCGACCTCACAAAAACCGCGGAATCATGCGGAAGCCGCCGAGCACATCCGGTGTGCTCGCGCGAACGATCCTCCCAGAGCGCCAGAACCGGGCCCGGGAGCCGGACAAGACCGGACGGGTCCGTCGGCCGAAGTCGCCGGAGACCGGATGGGGCCGTCGACCGGACCATCGGGCGAGGTCGCCGGGCGGGGCCGTCGGCTGAGGCCATCGGGCGGGGCCATCGGATGGAGCCGGGCAGGACCGGCGTGACGCGCGGGACCGGCGGGACCGGCGATAACGAGCGGGGGTCAGGCGAGATCGACAATGACGGGGACGTGATCGGAGGCGCCCTTGCCCTTGCGCTCGTCGCGGTCGATCGCCGCGCCGGTCACCCGCGCGGCCAGCGCGGCCGAGCCGTAGACGAAGTCGATCCGCATCCCCTCATTCCTGGGGAAGCGCAACCTCTGGTAGTCCCAGTAGGTGTAGTTGGTGACGCGCTCGCGGGTCACCTCGGTCAGCCCCGCCCTTGCGAGGGCGGCCAGGGCCGCGCGCTCCGGCGCCGAGACGTGCGTGGCCCCCTCGAAGACGCTCATGTCCCATACGTCCTCGTCCCGCGGCGCCACGTTCCAGTCGCCCGCGAGCGCCAGCGCCCGGTCCGGGTCGGCCGCGAGCCAGTCGATGACGCAGTGCCGCAGCGCCTCCAGCCAGGCGAGCTTGTACTCGTAGTGGGGGTGGGTGAGCTCCCGCCCGTTGGGCACGTACAGGCTCCACAGCCGCACCGGTTCCGACGTCGCTGCTGGCCCCGGCCCCACTGCCACTGGCTCCGGCCCCACTGCTGCTGGCCCCGGCCCCACTGCTGCTGGCCCCGGCCCCGCCGCCGACCCCGCGGCCCCGGCCGCCCCGGCCTTCGGCGGCATGACGCGGTCCGTTGACGACCCCGCCCCCGCCGACCCGCCCACGGTGGCCCCCAGCGCCCGCGCCTCGACGACCGCCTCCGCACCCTCCTTGGCGGCCCAGGCCGGCTGCCCGGGGAAGGATGTGGCGACGTCGGCCAGCCCCACCCGGGAGGCGATCGCCACGCCGTTCCACTGGTTCAGCCCGTGGACGGCCACCTCGTAGCCGGCGGCCGCGAAGGCCCCGAGCGGGAACTGCTCCGGCCTGCACTTGATCTCCTGCATCGCCAGGACGTCGACGTTCTCGCGCTCGAGGAAGGCGATAACGCGATCGACGCGGGTGCGCACGGAGTTGACGTTCCAGGTGGCCAGTCGCATGGGGGCAGGGTACCGGGCCGACGGCGCCCGCCGGTCGTCCGTCGACGGGGCCGGGGCGCGCCGGCGGCGTGAAAAAGGTGGCCGGCGCGTGCTTTTAGAGCGCCCGGCGGCCCCGCGCGATTTGAAGAACGGCGTCATTGCACCGATTCGCGGCGGACGGTTGTGAGGCGGAACGCCGAAAAGTGCGCGAGAGCCACCTTTCTGGATCGTCGGGGCCGGGGGGAATCGCGCTTCCGGGGCGCCGATCCGTCTCGCTGGCGCTACCCTGGCCATTATGGGAACCGCACTTATTACCGGAGCCACCGCCGGCATCGGTCTGGAGCTGGCCTGGCAGTTGGCGCAGGCCCACCATGATCTCGTCCTCGTCGCCCGCGACCGGGCGCGCCTGGAGACCGTCGCCGAGGAGCTGCGGCAGTTCGCCGGCGTGGGGGTGCAGATCCTTCCCGCGGATCTGTCCGAGCCCGGCGACCTCGCCCGCGTCGCCGAGCGGGCGAGGGTGAGCCAGCCCGACGCCGACCTCCCGATCGCCGTCGCCGCTGATGCCGGCACCGTCATCGCCTCACCCGCCGCCTCGCCCACCGGCCCTGCAACCGCTGCTGGCCCCGCCGCCTCGCCCGCCGTCCTTCCCTCCGACCACCTGCACACCACCGCCGAAGTCGAGACCCGCCCCATCGACCTGCTCGTCAACAACGCGGGCTTCGCCGTCGGCCAGGACTTCGTCTCGGGGTCGATCGAGCAGGAGCGCCGCGCCCTGGCGGTCATGGTGGGGGCCGTCATGGAGCTGACCCACGCCGCCGTGCCGGGGATGGTGGCGCGCGGTCACGGCGCCGTCCTCAACGTCGCCAGCGTGACGGCGCTGACGGCCATGGGCACCTACGCGGCGCACAAGGCCTGGGTGCGGACCTTCACCGAGGGCCTGGCCAGCGAGCTGCGGGGCACCGGCGTGACCGCCACCGTTCTCAACCCGGGGCTCACGCACACCGAGTTCCACGCCCGGGCGGCCATGGACGAGTCCGCCTGGCCCGCCTTCGTGTGGTTGCAGGCCGACGACGTCGCCCGGCAGGCCCTGGACGCCGTCCGCCGCGGCCAGGTGATCTGCACGCCCTCGCTGCGCTACCAGATCGCGAACGCGGCGCTGCGGGCCAGCCCGCGCTGGCTGGTGCGGCGGGTGGCCGGCCGCGCGAGCCTGGGGGCTCAGGCGACCCCGGTCGGGGAGCCCTCGGACGCTCTCGCCGCCGGGTGAGGTCCGCTCGTCGCTTTCATCATCGGAGTGAGGCCCGTTCGCGCTTCCGCCGCCGGGTGAGGCCGGGGGCGCTGTCAACCGGGTGACGCCGCTCACCGTCGGGCGACGCCGTTCACCGCTTCCGCCGCCGGGCGGCCCCTTGGCAGACCTCGGCCCTCATGGGACCATAGGCCCATGGCTTCCATCTCCTTCCACGGTTCCCCCGTCACCACGGTCGGCGAGCTTCCCGCCGTCGGCTCGCCCGCCCCTGCCTTCGAGCTGGTCGGCGCCGACCTGGGCGAGGTCACCAGCGCCTCCCTGGCCGGGCGTCGCGTCGTCGTGTCGATCTTCCCCTCGGTCGACACCGGGGTGTGCGCCCGGTCCGTGCGCGAGTTCAACAAGCGCGCCGCCGGGCTGGAGAACACCACCGTCCTGTGCGTCTCCAAGGACCTGCCCTTCGCCCAGGCGCGCTTCTGCGGCGCAGAGGGCCTGGACGACGTCGTCACCGCCTCCGCCTTCCGCTCCTCCTTCGGGGAGGACTACGGCGTGACCATGACCGACGGCCCGCTGGCCGGCCTGCTGTCGCGCGCGGTCGTCGTCATCGACGCCGACGGCGTGGTGCGCCATGCCGAACAGGTCCCCGAGATCACCGACGAGCCCGACTACGACGCCGCCCTGGCCGCCCTGGGCTGAGCGGGAGCGTCGGCGTGGGCCCGGGGGCGGGCCACCGCCGCTGCGCCCCGGCACAGCTGGAGGACGCGGCGCATGTGCGCGGGCTGCGCGGCATCGCCGCCCGGGTCTTCAACCTCTACCTCAACAGCTCCGAGGAGGTCGGCGAGTCCGAGCTGGTCACCGGGGTCTGCGTCCCGCCGACATGATCCGGGTCCCGCCGGCCTGATCCGGCCGACGGCGCCGGGGCCGCACGTCGGGTGCGGCCCCCGGACGCCGATCGCCTAGCCTGGTGGGGTGAGCACGAACGACCCTCAGCGCACCCGCCTCGCCCAGCTCGTCCGCGACCTCGCCGTCGTCCACGGCAAGGTCACCCTGGCCTCCGGCCTCGAGTCCGACTTCTACGTCGACATGCGCCGCGCCACTCTTCACCACGAGGCCGCGCCCCTCATCGGCCACGTCATGATCGACATGCTCGAGGAGGCCGGGTACAGCACCGAGGAGGTCGACGCCGTCGGCGGCCTGACGATGGGGGCGGACCCCGTGGCCACGGCCATGCTGCACGCCGCGGCCTCGCGCGGCCTGGAGCTCGACGCCTTCGTCGTGCGCAAGGCCGCCAAGGACCACGGGATGAGGCGCCGCGTGGAGGGCCCCGACGTCGCCGGGCGCAGCGTCGTCGTCCTGGAGGACACCTCCACCACCGGCGGCTCCCCGCTGGAGGCCGTCGAGGCACTGCGGGAGGCCGGCGCCCGGGTCCTCGCCGTCGCCGTCATCGTCGACCGTGACACCGGCGCCCGCGAGCGCATCGAGGCCGCCGGCCTGCCCTACCACGCGGCCCTGGGCCTGGCCGACCTCGGCCTGGAGTAGCACATGCTCTTCGCGGGCTCCCGCCCGTGGCGGTGTTCGCGCCGCCCTGTTCGAGCGGGCCCGTGTCCGGGGTGATGGGCGGACAGCGCCGAGGATCTTTCGATTATCGAAACCTGCTCGTACACTGAGGGACATGGGAACCATCGGCGAGCGCATCAAAGCGGCATTAGCCAACCGCCACCAAACGCAGGCGACACTCGCTCAGGCCATCGGCCTGAGCGAGTCGGCGATGTCCAAGGCCCTCGCCGGGAAGCGCTCCTTGTCCTCCATCGAGGCGGCGCTCATCGCCGAGCATCTCGGCGTCACGATGCACTGGCTCGTCACCGGTGAGGCGGATCCCTTCGAGGTCTGCGCGGCGGCGAGGCACAGCTATGACGGCCCTACGGGAACCTATTCGTGCGATCCCTCTGCTGACCTGCAGGTGCTTGAGGACATCGCCCTGGTCTACCGGCAGGCGCAGCCGGCGTGACGGACAAGCGTGTCCAGCGGGCGGCGGTGCGGGCTCGCGCCGCCCTGGGGAAGGACTTCATCTCCTGCTTCTACGATCGGGTCGAGAGCGCCCTCGGAGTCGAGGTCATCGTCGTCCCGCTGAGGGGAGACGGGTACTCACTGACGCTCGGTGGTCACAAAGTCATCGTTCTGGCAGCGACAGGGCACTGGTTCCGAAGCAACTTCACCCTCGCCCACGAGCTCGGGCACCTCCTCGTTGAGGGCGCATCCTCACGTGACGGCAAGGCGGCCGAGAACATGGCGAACGCCTTCGCCGCCGACCTGCTCATGCCCGTGGAGCGCATCTGTTCCGTCGACTGGGCGCAGGCGAAGGCCGCGACGGTCGCCCGGGTTGTCTGGGACCTTGGCGTCTCCACCCAGGTCCTGGGGGTCAGGCTGAGGTACCTGGGTGTGACGCCGAGCGACGAAGCGTGCTCGGCGTTGGCCAGAACGACGGACGCACTGATGCGAACATCGCTCGCATCGTCGGTTGCGTCACCTGCCGATGTGTCTGCGCGTGTGCAGTACTCCGCTCGTCGTCGATTCCCTGAACGGGTTGTCACAGGACTTCGCCGTGCGGTCGCGGACGGTGGCGCTCCCCGGGCCTCGCTCTCCTGGGTGCTCGGCCTGCCCGCACGGGAAGAGAACGACGACGATGTGACGCCCGACTCCCATGAGCTCGACATCGACCTGCTGGACGGGCTGGTCTGATCCGTGTCCCCTCGCCCTTTCTTCCTCCCTGACGGCACGGTCCTCATCGCGACCTTGAAAGCGCATGGCCGTCACGTACGTCCTTCCGATCCTGCGGGTTACGACCAGGTCGCTGAGGGTCTGTGGGACAAGTTGAGATATCGAAGGATGAGGCGACGTGGCTGAGGCCTCCGAGACGTCCCGCGACCACCGGGCCGCCCTGCCCCCGGAGGAGGACCGTCCGGCGGACGTGCGCGAGGTGGGGGTCGGGCCCTGGCCCGGGGACCGGGGCGCCTGGCCCGACGACCCCCGTTACGATCCCGCGCTGCTGGAGGCCGGGGACCGGCGCAATGTCGTCGACCGCTTCCGCTACTGGCGCGTCGAGGCGGTGCGCGCCGAACTCGCCTCCCGCGCCCACGCCCTGCACGTGGCCATTGAGAACGTGAGCCAGGACCTCAATATCGGCTCGATCGTGCGCACCGCCAACGCCTTCAACGTCGCCGCCGTCCACGTGGTGGGCCGACGGCGCTGGAACAGGCGCGGCGCCATGGTGACCGACCGCTACCTGGACGTGCGCCACCACGCGGACCCCGGCTCGCTCCTGCAGTGGGCGTCGGGGGCCGGTTACGAGGTTGTGGCGCTGGACAACGGGCCGGGCTCGGCGCTCCTGGAGGGGGCGGTGCTGCCCGAGCGCTGCCTCATGGTCTTCGGCTCGGAGGGGGCGGGGGTGAGCGATGAGCTGCGGGCCGCCTGCTCGCGTGTGCTGCGCATCGGCCAGTACGGCTCGACCCGCTCCATCAATGTGGCCGCGGCGGCGGCGGTCGCCATGCACGCCTGGATACTCCAGCACGGCGGCCCCGCCCCGGACTGAGGCCCGACGGCGCCGGGCCCGGCAGACCGGGCCAGGCGCCGCCGGGCCCCGAGCGGGTCTCTCAGGCCTTGCCGCCCTCGCCCTCGATGACCTCGTGGGCGGAGGAGGAGTGCGTGACCGCGATCTTGCGCGGCTTGGCCTCCTCGGCGACGGGGATGGTGAGCGTGAGGACGCCGTCGGTGTACTGGGCGGAGATCCGGTCCAGGGCCAGGCCGTAGCCGAGCGTGAGCTGGCGGGCGAAGGTGCCCGACGGGCGCTCGTGGGCGAGCCACTGGACGCCCTCGGTCTCGCGGGCCGGCCGCTCGGCGCGGACGGTGAGGGTGCGGTCCTCGACGTCGACGTCGATCGTGGCGGGGTCGACGCCGGGCAGGTCGATGCGGGCGATGAAGGTCTCGCCGTCGCGGTACAGGTCCAGGGGCATACCCACGGACGCGGGGGTGCGCACCATGTTGCCGGCGAGCCAGCGGTCCAGGTCGCGCAGTGAGTCGAAGGGTGTCGTGGCCATGTCAAACCACCTCCACGTGGTTCCCGGGCCGGACGTTCCGGCTCGGAACGGGGAGGGCGCTCGGCGGCCCTCCCGGACACCACGATTCTGGCACTCTCGGGGTGAGAGTGCTAAGGGGCATCGCTTAGGGTGAAGCGGACGGCCGCGAGCGCCGTCGTGGGCCCCGTCACGGGCGCCAGCGCGGCCATCCGGGCCGCCGCGGGGAGCCCGCGGGCCGCCGCCGGGCCGCCTCCGGCGACAAACCGGGACCATGAAACGGTTCCGGCGGCGTCGGTTCCATGGAACAATCAATCTCACACCACTGCACATCCAACGTCATCAGGAGGCACCCAGTGGCCATTGCAACCCCCGAGTCCTACGCCGACATGATCGATCGCGCGAAGGCCGGCGGCTACGCCATCCCCGCGATCAACGTCACCTCATCGCAGACGCTCTCCGCCGCCCTCCAGGGCTTCACCGAGGCCGAGTCCGACGGCATCGTCCAGGTCTCCAACGGGGGCGCCGCCTACTGGTCCGGCTCCTCCCGCGCCGACAGGGTCAAGGGCTCCCTGGCCATGTCCGCCTACGCCTACACGATCGCCGACCTGTACCCGATCACCTTCGCGCTGCACACGGACCACTGCCCGCGCAAGCTGGTCGACATCTGGCTCAGGCCGCTGCTCGAGATCGAGATCGAGCAGGCCAAGCGCGGCGAGCCCACCGCCTTCCAGTCCCACATGTGGGACGGCTCCGCCGAGACCCTCGACGACAACATCAAGCTCGCCGTCGAGCTGCTGGCCATGAGCAAGAAGGCCAACACCATCCTGGAGATCGAGATCGGCGCCGTCGGCGGCGAGGAGGACGGCATCAAGGGCGAGGAGAACGCCAGCCTCTACACCACGGCCGACGACGCCTGGGCCGCCGTCGAGGCCCTGGGCCTGGGCGAGAACGGCCGCTACACCACGGCGCTGACCTTCGGCAACGTGCACGGCGCCTACAAGCCCGGCCACGTCAAGCTCCGCCCCGAGCTCCTGGGCGAGATCCAGGCCGACGTCGCCAAGCGCCTGGGCGACCGCCTGGCCACCAAGGTCGGGGACAAGAAGACCCCCTTCGACCTGGTCATGCACGGCGGCTCCGGCTCCACCGCCGAGGAGATCGCCACGGCCGTGCGCAACGGCGTCATCAAGATGAACGTGGACACCGACACCCAGTACGCCTTCACGCGCCCGGTGGCGGACCACATGTTCAAGAACTACGACGGCGTGCTCAAGATCGACGGCGAGGTCGGCTCCAAGAAGGCCTACGACCCGCGCGCCTGGGGCAAGGCCGCCGAGAAGGGCATGGCCGCCCGCGTCGTCGAGGCCTGCGAGCGCCTCGGCTCCGTGGGCTCGGCCAAGCGCTGAGCCCGGCCGAGCGCCGAGTCAGGCCGAGGGGAGGCCGCCCGGCTCCGTGGGGAGCGGCCGGCCCTCCTGACGATGCACCCGGTCCCGGTGCCCGCCCGTGCGGCGGGCTCCGGGACCGGGTGCTGTGCGGGCGCGATGGTCCCGGGACCGTCCCCTTAGTTTTAGTTGTTTCGCGAGCGCGCAGGTTTCCAGTCGAACGCGCGGCTGGGAGGTGCGCGTTCGACTGGAAACCTGCGCGCTCGCGAAATAGGGGCAGAGAATGGGAGGCGCGGAACGGCTACATCACCGGCAGCGCCTCCGCCAGCCTGCGGAAGTACGGGTAGCGGGACCACGCGTCCCGGTCCCCGATGACGTACAGGCGCCGCCGCGCCCGGCTCGCCGCCACATTGACCAGGTTGAGCGAGGAGGCCGCCCGCGCCGTCGCCTCCTCCAGGCGCGGATCCCCGCCGAGCACCAGCAGGACCACATCGGCCTGGTCGTCCTGCACCGCGCGCACGTCCCCCGCCCGCATGCCGTGGTACCTCGTGCGATGGCTCATGAGCTCCAGGTGCTGGGCGACCTGCCGGAAGGGGGAGACGGCGATGATCTGCCCGGGCGCGACGCCGCGCCTGGTCAGGTACGCCAGCGCCTTGTCCAGGCGGGCGATCTGGTTGCTCTGAAGGTGCGTGCCCGCCTCGGTGGCCTTCTCGTCCGCCCAGGCGCTGGGGCGGATCCGCGGCCGGCCGGAGGCGTCGGGGCCGAACGGGTCCTCGGCGCCGGACGGGTCGCGCGAGATCTCGGCGACCATGAGGCCGTTGTAGGCCAGGCCGTTGCACAGGGAGAACATGGGGTCGTCGCAGCGCCGGTGCACGCGCAGCGGGGCGCCCACCCACATCCGGCCGTCGTCGTGGGCCAGCGCCGTGCCCACGTCGGAGGCCCGGTCGACCAGCGTCTGCACCGAGGCCGCGGGCGCGAGCCAGCCCCGGTCCACCCCGTAGGCCTCGGCGAGGGCCTCCCTGGCCCTGTCCGGGAGCGTCACCACCGGCTGGAGCTGGAGAGGGTCCCCGACGGCGATGACCCGCCTGGCGTGCCACATGGCGCCCACCGCGCACTGGGGCGCGGCCTGCCCGGCCTCGTCGACGACCAGCCAGCCGATGCCCTCCCGGCCGACGCCGCGGAGCATGCGCGAGGCCGAGGCGAGGGTGGTGGACACGAGCGGGACGAGCAGGAAGAACAGCTGCCAGGCCGCCCTGACCGCCTCGGGATCCAGGTCCTCCGGGGCGTTGCCGCCGACCACCTCCAGGGCCGCGTTGAGGGCCGTGAGCATAATGCCGGTGTTGTTGGCGATGAAGTCGTGGTGCAGGTCCATGGCGGCGAGGAACAGCTCGGAGCGGGCCTCCTCCAGCTCCGGATCCAGCCAGGGCGCCCGCGTCTCGCGCCGCTCCGGGGCCAGGCGCGCGGGGTGGGCCTCGCCGAGCCGCTCGGCCTCGGCGTCGCGGGCGGCCGTGAGCCTGTCGATCTCGGCCTCGGTGCGGGCGAGCATCTGCTCGACGTCGGCCAGGTCCGACTTCCGGCGCGCCAGGGTGGTGCGCAGTCTTTCCGTGGTCACCGAGGCCTGGCGGAACTCGGCCTCGGCGGCCCGCAGGTTGCGCGACAGGGGCAGGTGGTCGAGGCGCCACTTGCGCGAGACGCGCCCCCGGGAGCGGATCACCGCGAAGATGCCCGGTTTGGCGGCGATGTGCTCGGCCTCAGCCAGGGCGGCCCGGTTGCGCCGGACCTCGGCCTCGGCCTGGACGGCCAGCTGCTCGTCCACGGCCCGGCTCGCCCGCTCGACCTTCTCGCGGGCCTCGGGGACCGCGCGCTCGGAGGCCGGCTTGGCCCGTTCGAGGGCCGCCAGGCGGATGAGCTGGGCCTGCGCCTCCCGGCGCTGGTCGATGAGCGCCTCGACGCGGCGCACGGCGTCGAGGAAGCGGCCGCGCGCCTCGTGCCAGGGGCGGTAGGGGGCCGCTCCGCTGCGCCACGCCTTGAGCTGGGCGAACATCCTCACCGAGGGGTCGTCGTCGGCGGCGTCGTCGTCCCCGTCGCCGAACCACAGGGAGGCGCGGAAGGCCGAGCGGCGCGACAGGCGCCCCAGGCGCGCCGACACCAGGCCCCAGGCGTCCACGGGCGACTCGGCCCCGGCCTCCTGCGTCTCGGTCAGGACCGTCGAGGCCAGGCGGGCGAAGTAGTCGGCCTGCTCCCGCCACGTCGGGGCGAGCGCCGTGCGCTCGGGCAGCCCGGCGGCGATGCCCTCCCCCTCGGCCGTCGCGCCCTCGCCCGCCGCGGCCACCACCATCTCGAAGCCGGTCAGCTCGGGGCGCAGGCGGGGCAGCTCGCGCGAGAAGGAGTCCGTGCGCCACTGCAGGGGCTCGCCGACGAAGGCGTCCCGCGCCCGCTCCAGCTCGGCCAGCCGCCTCGCCCGGGCCACGACATTGCCCGCCAGCACGTCGCGCAGGAGCTCCTTCTTCCCGGTGCCCGGGGGGTGGAGGACGCCCATGAGGCCGCCGTCGGGGGCCAGGTCGGTCAGCGCGTGGTTGACGGCGAACTGCCGGCTGAGCGTGGCGGGGCGCTCCGCCTCGGCTGGCCAGCGCCCCAGCGGCAGGCGCTCGACCCGCACGCCCTCCTCGACGGCCGAACGCCTGCGCGCCACGTCGATGCGGATGTCGGGGTCCAGCTCGTCGTCGGGCATGAGGTAGCGGCCGAGCGCCTCGCCCATGTCCCCGGCGCGCGCCCGCCCGCGGATCCGGTGCAGGTCGTCGAGGAAGAAGCTGTTGAGGAACTCCGTGCCCACAGGGCCGGAGGCCCGCCGGGCGGAGACGGCCACGGAGCGGATGCACACCTGGGGCGTGCACAGGGCGGGCCGCCCCCTGACCCCCGCGGCCTTGTGCGCCGCGGTCAGGAGCCTGCGGAGGGTCTCGCCGTCGAGCCTGGCCGTCCCGCCGCCCGGGTCGTCCGGGCCGTCCGGGCCGCCCTCCCCGGCGGCGATCCCGGTGATGGCCTCGGCCTGCTCCTGGAAGGCCGCGTTGGCCTCCTCGAAGTCGTCGAAGGCGGGCTCGTTCGCGTCCCGGCGCTCCTGCAGCCGCCACACCGTCCACAGCGCCGAGGACAGGGTGGCGGATCCGGGGATCGGGCGCCCGTCGGGGCCGACGACGATGCCGGCGCAGGCGCCGCGCCCCAGCGGGCGCTCGTCGGGGGACTGGGCGTCCTCGCCGAAGGTGCGGCGCAGGATCTCGTGGGTGTCGTCGATCGCGTAGACGCCCAGGTAGACGATGTGGCGCCACGTCAGCCGTGCGCCGTCGCGCCACACGGCGTGGACGGTGTCCCAGGGCAGGGGCTTGTCCGATGTCCAGTCGACCACCTGGCTGGTCTCCGTGCGCCCCTTGCGGGGGACCTGCTGCGTGCTCAGGAGCTCCAGAAGGCGCCAGAGCTCGAGCACCCTGAGTCGCCGGTCCTCGGTCTGTGCAACGCCCATGGACGCAATCCTCCCCCCACGCGGCGCACCCGGTGCGGCTTTCGATGGGTTGTGCTCCCCGCGCCGGGCCGCGATCCGACCCGACGGGCTTAAGGTGAATGCTACCCAGTGCGATCGGGGACCCGGTGCGTTCAGAGGCCCTCTGGGCGGCTCCGGGGACGACGGCGCGGAACAGACGGCGGACAGGCGCAGGACGGAGGCGGGGCGTGGGACGGCATCGGGCGCAGGATCGGCCGCCGGGCGGTGTGGACCGCCCCGGGATCGCGTGGTGGGATGATCGGGAGGACCCCGCCGCGAGCCTGAGCGCCGCCCTGAGGGGCTGGACGACCCCGGTGGAGGGCGGGCCCCGCGGGCCCCGGCTGGTGCTGCACCGCTCCGTCGTCTCCAGGGTCGCGGCCCTGGTGGTCCTCGTCCCCGTCGCCGTCCTGCTGAGCCTGACGGGCCTCGGGATGCTCGTCGACCCCTCCGACCGCGAAGCCAGGGTCCTCTTCGCCCTGTTCGCCGTCCCCGGGACCCCGATTGTGCTGTGGGTGATCAACATGTTCCGGCGCCGCACGGTGCTCAGCGAGCGCGGCATCGAGATGCGCCGCCTGGTGCGCACCGCCAGGAGGCCGTGGCCGGCCGCGCGCTCGGGCCTGGCCGTCTCGGCGCGCATTATCAGCGGCCAGCACGGCAACGAGGTCGAGCGCTACCGCCTGGCCCTGGTCGACGGCATGCCCGGCGACCTCATCAGGCTGCCGGGATGCGTCTTCGACGGGACTTTCCTGTGGCACAGCGAGAGGGCGAGGGACAAGGCGAATATGGCCCTGCGGGCCGTGTGGTCCTTCGCGGCGCGGCGCGGATGGATCGTCTCCGACCCGGCGGCCTACTCGGAGGATCCGCGGCTGGTGGAGGCGCGGGCCCGCGCGGCCGGGGCCGGGGGAGCGGGCGCGGCGGGCCGGCCGACCGGGATGATGGGGAGACTCGGCATGAGCCAGCCCGACGGCGCGGCCGGGGCGGAACGGCCGCTGGTCTACCGCGCGCCCGCCTGGGGCCGGATGTGGGAGTACCTGTGCGACGCCGGGCTGTTCCTCCTGTGCCTCGGCACGGCCTTCGCACTCTTCGCGACGCTCGTCCTGCTCGACCCCGGCCACACGGACAAGGACTTCTTCTACTCGGTGCTCCTCCTGGTGTTGGCCCTGGCGGCGCTGGGGTACTGCGCCGTCAAGCTGGCCCCGTTCGTGCGCAGGACGGTCGTGGACCGCGAGGGGATCCACGTGGGCCGGGCGACCCACCCCTGGCCGGGCTCGCGCTCCGGCCTGTACGTGGCCGGCGACCGGGCCGTCCTGGTCCACCCCGACGGGTACGCGATCCCGCTGCCGGGCACCGGCGGCGCGCGGGGCGGCTTCGTGCGCCGCGAGATGAGGGCCACCGCGCAGTGCGAGGAGATCTGGCTCTGGGGCGTGGCCAATGGCGTCGCCCGCGACGGCGGGGCCTACGTCCCCCTGCGGTGGGCGGACGGCCAGCGCGAGCGCGAGATCCATGAGCGGCGCGCTGGCACGGGCCCGGATGCCGGAAGTCCGCCGTCCGACTGAGCCCGGGCGCCCAGGGGCCCGACCGCCGGCTGCGCCCCTCAGCGCCGCCGCATGTAGGAGTCCACCACGCGGGCGGCCAGGTCCGTCCCCTCCAGGTCCCCGAGGAGATCGGCGTGCGGGAAGGCGATGGTCTCGACGGCGCCGTCGGCCCGATAGCGGGTTAGGCTCGGATCCTCGCGGTCGAAGGCCGGACGGCCGGGGACCGCCCCGTCGCGGATGAAGGCGAGCCAGTCGCGCTGGACGGCGGCGGCGACGGCCCGGTCCTCCCCGGTGACGGGGATGCGCATCCGGTCGAGGTTGCCGAAGAAGAAGGCGATCTCGGCCCCGTGGTAGGAGCCGGGCCGCCCGCCGTAGACCCTGGGCACGCCCTCGAAGCGGTAGCCGTGGACCGTGGTGAAGCGCGAGAAGCCCTTCATGAGGTCCAGTGCGGCGCCGTGGAAGACGACGAGCTCCATCATGCGGGTCTGCAGGTCCACCAGGCCGTCGGCCTCGTGGCGCAGCGCGACGGCGATGCGGCGGCCGTGCTCGCCGTAGACCTCCCGGACCCTGCGGCCCAGGTCCCGTCCCCGCGTCGCCAGGCCCATGCGCCGGTACCACAGGGGCATTTCGATCATGGAGAACTCGTCCGCCGTCGTCCCGACGAGCACGGGCACGCGCGGGAAGCCGCCGTCGCGCAGCACGGCGCGCGGGTCGACGCGGAAGAAGGGCCGATCCATGACGGTGACCAGCCGCGCGCGGGGCATGCGCAGCCGCACCAGGCGCTCGGCGGGCAGCGCCCCCAGCTCCTCGCGGGTCAGGCGGTTGTCGGCGAGGAGGGCGGTGAAGGCCCGGCGCTCGGCGTCGGGGTCCAGGGGCACGGGGACGGCCCGCTGCCCGCTGGCGAGGATGAGCCGGTGGAACAGGCCGGCGTTGTCCGGGTTGAGGGCCTGGTAGAGGGCGTACTGGGCGCCGCCGCAGTGACCCATGAGGGTGATGTTCCCGGCGTCGCCGCCGAGCGCCCCGATGTGCTCGCGCACCCACCGCAGGGCGGCCTGCTGGTCGAGCAGGGCCCGGTCGCAGCTCACCGTCCCGCCGTCGACGACGTGCAGGTGCCCGAACGCCCCGATGCGGTAGGTGACGGTGACGACGACGACGCCCCGCCCGGCCAGGTGCGCGCCGTTGTAGACCGGCAGCGTCCCCGAGCCGCAGTCCCCGCCGTGGATGAAGACGAGGACGGGCCTGGGGGCGCCGTCCATCGGGGTCCAGACGTTGACGCGCAGGGAGTCCTCGCCGGCGACGTCGCCGCGCGGCTGCCACTCCGGCCGCAGCTGGAAGTGCCGCAGGGCGAGATTGACCGCTCGGGGCGCGAGGCGCTGGGGGAAGCAGGTGCCGTAGCCGGTGTTGACGGGCGCACCGGCGGGCGCGCCGCCGTCGGAAGCCCCGACGGGGACGGGAGGGCGGAAGCGCTCCGCCCGGGCGTAGGGGATGCCGAGGATCTGCAGGACGTTTGCGCCGTCGGTCGCGCGTGCGACCCTCTGGGCGATGAGGCGTCCCAGTGCGGTGTCGATGATCATGAGCGCTCCCCTGTCTCCGGGGCGCGCTCCGGGGCGGTCGTCGGGCCGAGGAGCCCGGCCCAGCCCGCCAGGCGGAAGCGGGCGATCCTCTCCATGTACCGCTGGGCCTCGGAGCGGGTGAGGCGGTGCTCCAGGGCGGCGCGCAGGGCCTCGACGCCGCCGGCGGCCAGCGTGCGCACGAGGAGGCGGTCGGCCGGGGAGTCGGTGATCCCGGGCAGACGGCGGTAGGCCTCCGCCTCGATCCGCGCCAGCCGTTCGGGCAGGTGCTCGTAGTCGGTGCCCCGGGCCCGGCACAGGAGGATCTCGAAGATCTCGGGGCGCGCGTAGACGAGGGCGAGGACGCGGCCGGTGCGGGCGGCGCAGTGGGCGGTGCGGGTCGCGCCCGTCCGCCGCCCGGGAGCCGCGGGAGCCGCCCCGGGTCCCGACGGGCCGTCCCCGGCGGCCTCCCGCCGTCCGGGATCCGCGGGGACCGCCGTTGCGGCGACTGCCCCGGTCGTCCGGGGCGCGGGGGCGCCGTCGTCCCGCCCGGCCGTCCACGCGTCCACGAGCTCGGCGGCGCTCTCGCCCACGAGCGCGTCGAACAGGCCCTCCTTGCTGCCGAAGTGGTTGTAGACGGCGCCGGTGGTGACCCGCGCGGCCGCGGCGATGCGGCGCAGGCCCGCCCGCTCGTACCCGTGCTCGCGGAACTCGGCCAGGGCCGCGTTCAGGATGCGCGCCCTGGTCCGGTCGGAGTTGTAGTTCATGGGGCTCCGTCCCTCACTGTGTTGGTAACAGTGTTATCAAAACGGGGCGGCGGCGTCAACGGCTCCGGCCCCTCGGGCGGTCGCGGTCCGTCCGGGGCGCCCCGCGAGCAGCCGGGCCCGGCGGGTCCCGGCGGCGGACGCCGGGGCCCGCCGCCCGCGTCTCCGGTAGGCTGACCGGCGGCGCGCCCATCGCCGCGCCATCAGCGAATCAGGGAGCAGCTATGCCAGCCGTCGTGGTCGTCGGAGCCCAGTGGGGCGACGAGGGCAAGGGAAAGGCGACCGACCAGCTCGGTCAGGACGTCGACTACGTCGTCAAGTTCAACGGCGGCAACAACGCCGGGCACACCGTCGTCATCGACGGCGAGGCCTTCGCCCTCCACCTCCTGCCGGCCGGCGTGCTCACCCCCGGCGTCACCCCCGTCATCGGCAACGGCGTGGTGGTGGACCTGGAGGTCCTCTTCTCCGAGATCGCCGAGATCGCCTCCCGCGGCAGGGACGCCTCCGCCCTGAGGATCTCCGCCTCCGCCCACCTCATCCCCTCCTACAACCGGGTGCTGGACCGCACCACCGAGCGCTTCCTGGGCGAGCGCCGGCTGGGCACCACCGGCCGGGGCATCGGCCCCACCTACGCGGACAAGATGAACCGCGTGGGCATCAGGGTCCAGGACCTCTTCGACGAGTCGATCCTGCGCCAGAAGGTCCACTCCGCCCTGGACCAGAAGAACGGCCTGTTCCTCAAGATCTTCAACCGCCCCGCCATCGACCCCGACGCCGTCGCCGACGATCTGCTGTCCTACGCCGAGCGCGTGCGCCCCATGGTCATCGACTGCTCGCTGGTCCTCAACGAGGCCCTCGACGCTGGCAAGACCGTCCTGTTCGAGGCCGGGCAGGCCACCATGCTCGACATCGACCACGGCACCTACCCCTTCGTCACCTCCTCCAACCCGACCGCCGGCGGGGCCTGCACCGGCACGGGGGTGGGCCCCACCCGCATCGACTCCGTCGTCGGCGTCGTCAAGGCCTACACCACCCGCGTGGGGGAGGGCCCCTTCCCCACCGAGCTGCCCGGCGCGGAGGGGGAGCGCCTGCGCGCCGAGGGCGGGGAGTACGGGGTGACCACCGGGCGGCCGCGCCGCTGCGGCTGGCACGACGCCGTCGTCACCCGCTACGCCGCCCGCGTCAACGGGCTCACCGACCTGGTCATGACCAAGCTCGATGTCCTGACCGGGCACGAGACCATCCCCGTGTGCGCGGCCTACGACGTCGACGGCGAGGTGAGCGCGGAGATGCCGCTGACGCAGACGGACTTCCACCACGCCCGGCCCGTCTACGAGGAGATGCCCGGCTGGAGCGAGGACATCACCGGCGCGCGCCGCTTCGCCGACCTGCCCCGGGCGGCGCGGGACTACGTGGAGCGCATCGAGGAGCTGGCCCGCTGCCGGGTCTCCGCGATCGGCGTCGGGCCGGGCCGGGAGGCCACCATCACCCGCCACGCGCTGCTCCGCTGAGCCCGCCGAGGGCGGCGGCCCGCGCCCGACTGCGGACCCCGCGCCGGATCGGTCGACGCGGAGCGGGAGCGGCGGCGGGAACGACGGCGTTGACGGCGGGCGGGAACGACGGCGGCCCGGCACCTCGCAGGTGCCGGGCCGCGCTGATCGGCGGATGCTAGTTGGTCACCGGGCCGTTGGGGTTGTAGGGCTGCTGGGGGTTGTAGCCCGGCTGGCCCGACTGGGGCTGGCCCGGGTAGCCGGGCCCGGGCTGAGGAGCGACCCCGGGCTGGCCCGGGTAGCCGGGCCCGGGCTGAGGAGCGACCCCGGGCTGGCCCGGGTAGCCGGGCTGCTGGGGCTGACCCATGCCCGCTCCGGGTGCGATGCCTGCCTTCGCCCGCTTCCGACGGATGATGATGAAGGCCGCGACGCCGCCGCCGATGGCCGCGATGACGACGACGATGATGATGATCATGAACAGGGGCGAGCCGTGGTCGGCGCCCTTGGCTTTGAGGGTCTCCGTCTCGTCCTGGGCGTTGTTCCAGGTGGCGGTGCTTCCGGATTTCTTGCCGTCGCCGGAGACCTTGGAGACGCTGCCGGGGAAGGTCACCTTGACCGTCACCTGGTCGTAGTACTGGAGTGAGGAGGCGGGCATCTCGAAGGTGAAGGAGTCGTCC
The DNA here is from genome assembly GCF_000429225.1 of Actinomyces dentalis DSM 19115. Classification (GTDB taxonomy): domain Bacteria; phylum Actinomycetota; class Actinomycetes; order Actinomycetales; family Actinomycetaceae; genus Actinomyces; species Actinomyces dentalis. Next base: position 52,366 of record NZ_AUBL01000026.1, read on the forward strand.
TCGTGGGTGATCTCCGCCAGAGGGTTGTCCTTGATGGACAGGCCCGTGATCTTGGCCGTGCAGGAGTCGCCGCCGTCGCTCTTGACGCTGACCTTGACGTCGTCGTCTTTGAAGCTGTCCTTGATGGTGCCGGGGTCGCAATTCGACTTCGAGCCGGCGTCATCCCCCTTCTTGGTCATGGTGATGTCGACGGTTTTGTTCTCGTGGATCTCGAACTCGTAACTGAACGAGTAGTCGTAGGAAGCCGCGGAGGCGGCCGGTGCGAGACCGAGACTCGCGAGGATCATGAGGATGGCCGGGACGACCGTGACGAGGCGGCGCGGAACGGATGGAAGTCTCATAGGCCCAGCCTACGGGTGATCGTGGATATCGAAAAATCCGGGAGATCATCGCCACAGGGGCGGACGGAGTCGGGGCGGCGGACTCGGTTCAGTGCTGTCCGCCGGGGCTGCGGGGCTGTTGACCCGGCTGATCGTAATCTGACTGGGGGCTGTAGGACTGCTGTGCGCCGGGCTGGGTGTAGTAACCCGGTTGGGCAGTGCCGGGGACGGCGGGGGCCTGTCCGGGCTGGCCGTAGCCCGGCTGAGAATTGTAGGGCTGCTGGGGGTTGTAGGGCTGTTGGCCCGGCTGGGGGTGTCCGGGTGCGATGCCGGTCTTCGCCCGCTTCTGGCGGATGATGATGAAGATCACGACGCCGCCGATGGTCGCGATGACGACGATGACGATGAGGATCGTGAACAGGGGCGAGCCGTGGTCGGCGCCCTTGGCGATGAGGGTTCTCGTTTCGTCCTGGGCGTTGTTCCAGGTGGCGGTGTTCCCGGACTTCTTGCCGTTGCCGGAGACCTTGGAGACCTTGCCGGGGAAGGTCACCTTGACCGTCCCCTGCTCGAGGTAGGGGATGTCCATTCTGAAGGTGAAGGAGCCGTCCTCGTGGGTGATCTCCGCGGGCGTGTTGTTGTTGAACTTCTTGAGAGTCAGACCCTTGACCGTGACTGTGCAGGAGTCCCCGCCGTCGCCGCTCTTGACGCTGACCTTGACGTCGTCATCGTCGAAGCTGTCCTCGATGTCGTCGGGGTTGCAATTCGACTTCGAGCCGGCGTCATCCCCCTTCTGGGTCATGGTGATGTCGACGGTTTTGTTCTCGTGAATCTCGAAACTGAGCGAGTCGTCGGAGGTGTCCGCGGAGACGGTGGGTGCGAGGCCGAGACTCGCGAGGATCATGAGGACGGCGGAGACGAGCGCGGTCAGGCGGTGCAGGACGGATGGGAGTCTCATAGCCTCCAGCCTACGGGTGATCGTGGGCGCAGGAGAATGCCCGAGCGATTGGCGTAGGGCGTGTTCTGTGAGAATGCCGCCCCGGCCCTGAGCGGAGGAGGGCCGGGGCGGCGCGGGTGTTGAGTCGCGGGTGAGGGTGGGGTGAGCGTCGGTCAGTACTGGCCGCCGGGGTTGTAACCGGATGTCCCGCCCTGCTGGGGGTTGTAGGGCTGCTGCTGTGCGCCGGGCTGGGCGTAGTAACCCGGCTGAGCGGGGCCGGGGCCGGGGGCCTGTCCGGGCTGGCCGTAGCCCGGCTGGGGGGCGTAGGGTTGTTGGCCCGGCTGGGGGTATCCGGGTGCGGTGCCGGTCTTCGCCCGCTTCTGGCGGATGATGATGAAGGCCGCGACGCCTCCGCCGATGGCCGCGATGACGACGATGACGATGAGGATCGTGAACAGGGGCGAGCCGTGGTCGGCACCCTCGGCTTTGAGGTCCTCCGTCTCGTCCTGGGCGTTGTTCCAGGTGGCGGTGCTTCCGGACTTCTTGCCGTCTCCGGATACCTCGGAGACCTTGCCGGGGAAGGTCACCTTGACCGTCACCTGGTCGTAGTACTGGAGGGAGGAGGCGGACATCTCGAAGGTGAAGGAGTCGTCCTCGTGGGTGATCTCCGCGGGCGTGTTGTTGTTGAACTTCTTGAGAGTCAGGCCCTTGATCGTGACCGTGCAGGAGTCCCCGCCGTCACCGCTCTTGACACTGACCTTGACGTCGTCGCCGAGGCTGTCCTCGATGTTGTCGGAGCTGCAATTCGATTTCGAGCCGACATCATCCCCCTTCTGGGTCATGGTGATGTCGACGGTTTTGTTCTCGTGGATCTCGAACTCGTAACTGAGCGAGTCGTCGGAGGAGGTCGCGGAGGCGGTGGGTGCGAGGCCGAGGCCCGCGAGGACCATGAGGACGGCTGGGACGACCGCGACGAGGCGGCGCGGGATGGATGGGAGTCTCATAGCCCCTAGCCTACGGGTGATCGTGGATGCCGAAAAATCTGAGAGTGATCGTCGACATGGGGGAGCGCGTTCCGCGGGCCGCCCGGTCCGGGGCGGACGGTCCGCGGAACCGGGCGGAGTCGGGGCGGCGGACTCGGTTCAGTGCTGTTCGTCGGGGCTGTGGGGCTGCTGACCCGGCTGGCCGTAGCCGGACCGCCTGTTGGGACCGTAGCCGGGCTGACCGTAGCCCGACTGGGGGCCGGGGTCGTATCCGGACTGGTGGTCGTAGGGCTGCTGCACGCCGGGATGGGCGCGGTAGCCCGGCTGGGCGGCGTCGAGGCCGGGGGCTTGCCCGGGCCAGCCGTGTCTCGGCTGAGGGTGCCCGGGCGCGCCGGTCCTCGCCCGCCTCTTGCGGATGAGGATGAGGGACGTGACGCCGCCGATGGCCGCGAGTGCGAGGGCGATAATGAGAATTATGGACAGGGGCGAGTGGAGGCCGAATCCTCCCTCTTTGCGTGATGAGTCGTGGTCGGCGCCCTTGGCGGTGAGGGAGCTCGTCTCGCTCTGGGCGTTCTCCCACGTGGCGGTGTTCCCGGACTTCTTGCCGTCTCCGGATACCTCGGAGACGCTGCCGGGGAAGGTCACCCTGACCGTTATCTGGATGTCGGCGTACCTGCGCCTGAAGGCCTGCATTGTGAAGGTGAAGGAGTCGTTCTCGTGAGCGATGCTCGCGCCGATTGAATTATTGAGTTCTCTGAGGGATATTCCCCTGACGGTGATCGTGCACGAGTTCCCGCCGTTTCCCTCGACGGTGATTTCGGTGCCATCGTCGTCGAAGCCGTCTCCAATATCGTCGGAGTTGCAGGACGATTCCGAGCCGAGGCCCTCTCCTCGCCTGACCTGGGTGATATCAATGGTTTCGTTCTCGTGGATCTCGAATTCGTAACTGACCGAGTAGTCGTCGGAGGGGGCTGCGGAGGTGGTCGGCGCGAGGCCGAGGCTCGCTAGGACCATGAGGGTGGCCAGCACGAGCGCGGTCAGGCGGCGCAGGGCGGATGGGGTTCGCATGGACTCCAGTTTAGGAGATTCGTGGGCGGCAGGAGGACCTCGGAGACGATTATCGGTGAGAGAAGCGGTGTGTCCTGCGGGTCCGCCGCCTGGTTCCGAAATGAGAGACCGGAATGGTGCGAGTCGAGGCCCGGGTGCGAGGAGGGCGTCGACTCAGTACTGGCCATTGGGGTTGTAGGGATGCTGCGGGTTGTAGGGCGGCCGGGGGTCGTAGCCGGACTGCCCGGAGGGGCTGTAGGGCTGCTGTTGACCCGGTTGGCCGTAACCTCCGGGCTGTCCGGAGGGGTCGTAGCCGCCCCAGCCCGGGTATTGCCGGGGCGGGGCATGCCGCTGGGGATCGTATCCGCTCGCCTGGGACAGTGGAAACTGCCTGGTCGGTGTATCATAGTCAGGCTCGGGGGCGTAGTCCGAGTGGGCCGGGAGATACTGCTGGACCGGATAATCGGGTTGAGTCGGGTACTGCGCGTGCTGCGGCGCGCCGGGGTAGGTGCCCTGAGCGGCGAACTGCCTCTTCTTCGAATTATTCATGGCGTAGACGACGACGGTGGCGGTGACGGCCACGACGGCGACGGCCCCGAGGAGAATCCACAGGGGCCACAGCGGGGGGTCGCTGTCCTTCTTATTGCCGCCTTGCGCCTGGTTCTGGCCGTCGTTATTGGGCGTTGGAGTCGGGTCGGGGACGTCCTTGCCCTCGGCGCGAGCGGATTCGAGGGAGACGATGTCGGACCAGCTGGCGGTATTGCCGTCCACCTTCGCATTGCTGTCGGCATCGGTGACCTTGCCGGGGAAGACCATGGTCAGAGTTGTGCTCTCATAGTTGTCGAAATTGTCGAAGTCATCCATTCTCGCAACGAAAACACCATTTTTGTGGTCGATATACGTGTCCCCGTCGTTCGTGTCCCCGATTCTGACTCCGTACGTGCCGATGGTGCAGGTGTCGCCCTCCGTCCTGATTTCGTATTCGTTGCCGAGATACTCCTCGGTGCAGTAATCGGAGGGAGATGTACCCGGGATTTTTACGGAGAGACTCAGGTCGAAGGTCTCGTCCTCATAGATGACGAGCTTGATATCGGCGGTCCCCGAGGAGGAGCCGGCGGCGGACGCGGCGGGGGACAGGCCCACGTCCCCGAGGAGGATGAGGGCGGACAGGGCCACCAGCGTGCCGAGGACGCGCGGGAGGGGCGTGATACTCACATTTGCGAGTCTATACAACGATCCGACTCAATGGGCGTGGTCGTTGAGAGGCGGCCTGCGCCGTGCCCCCGGCGGGGCGCGCCCAGCTCCGACGGGTCCACCAGCTCCGCGATGGGCCTGCGCCGTGCCCCCGGCGGGGCGCGCGCTCGCCGAGGCCCGGCGTCGAACCGGCCGGCTGCGTGCCCCGGGGAGCGGAGGGAGGCCGTCCCGTCATCGCGATCGCCTCCGACCCGTCCGCATGGGAGCAACGGGGGAAGTGCCGGATCCGTCCTCCCGGTCCGCCCGTCGCAGGGGACGGTGGGACCGGAGGCGGATGGGACCGGCGTCCCGCTCGTATCCTCGAACCCCGGTCCGGCGGGCTTGGACGGTCCCCCGGACCCGACTCCGAAGCGGGGAGGGGCCCACGGCGGTCATCGGAAGCGAGGACGTCGACTTCGACGTCGCGGCGGCCGTGGCCTTGGTGCCGCGGTGCCGCAGCGCGGCCGAGCAGGCGCGGACCCTTCACTCGTCGAGAACGGGCCGAGCGTCGTCGATCCCCGGGGGCAGGTGCCGATAGGCGGTGGCCGGGCCGATCCCGGAGCCCCTCGCCAGGGCCTTCAAACCGGCGTCCTCGACCATTCATCCCGGTCGCCGGCAGGACCCGGGGTCGGCAAGATGGCCGTCCTCCGCCGAGGGGCGCGCATCATGGACCTTTGCGGTACTCGGACGGCCACGTGCTGGTGGAGCAGACAATGAGCCTTTCTCACCAGGAAGACCCCTGGGCTGGCCGGGATCGGCGTGATGACGCGGAAAAGTTCGGGGCAAAGCTAGGTGTGCGGCTCCTGTGCGCACCACCCCCACTCCACACCCATCCTTTCCGC
>NZ_AUBL01000027.1 GCF_000429225.1 Actinomyces dentalis DSM 19115
CCGCCGCGCCAGTACCCGCTCCCGGAGGGGTTCGGGCCGGTCGAGGAGGGGACGGTCGTCGCCCGCCGCGACTGGGGCGTGGAGGTGCGCCTGGACTCCGGGCGGGTGGGGCGATTGCGGGCCCGGCTCATGGAGGACAGCGTCGATCCCGCTCCCGAGGAGCGCTGGCCCGGAATCGGTGAGCGGGTCCGCGTTCGGCCCCTGGGCCTCTGGCCCGACGGCGGCCTGCGACTGAGTGGCAGGTCCAGTTTCGTGGACCGGATGCCCAGACGCCACCGGTGGCCGGGGAAGCGGCTCCCCTCGGAGTCATAGAAATATCCTCCGTCGAGAGTCTGACGCAATTCCATGGAGGACGCGCCCGGCGCCGGCGACGAATCCCGGCTCCTTTAAATGAGTGACTCGACAACGGCTCAGCCGAATGTAAGAGTACAGATATGAATGCGATGCGAAATGTCAGTTGGGATGACGAGGACGGGAACCACGACACGGTCGAGTCCGTGGATACTATCTGCGACCTCATACGCAGGCTCAACGGCCTGTCGAGAAGTTGCGTGACGGTTTTCGATGACCCGCAGACGATCGGGGCGGGCGGAGGTGAGAACGGAGAAGTCGTCGTATACCGCACCGAGGACGACACGACGTTCTACAATCTCATTGGCGACCAAGAGGCGGACGGCACGACCGAGTTGTTCGCCTGCGGACAGCCGGGCGAGTTCCCCGACCGCACGATCGTGAGCGCCAGAATCGCTGCACTGGCCGTGGGAGAGCTGCTCTCCGGGAAGCCCTCGAGCTTCGTCTGGGAGATGGAATGAGCAGGACCATCGGGATCGAGATGCGCGCTATCGCCCCGAGGAGATGCGAACCCATTCTTCGCGCACAACATCATGATGAGCACTCATCGGGTCCCTCTCGCCGAGATCGCGCACCGGAAATTAGAAATCTCCGCATTCAACCTGAAAGGACTTGAACGTATGTTTCGATCGCTGCACTGCTGTGATTTCGAAGTCAACAATATCTTGCTCTCAGACGAGGCGGCTCTGCGCCGTTTTCTTGCACGACGCTTCGAAGGCGATTCGAATCGGTTCATCATGTCATTCGATCAAGTCATCTTCCCAAACATCACCATATTCGTCCGAGGAAACGAGTGCGTTGTTCACTACGCCTCGAGGGATGAGGAGCCGTACATCAGCACAGGCGATCGAAGCAGGAACGACTGGGTTCCCTTCAAAGATTATATGACCGGAGGGATCAGAGCCGTCTCCGACATGCCCGGCGACGCAATCATTCCATGGAGTCTGGGGAAACGGTGCGTCCTGGAGTTCGCGCGCAATGGTGGGCGCTTCACCGGAGTCGATTGGGAAGAATTGTGATTGAGGATGTCGACAGAGTCGGCGAACTGATCGCGTGACGCCGCAGAACGGAGTACTATGAATGTCGGAAACGAGCATTCGTGATTCATGAAGAACGGGCCGTCGTCATACCGTCTCCGGAAACGCATCCAGATACCTCCGGGACAATCTCCTACACGAAGAGGACTAATGTGATCCGAGCGGAGATCCGGAACCTCGAGCGTCTCGGCCCCCTGCCGACGGACGATGACGACTATCCCGGAATCGACCGGGAACTGCTCGACTTCGAACTCCTTCTGGCCGCCATCGACCCCCCTATCACCATGGAGGAAGCGAGAGTGCTGGCCTCTTTGTTCCCGGAGGACGGGAGCACGAGTTACGGCCTGGCGTGGTCCTTGGTTCACCTCATCGGCACTCTTAGCATCGATGAATACAAGAAAGTTATCCCTGATATCAGTTCCGAAGAGTGGCGCAGGGACTTCGAGCAATGGGCGAGGAATGCGGAATCCGAACATCAACGGACGGACCCTCTTAACCGGGAACAGCGGTTCGGCGGTCCGACTCGGCACGATGAAGCATGACTTCCCACAACCGGGTCGCGTCCGCCTGAATATGGAGTTATACTGCCCTCGTTTATAGGCATCTAGAAGCGGAAGCGGGTATGGAACGGATATGGAGGAGATACGGCTGGGGCCGATCGAGTGGGGCGTCGTGACGGCTCATCACCCCTGGGGTCTGGGTGTGCGTTTGGAGGAGTCCGGCGATGAAGGGGTCATCGTCCTGACCTCCATTCACGACGACCCGCGACACTGCGACTCGGAGTACTGGCCCGAAATCGGCGAGCGCATCCGGGTGCGCAGGTACCTCTACAGGTCCCCCAATGACGAGGTGCGCCTGACCAAGCTGCGAGAGCGCCATGGAGGGCCTGGTGAACGGGTACGACCCGCCGCGCCAGTACCCGCCCCCGGAGGGATCCGGACCGGCCCAGGAGGGAACGGTCGTCGCCCACCGCGACTGGGGCGTGGAGGTGCGCCTGGACTCCGGGCGGGTCGGGCAATTGCGGGCCCGGCTCATGGAGAGCGGGCCCGATCCCGCCCCCGAGGAGCGCTGGCCCGGAATCGGCGAGCGGGTCCGCATCCGGCCCCTGGGCCTCTGGCCCGACGGCAGTCTGCGACTGAGCGGCCGACCCCGCTTCGTTGACCGGCCACCCGACCCGCCTTGGGCCTTCCCGCGCGCAACGGAGGACGCGTAACCGCACCGCGGCGACCGGCTTGGAGAACGGGCATGGGAAACGTACGACTGGGGCCGATCGAGTGGGGCACCGTCACAACTCATCACCCCTGGGGTCTGGGTGTGCGTTTAGAGGATTCCGGCGATGAGGGAATCGTTGACAGGGCGCAGATTCATTATGCTCCGATCTACTTCAATGAGGAGTACTGGCCGGATCCGGGGGAACGCATCCAGGTGCGACGGCTGACGGGATGGAACGAGCAGCTGCGCCTTCTGGCGGTTCCGCACGATGTGCCGGAGTCGCCAGCGGGGCGCGATTCCGTTTCATCCGGTCTGGGATCAGTGGAATGGGGCGTCGTCACGACTCATCACGACTGGGGCGTTTCAGTGCACCTGGAGGTCTCGGGCGACGTCGGAGCGCTGCGGCGCCGCCTCATGGACGACGACCCCGCCCGCTGCGCCGAAGAATTCTGGCCCGCGACCGGCGAGCGCATCCGAGTGTGCCGCCTCGGCACCTGGCCCGACGGCGAACTCAGGCTCACCCGCCGAGAATGCTTTCTGAGCATGGTGGAACGACCGCAGTTCCAACGACTTCGAGCACAACGACCCGCACGGACCCGCGGATCCGCCGAAGAACCATCGGATAGAAGAACCCCGGAATTGGGATGAGCCTTTCCCGCCGGGAACGACGGTCCCTGGGCCCGGATCGGCGCGGTGACGGGGGCAGGCGGGCGCGGAGTGGTGCGGGTGGGGCTCCTGGGACGGCCCGGGGCGAGGTCGTGTCCAAATCTGTTGCAAAGGCGCCCCGGACCGGGATAGGCCGCGGACGAAAGCGCGGAATATCAACGTTTCTCTTCCGGCGCTCCGGCTCGATCCGGGCCTTTGCAACAGATTTGGACAAACGGCGTCGCTGCGGCCCCCGGGATGGGCAGCACGGGTCGCGGCGACGGCCCCCGGGCGCCCCCGACGCCGAGACGTGCACTTCGCACTCGAAAGTGCAGTTCCAACCGTCATTCTCGAGTGCAAAGTGCACCCCTCGAGTGCAAAACGCACATCTCGACGAGGAAGGGGCCGGTCGGCCGGGCGGCTCGCGTGAGGGCCGGCCGGATACCGCATTCCGGACGCCGCATTCCGGAGACCGCGCCTCGTGCTCGACGGACCGCCCGCTCCTCACGCCGTCGGCCCTCACGCCGTCGACCTTCACACCGTCTACCCTCACGCCATCGTCCCTCGCGGCGTCGGAACCCGACCCGGTCCCGACACGCCGCCCGCCGATCTGACGGACTGTCCCCACCAATGCCGGATCGAGCCGGTTTTATTATCCTGAAGGGATGAGTCAGTCGCGTCCATCCCCGCCCTCCCGGCCCTCCCGCGAGGAGAGCCAGGATCCGTCGCCGGCGCCGGGCGCGCCGTCGTCGCCCTCGGCCGATCCGGCGGCGAGCCCGACCGGCCGCGCCGTCTCCGCCATCCCCTCCCATCAGTCCAGGCCCGGCCCCGAGGACGACATCATGCTCGCCACCGGCCGCCCGCGCGGGGCCCCCGAGTCCGCCACGGTGCGCGAGCGCATCGAGGCCGCCAAGGCCGAGCAGGAGAGGATCCGCCGCCGGCCCGGTCGCAAGGCGTGGGTGCCCAACCAGCACGGCGCCTACTCGATGCTCGTGCTGCCGCCCATCATCGGCTGGATCGTGGGCGGCTTCAGCTGGGTGAACCTGCTGCTCCTGCCCGCCTGGTGGGACGCCTATCTCACCTACTGGGCCTGGTCGCAGTGGCTGCGCACGCGCTCGCCGCGCCGCCGCCGGCTCCTTCTGCTGCCGCTGCTCGTCTACACCTGCTCCACCGCCTGCCTGGGACTGATCACGCTCCTCGTGGCGCCCTACCTGCTGGGCTGGGCGGTGCCGCTGGTCCCGCTCTTCGCCGTCGCCGCGTGGGAGGTGTGGCGGGGGCGCGAGCGCTCCCTGCTCTCCGGTCTGGCGACGACGGCGGCCGCGAGCCTCATGTCGGCCGTGACCTACAGCCTCGCGGTCGGCGGCGCGGGCGGCTTCCTGGGCACGGGCGGGGCGAGCGGGCTGCCGGGGTCGAGCCCGAACGGGGCGCTGACGGGATGGGCGTGGATGTGGGTGGTCACGGCGTCGACCGCCGCCTACTTCTGCGGGACGGTCCCCTATATCAAGTCGATGATCCGCGAGCGCTTCAACAGGCCCCTGCTGGTCGGGACGGTGGCGGCGCACGCGCTCGTCGCGGCGGCCGCGGTGTGGCTGGCGGCCGGGGGGTGCCTGGGGTGGCCGCACGCGGTCGTGTGGGTGGCGCTGGCGGTGCGCTCCCTCGTCATGCCGCTGCGGCAGTGGAAACTGGCCGGGGAGAGGCGGCCGATGCCCCCGCGGACTCTGGGGCGCACGGAGATGCTCTTCACCGCGGCCTTCCTGATCACGATCGCGCTCTGACGGCGGCCGCGCCCGCGCCGGCCACCGGTCGCGCTCGCACCGGTCGCGACGACGCCAACCGCCGATCGTGGCAGCCGCGGCCCCGTCCGGCGCGGGCCGCAGTCGTCGGACGCCGCTTAAAGAAGTCTGACATAGGTAGTACATTAGGCGCATGCGAACGATCACTAAGCGTGAGCTCAACCAGCATACGGCGGCGGCCCTCTCCCAGGTCACCGACACCGCCGACCTCGTGGTGACCGAGCGCGGTGAACCGCGCTGGCGGATCAGTTCAGTGCACGGCGCGGATACGACGCTGGCGCAGTTGGAGCGGGAGGGGCGCTACACCCCGCCGTCATCGACACCCGCGCCCTGGCCCCGTCACCCGGGCGGGCGGACCTATACCGCAGCAGAGGCCGATGCGCTGCTCGACGAGGCGCGCGGGGACCACTGACCGTGCCCGCCGGTCTTATCTACCTCGACTCCTCGGTGGCGCTCCGCACGATCCTGGACGTCCCCGAACGCCGACGGGTGCAGTCCTGGATGCAGGAGGCCGGGACGGCCTTCGTCTCCTCACGTCTTCTGCGCACGGAGGTGATCCGCGTCCTGCGACGCGACGGCAGGCCACTCGGCGATGGCAAACCGCTCCTCGATCGGGTTGGTCTCATCGACATCACCCGCCGGGTGCACGCCACTGCCGAATCCATCGAGCGTCATATCAAGACTCTTGACGCCCTGCACCTGGCGACGGCGCTCCTCATCGACGAGGCGGTCACCGTTGCGACCCACGATCATGCGATGAGAGCCGTCGCCGAGCACCTCGGCCTGCTCGTCGTCGACCCCGTCGAAGCGCGGGAGTAACCAGCGAAACCGGCGGAAACCGCACATGGGGCCGGTCCGAGCATCCCGCCGAACCCGCCCCGGCGCGGGAGGAACCGGGGCACACTGGTGTCATGCCCGCCGACGACGCCCCTGACACCGCCCCGGCCGACCCGCCATCGACTCCGGCCGACGACCCGGTCCCCGCGACCAGCCCGGACTCTTCAACCGACCCGGCGCCGGCCCCGATCGCCCCGGACTCCCCGACCGACCCGGCCCGGGCCGCTGAGCACTCGCCGTCGGAGCCGGCCTCCCTTCCGGCGCCGAACCGCGCCGACGCCCCTCGCCCGCGCCGCCGCGGTCCCGGCCCCGCCCGCCGGCGGGCCGCCTCCACGGGCTTCCTCCTGGGCTCCCTCGCCGCCCTCCTCGGCGCGGTCGTTCTCGCCGTCGTCCGGTACCGGCAGATGCCCAGCGAGGCCGTGAAGGACTACATCCTGTGGGGCGTGGGCGGCGGGCTCGTCCTCGCATGGGCGCTGTGCGCAAGCGTCAGGCGAATCCGGATCCTCGCCTGGTGCGTCCGCGCCGTTCTGCTCGCGGCCACCGGCATCCCCATCGCCCTCGCTCTGCGCAGGTGGTGGGAGATCCAATGCGAGACGACCGTCCCGCCCCGCTACCTCCCCGCCATCGCCGCCGCCTTCCTGGCCGGGTGCCTCTTCGGCGTCTGCGCGCTCCGCCCCGTCCCCGCACCGCCCCGACGGCGTCGCGCCGGGCGGGCACCCGGATCCGCCGCCCGCCGCGCGGCCCGCCGCTCGCGTCCGGCCGCGAGCGGGCGCCGTCCCTGCCGGCTCCTGCGCGCCATCCCCGCCCCGCGCGCCCTGGCGGTCGGCGCCGTCGGCTTCCTCGTCCCCGTGCTGGCCTGCACCGGGTTGGCCGTCCTGCCCTCCACCCTCGTCCGCCCGGAGATCAGCACGACGGCGCCCGCCCCCGCGGCGATCCCCGCCCGCCCCCGGGCCGCCGCCGGAGAGCTCGCCTGGACGCGCCTGGTGGAGGACCCGCTCGACGTCGTCGCCGGGGAGGCCGGCCCCGTCGTCGTCCAATCCGGCGCCGTGAGGGGACTCGACCCGGCCACCGGCGCCGTCCGGTGGAGCTACGAGCGCCCCGGCGCCACCCTCGCCGCAGTCGACCGGGCGGATCTGCTCGGCCAGCGCTACCTCGTCACCAGCCCCGATGGCCGCTACGCCGCCCTGCGTATCGACGCCAGTTGGCAGTGGGTTCTCACCGTCGTCCTGGACACCCGCACCGGCGAGGTCACGGCCGAGCGCCCCAGCCACGAGGACGCCTCGCTCCAGCTCACCGACACCGCCGCCCTCGACGGCGACCGCGCCTTCTCCCTGGCCGACGGGCGCGACCTGTGGACACTGCCCGACCCCGACGGGAAGAGGACGAGCCTCCGGAACGCGCAGGACGAGGGGCCCGTGTCGTCCGCCGACCTCGGTCATACCGGCCAGGCCGGCCACTCGGCCTTCGTCGTCCGGGCGTGGGCGGCCGATCCCCACGGCTCCTGGGACGATCTCATCCTCATCCCCGACTCCGACCCAACCGCCACCACGCGCATCGACCACGTGCTCACCGACCCGACGGATGGGCGCTTCGCCGTCGTCGACGGCTGGACCGCCCAGCTGACCGAGGACGGGGCCCGGGCCGCCGAAGCCGATATCGCCGCCCTCGAGGAGGCCCGGGGCAAGCCCAACGCCGACGCCGGCGCTGATACCGCCGCGCAGAGCTGGCAGACGCGGGCCATTGACATCGACGCCCTGGCCGCCGGCGGCGACGGCTCCGCGGCCTCCGCCGCCCCCGCGCAGCCGGTCCCCATGGGCGCCGGCAACGGGGTCGACCGCTGGACCTCCCTCATCTCGGGCAAGTTGCGCCTGCTCGCAAAGGGCCAGAGCGGTTCCGGGCCGGATGCTCCCACGGCGGGCGCCGTATTCGACCCGGCGACGCGCTCCGCCCTCGCCCCCGACGCCGACCCCGGCCTGGCCTCCGCCCGGGTGGGCGTAGAAACCGTCGTTCAGCACGGCAATACCGGGGGCAGCGCCGTCGTGCGCCCCGGGGACGGCAGCGCGGGGATCACCATGCCCATCGACGACGGCTCCCTCGCAAGACCATCCGAGATGCTCGACGGCGAGTACCGTCCGGTGCCGCAGAGTCGGGTGACTCTGGAGAGCTCGAACGTCGCCGCCATGTCCGTCCCCGGCGCGACCCTCCTCATCCTGACTCCCTTCGACGATTCGGGGTCGTCGCACTCCCCGTCGCTCATCCGCCTCTGCGCCTTCACAGGAGCCCCGTCATGACGCCCGAGTCCGCACCGATATTCCCCGGTTCCCCGGCCGACCCGATGCCGGGCCCCCGGGGCGCCGTCCGACACGCAGTCCCCCGCGCGGTCCGAGGCGCCGCCCGCCGCACCGCCGTCGGCCGCATGACCCGCCGCGCGGCGCTGGCCGTCATGCTCGGCTGCGCCCCGGCGCTGGCCGCCTGCACGAGGATCGACGGCGCCGCCGGCAGCACTCCCACCGGTGCGCCGCCTCCCGCCGTCGGCTCCATGGTGCCGGAGGTGAGAGACCTGAAAGTCGACGTCAAGCAGCCCAACCAGGACGAGGAGGGATGGTCGGTCACCCTCATGCCCCAGGAGGGGCTGGAGAATGACAGGACCGTCGTGCTCCCCTCGCAGTCCGGCCCCCTGGTCGCCCTCGTCTCCAAGTACTACGACGAGTCCCTCGGAAACAGCCCCGACAGCCCCGACGCGGCCCTCATGTCGTTCGACCCGGCGGACGGCTCGCTGACGTGGGCGCGGCTGGTCTGCCTGCCCGGCGGCGCCGCACCCCACTGGGGGGATGACCTCGGCAGGCTCGAGTACCAGGTCAGGGAGGCCGCCAACCGCAGCGCCGTCGCCGTCAGCCCCGACGGCCGTCACGTGTCGGTCATCCTGCGCGCCTACGTGTCCTCCGTCCTGAGTGAGCACGTCTCGGCGGCGGCGGTCCTCGATGCGGCGAACGGCCAGGTGGTGCGCGCCGAGGAGATCCGCGGCTTCGTCGTGGCGCAGGCCCTGACCGACGACGCCCTCATCGTCCAGACCTCCAACACCCCCTACCCGGGCGCCGACAATGTTATCGCCGGGCCGGGCGCCGGCACCGGCGCGGACGCGGGAGGCTCGGGCGGCGCCGGTTCCACGCTCACCGCCTTCCCCCTGGCCGACCCCCAGGCCCCGCCCACCACCGGGTCGACGCCCCTGTGGCTGCTGGGAGCGACCCACGACTCCCTCATCCTGGGCGCCGCCCGCATCGACCCCGAATGCCTCGAGGGGAACTGCCTGGGCTACCGGGCCGCCCTCGCGACCGCAACGGGCCAGACCACCGGGCAGATCGACGGCGTCTACGCCGTCCACCCCAGCGGCCTCCTCGAGCGCTTCACCGGCGGGGAGGCGGACGACGACTTCCTCACGCGCGCGGCTCAGAGCAAGAACCCGGACCTGACCCGCGGCACGCCGGACCCGGACGAGGATCTGAGCCGGCGGCAGGCGTGGGTCGCGCTGGGCCGCGAGCTGCTCGACCCCGCCTCGGGCGCCGCCGCCGACATCACCGGCCTCACCCTCTCCGACGTGCCGACGGCGACCACGTGGATCACGGCCCGCTGGAGGCCCGCATGGTCGAAGGGGGACAGGGATCTGAGCTTCACCCCCGAGGCGGACGGCTGGATGGCGGCGCCCGGCGACCCGGTGAGCACCGAGCCGACCATGACAATGAACTGCGCCGGCAAACTGTCCGCGGACTCGTCGGTCATCACCGTGTCCCTGACCCGGACCCCGTTCACCGGCCGCCCCGCCTAGCCATCGCCGCTCCGCCCCCTCCCCCTCCGCGGGAGGAACCGGGCACACTGGTGCCATGCCCGCCGACGACGCCCCTGACCCCGCCCCGGCCCAGGCCGCCGGGCACTCGCCGCCGGAGCCGACCTCCCCTCCGGCGCCGAACCGCGCCGACGCCCCTCGCCCGCGCCGCCGCGCTCCCGGCCCCGCCCGCCGGCGGGCCGTCTCCACGGGCTTCCTCCTGGGCTCCCTCGCCGCCCTCGGCGTCACGATCGTCCTCGCCGTCGTCCGGCACCGGCAGATGCCCTTCACGGACTTCTCGAACGCGACGTCCTGCATCGTGTACGGCGTACTCGGCGGGCTCATCCTCCTGCCCGCGCTGGCGGCGGTCGAACAATTCCGAACCGTCGTCAGGTGCATCTGGGCGATCCTGTTCCTGGGAGCGTGCGTCCCCGCCGCCCTCCCGCTGCGCGACTGGTGGAAGATCTACCGTCAGACCACCGTTCCGCCGCACTATCTCGCCGCGCTCGCCGCCGCCTACCTGGCCGCGGGGCTCCTCATCGTCCACATATTCCGTATCGCCTCCGTCCGGTTCCGACGCCGCGCCGAGCGACCGGCCAGATCCGTCGCCCGCGGCGCGCTCCGTCGCCACCGTCCGCCCGCGATCCGCCGCCGGCTCGCGCGCCCGGCCCCCGCCCCGCGCGTCCTGGCGGTCGGCGCCGTCGGCTTCCTCGTCCCCGTGCTGGCCTGCACCGGGTTGGCCGTCCTGCCCTCCGTCCTCGTCCGCCCGGAGATCAGCACGACGGCACCCGTCCCCGCGGCGATCCCCGCCCGACCCGAGGCGGTCTCCGGAGAGCTCGCCTGGACGCGCCTGGTGGAGGACCCGCTCGACGTCGTCGCCGGGGAGGCCGGCCCCGTCGTCGTCCAATCCGGCGCCGTGAGGGGACTCGACCCGACCACCGGCGCCGTCCGGTGGAGCTACGAGCGCCCCGGCGCAGACTTCATCCGCATCAACGGGGAGAGCGGTCTCGTCGGCGAGCGGCACATTGTCACCAGCCCCAACGGCCGCTACGCCGCCCTGCGGGTCGGCACCGACCGTCAGTCAGCCCTCACCGTCGTCCTGGACACCCGCACCGGCCGGGTCACGGCCGAGCACCCCGGCGGTGACCGCTCCTCACTCCAGCTCACCGACACCGCCGCCCTCGACGGCGACCGCGCCTTCTCCCTGATCGACGGACGCGACCTGTGGACGCTGCCCGACCCCGACGGGAAGGACAGCCGGTCCTACGATTCCGGCTACACCGGCTCGGCGGGCCACTCGACCTTCATCGGCTACGACGACCCGGGGCAGTTCCGGCCGGGCACCTGGGACGATCTCATCCTCATACCCGACGCCGATCCGACCGCCGCCACGCGCATCGACCACGTCCTCACCGACCCGACGAATCGGCGCTTCGTCATCGTCGACGGCTGGACCGCCCAGCTGACCGGGGAGGGGGCCCGGGCCGCCGAGGCCACGCTCGCCGCCATCCGGGAGGCCCGCGCCGCCGCCCGAACCGCCCGCACCAACAGCGCCGACGCCGAGCCCGTCATGATGGGCTGGCAGACGCAGGCCGTCAATATCGACGCCCTGGCCGGCTCCGCCGCCGAGGCCGGCACGGCGCCCGTCCCCATGGGGATCAGCAGCGGGATCAACAGCGGCGCCTCCCTCGCCTCGGGCGACCTGTGCCTGGTCGGGCAGCACCCGAGCGACCTCTCCATGGAAAACCCCGACCCCGGCGACGACCGGGTCGCCGCGGTGAGCTCCCTGCTGGACACGGCCACGCGCACCGTCCGCACCCCCGAGACCGACCCCGGACTCGCCTCCGCCGAGGTCGGCATCGAAGCCACCGTCCACAACGGGAGCGCCACCGGCAGCGTCGTCGTGCGCCCCGGGAACGGCGGCGCGCCGATCAGCGCGCCGATCGGCGAGGGCTCCGCCCTCGACCCGAGCAGCACTCCCGACGACAGGCGCCCGCCGGCGCAGCAGCTGCAAAACGCTCTGACGCGCCGAGGCACCGCCGCCCTCACCGTCCCCGGCGCGACCCTTCTCATAGTGATCCCCTCCGGTCACCCGATCTACTCGACTCCGGCACCGCCCATCCGGATCTACGCCGTCCCGGGAGGTTTCCCGTGAAACATGCGCGCACGACCCGCCGTCGCACGGCCCGCCGCATCACCCGCCGCGCGGCGCTGGCCGCCCTGCTCGGCTGCGCCCCGGTGCTGGCCGCCTGCAAGGGGTCGGGCGGACCCGGTGCCGGAACCGCCGGCATGCCGCCCCCCGCCGTCGGCTCCATGGTGCCGCAGGTGACGGAATTGACGGTCGACGCCGTGCAGTCCGATCGGGGCGGGGAGGGATGGCGAACCGACCTCACGTCCGAGAGGGCGGGGACCGCCAAGCTCGATATTCTCCCCACCCGGGCTGGCCCCCTGGTCTCCCTCCTCCCCTACTACTACTCCGAGAACGACTTCGACGCGGCCCTCGTGGCGCTCGACCCGGCGGACGGCTCACTGGCGTGGGCGCGGCTGATCTCCCTGCCCGACGGCGCCGCGCCCTGGTGGGCGAACTACAAGAGCGATGTGGAGGACGAGGTCAGAAAGATCGCCGGCCGCAGCGACGTCGTCGTCAGCCCCGACGGCCGCTACGCCTCGGTCATTGTGCGCGCCTATGTCAGCCTCACCCCGGGCGAGCACGTCTCGGCGGTGGCGGTCCTCGACCGGGCGAGCGGCCGGGCGGTGCGCACCGAGGAGATCCGCGGGCTCGTCCTCGGGCAGGCCCTGACCGACGACGCCCTGGTCATCCAGACCTCCAGCCTCCTCCACCCGGGGAGCGAGACCGTCATCGCCGGCGGGTCGGGCGGGCCCGCCGGCGGGTCAGGTGGATCCGACGGGCCGGACACCGGCACCGGCGGCGATACGAGCTCCACGCTCACCGCCTTCCCCCTGGCCGATCCTCAGGCCCCGCCCGCCACCGGGTCGACGCCCCTGTGGCTGCTCGGGGCGACCCGCGACTCGCTCATCCTGGGGGCCTCCCGCATCGACTCCGCATGCCGCACGGGGGACTGCCTGGGCTACCGGGCTGCCCTCGCGACCGCCTCGGGCCGGGCCACCGGACAGATCGACGGCGTCTACGCCGTCCACCCCAACGGATTCCTCGAGCGCTTCACCGGCGGGAAGGCGGACGACGACGCCCTCACGGCCGTGGCCCGGGACGCGCCCGCGAGCACGGTGAACCAGGGCGGGGAATCGAGTTGGAACCAGGTGTGGGCCGCGCTGGGCCGCGAGCTGCTCGATCCCGCCTCGGGCGCGACCGCCGACACCACCGGCTTCACCCTCTCCCATGTGCCGACGGCGAGCGGATGGATCACGACCCGCTGGAGGCCCGCGTGGTCGGAGAGTGACAGGGGCCCGGCCTTCACCCCGCAGACGGCCGGATGGATGGACGCCCCCGGTCCGGTGAGCACCGAGCCGATCATGATGCTGAGCCGCGACGGCCCGCACGAGGGCTCCTCGACCTTCACCGCGTCCCTGACCCGGACCGCGCTCACCGACCGCTCCGCCTGAACCGCCGCCCGCCCCTTCACCGGAAACGGCGGAGGAGAGGGGAGGTGGCGGCGGCCGCCAGGACGCGGTCGTTCTCCCCGGGGGTCCCCACGCTCACCCGCACGCCCTCGCCGGCGAAGGGACGCACCAGAATCCCGGCGGCCCGGAAGTGGTCGGCCAGCGCCGTCGTCTCCGGCCCGACGCCGAGCCAGAAGAAGTTGCCCTGCGTCTCGGGCACGGCCCAGCCCTGCTCGCGCAGCCCCGCCACCACCCGGTCCCGCTCGGCGGCCACCAGCCCCGCGCGCCGCGCGGTCTCGGCCAGGGCGGCCGGCTCCAGGGCCGCCAGCGCGGCCGCCTGAGCGGGCAGGCAGACGCCGAAGGGCGTGGTCACCGAGCGGATCGCCGAGATGATCCCGCTCTCGCCCACCAGGTAGCCCACCCGCATCCCGGCCAGGGCGTGGGCCTTGGAGAAGGTGCGCGAGACCACGAGGTTGGGGTGGCGCCCCAGCAGGGTCAGGGCGTCGCCCACCGCCGGGTCCGTGACGAAGTCGAGGTAGGCCTCGTCGACGAGCACGAGGACGTCGTCGGGCACGCCGTCGACCAGCGCCTCGAGCTCGGCCGCCCGCAGGGCCGGGCCGGTGGGGTTGTTGGGGGTGCAGACCAGGACCGCGCGGGTGCGCGGCGTGACGGCGGCGAGCATCGCCGGCACGTCGTGGCGCCCGTCCGCGGTGAGCGGCACCCGCACCGCGCGCGCCCCGGCCACCGCCACGCAGATCGGGTAGGCCTCGAAGGACCGCCACGGCAGGACGACGTCGTCCCCCTCGTCGCAGACGGTGTCGAGGACGTGCTGGATGAGGGCCACCGAGCCGTTGCCGACGACGACGTCGCCGGTCCCGACCCCGTGGCGGGCCGCGAGCGCGGCGACGAGGTCCTCCCCGGTCATCTGCGGGTAGCGGTTGACGCCGCCCGCCGCCCGGCGGATCGCCTCGACGACGCCCTCCTGGGCGGGGTAGGGCAGCTCGTTGCTGGACAGCTTGGCGGTGTCGGGGCCGGCGGGGCGGGCCCCGGGGATGTAGGCGGGCAGGGTGGCGACGGCCTTGCGGATGTGGAGGCGGCTCATGGCCCCATCCTCGCACCGGCGGGGCGCCGCCGGAATCGGTCCGGCGGCGGGCCAGTCCGGGGGCGGGGCGCCGCAGGGGCCGACCGCTCCGGCCCGCCCGTCAGAAGCGGGAGGCGCTGCCATTGCCCTGCGGCGCCGCCTGCACGACGTCGAAGTGGGACGAGTCGCCGGCGTCGCGCGGCATCCTCTCCCGCTCGATGTCGAAGACGTAGGCGGTGGTCACCGCGCCCTCCTCCCCGGCGCCGGTCAGGCCCCTCATCTGCGCGTTCCAGGCCTCCACGTTCGGGTCGTCGGGCATGTTCTCCAGGGCCTGGGCGTAGTGGGAGGCGTGGTGCGGGTACTTGGCGATGCCGGTGTCGGTGGTGTTGACGCTCACGGTGATCCGGTGGGGCGAGCTCGGGTTCGGGGCGGCGTCGAGGGAGGGCACGGCGTCGCCCCCGTTCTCCAGGTGCAGGGCGCTGACCGAGTCCGGCAGGTCTATGCCGCCCACGGGCGAGCCGGCGGTGAGCAGGGTGGTGACGTTGTAGTGCTCGTTGACCCCCGGGTCGCCGGCGAGCCGGGTGACCACGATGCCGCCCTGGGAGTGCCCGTAGAGGCCCACGGGGTCGTTCGGCCCGACGCCGGCCTGCTGCATGGCGGCGACGACGGCGGTCTCCATGTCCGTGGGCATGCCCGAGACGGCCTGGAAGTTGGTGAGCAGGTCCTGGGGGTTGGGGCCGCCGAGCCCCCAGTCGGCGGTGCCGGGGACGACGACGACCCAGGAGGTCGTCCCGTCGGCGTGGTCGGTGCGCAGCACGGAGATGACGCCGGTGGAGTCGTCCTTCCTGCCGGCCTGGACCCGGTCGGAGTAGCGGATGACGTCGGCGGGGCCGCCCAGCGCCTCGGTCTCCTCCGCGTCGCCGGGCGGCGGGGCGCCGACGACCGCCGCCCCGCCCAGTCCGAGGGGGTCGGCCGGGCTCGTCGCGACGCGCACGGGCGCACCACCCCGCGGGGTGATGGTCAGACCGGCCTGGGTCCCGTAGCGGTTGGAGGCGTGGTCGGCCGAGCGCATGGCGAGGTAGGCGGCGACCCGTTCCATGGGACTGAGGGAGGATGTGGGGACGAGCCGCGAGCCGACCTGGATCTGGTCGGGGAGCTGCGCGGAGATGGCCGGGTCCAGGCGCTCGGCGGTCTGGGCGAGGTGGGTCTCGATAACGGCCGCCTCGGAGCCGGTCCGGGCCCTCCCGGCCACGATGACCAGGACCACGAGGAAGAGAAGGTCATCCCTGACCCAGTCCCCCAGGTCGCTCGAGTCCAGGATGACGTTGAAGGTGTCGAAGGCGTCGGCGACGCCGTCGGGCAGGATCGCGCCGCCCAGCGTCAGGAAGTTGACGAACATGATGAACCCGAACAGGGCCTCGTCCGCGATCCCGTCCTGGGACATGCGCGTGAAGTAGTCGTGCCACAGCGCCACGGTGCCCGGCAGGCCGGTGTCGGCGGTCGCGTCGGTCTCGGCGCCCCGGTAGACCTCCGAGCAGCGCGTGACGTCGTCGGCGAGGTCGTGCAGGGTCTGGGCGACGTCGGCGAGGGACCCGGCCCCGTCGATGAGGGCGTCCAGGTCCGCGAGCGCGATGTTCTGGGCGATGTTGAACTCGAAGGTGCCGGAGGGGGCGGGCGGCCCCCATGACGAGCAGGACGTGACGCCGGGCTGGTCGATGAACGCGTGCGCTCCGAACCCGTTCGAGTTGCCGTCCCCGCCCGCCGTGGAGGAGATGCAGGTCCTGAGGGTCAGCTGGTTCGGGTCCTTCCACGGATCCGGTTCGGTGGGGGGTTGGGCGGCCTCGACCTCCGCCCGCACGCTCAGGGCGTGCCGGCGGGCGTCGTCGAACCAGCCCGCGGCGGTGGTGAGGGTGGAGGCGAAGGCGTCGAGGTCGGCGGTGTCGACCTCGTAGGCGCCGCCGGTGATGGTGGCGGTGACGACCGTGCCGGGCGCGTCCCCCTGCCAGTCGAGGTGGTACGGGGCGTCGGTGGTGTCGTCGACCGACGGGGTCCGGCCCGATCCGCCGTCGCCTGTGCCGGCCGGGCTCATGGGATCACCGTGCACTGCTCGGCGCCGTCGTTGACGGCGCCGACGGAGGCCATGGCGGCTTCCATGCGGGTGGTGAGGCCCGCCAGGAGGGCGACGACGTCGTCAAGGCTGCCCTGGCAGGCGGTTGAGGCGCCGCCCTTCCAGCTGGTGGGGACGGCGGTGGGCACCGCGGTGATGCCGGAGTCGAGTTCCTGGGAGGCGACGCCGAGCGTGAGCGAGTTCATGCCCCCACGGTAGGGGTGCGCGGTCCGGCGCCGCCGGGGGCCTGTGGACGGGGCCTCGGCGCCCTGTCGGCGCGGGCCCCTGTGGAGCCCGGCCGGGCGGACTGGCCCGGTCGGAAGAGCCGGCCCGGCCGGGCGGAAGGCCGCCGCGGCCGAGAGGGTCAGTCCGGCCGGAAGAGCCGTTCCCGGCGGGTCTCGGCGCGCAGGGCGACCAGGCCCAGGACGTCGGCGGCCACGGCCAGGCCCAGGACCGCCCACCAGGACCGGCTCAGGACGGCCGCGCCCGCGGCGAGGGCCAGGACCGCGAGCCCCGCGCCCGTGCGCAGTCCGCGCCGGTGCGCCGTCGCGGGCAGTTCGGCGAGGAGGGCGCCGGCCGCGGTGACCGTCATGAGGGCGGTCGCGCACAGGGCCGCGCCCACCACCGGCCGGGGCGCCCCCGCCAGCAGGCCGACGACGAGGACCACCGCCCCCAGGCCCGAGCCGACGATGTCGGCGACGGCGAGCAGCGCCCCCGCGCCGGCCCCGCCGCGGCGCTCGACGAGCGCGAAGCCCTCCAGGGCGCACAGCACCGGCGGCCAGGGCGTCATGGAGCCGGCCGCCCGGGTCAGCGCCCCCGCCAGGACGGCGGTGACCGCCATGACCGGCAGCTCGGCGATGAGGACCCCGCGGGCGCGCTCGGCCAGGCGCACGAGCCGGCCGATCCACTCGGGGACCTGGGCGTCGTCGGGCTCCTGCTGCGTCATGGCGCCATTGTGCCGCCTCCGGGCCCGCCCCGGAACGCGCGCCTCACCGCCCCGGCCGTCGCAGGCAGAGCACGGCGTCGGAGCGGAGCCCGGGGGCGCCGTCGGGCCCGACGGCCTCGCGGGGGCGCTCCTCGGCGAGTTCGACGTCCCAGCCCTCGCAGGCCGTCCGCCCAAGCGCGGCGAGCAGCTCGTCCGGCCGGTAGGTGCGGGCCTCGTGGCGGTGCCAGGGCGGGTTGACGCAGTGGACGGCGATGAGCAGGCGGCCCCCGGGGGCGACGCGGGCGGCGGCGTCGGCCAGGAGGGCGACCAGGTCGAGAGCGTCCGGCGCCGGTCCGCCGTGGACGTAGAAGGAGGTCACCAGGTCGAAGGGGCCGGCCGGCAGTGGCTCGGCGGTGACGTCGAGGATCAGGGCCCGCACGCGCCCGTCCAGGCCGGCCCGGCGCGCCCCGTCCCGCAGGCGCCCGACGGCGGTGGGGGACAGGTCCACGCCGGTGACCTCCCAGCCGCGAGCGGCGAGCCACAGGGCGTCGTCGCCCTCGCCGCAGCCGATGTCGAGGGCGGTGCCAGGGGCCCAGCCGGCGGCCAGCTCGGGCAGCCAGTCGTTGGGCTCGCCCGACCACAGGCGGTCCACGGAGGCGTAACGCGCCTCCCACTGCTCCTGACGCTCACTCATGGGGCGAGACTATCCGCCGCCCAGGGCCTTGAGCGGGGATATGCACAACACCCGCACGCCGCGGCGGCCGCCGGGCACCGGCCGCGTCCCCGGCTACGGCGGCGACCGCACCCGCACGCCGCGGCGGCCACGGCCAGGCGGACTCCCGTCCCGGGTCGCGCCGTCCCCGGCCCGCGCCCGCCCTCCCTGCGGGGCCCGCGGCGACACCAGTTGTCCAAATCTGTTGCAAAGGCCCCGATCGCGCCGAAACGCCGGAAGAGAAACGTTGATATTCCGCGCTTCTGCTCGCCGCCGATCTCGCCGCGGAGGGCCTTTGCAACAGATTCGGACACGAACCCGCCCCGGACCGCCCCAGGAGCCCCATGCGCACCACCCCGCGCCCGCCCATCCGCGCCATCATGCTGATCCGGCCCTGCGAGCCGCCGTTCCCGGTGAGAAAGGCTTCAACATGAAGGTTATTCAAAGGATGGTTTTGAAAACGCGGAGCACGAGGGTCGCGGCGACCTGCTCGGACGAATCTTCCTCGTCTGGGAGGTTGTTCGGGGGCGTCTGGATGCGTTCGCCGGGTGCAATGCGGAGGATTGTTGAGCGGTGGGGCGCGGGGGCCGGCCGCGATGACCCATTCGAGTCTCCTCCGGGTGTGCTGGAGGGTGTTGGGCGCGGTGGGCTCGGCGGGCTGGTCGTCCGGGGTGGTTCCGGCGCCCCGCCCCCGCTCCGCCCCACCGGCCGTCCCGCATGGTGGGACGGCGTCTCACATGTCGTGACGCGGCCGGTCTGCTTGGACCACTTGCGTGCGGTTGGAACTGCCCGCTCGAGTGCGAAGTGCGCGTCTCGGCGTCCGGGGCGCAGCGGCGCCGGGCGCCACGGTCCGCGAGATCGTCGGATAACCGCCGAGCACGTCACTTGACCCGCGAGCACGTACCTCTGGCAGACGTGCTCGCGGGTCAAGTGACGTGCTCGCGGGTCGGGGTACGATCTCGCGGGTTGGGTGACGTGCTCGCGGGCCGGGGCGCGTCACGGCATGCGAGACGCCGTCCCACCATGCGGGCCGAACCGGCGGGGCCGGCGGACCTCTCCCTGCCCGAGCTGCTCGCGCTCACCGTCGAGGGGGCGCTGGACGCCTGCGCGGACCTGCCCGAGGTCCGCCGGCGGCTGCAGCTGCTCGTCGACCTCGGCCTGGGCTACCTCGCCCTCGGGGAGACGACGACGGCCCTGTCGGGCGGCGAGGCGCAGCGCCTCAAGCTCTCCAACGACCTGGGGCGCGACCAGCACGGGACCGTGTTCGTGCTGGACGAGCCCGGCATCGGCCTGCACCCGCTGGATGTGCGCGTCCTGCTCGGGGTGCTGGACCGGCTCGTGGAAGCCGGGGCCACGGTGCTCGTCATCGAACACGATCTCGACATGATCGCCAACGCCGACTGGGTCATCGACATGGGGCCCGGCGGCGGGGCCGACGGCGGACGCGTCGTCGCCACGGGCGCGCCCCCGCAGGTCGCGGCGGCGGAGTCGTCGATGACCGGCCGCTACCTGGCGACCCGAGGCGCTACCCTCGCGCCATGACCGAGCCCCACGCCGTCGACCCCGCCTGGGTCGCCTCCCGCAACGCCGCCCTCCTCGCCGACCCCGCCGCCCGCCTCGCGGGCAACGCCGTGGCCACCACCGGCGTCGAGAAGCTCACCCTGGACCGCGCCGTCGTCACCTCGATCGACCCCTCGGTCTCCGACCTCATCCCCGACGCCGCCATCACCGACCAGAAGCACTCGGGGCGCTGCTGGGCCTTCGCCGGCCTCAACGTCCTGCGCGCCCGCCTCATCAAGGAGCTGAACGTGGAGTCGGTGGAGCTGAGCCAGAGCTTCGTCTACTTCCACGACAAGCTGGAGAAGGCCGCCGCCTTCCTGGCCCGGGCCATCGCCGACGCCGAGCGGCCGCTGGACGACCGGGAGGTGATCGAGGCCCTGCAAGAGCCGATCGGCGACGGCGGCTGGTGGCCGGAGTTCGCCCGGCTCGTCGCCAAGTACGGGATGGCGCCGCACTACGCCATGCCGGACACGGACTCGGCCGCGAACTCCGACGCCATGAACGACCACCTGGCCACGGCGCTGCGCCGGGCCGCCCTGCGCCTGCGCGCGGCCGTGGCCGACGGCGCGGACCCCGAGCCGATCCGCGCGGCGGCGATGGAGGACGTCCACCGGATGCTCACCATCCACCTGGGCGCCCCGCCGAGCGAGTTCGTGTGGCAGTACCGGGACAAGGACAAGGCCTTCCACCGCGTCGGGACGCTGACCCCGCGCGAGTTCGCCGATCGCTACGCGCCCGGCCTGGAGGAGTTCGTCGTGGTGGCGCACGACCCGCGCCCCGAGATCCCCCTCAACACCAGGTTCGGCATCGACCGCACCGATCTCATGGTGGGCGAGCCCACCCAGGAGCACGTCACCGCCGAGCTGTCCGTGCTCAAGGCGGCGGCGATCGCGGCCATCCGCGACGGCGAGCCGGTGTGGTTCGCCTGCGACGTGGCCAAGCAGCGCGACAAGGACGCCGGGATCTGGGACGCCGCCCTGCACGACTACGAGGGCCTGTACGGCATCGAGCTGTCCATGACCAAGGCGGAGCGGCTGGTGGCGCGCGAGTCGGCGCTCACCCACGCCATGTGCCTGACGGGCGTGGACCTCGTCGACGGCGAGCCGCGGCGCTGGCGGGTGGAGAACTCCTGGGGCGACAAGGTCGGCGAGAAGGGCTTCCACACCATGAACGACTCGTGGTTCGACGAGTACGTCTTCCAGGTGGTGGTGCGCGCCAGCCGCCTGCCCGCGGAGGTGCGGGCGGCGCTGGAGGCCGAGCCGATCATCCTGCCCAGCTGGGACCCGATGTTCTGATCCGCCCGGCGGGGCCGACGCGCTCGTCCACCGGGACCCGCCCGAACCGGCGCTCTCGAATCCCAGGACACGGGCGTGCGCTTCACGGCGCTCCCGCCGCGCGGCGCCCTGCCCTCCCCCGGTCCGATGCGGCCTCGGCGGTGCCCGACGAGGTCGCGGCCCTGTCGAAGAGCGCCACCGCCGTCCGCCCACAGACCCGCATCTGTCCATCCGTTGAATCTCACTGCCGCCACCCGCCCGCCATTGGATAGGGTCGGTTGATCATATGCAATAAGGAGAGACACCATGGGACGCGGAGTCCAAGGGGCGGTTCTCAGGATGCTCCGGGTGCCGGAGTACCGCCTGATGGTCACTCGTGTGACGACGGCCGATCCGTACACGGATATCACCGTCGTCTGCCCGCCGCTCCTGGGCGAGGGGGCCGAACCGCTGCCGCCAACCGTCTGGGTGCGCATGTGGATCCCGGAGGGGATGCGCGAGCACCAGCGCGCCTACACCCTCACCGGCGTCAACCGGAAGAGGGCGAGCGCCCACATCCTCGTCTTCCACCATGAGCCGAACGGGCCGGCCTCGCGCTGGGCGCTGACCACCGTGCCGGGGGACGAGGTGTCCGCCCAGATCATGGGCGGCACCCGCTACCGCACGCCCGAACCCGGACAGCGCATGCTCCTGGTCGGCGACCCGGCCTCGGCGCCCGCCATGGTCGAGGCGGTCGAAGCCGCCGACGCGAGCTGCCGCATCATCGTCGTCCTCCAGTCCGGCGACGACTCCCCGCCCCTGCCCGATCGCGAGTACCGGCTGATCCGCGTCCCGTCGGAGGATCCCGCCGCCCTGGCCGACGCCGTCCAGGAGGCCCTGGGGCGGGCGCGGCCCGACTGGGCGTGGGTGGCGCTGGAGAGCGCGGCCACCAAGTCCATCAGGAGGCTCGTCGGGAGCGCGGGCGTCCCCCGCCGGGCGATCCAGGCCCAGGCCTACTGGATACGCGGACGCGCCATGGGCACCTGAGTCCCGGGCGGTCGGCCCGCCGACGACGCGTCGGACCGGCCCGCCGTCGGACCGGCTGGGCGCGCACCCGACCGGCCCGCCGGCGAAGACCGCCTCACGGCTCTCGCACAGGTGCGCCTGTCATGATGGCGCCATGGACCTCTTCGCACGCACGATCGGGAACGCGGCCGGATTGTGGCTGGCCGTGAAACTGCTGTCCGGGATGAGCGTGCCGGGCGCGCCGACGACCCTCGCGATGATCGCCAACCTGCTCGTCGTCGGGCTCGTCCTGGCGCTGGTCAACTCGATCATCAAGCCGGTGGCCCGCTTCATCGCCTTCCCCCTGTACCTCATCACCTTCGGCCTGTTCGCGCTCGTGGTCAACGGGGCGATGCTGCTGCTGACCAGCAACGTGACCGACGCCCTCACCGGCATCGGCGAGGAGCTGGGGCTGACGCTCGGGCTGCACGTGGCGACCTTCGGGACGGCGGTCGTCGGCTCGCTCCTGGTCTCGCTGATCTCGGCGGTCGTGGTCGGCTTCATCGGTTCCGGCAAGGACGACTGAGCCCCGGCGCGCCGCCGTCGTCGATCCGGGCGCACCATTTGCCACAATGACCCCATGCCCCGCACCGACCTGTCAGCCCTCCCCATCGCCCTGGGCCCTCTGGACGGCCGCTACCGCGCCGTCGTCGCCCCCCTGATCGACCACCTGTCCGAGGCCGCCCTCAACCGGGCGCGCCTGCAGGTGGAGGTCGAGTGGCTCATCCACCTGACCGACGGCGGCGTCCTGCCCGGCGCCCCCCGCCTCAGCCAGTCCGAGAGGAGCTACCTGCGCGGGCTCGTCGACGCCTTCGGCGCCGAGGACATCGCCGAGCTGGCCGACATCGAGGCCGTCACCCGCCACGACGTCAAGGCCGTGGAGTACCTGCTCAAGCGGCGGCTCGACGCCGTGCCCGCCTCGGTCGCGTCGGCGGACCGCGGCCCCTCCGTCCTGCCCGCGCTGCACGAGATCGTCCACATCCTCTGCACCAGCGAGGACATCAACAACCTCGCCTACGCCCTGACCATCCGCTCCGCCGTGACGCGGGTGTGGCTGCCGGCGGCCCGCGGGCTCGTGGAGGACCTGACCGCCCTCGCCCGCGAGCAGGCGGACGCCCCGATGCTCTCGCGCACCCACGGCCAGCCGGCCACGCCCACCACGCTCGGCAAGGAGATGGCGGTGCTCGCCCACCGCCTGGCCCGCCAGGCGCGCCGCGTCGAGGGCGCGCAGTACCTGGGCAAGATCAACGGCGCCACCGGCACCTACGGCGCGCACGTCGTGGCCGTGCCGGGGGCCGACTGGGAGGCGGTCGCCCGCTCCTTCGTGGAGGGGCTGGGGCTGACCTGGAACCCGCTGACCACCCAGATCGAATCCCACGACTGGCAGGCCGAGCTCTACTCCGACGTCGCCCGCTTCAACCGCATCGCCCACAACCTGGCCACCGACGTGTGGACCTACATCTCGCTGGGCTACTTCCGCCAGCGCCTGAGCGCGCAGGGCTCCACCGGCTCGTCGACCATGCCGCACAAGGTCAACCCGATCCGCTTCGAGAACGGCGAGGCCAACCTGGAGATCTCCTGCGCCCTGCTGGAGACGCTGGCCGCCACGCTGGTCACCTCGCGCCTCCAGCGGGACCTGACCGACTCCACCACGCAGCGCAATGCGGGCGTGGCCCTGGGGCACTCGCTGCTGGCGATCGACAACATCCGCCGCGGCCTGGCCGGGCTCGACGTCGACCGCGCCCGCCTGGAGGCCGACCTCGACGACGCCTGGGAGGTGCTGGGCGAACCGGTGCAGCAGGCCATGCGGGCGGCCGCCGTGGCCGGGGCGAGGGGCATGGCCGACCCCTACGAGCGCCTCAAGGAGCTCACCCGCGGCAGGAGGGTCACGCCCGAGGCCATGCGCGAGTTCATCTCCGGCCTGGGCATGCCCGACGACGTCGAGGCCCGCCTGCTCGCCCTGACCCCCGCCGCCTACACGGGCCTGGCCGCCCACCTGGTGTCGCACCTGGATGAGGAGTAGGGGCGCCGACGGCGGTCGCGGGGGCGGCGCGCGCCGGGACGGCGGACGGCGCTCGCGGCGCACGGTGAGCGGCGGTCGCGGGTCCGGCGCCGCGCGGGGAACTACCCGACTACCGGAACTGCCTCATGATGGACATGAGGATCGACAGGATGATCCAGCCGATGATGATGGCCGGGCCGAACTTGCCGGTGGCCGGCTGAGACGGACGCTTCGCGCGGTACTGGAGGCTCCGATCGACCCGGGCCGCCGGGGACGGGCGGATGCCCTGAGGCGGGCGGAAGTCCTGCGATGGGCGGAAGCCCTGAGGCGGACGGGGACCCGGGGACGGGCGGAAGCCCTGAGGCGGACGGGGACCCGGGGACGGGCGGAAGCTCTGAGGCGGCGCTGGCGCGGGACCCGGAGCCTGGATCCGGCCGGGAGCGGGAGCCGGGCGCTGCGGCGGGGCCGGCCGCCCCGGCGCGGCCGGACGCTGGGCCAGCGCCTGGGCCTGGGCCTGGCGCTGGGCGGCGACCTGGTACCGCGATCCCTGGCGCTGCGGGGTCGGGGCCTGCCGACCGTACGCGGGGTCCTGGCGCTGCGGAGCCCGGTGCTGGGCGACCTGGTGCTCGTGCTGCACGACCTCCTGGCGCATCGCCCGCTGCTGCGCCGCGGCCTGGCGACGCAGCTCGGCGTACCCGGCGCCGAATCCGCCGCCGTCGGACCCGACGTTCGCGCCCTCGCCCTGCTCGGGGGCGGCGTCGAAGGCGGAGACGTCGAACAGCGGGGAGCCCATGAGCGGGTCTCCGAGCACGGAGCCGAAGGGCTCGTCGTCCTGCCAGCCGACGTCCGAGGGCGTCCAGCCGGCGGGGGCCCAGGTGTCGATATCGTCCACGAGGCGGCGCTGGTCGGTCATGCCCCCAGCATCCCACACGCCCGCGCCCTCTGTTCCGCTCCCCCGCCCGCGGGGATCGCCCCGCCCGGGTCCGCCGCGGAGGGCATGCCCGACGCCGATCCCCCGCGGGCGGGGGATCGGCGTCGGGCATGCCCCGGAGAACAATTGACACCCCTACCCCCTAGGGGTATGTTCTCCGGTATCAGGACATCCGCACCGATCACCGGGAGGCAGCCGTGGCCGGCTACACGGGCAGCAAGGAGGACCACCTCAGGCGACTGCGCCGCATCGAGGGCCAGGTCCGCGGAATCTCCCGCATGATCGAGGAGGACACCTACTGCATCGACGTGCTCACGCAGATCTCCGCCGCCACCAGCGCGCTGCGGGCCGTGAGCCTCGGCCTGCTGGAGGAGCACATGAACCACTGCGTCCTCCACGCCGCCCAGTCCTCCGACGCCGAGGGCCGCGCCAAGATCCGCGAGGCCTCCGACGCCATCGCCCGCCTCGTCAAGTCCTGAGGCGCGCGGGCACCGCGAGCACGCACTCACACGAAGGAGCAATATTATGGCCGACTTCACCGCCGACGGCATCGACCGCACCACCACCCTCAGGCTCTCCGGCCTGACCTGCGAGCACTGCGTCGCCCACGTCACCGAGGAGCTCAAGGCCCTCGACGGCGTCAAGAACGTGAGCGTCGTCCTCCACAAGGGCGGGCAGTCCGTGGCCACCGTCGTCTCCGACGTCCTCCTCGACGACGACGCCCTCAGGGACGCCGTCGACGAGGCGGGCGACTACACCGTCGACGCCATCGAGCGCGACGTCGCCTGACGCGGGTCACACCCCGCACCCCCGAGCGGCCCATCCGGCCGCCGACCCACCAACGACGACGGGCCGGACCGCACCGCGAACGCGACCGGCCCGTCGCCGTCCCCCAGGAGCCTTCTATGAGCCAGACCCCCATCGCCACCGCCCCGATAGGCACCGTCGACCTCGCCGTCGGCGGCATGACCTGCGCCTCCTGCGTGGCGCGGGTGGAGAAGAAGCTCGGCAAGCTCGACGGCGTGACCGCCAGCGTCAACCTCGCCACCGAGTCCGCCCACATCGTCCTGACCCGGGACGTGAGCGACGACGAGCTCATCGCCACCGTGGCCCGCGCCGGATACACCGCCGCCGTCACCGGGCGGACGACGGCGCGGCCCGACGCCGACGCCCGGCAGCAGGCCGGGCCGGACGAAGCGGCCGGGTCCGGCGCGCCGGCCGCAGCCCCGCCCGCCGCGCCGGCCGCCCCGACGCCGGCGACCGCCGCCCCCGCGGGGCCCGCCGCCGACCCCGGCGCGCCAGGCGCTCCCGCCGTCGAATCCGTCGCCGTCGCGGGCCCGGCCGCCGCCGCTATCAGTCCCGGCGCATCCTCCGCGCTCGCCGCCACGGGCCCGGCCGCCGCCGTCGAGCCCGCCCCCGCCGCCCCCGCCCCGCGGATCGGCGCCTCCCACCTGGAGCGCGCCGCCGACCTCAGGCAGCGCCTCATCCTCGCCCTGCTCATGTCCGTCCCCGTCATGGCGATCTCCATGGTCCCGGCCCTCCAGTTCGTCGGCTGGCAGTGGATCATCGCCGAGCTGACCGCCCCGGTGGTCACCTGGGCCGCCTGGCCCTTCCACAAGGCGGCCTTCCGGGCCCTGCGCCACGGCGCCTTCACCATGGACACGCTCGTGTCCCTCGGGGTCATCGCCGCCACCGGCTGGAGCCTGTGGGCCATGATCTGGGGCGGCGCCGGCCACCTGGGCATGCGCATGTCCATGGAATTCCTGCCCCGGGCGCAGGGACACCACGCCCACATGTACTTCGAGTCGGCCGCCTGGGTGGTCACCTTCCTCCTGGCGGGCCGCTACGCCGAGGCCCGCGCCAAGTACCGCTCCGGCGACGCCCTGCGCGCCCTCCTCGAGCTCGGCGCCAAGGAGGTCACAGTGGTGCGCCTGACCTCGCCGTCGGGCTCGTCCGACGCCGTCGACGTGCTGGACGAGGACGGCGCCCCGCGGCCCGACGCCCGGCGCACCGAGGAGCGCCTCGGCGTGGACGAGCTGCGCCCCGGCGACCTGTTCGCCGTCCGGCCCGGGGAGAAGATCGCCACCGACGGCGTGGTCGTCGAGGGCGCCTCCGCCGTCGACGCCTCCATGCTCACCGGCGAGTCCGTGCCCGTGGACGTCGGCGCGGGCGACGAGGTCACCGGCGCCACCGTCAATGTCTCCGGCGCGCTGCTGGTGCGGGCCACCCGCGTCGGCGAGGGCACCACCCTGGCCCGCATCGGGGCGATGGTCACGGCCGCCCAGGCCGGCAAGGCCCCCGTCCAGCGCCTGGCCGACCGCATCTCCGGCGTCTTCGTGCCGGCGGTCCTGGTGCTCTCGGCGGCCACGCTCGCCGTGTGGCTCCTGCTGGGCCAGTCCCTCCAGCAGGCCTTCATGGCGGCGGTGGCGGTCCTGGTCATCGCCTGCCCCTGCGCGCTCGGCCTGGCCACGCCCACGGCGCTGCTGGTGGGGTCGGGGCGCGCCGCCCGGCTCGGCGTGGTCATCAAGGGCCCCGAGGTCCTGGAGTCCACCCGGGCGCTGGAGACGATCGTCCTGGACAAGACCGGCACCGTCACCGAGGGGCGCATGAGCCTGGACGCGCGCGACGGCGTCGTGACCGTGGGTGGGGCGCGCAGGGAGCGGGCCCTGCTCCTGGCGGGGGCGCTGGAGGCGGCGAGCGAGCACCCGGTCGCGGCGGCGATCGCCCAGGCCGCGCGGGCCGAGCTCGGCGAACTGCCGCCGGTCCGGGACTTCTCCAACCACGAGGGGCGGGGCGTGAGCGGGCGCGTCGAGGGGCGCGAGGCGGCCGTGGGGCGGGCGGCCTGGCTGGTCGAGCGGGGCGTGGAGCTGCCCGGCGGGGCCCGCGAGGCGCTGGCCGCCTTCGAGGCCGACGGCGCCACCGCCGTCGTCCTGGCCGTCGCCGCCGACGACGGTGCTCGGCCCGGCGCCGCTCGGAACGGGAGCGCGCTGCGCGCCGCGGCCGTCCTGGCGGTGCGCGACACCATCCGCCCCACCTCCCGCGAGGCGATCGGCCGGCTGCGCGAACTCGGGGTGCGCCCCGTCCTGCTCACCGGGGACAACGCCCGGGCGGCCGCGCGGGTGGCCGCCGAGGTGGGGATCGGGGCTGAGGACGTGCGCGCCGAGGTCCTGCCCGGGGACAAGCGCGACGTCGTCGCCGCCCTTCAGGCCGGCGGGCGGCACGTGGGCATGGTGGGCGACGGCGTCAACGACGCCGCGGCCCTGGCCCAGGCCGGGGTGCAGGGCCTGGGCTTCGCCATGGGCTCGGGGACGGACGTGGCCATTGAGGCCGCCGATATCATTCTCGTGCGCACCGATCTGGGCGCCGTCGTGGACGCCATCAGGGTCAGCCGGGACACGCTGCGCATTATCAAGCAGAACCTGTTCTGGGCCTTCGCCTACAATGTGGCGGCGATTCCGCTGGCGGCGGCCGGACTGCTCAACCCCATGATCGCCGGGGCCGCCATGGCCTGCTCCAGCGTCATTGTGGTGACCAATTCGCTGCGCCTGCGCCGCGCCGGCCGCTGAGGCCGCCCCTCTCCGTCTCTTTAACCGGCGGAAAGCGCGCATCGGGTTTCCCGGCGGGGCCGGCGGCGGCGCGCATCATCACCGCCCTCAACATCCCGACAGGGCACTAAAAACTGTGCAGCTCAAGTCCGAGTCCGCCGGACCGCACACGGTCAGGATTCTGCACCGTCGCTCGGCGTGGGCTCATTCAGCCCGCGGACCGTCAGCCCGTGGGTGTGGAGCTCGCGCCGGCCGTCTCCCCGGGGGCGGGGGGCATGAGCTGCGCGGGGGACGGTGTGACGTAGGCGCGCATGGTGGCCGGGCCCATATAGGTGATGAGGTCGGGCAGGATATCCATGACCCACTGCCTGGCCGGAGACCCGGGAACACCGTCGAAAACGCTTATCTCGAAGGCCGTACCGTAGCCTGACGGCAGGAACCAGATGACGTAGATGGCGTAGTAATCAGGCTGTTCGAAGGTGTAGACGCTCCCGGCAAGAAAGGGAGTGTCCAGACGCGTGACCCTGCCCTCGGTCGTATTCTGGAAGTTCTCCTCCGTTGCATTTCCACGGAGGGGAAAGTAACCAGGCCGTGTAAGAAAATCTCCGGAGCCGATTCTGTTGATGGGCGCACCCTCAACAGCGATAGAACATATATCTACTTGTTCGTCCGAATAATTCTCGGTGACGCGGTGGCCCAGGATGCGGGCGAACTCCCTCGCGGAGTAGGCGCCGCGGCACAGGGAGTCATCATCCCGGCGCAGAGCGGCGGCCCACGACGTCCACGCCCACGCCCCGCTGACGCCCACGAGAGCGACCACCAGCACGACGATCACCACCGCCCACCGGCGCGGAAGGCGCGCCCGACTAGTTCTCGCCGTCTTCTCCGAAGACGATTCGGATTCCACGGGAGCGACGTGCGAACCCATTAAGACCCCTGAGCCTCTTCGCGCAGATCATTATTAATCAAGCCGGTCGCATTGACCCGCGCCCGGAAGGCATCGACCCGGCTGGTCTCATCCGCGCCCACTTTGACGGTGCCCTCGAGATTGATGCGACCATGCGCCTCACCGGGCTTGGGCGGAACACGCCGATGCGGCATGTCCTGCATGAATATAACCCTGTCGGAGCCGGGACTCTCAGGACAGACGGCGACGGGCGTCATTCGGTGCGGCTCGTCCTTGCCGGTCGTCGCACTTGCGCCGGTCACAGCCGACGTGAGTTCTGATGCGCAATTCTCCACAATCACGCCCGCATGCGCCTTAACCCAATTGTCGACAGCATATTCGACAGCCAAGTGGACCTCCTCAGGGACGAGAGTTCGCGTCGAGGGGCGAATCCACGGGCCGCCCCGCTCGACGCGCACCAGTGTGGCAGACGATGGCCGGGAAGGCAACAGGCATCACGCATCCGGGCCGACCGACGGGACGCGGGCGGGCCGCTCCCCCGAGGTCGCGGCCCGGGGCACCCATGCGTTTTCCGCCGGTTTCGCGTGTCGTTTCCGCCGGTTTCGATGAAGGCGGCGGGGCCGGTCAGGCGGGGTCGGGCAGGACGACGGAGGTGCCCAGGGCGAAGGGGAAGCCCGGTTTGAGGAGCACGTCGACGGCCGGCTGGGCCAGCGCCACCAGCTGCTCCTCGTCGAGGCTCTCGGTGCCGTCGGGCCCGGCCTGGCCCAACAACTCCGCATAGGGCACGTCCAGGTCGAGCAGGCTCATTCCATCGACGCGGGGCGTGTCCTTCCACACCCCGCCGTCCATCTCCAGCAGGGTGCCCAAATGGAAGTGCATGACGACGTCGTCGTCGACCTCGTTGGGAATGCTCAGCAGATGATGGGGTTCGGGATCGCGCGGAGCCCTCAGGGTGAATAGCAGAATGGCGCCGTCGCGGGCGGCCCGCAGCATGAGTCGGGCGACGTGCACGCAGAATCCGGTGATATTGAAATCGGCGACGGTGGCCCCCATGGCCTCCTGAATGCTCAGCGGCCCGGACAGGGGGATGGCAACGCCGTCGCTCGGGTCGTTGACGGCGCGGGTCCCCGACGGCGTGATCGCCCGCAGCCGCAGGATCGGACCGTCCACGGCGGGATTGAAGTGGACGGCGACATTGTCGGTGGTCTCGCCCGCGGCCACGAGGAACCCGAGCTCGACGCGCTCGGACCAGCCCGGCGGGGCCTGCGCCGGACCCGGCTCGGTCTCGACCAGCCCGAGCCCGAGGACCTCGGCCAGGTCGGTCCCGTCCAGCGGCCGGTGCCAGGTGATCTCCGCGTCGCCGTGCCAGATGGGGACGACGCCGTTGAAGGGGACGCCGAAGCGCACGCGCTCGATCGCCGGCGGGGCCGCGTGCCTGCCCCTGCCGCGCTGGCGGGACGGGCTCCAGGCGCGATCGTCCGCGCCCACGAAGTACTCGCTCATACCGGCAGCCTACGGCGCTCGGGCCCCGCGCGGGCGACCCGCACCTCATGAGACCGCCGATCGGGCGCGTCGACAGCGCTGGGCCCCGCGGGCGCGCCGCCCCGGCGTCGGCCCGACGACGGCGCCGCCCTCCTCGGCACCGCGAGCGGTCCCCGGAGCGCCCGACGCTTGCCTGCGGGCGATCGGAGAGGTTCCACGAGGCGATGCCGGCGCCCGCCGGCGGGACGATCCCCCGCCGGCGGGACCGATCACTTGATGGTCACTTCGGAGCGCGTGGAGTAGGCCTCGTAGGTCTTCCCGGTCCCGCTGTCGGTGAGGGCATCGCGCTCGTAGACGAGGGTGGTGGCACCCTCGGGCAGCGGGTCCACCCTGCCGTCCGAACCCGCGACCGTGAAGGAGAACCAGCCGTCGACGTGGTTCATGCCGCGGTGGTTGCCATCGTTGATCGGATTCAGGCCGGCCGCCTCCA
Organism: Actinomyces dentalis DSM 19115; assembly: GCF_000429225.1. GTDB lineage: Bacteria > Actinomycetota > Actinomycetes > Actinomycetales > Actinomycetaceae > Actinomyces > Actinomyces dentalis. The sequence goes on from NZ_AUBL01000027.1 coordinate 31,335, forward strand.
TATCGTCGTCGACGAAGTACGTTCTGAACCCGTAGTGTCCGCTCTCGGTGTCGTCGCTCAGCATGAGGACGCCGGCAGTTCGCGCGTCCTCATAGGACAGGTCGCCGCTGTAGTCCAGGGTGCAGTGCAGGAGGTAGACGAGCTCGTACTCTCTGGCTCCGGTCTGGTAGGAAGGCGCCTTGAAGTCGGTGATGATCTGATCGCAGGTCTCGGTCAGACCGATCGCCCCGTCACGGAAGGTGATGGGCTCGATATCCTGGGCCCCCTCGACGGATCCGGTCGAGTCCGAGCCGTCCGGCGGCGGGGCGCCGGCCGACGGCTCGGTAATCGCGGCGTCGTCGTCTCCTCCCGAGGGGCCTGGCACGGGAACCTGGCCCTGGCAGGCGGACAGACCCGCGGCGCAGGCCGCGGCGGCGGCGATGGCGAGGATCTTGATGGTGGCCGGTCGCATGAGAGTCTCCTTTGAGCACTGGCAATGACCCGATGAAGACATTGTGCGAGATGGTCGGCAATCATTCGATGGGCAGAAGTGCCCGGGGCCGTCGGTCCGCCCGCCCCGCCCCGGGCGCTCGGCCCGCCCGCCAGCGGGACGATCCCCGCCGGCGGGACCGATCACTTGATGGTCACCTTGGAGCGCGTGGAGTAGGCCTCGTAGGTCTTCCCGGTGCCCTTGTTGGTGAAGGAGCTGCGCTCGTAGGTGAGGGTGGTGGCCCCCTCGGGCAGCGGGTCCGCCTTGCCGTCCGAACCCGAGACCGTGAAGGAGAACCAGCCGTCGACATGGTTCGTGCCGTAGTCGTCGTAGCCGATCGGGTTCAGGCCGGCCGCCTTCACATCGTCCTCAACGGAGGACATGCCCCAGGCGCGCCCGTAGTGGTACTCGTCCTTGTCATCGACCAGCTTGAGGTCGCCGACCGTCTCCGTGTTGTAGGACAGGTCTCCGCTGTAGTCCAGGGTGCAGTGCAGGAGGTAGACGGTCGTGTCCGCATCACTCCCCGTCTGATAGGACGGCGCCTTGAAGTCGGTGATGATCTGATCGCAGGTCTCGGTCAGGCCGACCGCCTCGTCGGTGAAGGTGATGGGCTCGATGTTCTGGGCCTCGGCGGCGCCGGCCGACGGCGCGGCGGTCGGGGTGCTGGTCGGAGCGGCACCGGTCGGGGTGCTGGTCGGAGCGGCGCCAGTCGGGGTGGTGCTGGTCGGCTGCTCGGTGCCGGCCGACGGCGCGGCGGTCGCGGTGCCGCCGCCTGCCGTGGGCTCCGGCACGGGAACATCGGACTGACAGGCCGACAGGCCCGCGGCGCAGGCCGCGGCGGCGGCGAGGGCGAAGACCCTGGTGGTAGTGGTGTTCGATCGCATGAGAGCCTCCCTGGTTGCTGGCGACGATCCAATGGGGCCATCCTTGCGGGACGAGCGGTGATCGCGCGATGGGCAGAGGTGCACGGTGACCGCCATCCTCCTCCCCGTGGATCCCCGTGGAGTCCGAGGCGCCCCCGCCGTCGTGGTCCGGGCCCGGTCGATGAAGGTCCGGACGCGGTCGGGGCTCCGGCGCCTCCGCCGGACACGGCCTCAGAAGTCCCAGTCCTCGTCCTGGGTGGCCTCGGCCGTGCCCATGACGTAGGAGGAGCCCGAGCCGGAGAAGAAGTCGTGGTTCTCGTCGGCGTTGGGGGACAGGGAGGCCAGGATCGCCGGGTTGACGTCGACGGCGTCGGCCGGGAACAGCGCCTCGTAGCCCAGGTTCATGAGCGCCTTGTTGGCGTTGTAGCGCAGGAACTTCTTGACGTCCCCGGTCAGGCCGAGCTCGTCGTAGAGGTCCTCGGTGTACTGCTCCTCGTTGTCGTACAGCTCCATGAGCAGGTCGAAGGTGTAGTCCTTGAGCTCGGCCCGGCGCTTCGGCGAGGACTCGCGCACGGCCAGCTGGTACTTGTAGCCGATGTAGTAGCCGTGGACGGCCTCGTCGCGGATGATGAGGCGGATGAGGTCGGCGGTGTTGGTGAGCTTGGCGTGGCTGGACCAGTACATGGGGGCGTAGAAGCCGGAGTAGAAGAGGAAGGACTCCAGCATGGTGGAGGCGACCTTGCGCTTCTCGGGGTCGTCGCCGCGGTAGTAGTCCAGGATGATGCGGGCCTTGCGCTGGAGGTTCTCGTTCTCCTCGCTCCAGCGGAAGGCCTCGTCGATCTCCGCCGTTGAGATGAGGGTGGAGAAGATGGAGGAGTAGGAGCGGGCGTGGACCGACTCCATGAAGGCGATATTGGTGTAGACCGCCTCCTCGTGGGGGGTGCGGGCGTCGGGGATGAGGGAGACGGCGCCCACCGTGCCCTGGATGGTGTCCAGGAGGGTCAGGCCGGTGAACACGCGGGTGGTCATGTTCTTCTCGGCCGCATTCAGGGTGGCCCAGGACTGCACGTCGTTGGACAGCGGCACCTTCTCGGGCAGCCAGAAGTTGCCGGTGAGGCGGTCCCAGACCTCCAGGTCCTTGTCGTCGACGAGCCGGTTCCAGTTGATGGCCTGGACGCGGTCGATGAGCTTGATCGGCTCGGGCATGGGGGCTCCTCCCGGGTGGGCGCGACTGCTGGCGTCAGCCCGGCCCCTCCCGGCGGAGGCTCCTCACCGGTCACCGGGCGGGCGCGGCTGACGCCGTCATGCTACGACGGCGCACGCGGGGCACCCCGGCGGGCCCGCCGCCGTCGAGACCCCATCCGCATGAGCGGGCGCCGGACAGATCCCGCCCTGCCCCGACGGCGGCGGCACGAACCCCATCCGCATGAGCGGGCGCCGGGCGACGTCCTGCGCCGGCCCCGGCCGCCGCCGGATCCTCTCCGCGCGACGGGCCGACGACGGGGCGGGGCCGTCCGGGGTGGTGGGGGCGGGTCGGCCCTGTGCTCGTCGAGACGTGCATTTCGCCCTCGAGATGTGCGGTTAAAAGTGCCCGCTCGAGTGCGAAGTGCGCGTCTCGGCGCCCGACGGTCGGGGTGATCTCCGCGGCCGCCGTCCGCGCAGGGGTCCGCGGGGGCGCCGTTTGTCCAAATCTGTTGCAAAGGCCCGGATCGAGCCGGGGCTCGCGAGAAGAACCGTTGATATTCCGCGCTTTCATTCGCCGCTTCTCCCGGCCCGGAACGCCTTTGCAGCAGATCTGGACACGCCCCCGCCCCGGACCGCCCCAGGAGCCCCATGCGCACCGCCTCCGCGCCCGCCCGTTCCCATCACTGAGCCGATCCGGACCCGCGGACCACAACTCCTGACGAGAAAGGCCCAATGGTCGCATCACCACACCTCAAAAGGGGATACTGGCCCATGACAGGTCATTCTAGAGAGTACTGAGCCTTTCTCACCAGGAAGACCCCTGGGCTGGCCGGGATCGGCGTGATGACGCGGAAAAGTTCGGGGCAAAGCTAGGTGTGCGGCTCCTGTGCGCACCACCCCCACTCCACACCCATCCTTTCCGCACCATCGCGCCGATCCTGGCCCCTGAGCCATCGGTTCTGGTGAGAAAGGCTCACTGATGCGCCTGTAGACCGTGGCCCTGCGTCCCTGGCCGCCGACCATCTCGATGAAGCCTTCGTCGAGAAGGCGTTGAACCGCCCACTGAACCTGCCGGTAAGACAGTCCCGTCGTCTTCCGCAAAGACGCTATACTACGCGGAGTCTCGAGCGCCGACCAAATGACCGGAGCGTGACGCAACACCTTCTCGAGTGACCGAATAGGAGAATCTCGACGAGCGGCTGGAACATTGCGGCGCCCGTCATCGAGGAGCGGCTCGGCTGGAGTCTCGAAAGGTTCCCGCCAACTGAGAACGGCGGTGAAGCGCGTTCCGAAGTCGCGGAATACCGGGGGCGGCAGGCCCGCCTGTGCGACGGCTTCCTGCACCTCGCGAATACCGCCGCCCTCGCCCTCGATGACGCGGGCGCCATTGGAGGTGCGGAGGCTCCTGCTGATATCATAGAGGTGGGGGTTGACCGCGCTCTTACCGTCGGGCTGGCCGAGCTGATGCTCCGAGACGCCCTCCAGACCGCCAGGACTCGTGATGACGAGCTTATCCTCGCCGATGCGGATCTCGACGCGTTTGGTGTCCGTAGCCGCGTCGAGGTTTCGGTGGACGAGCGCGTTGGCTATGAGTTCGCGGACGGCGCGCAGGGGGAGGACAGGAGCGTCCTGGCCGTTGCCGGCCTCGTCGTAGCGCATGCCGGTGGGAAGATTGCGACGGATCCACTGCATGGCGTCCTCGAGAAGGTCGGAGACAGGGCCGTGAAGTGGACAAGATCGCGGGTGCGCATGCCGCGGCTCGGGGCGCGGACTGCGGCGGTGACGCCGAGAGCGGGGCGGAACCCCTGAGGGAAGGCGCCGAGCGCGTAGAGGCCGGCCAGGGAGAGCTCGCCGAGACTCGTGACGACGCCGGTCATCCGCAGGATCTCTTCGGACGTACGGGAGGCGAGGCGCTGAGAGGCACTACGGGACGCATCCGTGTACACGGCGACGAGGTCGGTGTCAAGATCGTCTGTTTTCGTGCCGACGACGGGCTCAGCGTCCGGGCGGGGAATGTCGTGAAGACGATGCGCCTTCCGCGCATCGATCTGAGCAACCTCGAGGTCGCTCATGCGGTAGTCGCCGTCGCTCTGACGGAGGTAGGCGTACCCCCGGTATCGCGCCGGACGGCTCATGAGCGGAATACCCTCCACCTCGACGACGAGGACGTCGGCGCCGTCAACGCTGTGCGTGCTGAACGCGCAGGCAACAGGCGGTGTCACCGCCTCGCGCGCCTGTCCGGCGATGCCCTGCTCGAGCGTGGCGACGTCGGACAGGCCGACGGGGATGAAGTCGTTGTGCTCGTCCAGGCCGAGGATGATGAGACCGCCCTCGGGCATGTTCCCGAAGGCGCAGAGAGTCGGGCCAAGCGAGGGGCAGCCCTCCCGGGCCGACTTCACCTCGATCGTCGTGGAGTCCCCGCCTCACCGCCGCAGAGCCGCAATGAGTGCGGGAAGGTCGAGACTGTCAGACATACAGCCATGCTAACAGCAATTCTGTGAGTCTGACTGTATGTTTGACAGTTTTGGTGATGGTCTGCGCGTCAGACCGACAGGTCCTCCATCTCCTCCAACTCCTTGCCCTTGGTCTCGGGCGCCCGGAAGAAGACGAAGACGAGCGACAGCAGGGCGCACGCGGCGTAGAAGCCGTAGGCGAAGGTGAGGCTGATGCTGGAGAAGGTCGGGAAGGTGGTGAAGATGAAGAAATTGGCCACCCACTGGGCCGCCGCGGCCACGGCCAGCGCCCCGGCGCGGATCCGATTGGGGAATATCTCGCCGAGCAGCACCCACACCAGCGGCCCCCCAGGTGGCGCCGAAGGCGACGACGAACAGGTTGGCGGACACCAGCGCGACGGGCGACCAGGGGCGCTCAACGTGATGTCGCTGCCGCTGACGTCGGAAGAATCGCGCACGAGGGCAACTTCACGCCGTGCAGCATGGCGGGCAAGCCCCGGAATACAAATACGTCGCGCGCCACAACGGCGTTCTCACATCCTGTTCTCGCGAGCCGGGCCCCGCCCGTCCCCGGGCGCGCCGGCCCCGGGCCGCGCCCAGCCGCCGCGCCGTCTCACCGGCGTCCGCCCCGGGCGCGCCGGTCCCCGCCTCAGCCCTGCGCCTCGCCGAGGAGCTCGGTCGCGAGCCCGGGGTCGGCGTGAGCGCCCCGGCTGGCCGGGGACGAGGTGGTGTCGCCGCTGACCGCGAGCGCGCCGTTCCGGTGGAGGTAGCGCAGGCAGACACCGTCGCCCCGGCCCGTGCCGGGGGCGATGATCTCCGCCCAGCTCATGCCCGGGCACGCGCCGACCGCGGCGAGGATCGAGGGCGCCGAGGCGCGCAGCTCCGCCTCGCCCGCGCCGTCGGCCAGGAAGATGTGGGCGTAGACGCCGCTGTCCGCGGCGTCGATGTCGAGGGCGGCCACGCCCGGCGCCTGACCGACGGCCACCCACGCGCCCAGGTCGGCGCCGTCGAGCCGCCCCACGCCGGGGTCGATCTCAAGGTTCACGTCCGCCTGCCCGATGTGCGCCCTCTGGCGGTAGCTGATGGCGCCGACGCCCGCGTCCTGCTCCAGGCCGGGACGCGCGGTGGACAGGTTCTCGACGGCGATCTCGCCGCGCTCCACCGTCACGCTGCCGGGCTCCACTACGACCGTCTTCGGCCCCTGACCGGCGGCCGCGGCCGCCATGATGAGCTGGGAGCGCAGCCCGTCCGATACGCCCCAGGTCTCGATGTTCGCCTCGACGCCGATGACCAGTCCGTTCACCGGCCAGGTCAGCTCCAGGTGGTACTGGATCCCGGCCGATCCCAGCGCGGGGGAGGCTTCGTCGACGATGGCCCCGTAGGCGGCGGCGATGTCGTCCGCGCCCGCGCCCTCGGCGACGGTGGCGGTGAGCGTCCGCTCCGCCGCGCTGCCGTCGGAGCCGAAGGCGAGATTCGTCAGGACCGGCTGCTTCTGCGCCGCCACCAGGAGGGCCTGGCGGGCGGCGGCGCGGGCGGCGGTGTTCGGGTCCGGCAGCGGGCCCGGGCCGGGCGGCCTCCAGAGGGGCTGCATGGTCAGGGCGACGCCGCCGAGGGTGAGGGCGGAGCCGAGGACCGCGCCGGCGGCGAGGAAGCCGACCTCCCGCCGAGTCGGGCGGCGCCAGCGGGAGAGGGCGCGGGCGGGGACCCGGGGGGCCTGCGGCGCGTCCTCCTGCTGCTGGCCCGGGGCCGGCGCGCCCTCCTGCGGCCGGTCCGCATCCGGCTCGCTGGAATGGGTCGTGCTCATGGACGCACCCTAGAACCGGACGGCGGGTCGCCGCATGGGCCCTTCTCCCACTGCCGGACCTCGGCGCGGTCACGGTGATACGGTTCATAATCCATCCATGACTCCTGTTGAACGCACCGGGACCGCGCAGGCGCTCGTGGCCGGACTCGTCGAGCGCCTCACCGTCCGTCTGACCGCCGACGGCGCCCCGCCGCGGCTCGTCGTCGGACTGACCGGAGCGCCGGGGTCGGGCAAGTCGACCCTGGCCGAGCGCGTCGAAACCGAGCTGGCGGCCCGGGGGCTGCTCGCCGGGTGCGTTCCCATGGACGGCTTCCACATGTCCAACGCCGTCCTGGCCGAACTGGACCGCCACGGCCGCAAGGGCGCCCCGGACACCTTCGACGTCGCCGGTTATCTCGCGGCGCTGGACCGGGTCGGGGGGCTGGACGAGTTCGGCCTGCCCGCGGAGGTCCTCGTCCCAGTCTACCGGCGCGACCTGCACGAGCCGGTCGCCGCGGGCGCGCGCGTGGCCGGCAGCGGCGTCGTCCTCACCGAGGGCAATTACCTGGCGCTGGAATCGGGCGGCTGGGAGGGCGCGCGGGCCCGCATCGACCTGCTCGTCATGCTCGACGTCGCCCAGGACGAGCTGATCCGCCGGCTCATCGCCCGTCACAAGGGCTTCGGCCGCTCCCACGTGGCGGCCGCGCACTGGGTGCGGGCCGTGGACGTGCCCAACGCCCGCCTCGTGGCCGCCAGCGCCGACCGCTGCGACGAGATCTGGCGGCTCGAGCCCGACGGCGACCCGGCCGCCCGGCCGTCCTCCCGCGCCTGAGCGGGCCGGCGGCCCCGCCCGCGATCAGTGGCCCGCCTGGTCCAGGAGGCTCTGCGCCAGCTCCTCGTCGTACTCGTCCGGCCCGTTCGACGTCTGCCCCGGCTCGCCGTCGGAGACGACCCGCAAAGAGCCGTTGTCGCAGTAGTACGCCACGGAGCGCCCGCTGCTGTTGCCGCTGGTGTCATCGGAGCCGAAGGAGATCTGCCCCAGCGAGCCGCAGTTCCTCTGGGCCCACTGGATGAGGCCCGACGTCGTGGCGGCGTCGGTGGTCGGGCCCTTGAGCACGACCCGAGTCCCCATCTCCGGGTTCGAGGGGCTCACCCTGAGGATGGTCCAGTCCTTCTCGGCCAGACTGGCGATCTCCCCCAGGGACAGGGAGAGTGCGGTGGAGCCCGGAACCATCTCCAGCTGGACGGTGAGGTCGCCGACCTGCGCCACCTGCATCAGGCTGAAGGCCCCGGTCAGGCCGTTGGCGGGCGGGTCAGTGCGGATCCCCGCCACGCCGTCGGAGCGCCGCACATCCACGTTGAGCGAGGTGACGAAGACGTGCTCCACCCCGTCCCCGAGCATTCCGGTGGCGACCTGGAGCGCATTGGCGATGCTGCCGGGGAATTCGTCCCCGGCGAAGGTGATGGGGTCGTCCATGAGGGTCATGCTCACGCCCTGCTGCTGCCAGTCGATGTGGATCTCGGCCCGGCACAGCATGGTGGTGGACTCCGCGGGCATGCACGCGGCCGCCTCGGCGGCGACGCTCCCGCGCAGCGACACCAGCAGGTCGCCGGCCGTCTGCGCCGTCGAGCCCTCGGCGAGGGTGATGTCGATCTCATTGACGTCCCCGGGGGTGACCCGCACGTCGGTGACGGAGGGGGAGGACTGCGCGGCGGTCTTCACGGCCGCGCTCAGCGCGTACCCCTCCTGCGAGGAGAAGTCGCCGGGGGACAGGGTCTGGGCCGGGGCCGGGCTCGTCGGGGCCGCCGAGGACGCGGCAGTGGAGGCGGACGACGGGGCGTCCGAGGCCCCGGAGGCGCCCGGGGCGCTGTGGCCCGAGCAGGCCGCCGTGAGGATGAGGGAGAGGATGAGGGCTGCTGCGCAACGCCGTTGTCGGCTCATGCGCCGAGATTACCCGCCGGACGCGCCCGGGAGACAAGTGGTGACCGCCTCGCGGACACCGCGGCGCGGACCTCGGGTGGGCCGGACCGCCGGGGCGGGGCCGGGCCCCGGGCGAGCCCAGTCCGGACCCAGTCCCGACAAGAGGCGGCGACGATCCCCTTGGACGCAATCGTCCAGCGGCGAGTTGGCGCAATCGCACCCGCTGAACTACCCTCTGATCCGATCGGCCTCACCGACCCCTGGAATACACCTGGACTTGCGCCAGGTGGCCGGCGGTTATACGAAGGAGTATTGATGATTTGCTGGTTGCGATCTCATCCGCTGACGGGATTCGTCGTCCTCGCCTATACGGGATCGTGGATCTTCTGGGTGCCCTTCATCCCTTTGCAAAAGTTCATTCCCGCGGAGTCTTATAAACCGGCAGCGGCGGGGGTGGGTCAGTTGGCGCTACTGGCCGGACCATTTCTCGCCTCACTCATTATGACTCGTCTGACAACCGGTTCGTTGCGCGCCTGGACTTCCTCATTCAAGCGGTGGCACGTTCCACCGGTGTCATACGCCTTGGCCCTCATTGCGATACCCGCGGCCATTATGATCGCTTCGGCCGTGCTGCCCGGCAAGGAGGCGGGCACCCCATCCTTCGTCGGTCCGGCCGTGGTGATCGGCCCCCTCATCCAGGGGGTCGTCTTCCTCATCGGCGGCCCCATCCAGGAGGAGGTGGGATGGCGGGGCTTCGCCCTGCCCGTCCTGCAGGAGCGTATTCGTCCGTTTCAGGCCGCCGTCGTGCTCGGCGTCATCTGGGGAGGCTGGCACCTGCCCCAGTTCTTCGTGTCGGCGTGGGACACTCCGTACAACAATGTGACCGATGTTCTCGGCTTCTTCGCCTTCACCATCACCGGCGCCGTCGTCATGTCCTGGATCACCAACTTGGCGCACGGCTCGGTCCTGTTGGCAATCCTGGCACACAACTCCATGAATTGGGCCCTGGCGACGTGGTCCGGGGTCACCGGCCAGCAGGAGCCCATCTGGCCCGCCACCGCGGGGATGGCGGTCCTTGCCGCCATAGCGCTCATTACGACTCGAGGACGTCTCGGCTTCGAGACGCCGGCCAAGACGGCACCCCAGTAAGATCCTGCGCCGCCGGTGCGATAGTGCCGGACAGAGAGCGAGAGCTCTCAACCCAACCCGGGCTCCCGCGGGCCCGGAAGGTTGTTCGGCGGGTTCATGGCGGCGTTCTCCTTGGACCATTCATGTGCGGTTGGACCACGGTGGTCCAGCCGTCGTTCTCGAGGGTGAAACGCGCATCTCGACGCCCGGGGCGCGGCGGCGTCGGGCGCCGCGGTCCGCGAGATCGTCACTTGACCCGCGAGCACGTCACTCTGGCAGACGTGCTCGCGGGTCAAGTGACGTGCTCGCGGGTTACCCGGCGATCTCGCGGATTGGGGGCGCCGGGTGCGTCCCCTGGCGTGGTGGCGGTTCCTGTGAGGCTCCCGCCCGGGAGTGGTTGGAGTTCGGACTGCGATGGCGGGGGCCGCAGTGACTCGCGGTCGGGGCGGGGGGCCGGGCCGGCTCGGACAGCGGCGGCGGGGCCGCGGCAGGCCCCGACCGGGCCGCCTCACCCGCTTCGGCCCCGGGGCCGTGCCGGCCGGGCGGCGCGAACCCGGAGGAGCCGGGTGACGGGCTGTCCGACGACGCCGGCATCCAGACCGGGCGGCGCGAACCGGGGCGAGGGCGGGATCACGACCAGCAGGCCGACCTCGCCGACTACGGCCGACTCCCCCAGGGGCGGGAGCGGAGACGCGCGGGAGGACGGCGGTGAGCACCATTGATCGTCACCGGCGCCACGTCCCCGGGGCGGGACGCGCAGACGGGCGCTCTCCTCACGCGTGGAGCGCAGCACGCCCCCTATCGCCCGGGAGACACGGTCTCCGTCGACGCGGCCGTGAGGGCGGCCACCGCACGCCCCCCATCGCCCGGGGGGGGACACGGAGCGGGGCGGGCGCCGTCGTCGGGCCCCGTCCGACCGCCTCATCGTCCACCACCGACGTCCCACTCGCCCCTTCTCGCGCGGTGATGGCGCGCCCACGGTCTCGGCCAGTCCGTCGGCCGACCCCAGGGACTGGCGGGCCCCGTTCATAACCGTCGTTAACATCAGACTCTCCGCCCTTCGGCTACCACGCGCACTGCGATGGCTCTACAAGAATCAAGCACACTTGTCTTTTGCTCATCGCCCATTCCTCCCACCATGCATCTATGCCATCACTCGTCCCTCGCGCCTCACCGGCCCCTTCTTCCCCGGGGAAACTGCGCTCGAACGATCAGCTGCCCACACACTGGGACTCCTACTATCGAATGAGGCGTTAGAGTCGTACTCTCAACCGTATGACTGACAGTTCGGACGTCAGCACCCTGATCGCCCAGATCGAGCTGGCCAGAACCCGGCGACTCGACCCCGCGCACCCGGACACCGAGGCGATCCGCAGCACCTCCCTCAAAGCGCTCGACCCGACGCTCCTGAGGGACTACCTCACGAGCTGCCGGAGCCGCTCGCGCCGTCTGGCCGCCCTGGACGACACCGAGGTCCTGCGCGCCGCCGGCGTCATAGCGCCCAGCGGAGAGGTCACGCTCGCCGGCATCTACGCCATGGGGAAGAACCCGCAGCGCTACCGGCCCTCACTCGGGATCACGGCCGCCGTCCTCATGCCGGTGGGGGCCAAGGAGCGCACCCGCGACCTGATCCACGTCACCGGCCCGATCCCCGACCTGCTCGACGGCGCCATGCCGTGGATCGCCCGCAACACCCCCACCAGCATTCGCTGCGACGACCTGGGCGACAGCCGCGAGACCCCGGTCCTGCCCATGTGGGCGGTGCGCGAACTGCTCGTCAACGCCCTGGTCCACCGCAACCTCGACGCCGCCACCGAGGCCGAGAGGATCGAACTCCGCGTGGTCGGCAGCACGCTCGTCATCACCAGCCCCGGCGGCCTGCGCGGCATCACCGAGGACGCGCTCGGCCGGCCCGACTCCAAGTGCGCCGTCAACCCGGTCCTGTACGAGATCTGCAAGAACCTCCACACGACCGACGGCGCCCGCCTCATCACGGACGAGAGCGGTATACGCGAGGTGCGCGACGCCGCCGCCCGCGCCGACCTGCCCGATCCGATCCTGCGGGACTCCGGGGTCCGCTTCACGGCGATCCTGCGGTGGCCCGCCACGGAGACGGCGGAGACGGCGACGACGGAGGAGAAGAAGGCGGCGCCGGAGGCGGCGGAGGAGGAGAAGGAGGCGGCGGAAGAGGCCCCCGCACCGCGCCGATCCCCCGGCACTCCACCCGCCGGCGTCCCCCGGCGCACCGCCCCGCCCACCCCGGCCTCCGGAATCCAGCGGCGCACCGCCCCGCCCACCCCGACGTCGGGCATTCGACAGCGTTCCGGCTCCGCCGACCCGGAGCGCCAGGCCCCCGCGGGCACTCCGCCGTCGGGCGTCCCCCGGCGCATCGCCCCGCCCACCCCGGCCTCCGGCGTCCAGCGGCGCGGCCGCTCCAAGCAACCCCGCCCGATCTTTCCGGGTTCCCCCGCCAGCACCCAGCGGCGCCCCGTTTCCACCTCGCCCCGCCAGGCCTCTCCGAAGACGCTCACCGACGCTCAGCGGCGCCTTCTTCCCGACCTGCCCCAGCCGGCCCCCGCGAACGTGCCGGCCGACAAACGGGCCGCCGACGCCGCCGAGCCGGAGGGCCTGGCAGCGCTGTCGCGCAACGCCCCCGCCGTGTGGGCCGCCCTGAGCACCTCCCACTCCATGAGCGCCCTCAAGCGCGCGACCGGATTGTCCGTTCAGCAGCTGCGCCGGGCGCTGCAGCACCTCATCGGCGCCGGATTCGTCGAGATGGTCGGCGGGCAGGGGCACAAGGAGACGACGTACCGTCGTCGGCCCGTTGAGGGCCGGACGGACTGACGCCCGCACTGAGTCCTTCTCAGCAGAAGCGGCGGTTCAGAGGCAGAGGCCCGGACCGGTGCGCCGGCCCGCTGGGCGTGCGGGTTCTCCGGCGGTATTCCGCCGTTCCAGTGGAGCCGCGTATCGGGTTCGAACCGATGACCTGCTGTTTACAAGACAGCCGCTCTGCCGACTGAGCTAACGCGGCGGTGCACGAACGAGCCTACAGGCTCGCCGGCGGATGCGAACCTATTCGGCCGGCTCCGGGGAGGGCGCGGCCGGCGCCCCGGCACCGCCCTCCGCACCGCCTTCGGCGGGGGTCTCGGTGGCGGCGCCGGTCGGCGCCCCGGAGGCGGCCTCGGTCGGGGTCGCGGTGGCGGCGGGCAGCTTCGCGACCGCCTCGGTCAGAGCGGTGGCGGTGGCGATGGCCTGCAGGTTGAGCTGCGTGTCGGCGAGGAAGACGGTCGGGGTCGCGCTCAGTTTCTTGTCTTTGAAGGCATTGGTGCCGGCCTCGGTCCACTTGCCGTAGGAGTTGTCCTTGACCGCCTTCTCGAAGGCTTTGACGACGTCCTGGGACACGCCGGCCTTCTTCGCGGTGTCGGCGAGCTCGTCGACCGTCTGGCGGCCGGCGTCGCGCGAGGCGAAGATCTCGGAGAAGAGGGCGAGGGCGGCGTTGTGGAAGGTCAGCGCCATCTCGGGCTGCTCGTCCAGCACCACCCCCATGGCGTTCATGACGATGTCGGTCCAGTCCTGGTCCAGGATCTTGCAGGGGTGCAGCGCCAGGGTGATCTTCCCGTCCTTGACCAGCCGGCTGATCTCGTCGGCGTGCAGGGTGTCGAAATTGGCGCAGAAGTGGCAGGCGTAGTCGAAGTAGACGTCGAGAACGGGGGCGCCCTCGTTGACACTGCCCGGCGTCAAGGCGGCGCCGTAGGTCAGCGAGCCGTCGCCCCCCACGCCCTTGGGGATGCGGGGGTCGCCGGCGACGGCATCGCGCCGCGAGACGACCACGAGCGCGGCGGTGCCGCCGACGGCCGCGACGACCCCCCCGCCGAGCAGGGCGCGGCGGGTGATCTTCAGACGGCGCTCCCGGCGCTCCTGCTCCTCACGCAGCGCCTGTGCCTTCGCGCGCGCGGCGGCGCGGCGCTCGGCCTTCGTGGGACGCGGTGTGTTCGAAGCCACTGGCTCTCCTCAGATCAACTGTGCCGACGGACGAGCGTTCAACCATCCGTCATCATGCATCTTGAGCATTGTGCCTGGCATTCGGCCCGAAGTCCTCCCCCGGCCGGTGCGTCCTGCCTCACGCCAAGGCCCTACGGCATCGCGCTGATTATCGGCTCGAAGGTCTGCCAGGGCAGGGCGTCGAGAAGGAACAGGATCTGGAATCCCAGCGCCGCCGCCAGTATGACGACGACGAGCACCAGTCGCGCCGAGTCCGATCTCGTCACGACCTCGATCGTGTGGGCCGCCCCCCGCCGGTTGGGCGCGCCCCAGGGAACGAACCAGATCACCAGGAGGTAGAGGGCGGTCGCCAGTCCGCCCAGCAGGCCCATGCGGTGCCCCGTCGACATCGTGCTGAAGAGCATGGGCGTGGACCTGTTCAGGAGCCCCAGCACGTAGCCGCCGCCGCTGATCACAAGGGCCCAGAGGAGTCCCCCGAAGAGGAGGGCGAAGCCGGAGAACAGGAGCGAGGCGAGAATGTACTTGGGCAGGAAGGCCCACATGCGCGCGTTGTCGTTGGGCCGCACGCCCCCGTGGCGCAGGCGCCGCCAGCGCCGGGCGTCGTCCGCCCTGCCCACCGTGCCGACCACGATGAGCAGGAAGCCGGCGAGGATCACCACCCACGAGGGCGCGCCCATGCCGATGCCCACCAGGAGCGCCGCGATGGAGGCGACGAGGCCCGGGCGGCGAACCGGTTCGCGGGCCCAGTCCAGCGCCTTCCCGGAGGCCCCCGACGGCGAGCCGGCCGCCGCGGCGCGCTGGGGCCGCATCTGGGGCCGGGGCCGCGCCGGGGACTGGGGGTGGGGGCGCATCGGCGGCTGGGGCCGCATCTGGGGCTGAGGGCGCATCGGCGGCTGGGGCCGCATCTGGGGCTGGGGCCGCATCGGCGGCTGAGGGCGCATCTGGGGCTGGGGACGGACCTGGGACGACGCCGACGGCGCGGAATGGGCGGCCGGGGAGTACGTGGGGGGGACGGAGCCTCCGCTCGCGCCCGTCCCCGCCCCGGGCGCGAAGGAGACGGGCAGGCCCGATCCGGTGGACGCCGAGGACGCCGAGGACGCCGAGGAGGACGGCATCCCGGGCCCCGGACCGGGGTGCTGGCGCACCGGCCCGCTCATGTAGCCGTAGGCGCCCGACGGCGTCTCGGGGGCCGAGCCGGCCGAGCCGGCCGAGCCGAAGGCGGCGCCGCGGTCCCGCTCCTGGGGCGCCGCGGGGCCGAGCGCCTTCGTCAGGGCCGCCTCGCCGCTGCCGCCCTCGGCGATCTCGTCGAGGACCAGGAGCAGGTCCTCGACGGACAGGCGGTCCTTGAGCTCCGGGGCCAGGGCCGCGGTGAAGGCCCGGGCGAGCGCGGGGCACGTCCTCTCCAGATCGCCCAGCTCGGGGGTGCCGGCGTAGACGCGGCGGAAGACGGCCTGCCAGGGGCCCGACCCGAAGGGGGACAGCCCCGTCACCGCGAACAGGAGGACGCCGGCGCAGGCGTACCAGTCGACGTCGGGGGTCGGCTCGCCGCCGTCGAGCATCTCCGGCGGGATGAATCCGGGGGTTCCGGTGACCTGGCCCGTCTGGGTCAGGCGGACGTCGTCGGCGACCTGGGCGATGCCGAAGTCGATGAGGACCGGCCCCTGGGCGCCGAGCATGACGTTGGAGGGCTTGAGGTCGCGGTGGATGACGCCGGCGGCGTGGACGGAGGTGAGGGAGTCGACCAGCCCGTGGGCCAGGTCCGCCAGGTCGCGGGCGTCGGTGGTCAGGTCGTAGGCGCCCTCGTGGTCGACCTCGTGCTGCAGGGTGGGTCCGTCAATGAGCTCGGTGATGACGAAAGTCACGCCGCTGCCGTCGGCGCCGTCGCCCGTCTCGATGTCGAGGATGCGGGCCACGCGGGAGTCCTTGACGCGCGCCAGGACATTGGCCTCGCGATCGAGACGACGGCGGGCCATGGGGTCGGCCGCGATCTGCGGGTGCAGGATCTTCATGGCCACGTGGTTGCCCTCGGCGTCGGCCACCTCCCACACCACGCCCATGCCGCCGGCGCCGAGGCGGCGCAGCAGCCGATACCCGCCGACATCCGCTCCCGCTCGCAGGCCGGCCAGAGAGGACGGCGTCGCGGGCCGAGCATCCGGGTTCTGCGTCATGGCGCCACAGTACCGGCAGGCCGGGGCCGCCCTCGACATGTGGCAGGCTTCACGCCCGGGTAGCGCTGTCCATACAGAAGGATGCTTACGGGAAAGCCTCGTCCTATGACACCATGAGCCCGTGAGCACCGATCCGGTCTCGCATGTGTCAATGCGGACACGCATTCGGCACCTTTCACGATGGATCGTCCGGCACGTACCGCCGGTGAAGGGATGACGCCCCATGGCAACTGTGACCTTTGACCACGCCACTCGCATCTACCCGGGCAACGACCGCCCGTCGGTGGACCAGCTCAACCTCGAGATCGCCGACGGCGAGTTCCTCGTCCTCGTCGGCCCCTCCGGCTGCGGCAAGTCGACCTCGCTGCGCATGCTCGCCGGTCTGGAGGACGTCAACTCGGGCCGCATCCTCATCGGGGACAAGGACGTCACCGACGTCCAGCCCAAGGACCGCGACATCGCCATGGTCTTCCAGAACTACGCCCTCTACCCGCACATGTCCGTCCACGACAACATGGGCTTCGCGCTCAAGATCGCCGGCACCCCCAAGGCCGAGATCGACAAGCGCGTCAAGGAGGCCGCCAAGATCCTGGGCCTGACCGAGTACCTCGACCGCAAGCCCAAGGCCCTGTCCGGCGGTCAGCGCCAGCGCGTGGCCATGGGCCGCGCCATCGTGCGCAAGCCCAAGGTCTTCCTCATGGACGAGCCGCTGTCCAACCTGGACGCCAAGCTCCGCGTCCAGACCCGCACCCAGATCGCCTCGCTCCAGCGCTCGCTGGGCGTTACCACGGTGTACGTCACGCACGACCAGACCGAGGCGCTGACCATGGGCGACCGCATCGCGGTGCTCAAGGACGGCGTCCTCCAGCAGGTGGGCACCCCCCGCGAGATGTACGACAAGCCCGCCAACGAGTTCGTCGCCGGCTTCATCGGCTCCCCGGCCATGAACCTGGGGCGCTTCGAGGTCAAGGGCGACGTCGCCACCCTCGGCTCCGCCAAGATCAAGCTCTCCCGCGCGACCCTCGACGCCCTCAAGCCCGAGGACAACGACAAGGTCGTCATCGGCTTCCGCCCCGAGTCCCTCGACGTGGTCACGGCCTCCGACGAGCTGTCCATCCCCGTGCGCCTGTCCTTCGTCGAGGAGCTCGGCTCCGACGCCTACATCTACGGCGAGCTGGTCGGCTCCGAGGGCTCGGAGGCCAAGCTCGGCTCGGGCGAGGACTCCAGCCAGATCATCGTCCGCGTTCCCCCGCGCACCGCGCCGGAGCCGGGCGAGACGGTCTACGTCCGCATCCGCCCCGGTCAGGAGCACATCTTCTCCGCCTCCACGGGCGAGCGCCTGCCCGCCTGACGGCGCCATCGCACGGGCGCGCGGCGTCGGCCGGCCGCGCCCCACGACCGGGCCCCGCCCCTCGGCACCGAGGGGCGGGGCCCGCCGTCCGCCCCAGTACCACACCACCGCCGCAACCCTCCGGACCGACACGGCCGACGACGTCGGGCACCGGCGCGCTTCGATGAGCCTCCCGGCCGACTTCCTGAGAGAATGCCGCCATGCCCCAGTCCATGCAGATCACCGCGGCGACGATCGACCCCGCGCTGCTCGACCTGCCGTGGGAGGTCCCGCTCGAGGCCTGGCCCGCCGAGGTGCTAGCGGCGCTGCCCCGCGGCCTGTCACGGCACATCGTGCGCTTCGTCAACCTCTCCGGTCGCGTCATCGCCGTCAAGGAGATCGGCGAGTCCGTCGCCCACCGCGAGTACGAGCTGCTGCGCAGCCTCGTGCGCCTGGGGGCCCCGTGCGTGACGCCCACCGCCGTCATCACGGACCGCGCCGACCTGTCCGGCGAGCCCCTCAACTCCGTGCTCATCACCGAGCACCTGGCCTACTCCCTGCCCTACCGGGCCCTGTTCAGCCAGTACATGCGCCCCGAGACCGCCACCCGCCTCATCGACGCCCTCGCCGTCCTGCTCGTGCGGCTGCACCTGCTGGGCTTCTACTGGGGCGACGTCTCCCTGTCGAACACGCTCTTCAGGCGCGACGCCGGGGCCTTCGCCGCCTACCTCGTCGATGCCGAGACCGGCGAGCTGCACACGGACGGCCTGACCGAGGGCAAGCGCCTGTACGACATCGACATCGCCCGCACCAATATCATCGGCGAGCTCATGGACCTGCAGGCCGGGGCGCTGCTCGAGCCCAGCGTCGACACCATCGAGGTCGGCGACCGCATCGTCACCCGCTACACCGACCTGTGGAACGTCCTGACCGCCGAGGAGACCTTCCCGCTCAACGAGCGCTGGCGGGTGCGCCAGCGCGTGGAGCGGCTCAACGAGCTCGGCTTCGACGTCGGCGAACTGTCCATGAAGACGACGGCGGACGGGCTCACCACGACGGTCGCCATCCAGCCCAAGGTGGTCGACGCCGGCCACTACCACCGCCAGGTCATGCGCCTGACGGGACTGGACGTCCAGGAGCGCCAGGGCCAGCGCATGCTCAACGACCTGGAGGCCTTCCGCGCCTACACCGGCCGGCAGGACCAGCCCATCGAGCTGGTCGCCCACGCCTGGCTCGCGACGGTCTTCGAGCCCACGATCCAGGCCGTGCCCATGGAGCTGCGCCGCAAGATCGAGCCGGCGGAGATATTCCACGAGGTCCTGGAGCACCGCTGGTACATGTCCGAGGCCCAGCAGCGGGACGTGCCCACGGAGGAGGCCGTCGCGGACTACGTGCGCACCGTGCTGCCCCAGCACCGCGACGAGCAGTCCTACCTCTCCCTGGGCGACACCCAGGAGATGGCCGCCATCTTCGACGGCGGGGAGGAGGAGCACGAGCAGGTGCCGGCCGACGACGCCGAATTCGCTGCCCGCGATGAGGCCACCGCCGACGAGTACGCGCTCAACCCCATGGGCTTCACCGCCGGCATGAAGTTCAAGGGCGAGTAGGGCCGGGGCCCGCGCGGCCGGGCCCCTGGGCCCCTCGGCCGGGCCCCTCGGCCGGGCCCCCCGGCCGCCCCGCCGGCCCCGCGTCAGGCCCCGAGCTCCTCGGCGACCAGCGCCATCTCCTCGTCGGCGCGGCGCCGCAGCTCCTTGTGGCGCGTCCACGAGGCCAGCGAGGTCTCGGCGACGGCGTCGACCATGAGCAGCGCCCCCACCGCGATCAGCCCGCCCGGCAGGCGCCCGGTGCGCCCCCGGCGCCGGATCGCCGCCCCGATGAGGGCGCCGCCGAGCCCGGCCTCCAGGGCCGCCCCCGCGCGCACGAGCCACGGCGTCTCCGTCACGGCGCGCACGTAGGACTGCCAGAAGGCCGACCCCGGCACGGAGGGGTCCGCCAGCATGAGGCCCACGCTGCGGCCCACCGCATTGGACAGCCCGCGCGGCTCGTGCACGACGACGCCCGGCACCTCCACGGGCGCGAGCCGACCGGTGAGCACCGACTCCACCCAGGCCGGCAGCCCGAGCGCCGCGAGCATCTGGGCCAGGCCCTCGACGCCCTCGACGGCGAGCGCGGCGGTCGCCGCCTCGACGTCGGCGTCGGGCACGGCCCGGGCGATGAGCGAGGCGTCCGTGGAGTCGGTGAGCATCTCGTTGACGAGCGCGGACAGGGCGGGCCCGGGCTCCTCGACCCCGCCCCACACGTAGCGCGAGGTCATGGACCAGGAGTAGACGGCGTCGTCCTCGGACTCCCCGGTCAGGACGGCGCGCACGGTCATGTCGCGCTCGTCGACGCGGAAGATGATCGCCGGCAGGGACTCGTCGTCCCAGCCGAAGGCGCCCAGCTCCGCGCCCTCCCCGGAGTACATGACGATGCGCCGGTCGATGCCGGGCGCGGAGGCCACGGCCAGGGGCCGCTCCAGGAGGGTCGCCTGCAGCGGCACCATGTAGGCGCTCAGCGGGGAGACGACGACGGTGCGCGACATGGGCGAGGGGCCGGTGCTCACCTCGGGCAGCTCGACGTCCTCGGGCAGGGCGTCGAACGACGCCGGACCGATGGTGGCGTCCGCGCCGAGTTCGCGCGCCAGGCCCTCGGCCAGTTCGGAGACCCCCATCCCCGGCACGACGCCCCCGCGGCTGGGCGGGGTGACGGCCACGCGGCCCTCGGCGTCCGACAGCAGGGTGATGCTCAGCAGGTGCGCGCTGGCCGGGTACCACTCCAGGCGCGCGACCACCGCGCGCTCGCGCAGACGGGCGGCGACGTCGTCGGGCGTGGATCCCGGGGCGACGAGCACGCCCTCGGTACGGTTCCAGCGCTGGGTGGCGTCCTGAGCCATCTGTGCCCTCCTCGTTGTGACGGTGCGCCGGGCCCCGGCCGCCGGGGCCCGATCGGACCCATTGTGTCAGCAATGGGGCGCCCGCGGGCGGAGCGCGCCCTGCGCCCTGGGCGGATCGGCCGGGCGGCGGGTCGGCGACCCCGGCCCGCCGTCGGCCTCCCGGCCTCCCGCTCTCAGTCCCGCCCCGGGCGGGCCCGGCGCCGCAGCCGGTCGACCTCGTACAGGCCGATCCCGGTGGCGACGGCGGCGTTGAGGGACTCCACGGTCCGGGAGATGGGGATCGACACGACCGTGTCGCAGGTCTGGCGCACCAGGCGCGAGAGCCCGGCGCCCTCCGCCCCGGCGACCAGGACCAGCGGGCTGTCCGCGAGCGCGAGGTCGTCCACGACCTCCTCGCTGCGCCCGTCGAGCCCGACGACGAAGCAGCCCTCCTTCTTCAGCATCGTCAGGGCGCGCACGAGGTTCGTCTCGCGGGCGACGGGCACCCGGGCGGCGGCCCCGGCCGAGACCTTCCACACGGTGGCGTTGACCCCGACGGAGCGCCGCTCGCCGATGACGACGCCGTCGGCGCCGAAGGCCCCGGCGCTGCGCAGGACGGCCCCGAGGTTGTGGGGGTCGGTGATCTGGTCGAGGGCGACGAGCAGCGGCGTGCGCCCGGCGGCGAGGGCGCGCTCGAGCAGGTCGCGGGCGGCGACGTACTCGTAGGCGGGGATCTCGACGGCCACGCCCTGGTGGACGGCGCCCCCGGTCAGGGCCTCCAGGTCGAGCTTGGTGGTCTCCAGCACGGGGGCGCCCAGCAGCGTGGCGCGGCGGACGACGGCGCCCAGGCGGTCGTCGGTGGCGGAGGAGGAGGCCATGAAGACGCGGCTCATGGGCACGCCGGCGCGGGCGGCCTCGGCGACGGCGTTGCGCCCGCAGATGATCTCGTGGCCCTCGGGGACCTCGAAGCGGCGGCGGATCTTCTCCAGCTGCTTGGCGCGGGTGGGCCGGGCGGCGCGGGCCTCGGCCAGGGCCTTGGCGCGCGCCTTGGGGTGGCCGACGCGATTCTCGGCCCTGGGCGTGGGTCCCTTGCCCTCCAGCCCCTGACGGCGGTTGCCGCCCGAGCCCTTGGTGGGGCCCTTCTTCTTTCCGGGTCGGCGCCTGCTGGCGCCGGGGTAGCGCTCGTTTCCGGGCATGGTGCGGTCCTTTCTGGGCCGGTGGTCGGGCCGGCGGTCGATGTCAGGCCAGGTGCCAGCGCGCCGTGGAGGCGCCGTCCTCGACGACGACTCCGGCCGCCGCGAGCCGCTCGCGCAGGGCGTCGGCGCGCGCCCAGTCCTTGACGGCGCGGGCGGCGGCGCGCTCGTCGAGCAGGGCACTCACGAGGCGGTCCAGGGCGGCGGTGGCGGCGCCGCCGGTCCCGCCCGGTCCGGCGCCCAGGACCCGGTCGCGCCAGGGCCGGGCGAGCGGGTCCAGGCCCAGGACGTCGAGCTGGGCGCGCAGGTCGAGGGCGGCCCCGGCGACGGCGCCGGCGTCGGGGGCCGGGGCGGCGAGCTCGGTGTTGAGCCGCTTGAGGGTGGCGTGGATGACCGCCATGGCGCCGGCCAGGCCCAGGTCGTCGTCCATGGCGGCGACGTACTCGGCCGGCAGGGCGCGGGCGCGGACCGCCTCGGCGGGGGCGTCCACCGCGCCGGCCGCGCCGTCGGGGCTGGCGGGGCCGCCGGGGCCGACGCCAGCCGCACCGCCGGGGCGGGCTCCGTCAGCGCCGTCGGGCCCACCGGCGTCGGGGCCGCCGGGGCCGCGGGCGCCGTCGACCGCCTCCCGGGCGCGCACGACGGCGCCGCTCAGGCGCTCCCACAGGGCGGCGGCGTCGGCCAGGGTCTCGTCGGAGAACTCCACGGTGGAGCGGTAGTGGACGGTGCCCAGCGCCAGGCGCAGGACGGCGGGGTCGTAGATCCTCAGCAGTTCGGCGACGGTCAGCGAGTTGCCCAGGGACTTGCTCATCTTCTCGCCCTTGACGGTGACCCAGGCGTTGTGGACCCAGTGGCGGGCGAAGCCCCAGCCGGCGCCGTGGGACTGGGCCTGCTCGTTCTCGTGGTGGGGGAAGCGCAGGTCGATGCCGCCGCCGTGGATGTCGAAGGCGTCGCCCAGGTAGCGCCGGCTCATGGCCGAGCACTCCAGGTGCCAGCCGGGCCGTCCGCGGCCCCAGGGGGCGTCCCAGGCGGCGTCGGCCGGCTCGCCGGGCTTGGCGGCCTTCCACAGGGCGAAGTCGCGCGGGTCGCGCTTGTCGGCCTCTACGGCCGCGTCGATCTGGGTCTCGTCCTCGGTGGTGGCCAGGTCCTCCAGCCGCTGGTGGGTCAGCGAGCCGTAGTCGGGCAGCGAGGCCACGTCGAAGTAGACGTTGCCGGACTCGCCGCGGTAGGCGTGGCCGGCGTCGAGCAGGCGCCGGACGAGGTCGAGCATCTCGGGGATGTGCCCGGTGGCCCGCGGCTCGTAGGTGGGGGCGGCCACGCCCAGGGCCCGGTAGGCGGCGTCGAACTCGCGCTCGTGGCGCTGGGCCCAGGCCCACCAGGCCTCGGGAGGGGTGGCGGCGGCGGACTTGGCGAGGATCTTGTCGTCGATGTCGGTGACATTGCGGATGAGGCTGACCCGCTGGCCGCATCTTTCGAGCCAGCGGCGCAGGACGTCGAAGACGATGGCCGAGCGCATGTGGCCGATGTGGGGCGAGCCCTGGACGGTGGCGCCGCACAGGTAGATCGCGACCGTCCCGGGGGTGACGGTGGGCGCCAGGGGGACGACGGCGCGGGCGGCGGAGTCGTACAGGCGCAGGGCGGGCGCGGAGGCGGTCTGGGTGCTCACCGGGCCAGACTACCGGCCCGCCCGGTTGGGACCGGGAGGGGGTCGCGCCAGGCGGCCGGACCCCGTTCCGCCGGGGCCGCCGGCCGGGATCGGGCGGAGGCCGCCGTCCGCCCGGCGCCGTCGGGCCGCCCCTCCGCGCCCACTGCGCCGACGTCCCACTGCTCCTCGCTCACCCCCGAAATCGCAGGCCGCCCCTCCGCACCTACTGGCCGACGGGGTGGACCAGGGCCGTCGCCACGGCGAGCAGGCCCTCCTCGCGCCCGAGGAATCCCAGGCGGTCGGTGGTGGTCGCGGAGAAGGAGACGTCGGCCCCGGCGGCGGCCGACAGGGCGTCGCGGGCCTCGGCCATGCGGGCGGCGACGCGGGGCCGGGCGCCGACGAGCTGGACGGCGACGTTGCCGATCTCGTAGCCGGCGGCGCGCACGCGCCGGGCCGCCTCGGCCAGCAGCACCGCCCCGGAGGCGCCCTTCCACCGCGGTTCGGCGGTGCCGAAGTTGGAGCCGAGGTCCCCCAGCCCCGCGGCGGAGAAGAGGGCGTCGCAGCAGGCGTGGGCGACGACGTCGCCGTCGGAGTGGCCCTCCAGGCCCGGCTCGCCCGGCCAGGTCAGGCAGGCCAGGTGCAGGGGCGCGCCGGGTTCGGCGGCGAAGGCGTGGACGTCGACGCCCACGCCGGTGCGCGGCAGGGGCGGGCGGGCGCCCCCGGGCGCCGCGGGCTCGCACGGCGGGGGGGCGGACCCCTCGGGGCCTCCGCCACCGGCGAGGGAGCCCGTGGGCCTGCGCGGCGGGGGGACGGGGGTGTCGTCGGGCTGTGTCATGGCCGACAGTGTGCCCCATGCCGGCAACGGGCCCGCAATGGGGCTGTGCGGATGCGCGGGGCGCGCGGTCCGGTTGTTTCACGTGGAACGACTCCGCCCGTCCCGTCGCGGACGCCCGGGACGCGCCCGGGCCCGGTCTCCGCCGCGACCGTGCGACGTCCCACATTTCTGCCGGAACGGGTGATCTTCATCCTTTTTCACCCTCTGGGCGTGGGCATCGCGATTCGGTTACGCTGCCGTCATGATCATTTGGCGCGGGTGGGGCATTATCGGTTTCCTCCTCATCGGTTTGGGCATAGCGGCGGTCATGGGGCTGACCGGCCAGAACGGAACGGACAGCCCCGCCGGAACCGTGTCCCTGGGCGCGGGCCTCCTGCTCGGCGGCACGGCCTGCGCGGTCTTCGGGTACTGGCTCAATGTGGCGCGCCCGAGGCAGCAGGCCGGCGGATACGTGGAGGACCTGCGCCAGGACCTGTGGCGGCGGGTGCGCGAGGGCTCGTTCCAGGTCGAGCCCGGGGCGGCGGCGCCGCGCGACGAGGCCGAGGCCGCGCAGCAGGTCGAGCAGATCGTCGCCCGGCAGAGGCCGACGATCGAGCGGCGGCTGCGCAACCGGAACTCCCTGTTCTTCATCCCACTGCAGTGGCTGGGCGGCGCGGTCGCCCTCGGCGGCGTCGTCCTCGCGCTCATGGGGCTGCTGGGCACGACCCTGTGACCGGTCCGCGGGGGCGGGTGGCCGTCGGCGCGGGCCACGCGCCCGTGGGACACCCCGCCGACCGGACCGCGGGGGCGGGGAATCCGGGCGGGACCTGATTCTGGCGCTCCGGGAGGATCGTTCGGACGGGCACCTCGGATGCGCCCGGCGATTTCCGCGTGATTCCGCGGTTGCGACGGCGGCGCGATCGAGTGCGGGGCGGAACGATCCTCCCAGAGCGCCATCTCCCGCCCTGGACCGTCCAGCCGTCCAGGACCCGAACCGTTCCGGGTCACGGCCCCGTCTCGCGGCCCGTCCGCCGTTGCACGAGTGTGTCTCGTTTCCCGGCCCCCTCCCAGGCGCCCGTCAGGAGAACCCCCAGGTCCGACGGGTTGCATATGACTCACCGCCGGGCGGGGGACGCCGCCAGGGTTGGGGAGCCCGATGACCGGTCCCATCTCCGAGGCGGCCACGGGTCCAAGGGAGCCCGCGGCCGCCGTCCCGGCGAAGGAGGAACTTCCTCCCGGGTTTGGGACATCCGGGGGTCGGGTTCCTCGACGACGAGGGCCCGCGGGCCGGGACACCGGTCCCCGACCCGCGGGCCGCGCCCCTCTCCTCATCTCCCATCAATCGTCGCCGAAACCGGCGGAGAAGTCATGCGAGACCGGCGAATATGACACGCAAAGCCGACGGATATGACACACGAGACCGGTGGAAACGGCATTCGATTCGACATACCTGGTTGCCGACCGATTCACACTCCCATCTTCTGCAGCGCCTCTTCCCATCGCCACACCCATTCACCGGGCCTTCCTCGTCAGAAGGATTCCTGGACGGACTGCCGGCGGGGAAATCTCGGGGGAATTACCGCCGCATTAAGGGGTTCCTGCCGTTCCGGACGAGAAAGGCTCTCGCATCGCATTCCTGTGAATGCGCGCGCACCGGAATTGGTCACCGCACGGAGGGCGGTTCTCGATGCGTCGGGATATCCGACGGCAGTCTCGTCGGGTTCCACCGGGTGCGGGATGGCCTCGGCGGGGTCGGACCGGCTGATGTTGAAGGTGCTGCTGTGGCTGGTGGGACGGTATAGCGAACAGGGCGTTATGTTGCACGTTTGCAGTAAGGCGTTTCAATGCCGACCTTTCCGCATAACCTGGTTGGAAGTCGGCGCGCGGAGGGCTCTGGGGGCCGTCGGTGGCGCTCGGCGTGATTCCGCCACTATGTGCTACTCTGGGCCCCGTGCTGGCCGGTCCGGAGGGGTGCTCCCGGGGCCGGTGGCGCTCCGGGCCCTCGAAGTGGCGTCATACCGCCGCT
>NZ_AUBL01000028.1 GCF_000429225.1 Actinomyces dentalis DSM 19115
CGGCTCCCCGTCCGGGTCGAAGACCGGCTCGCCCATCCAGTCCGACTCCTGATGCAGCACCCCCTCGGGCATCTCCATCCACAGCCGGGAGCGGAACCACGCCCCCCGGCCCGGCAGCGCCTGCCACTCCCGCAGCGACTCGGCCGAGGGACAGGCCTCATCGACCTCCACCGACCTGCGCCGCCCGCCCTCCTCGACCAGCCACGGCCTGATGAACTGGCACAGGCCCACCCCGGCGCACTCCACCTCCACCCGCCGCGCACCCGTCCCCTCCAGCAACTCGCGCAACTGAACCTGCGTGCTGTTGAACTCGCCCCGGGCTATGCGCTCGCGCTCACCCGGCGAATAGAAATCATGAAGAGCCACGAAACCTCCTCCTTACTCTTGTCAATAATCTGCTTATTGAGTCTTTCTCACCAGAACTGGCGATCCAGAGTCGGGGATCGGAGCTGTGCTGCGGGAGGGATTGGTTGAGGGGCTCACGCGGGGGGTCGCAATACCCTGCGTCGCCCCGGGCCTTCCCGCGTCATCACGCCGATCCCAGCCAGTCAGCGGATCTTTCTGGTGAGGAAGGCTCAATGGAATCGGCTCCGGCACGACGCCTCTCCCTTCACTTCCGAAAAGTCAGTCCTCTGCCACCGCCATCGGCTCTGCCCGTGATCTCATGAGCGCCTCGAGGAGGGAACAGGAGGGGAATAAGTCGGACCCGGCTTGTCAATTCCAGATCGGGTTCTCAGCCAGTGGGGGGTGAGTCCGGGTTCGCGGGGGTGCATCTCCAGCTCCTCCGCGCACCGGTCGGCGTCGGGCTCCCCGTCGCCGAGGTCGGGTTCGCCCATCCAGTCCGACTCCTGGTGCAGCACGCCCCTGCCGGCGTCGATCTCGGCGTCCATCCACAGGTGTGAACTGAGCCAGGCCCCGTGGCGGGGCAGGGCCTGGGCGTGGCGCAGCCGCTCGACGACCTCCGCCACTCCCCCGTCGGCCCTCACCGGCCTGCTCTCGCCTCCGACGGTCAGCCGGTAGTCGATGCGCTGGGAGGAGCCCAGGGCCTCGATGCGGATGTCGACGCGCTCGGAGCCGCTGTCCGCCAGCCAGGCCAGCACCCGCTGCCGGGCCAGGTCGAACTCCTGCCCGCCCTTCATCCGGGGGAGCCTCCCCGTGCGCACCGCCTCCCGCTCGGCCTGCGAGCCGCGAGGGCCGTGAGTCAGCACGTAGAAATCCTCCTCCAGCTCGGCGATGCGCCGATTGAACGCCGGAGCGCGCTCGACCTCCCACCGCGCCACCCTCTCGCGCAGCCAACCGGGAATATTCCCCTCATCGCGGGGGTAACGACTCAACTCGATCTTGTAATGGTACAGATCCGGCTCCTGTCCCGGGTCGAAGACCGGCTCGCCCATCCAGTCCGACTCCTGATGCAGCACCCCCTCGGGCAACTCCATCCACAAGTGCGACCAGAACCACGCACCCCGACCCGGCAGCGCCTGCACCTTCCGAAGAGTCTCGACGAAGTTGCGAACTTCTTGATCCGGTTCGTCTACCAGCTTCTTCTCGCCGCCCTCGGTCAACCAGAACCTGATGCGCCCCAGCAGACCGACCCCGTCGTAGTGGACATCGACCCGCTCCGCCTCTATCTCCTCCAACCACGCCTGCATCTCGTTCTGAGTATCGTTGAACTCATCGCGGGCCAAACGCTCGCGTTCGCTGAGCATGACTCCTCCTCACTGTCCTCAGCCACAGTCATGAATGATTTTATCAAGGATCAGTGTCCCTTTCTCACCAGGAGCCGCGGTCAGACCGCCAAGATCAGCGCGGTAACGGGGATGGTGGGTGCGAGAACGGGGGCGGCGAGCGCAGGAACCGCACCGCCCTCGTGCCAGCCCTTCTGCGTCACCCGCCGATCCCGACCTTCAAGTCGCTGTTTGTCGCTGTTTCTGATGAGATAAGACTCAGTGGCCGGAGTCCACCGGCTCTACGCAGCCCACGGGCACCTCATGACTAGAGGCAGTCCTCTCGCTCGAGCCGGGACTCCTCTCTCAGCTCCACAATGCGTCTGGCCACTACCGAGCCGCGCTCCAGGCGCCACCGTTCCACCTTGTCCCGCAGCCAGTCCGGAATGAAGTCCTGATCGCGCGGGTAGCGGTCCAGCTCCGTCTTGTACTCTCCCAGGTCCGGGCCGCCGCCGCGAATATCCAGGCCATCAGGGCCGACGTAGAAACCACCGGTTCCCATGTCCGGCTCGCACATCCAGTCCGACTCCTGATGCAGCACACCCTCCGGCATCTCCATCCACAGATGAGAATAGAACCATGCTCCACGACCTGGCAACGCCTGCATTCCACGAAGTTTGTTAATTGCAGAGCTGGCATTTCTGTCAATGTGAACCGACTTCCTCTCCCCGTCAGTTGTCAGCCAGCACCGGGTATCTCCCACATCTCCAAGGCCGTTAAGATAGACGTCAACCCTGGTAATGCACTCCTCTTCCAGCCATGCCCTCACGAGAGTCTCGGCTTTTTCAAAAGCCTCCACCGCTGATTTCCGGTAGCGATCCACAAACACTCCTCCTAATTATTTCACGTCCGACGCATTCACAAACCTGCGGTCACGCGAAGACCCTTGCGAATAGTTCCATTTGGCCGTGAACTCATTCGGCGTCATTTGTGCGTCGCCGGGAGAGGTCGAGCCGATCTGAGTCCCTGGGCGATCTGTCGTAATTGCAATACTATTGCAACCATGTTCTCCATGATTCACGGTAATTCGCCGCTTCAGCCTCCCGATCGCAGCAGCGATTGCAGGCATTCTAATCTGGGGGCGGGCCGGTGCCGGACGCCAGGTGTCCGCCATTTCGATTCTCCCCCGATCCCATCGGAATAACATTGGTTTCTTCTGGAACGCCCCGAACTGCGCCCCCGCCGGACGTCCGCCATCGCACATCAATTCGAGGCACAGTGACTTAGGATACCCTGTTCCCGCCTTGATCGTCAAGGACCTCACCCAACTTTGTATCATGTCTAAAACATCGGGCGTGTCGTGGTCGTTGTTTTTCTATAGAAACTCCGGTCCGCTGAGAGAGGCTGAGAGAGGCTGAGAGAGGCGGAGTCAAGCCAGAGGGTCGACGAGGACGGTAGAATGCCTGAGACCGCTGCGCGTCATGCCCTGACCACGATCCTGCGCCCGGCGGAGTGCCGCAGTCTGGCGGCGATGCGCGAGCACGTCGCGGACCTCGGCCCCGGACGATCTGGGGCCCTGGGGCCGGGTCCGCGGAACTTGCCGACCTCGGAGTCGACGGCCCGGTTAACGCGAGCGCGCCCGTCAGCGGGTGTGTGCGGCGGCGAGGTCGCGCAGTCGGGCGATGGCGGCCGGGGCGTCGTCGGCGCCGTAGACGGCGCTGCCGGCCACGAAGACCCCGGCCCCGGCCTCGGCGGCGCGCTCGATGGTGCGGGCGGTGACTCCGCCGTCGATCTGGATGCGCAGCTCCAGGCCCTCTTCGCCCACCAGTCGGCGGGCCCGTTCGATCTTGGGCAGCATCGCCTCGATGAAGGACTGGCCGCCGAATCCGGGTTCGACGGTCATGAGCAGCAGGAGGTCGATGCGGCCGAGCAGGTGCTCGACGGCGGACAGGGGCGTGGTGGGGCGCAGGGCGATGCCGGCGCCGGCGCCCAGGCGGTGCAGCTCGGCGGCCAGGCGGAAGGGGGCGGCCGTGGCCTCGATGTGGGTGGTGACGATCGCCGCCCCGGCTTCGGCGTAGGCGGGGGCCCAGCGGTCGGCGTCCTCGATCATGAGGTGGGCGTCGACGGGCAGGGCGGTGTGGGCCAGGACGGTCTCCACGAGGGAGGGTCCGCCGAACTGGTTGGGGACGAAGTGGTTGTCCATGATGTCCACGTGCAGGCCGTCGGCGTCGGCGACGCGGTCGAGCTCGTCGGCCAGGTGGGCCTGGTCGGCGTTGAGGATCGAGGGGTGGATGGCGGGGGCGGGCGTCATGGGCTCCTCCTCGGGCCGGGTCCTCCGGCCGGTTCGCGGGTCGGGTTCGCGGCGGGTCGGTCGGTTCAGAGCGTACGCCGCAGCAGGGCGCAGAACATGGCGTCGGTGCCGT
This sequence comes from Actinomyces dentalis DSM 19115, assembly GCF_000429225.1. Lineage (GTDB taxonomy): Bacteria > Actinomycetota > Actinomycetes > Actinomycetales > Actinomycetaceae > Actinomyces > Actinomyces dentalis. The sequence continues at coordinate 4,088 of NZ_AUBL01000028.1, forward strand.
CGGCGTGGGGCCACATCTGGAGCATGGGGCGCTCGGCGCCGGCGGGCGGGCGGGGGGCGATGCGGGTGGCGGCGTCGCCGGCGTGGAGGATCTGGGCGCCGCCCCCGTTCTTGTCCCAGTGCCTGAGGACGTCGCGCACGACGAGTTCGGTCTCCAGCACGTGCGGGGAGCAGGTGACGTAGGCGACCAGGCCGCCGCGCCGCACCGCCCCCAGGGCGCTGGTGAGCAGTTCGCGCTGGAGGGCTGCCAGTTCGGTGACGTCCTTGGGGGTGCGCCGCCAGCGGGCCTCGGGTCGGCGGCGCAGCGAGCCCAGTCCGGAGCAGGGGGCGTCGACGAGGATCCGGTCGAAGCCGCCGGGCTCGTCGGTCCCGTAGGCGCGCCCGTCCCCGCAGCGGACTTCGACGACGCCGGGGTTCAGGGCGCTCACGGCGGCGCGCACGAGGTCGGCGCGGTGGGGGGCGATCTCGTTGGCGACCAGGCGGGCCCCGCGCTGGGCGGCGCGCGCGCCCAGGAGGGCGGCCTTGCCGCCGGGGCCGGCGCACAGGTCCAGCCAGTGCTCGTCGCGGCCCTGGAGCGGGGCCTCGGACAGGATGAGGGCGGTGAGCTGGCTGGCCTCGTCCTCGACGCCGGCCCGCCCCTCGCGCACGGCGGCGATGCGGCCGGGGTCGCCTCCGGGCAGGACGACGGCGCAGGGGCTGTGCTCGCCCGGACTGGCCTTCTCGTGGGCGGCGGCGCGGGCGGCGCGGGCGAGCTGCTCGGGGGTGATCAGTCCGGGGCGGGCGCACAGGACGACGCGCGGGTCGGTGTTGTCGGCGGCGAGCAGGTCGGCCAGTTCGGCCTGGTCGCATCCGTTGGCGGTCAGGGCCTGGCGCATGGCCTTGACGATCCACGGCGGGTGGGAGTGGGTGCGGCTCAGGGCGGTCGTCTCGTCGGGGGCCTCCCGGCGCAGGAGGGCCAGCCACTCGTCCGTGTCGCGGCGGGCCGTGCGCCGCAGGACGGCGTTGACCAGTTTGGCCGATCCGCGTCCGGCGGCCCGGGCGGCCAGGTCGACGGTGGCGGACACGGCGCCGTGGGCGGCGACCCGCATGCCCAGGATCTGGTGGGCGCCCAGGCGCAGCACGTCCAGGACGACGGCGTCGAGCTCGTCCAGGGGGCGGTCGACGCAGTGGGCCAGGACGGCGTCGTACCTGCCGCGCAGGCGCAGGGTGCCGTAGGTCAGGGCGGTGGCGAAGCCGGCGTCGCGCCGGTTCAGGCGCTCGGCGTCGAGCAGGGGCGGCAGGATGAGGTTGGCGAAGGCACCGTCCCGGTGGACCCTGGTCAGGGCCTCCAGGGCGATGCGGCGGGCCGGGTCGTCCGCGGGTTCGCGGCGCGGCGCCCCGCCCCGGCGGTCAGAGCGGTCAGAGCGGTCGGGGCGGCGCTGTCCGGCGCCGGATCCGGCGCGCCGCCGCTGCCCGGCACCGGGGTCGGCTGCGCCCCTCCTGCGGTCGTGGTCGGGGCGGTCGGGGCGGGCGCGGCCGGTCACCGGGCGGGCTCCTGCCGGTCGTCGTCGCCCAGAGCGGCGCCGGGGGCGGGGCGGGCGCCGCGGGCCCAGGCGTCGGCCGCCATCCAGTTCCTGCCCGCGGGGGCGAGCCGCCCCAGGCGCACGGCGCACGTGCCGGTGCCCACGAGCACCTCGTGCCCGGTGGCGCGCAGGGCGCCGGGGGGCAGGTCGGTGATGCCGGGGACCGGTTCGACCGGGCCCAGGCGCAGCCGCCCCCCCCGGTAGGAGGTGTGGGCGCCGGGGGCGGGGGTGACGGCGCGGATGCGGGCGTCGACGTCCCGGGCCGCCTCGCTCCAGTCCACGAGCCCGTCGCGGGCGCTCAGGGGCGGGGCGAGGCTGACGCCCTCCTCGGGCTGGGGGACGGGGGCGGCGGTGCCCTGGTCCAGGGACGCCAGGACCCCCATGATGAGCGGGGCGCCGGCGTCGGCCAGGCGGGCGAGCAGGTCGCCGCCGGTGTCGCGCGGCCCGATCGGCTCGCTCAGGCGGGCGTAGACGGGCCCGGTGTCCAGGCCCTCCTCCAGGCGGAAGACGCAGGCGCCGGTCACGGCGTCGCCGGCCATGACGGCCCGCTGGACGGGGGCGGCGCCGCGCCAGGCGGGCAGCAGGGAGAAGTGGAGGTTGATCCAGCCGTGGGCGGGGGCGTCCAGCAGCGCGGGGGGCACGATGCGCCCGTAGGCGACGACGACGGCGACGTCGGCGCCCAGGGAGCGCACCCACCCCCGGGCGGCGGCGTCCCTGAGGGTGGCGGGGGTGCGCACGTCCAGGCCGGCGGCGCGGGCCAGGGCGGCCACCGGCGAGGGGCTCAGGGTCCGGCCGCGGCCGCGGCGCGCGTCGGGGCGGGTCAGGACGCCGACGACCTCGTGGTCCGGGGAGTCGATGAGGGCCCGCAGCGAGGGCAGGGCGGCCTCGGGGGTGCCTGCGAAGAGAACGCGCATGGGGTCAGTCTACGGGGGCGTCCAGCAGGCCCCGGTCGGTCAGGTCGGCGCGCAGGCGCCCGGCGCCGCGGAACAGGTGGGTGTCCATGCCCAGGGAGGCGGCGGCCGCGACATTGGCGGGCGCGTCGTCGACGAAGAGCGCGTCGGCGCCCCGCAGCCCGTGGCGCTCCAGCAGCACCCGGAAGACGGCCGGGTCCGGCTTGGTCAGGCGCTCCTGGCCGGAGACGACGATGCCGCTGAAGCGCTCGAGCTGGGGCACGCGGGGGCGGCCGAAGGCGGCGAACAGCTCGTGGTTGAAGTTCGTCAGGGCGTACAGGCGGACCCCGGCGTCGAGCAGGTCGTCCACGACGGCGCCCACGCCGGGGATCGGCCCGGTGAGCGTGTCCGGGAAGTGGCGCCAGTAGTCGGCCAGGAGATCGGCCCAGTCGGGGCGGTCGGGGTGGGCGCGCCCCAGGGCGGCGAGGATGTCGCCGAAGGGGACCCCGGCGTCGGCCATCTCGTTCCAGCGGGGAAAGCCGCCGCGGGTCACGAACTCCTCCCACACCCGGGCGGGGCGCCGCCCGGCCAGCGCCCCGTGGGACTCCCAGGCGTACAGGACGTTGCCGTAGTCGAAGACGACGGCGCGCCCGCGCCGCCCCGTGCCGTTGCCGCTCATGGGGGCATTGTGGCACGCGTCGGGCGGGCGCCGCCCGGCCGCGGCGGGGCGGGTGGGGAGGACGGGCGCGGCGCCGCCCTCCGCCCGCCGCGGGCCCGGCCTCAGGGCAGGATGTCCTCGTAGTAGGTGCCGCGCAGGAGGCGGGTGAGCATCCTCTCGCCGGGCAGGCGCCCGTCGTTCATGGTCTTGGCGGCCGCCAGCAGGGCGCGCACGTCGTACTGGGCGGGCCAGATCGGGGGCACGTCGCGGTCCAGGTCGAGCAGCCCGTAGACGGCCATCATGGCGGTGCGCGCCGAGCCCTCGGTGGTGAACACGCAGTCGTCGGGCGTCTCGACGAACTGGCCGATCAGGCCCAGGTTGACGCACCCGTCGGGGATGACCTCGGGGCGGTCGCCGGCGCGCCGCGGCATGAAGAAGGAGGTGATGTAGGGCATGGTGGCCAGGCGGACCTTGGTGCGCTCCCTGATCCGGTCGAAGCAGTCGATCAGACCGAAGTGGTAGCAGTACTCCTTGAGGACCTCCTCGCCGGTGCACTCGATCATGGGCTTGGGCACGCAGTCGCCCGGGGCGTGCGGGTGCAGTCCGTAGGCCCAGGCCACGCCCCAGTCGGCCGGCTGGGCGCGGAACTGGGGCTGGCGGTTCATGGTCAGCGACAGGCACCAGCCGGAGTCCTCGGCGGTGATGATCCCGCCGGTGACGGTGCGCCCGGACAGGGGGTCGTTGCCGGTCAGCTCGCGGATCCTGGTCAGGAAGGGGTGGTCGGCGCCGATGAAGCTGAAGGAGGCCGACTCCCACACGGTCTTGCGCGGGTCGGAGCAGAAGACGTCGGGGCGGCCGAAGACGGCGGACTTCCTGGCCAGGTTGCGCCACAGGGTCCAGGCGCCGCCGGGGCGGTCGGTGTGGAAGGGCGGGACGGTGTCCATGTCGCCGTAGCCGGTGGACTCGGTGCACGAGCCGATGGTGGCCAGGACCAGGTCCCGCTCGCCCACCTCGATGGTCTCCTCCCCGTCGCCGTCGCGCAGCCGGATGGCGGTGACGACCTTGCGCCCGGAGGTGATGAGCATGTCCAGGTCGTCCACGCGCGCGCCGTAGCGGAAGACGACGCCGCGGTCCTTGAGCCAGTCGGTCAGCGGGACGATGAAGGACTCGAACTGGTTGTAGCGGGAGAAGCGCAGGCAGGACAGGTCGGAGAAGCCGGGGAAGTACTGGAGGAAGCGGTGCATGTAGCGCTTCATCTCGGTCAGGGACTCGTACTGCTGGAAGGCGAACATCGTCTTGAACAGCGTGTAGAAGGTCGAGGCGAGGAAGTCGGCGTCGAACCAGTCCTCGATGGCGAGCCCGTAGGTGTCCTCCTCTCTGGCCATGAGGAGCCTGATGACGTCTTTGCGGCCCTTCTTGTTGATGCCCATCTTGTAGGCGTCCCGCCGCCTGCCGCAGCGGTGGATGATGCGGCAGGGGTCGATGTTGGGGTCGTTCTCGTTGACGGTGCGGAACTCGTCCAGGACGGTGTAGGGCGCCGGCATCTCCAGGGCGGGGATCTCGCGCATGATGTCCCAGAAGCACTCGAAGTGCTGGCCCATCTCCCGGCCGCCGCGGGCGATGAAGCCCCGCTCGGTGTCCCCGGCGCCGTCGAAGGAGCCGCCGGGGACGTCGAGCTGCTCGAGGACGGTGATATTGGACCCGGGCATGCGCCCGTCGCGGATGAGGAAGGCGGCCGCCAGCAGGGCGCCGATGCCCGAGCCGACGAGGTAGGCGCGGCGCTCGGCCACGTCGGCCGGCGGGGTGGGGTGGTTGTGGGTGTACAGGCCCAGGTCGTTGTGGACGAAGGGGTTGCCGTCGGGCGAGACGGGGCGGGTCCGCTGGCGGTTGCGTTCGGTGCTGGTCATGGTCTCTCCTTCAGGAGCAGCCGGTGGGCGGTGTCCGCCGCCGGCTCGGCAGCGGTCGGCCGGTGCGGGCGCCACGACTCTAGGCCCGCGGGCGCGGGGTCCGTCGAAGGCCGCCGCCCGGCGCGCCGGGCGCGGGGGTCCGCCGCGCCGCTCACCACAGCAGGGTCGGGTCGAGCTCGACGCGCACCGCCTCCTGCCGGTGCGCGGAGCGCTCGCGGGCCCACAGGGCCAGCGCGTCGGCCAGTTCGCGCCCCCTCGAGGAGGGCGCGCGGATGAGGGCGCGGTGGACGACGCCGGACGCGGGGGCGCCGGTTGGCGCCGCGTCGGCCGGGGCGCCGGCGCCCGGGGCCGGCACGGGGCCGAGCACGTCCCAGCCGGCGGCCCGGGCGGCGTCCAGCAGGGAGCCCACGGCGCGGGGCGGGCCGTCCAGGCGGGCGCAGCGCCAGGCGGGCGGCAGGCGCAGTTCGGCGCGCTCGGCCAGCTCGCGGCGGGCGAAGCCGGCGTGGTCCCAGCGCACCAGGGCCTGGGCGACGGCCGCGTCGGCCCCTCCCAGCAGGATGACCCGGGCGTCGGCGCGGGCCAGGGCGGCGGCGTTGGCCCACAGGCGCAGGGCCTGGCAGGCGGCGCCCAGCTGCGGGCGGGACGACAGGGCGGCGCCGTCGAGCAGGAGGACGGCGCGGTAGCCGCCCTCGGCGACGGGCTCGGCGCCGGGGGTGGCCACGACGAGCCGGGGGCGGGAGTCGACCGCCGCGATGACGCCGTGGTCCTCCCGGGCCCCGGAGACGACGACGGGCACGCCGGGGAAGGCGCGGCCGAGCTCCTCGCCGGTGCGCGTCGAGCCGACCCCCGTCATGCGCAGGGCGGTCCCCCCGCAGGCGGGGCAGGTCCACGGCGCGGCGGCGCGGGCGCACCAGCGGCAGCTCGTGGCGCCGTCGCGCCCCCGGGACAGGGGCCCGCCGCAGGCGGGGCAGCGGGCGCCGGCGCGGCAGGTCCCGCAGGCCAGGCGCAGGACGTAGCCGCCGCGGGGCACCTGGACCAGGGCGGGGCCCCATTCCAGGGCGCGGCGCAGGGCCCGGTGGGCCAGGGAGGGGATGCGGGCGCGGCCGCTGGCGCCCTCGGCGTCGAGCTCGGGGGCGCCGGGGGCCTCGACGCGCGCCACGGCGCGGCGCACGAGGTTGCGCGGCGCGCTCAGGTCGGCGGCCCAGCCCCGCTCGACGTAGCCCTGCGCCTCCACGCTGCGGGCGTGGCCGGCGATGAGCAGGCCGGCGCCCTCCAGGCCGGAGCGCAGCGCCAGGACGGTGCGGGCGTGGACGTAGGGGGCGCGGGGCTCGTCGAGGCGGTCGTCGCCGTCGTCCCAGACGGCGGCCAGGCCCAGGCGGGGCACGGGGGCGAAGGCGGCGGCGCGGGTGCCCACCGCCAGGCGGGCGCGGCCCAGCAGGAGGCGCAGGAAGGCGCGGTAGCGCCGGGCGGGGCCGTGCTCGGCGGACAGGACCTCGACCGGCTCGCCCTCCAGCTCGCGCTCCAGGCGCCGGGCCAGGGTCTCGGCCCGGGCGGTGGTGGCCACGACGACGAGCCCGCCGCGCCCGCCGGCCAGGGTCGCCCGCAGGGCCCGGGCCAGGAGGGTCTGCCAGGGGGCGACCAGGCCGGCGCGCCCGGGCAGGGCGGTCCACACGGCCCGCGGGCGGTGGCCGGCGGCGAGTTCGCCCAGCAGCTCGGGGCCGCCCAGGTAGGCCCCCCAGCCGGCGGCGTCGACGTCGGGCGGGCGCCAGACGGGCAGAGGCGGGGCGGGGGCGTCGCGCTCGGCGCGCTCGGCGGCGGCGTGCCGGGCGGGCACGGCCAGGCGCATCACGTCGGCGCGCGTGCCGGCGGCGCGGGCGGCCACGGCCCCGACCAGGCCCATGGTGGCGGGGGTGAGGACCGGCAGGTCGGAGACCACGCGGCCCAGGGGCGCCAGGCGCCCGGGGTGGGTGGTGGTGGCGCCGCGCTCCCAGATCCAGCCGCGCACGTTCTTGCCGCCGAAGCGCACGGTGACGCGGGTGCCGATCCCGGCGGCGGCGTCCAGGCGGGGCGGGACGAGGTAGTCGAAGAGCCGGTCCAGGTGCGGCACGGGGGTGTCGAGCAGGACGCGGGCCACCGGGTCCGTCACGCCGTCGGCGTCCACGCGGCGCTCGGCGGGGGCGGGCACGGCGAGCAGGGCGTCCTGCCGGGCCGGCTCGCTCACACCCCCTCCCCCGCTCGGCGCCGCGCCGTCACACGGCGTCCCGCAGCGCCCGGACGCGGTCGGTGGCCTCCCAGCTGAAGCCGGGCCTGCCGAAGTGGCCGTAGGCGCTGGTGGCCCGGTAGATGGGGCGCAGCAGGTCGAGCTGGGCGATCATGGCGGCCGGCCGCAGGTCGAAGACCTCCTCGATGGCGGCGCGGATCCGCTCGACCGGGACCGTGTGGGTGGCGAAGGTCTCGATGTGCAGGCCCACGGGGCGGGCCGAGCCGATGGCGTAGGCGACCTGGATCTCGCAGCGCCGGGCCAGGCCGGCGGCGACGACGTTCTTGGCGATCCAGCGCATGGCGTAGGAGGCGGAGCGGTCCACCTTCGAGGGGTCCTTGCCGGAGAAGGCTCCGCCGCCGTGGCGGGCCGCGCCGCCGTAGGTGTCGACGATGATCTTGCGGCCGGTGACCCCCACGTCCCCGGCGGGGCCGCCGATGACGAACTGGCCCGACGGGTTGATGAGGACCTGGGCGTCGGCGGCGTCCAGCTCCAGGCCCTTGGCCTCCTCGGCGGCGAGCACGGGGGCGATCACCTCGGCGGAGACGGCGCCGGTCAGGGCGGCCCGGCCCAGGTGCGGGTCGTGCTGGGCGGAGACGACGACGGCGGCCAGGCGGGCGGGCCGGTCCCCGTCGTAGTCGATGGTGACCTGCGTCTTGCCGTCGGGGCGCAGCCCCTCCACCACGCCCTGCTTGCGCACGAGTGCGAGCCGCTCGGCCAGGCGGTGGGCCAGGTGGATGGGCAGGGGCATGAGCTCGGCCGTGTCGGTGCAGGCGTAGCCGAACATGAGGCCCTGGTCGCCGGCGCCCTGCAGGTCGAAGGGGTCGCGGCTGGCCTCCTGGCGGGCCTGGAGGGAGGCGTCCACCCCGGCGGCGATGTCCGGGGACTGGCGGCCCACGGAGACCAGGACGTCGCAGGAGGCGCCGTCGAAGCCGATCTCGGGGGAGGTGTAGCCGATGGCGGAGATCTCCTCGTGCACGATCCGCGGGATCTCCACGCGGGCGGTGGTGGTCACCTCGCCCGCCACGTGCACCAGGCCGGGCGTCGCCATGGTCTCCACCGCGACGCGGGCGGAGGGGTCCTGGGCCAGGATGGCGTCCAGGACGGCGTCGGAGATGCGGTCGCAGACCTTGTCGGGGTGGCCCTCGGTGACGGACTCCGAGGTGAACAGGCGAGCGGACGGGCGGTGCGAGGCGGTCACGGCCCCACCCTACCGGCGGCCTCCGACGCCAATGGCGTGGCCTGGCGCACGCGGATCCCCGGGTCGGGATCGGCGCGCCGGCGGGCGCGATGCCGTCCGGCGCGCCGAACGGATCAGCGCCCCAGGCGCCGGGCGATCAGGGCGATCAGGGCGCGGGCGACCTCGTCCTTGCTGCCGGCGGCGCGGGCGACCTCGGCGCCGGCGGCGTCGAGCACGATCACGGAGTTGGGCACGTCGCCGAAGCCCGTGGCGGGTCCCACGGCGTTGACGGCCATCAGGTCGGCGCCCTTGCGGCGGGCCTTGGCGGCCCCGTGGGCCAGGACGTCGCCGGCGTCGTCGCCGGTCTCGGCGGCGAAGCCGACCAGGAGGGTGCGTCCGGGTGCGGGGCGGGGCGGGTCGGCGGCCAGGCCCGCCAGCACGTCGGGGTTGGCCACCAGCTCCAGGGCAGGCGGGGCGGGCTGCGCCCCGTCGGGGCCCGGCGGGCGCTTCTTCAGCTTCACGTCCAGTGGGCGGGCGGGTCGGAAGTCGGCCACCGCCGCGGCCATGACGACCGCGTCCGCGTCGCGGGCCGCGCCGCGCACGGCGTCGCGCAGCTCCAGGGCGGTCCCCACGGGGATGACCTCGACGCCGTCGGGGACCAGGGCCAGGACCTCGGGGCCGATATTGGCCGCCACCAGGACGACGTCGGCGCCGGCGGCCTTGGCGGCCGCGGCCAGCGCCGCGCCCTGGCGCCCCGAGGAGCGGTTGCCCAGGTAGCGCACCGGGTCGATGGGCTCGCGGGTCCCGCCCGCCGAGACGACCACGCGCAGCCCGGCCAGGGGGGCGCCGCCCCGGCCCGCGCCGGCGTCGGCGGCATCAGCGGCGCGGGCGGCGTCCGCGCAGTCCCCCGCGCTGGCCGGCGCGCGGGCGGCGTCCAGGACGGCCAGGGCCCGCTCGACGATCCGCTCGGGCTCGGGCAGGCGCCCGGCGCCCACGTCGCCGCCGGTCAGGGGCCCGGTGTCGGGGTCGATGACCGTCAGGCCGCGGCTGCGCAGCGTCGCCACGTTGTGCGCCGTGGCCGGGTTGGTCCACATGCGGGTGTGCATGGCCGGGGCGAGGACCACGGGCGCCCCCGTCGTCAGGATCGTGGCCGTCAGCAGGTCGTCGGCCCGGCCCGCCGCGACCCTGGCCAGCAGGTCCGCGGAGGCGGGCGCCACGACGACCAGGTCGGCCCGCTCCCCCAGCGCCACGTGCGAGGCGGCGGCCGGGTCGTCGAACAGGCCCGTGGCCACCGGCCCCCCGGAGACGGCGGCCAGGGCGGGCTCCCCGATGAAGCGCAGGGCGGCCGCGGTGGCCACCACCTCGACCTCGTGACCGGCGCGTCGCAGCAGCCGGATGACGAAGGGCGCCTTGTAGGCGGACACGGAGCCGGCCACGCCCACGACGATGCGCCGCGCGCCGGCGTCGGTCGCGCTCACCGGCCGGCTCAGAACTCGATGCTGTCCAGGTCCCCCGGGGCCTGGGCGTCCTCGCCGCCCGGCAGGGGCGCCGCGTCCAGGGGGATGTCGGAGAACACGTCCGTCTCGGCGGCGCGGCGGGCCTCCTCGGCGGCGGCGCGCCGGGCCCGGGCGTCCTCCCCGGAGATGACCTGGAGCTTGTCGGCGGCGACCTCGCGCAGCGCGATGCTCAGGGGCTTCTCCTCCGGCTCGGTGTCCACCAGGGGCGGGAAGAACTCGAAGCGGTTCTCCTCCAGCTGGCGGATGTAGGTGTTGATCTGACGGGCGCGCTTGGCGGCCTCCACCACGAGCCCGTACTTCGAGTCGACCTTCTCCAGCAGGTCGTCGATGGGCGGGTTGGTGATGCCCTCGGGCCGGGCGGAGGTTCCGAGCATGTGCGACCTGCTTTCGTGGGTGACTGGCGGACAGGGGACCGGTACAGTCTAGCCCGACAGCCCCATCAGCCCCTCCAGTTCGTCCGTGGCGCGCGACACGGTGTCATTGACGATGACGTGGTCGAACTCCCCGGCCGCCGCCAGCTCGACGCGGGCGGTGGCCAGGCGCCGGGCCCGCTCCCCCTCGTCCTCCGTGCCGCGGCCCGCGAGCCGGGCCACCAGCTCGTCCCAGCTGGGCGGGGCGACGAAGACCAGCCGGGCCCCGGGCATGGAGCGGCGCACCTGGCGGGCGCCGTCGAGGTCGATCTCCACCAGCGCCGGGCGGCCGGCGTCGAGCTCGGCCTGGACCGGGCCGCGGGGCGTGCCGTAGCGGTGCAGGCCGTGGACGAGCGCCCACTCCAGCATCTGGCCCCGCTCGACCATGCGGTCGAAGGCCGCCTCGTCGACGAAGTGGTAGTGCACGCCGTCGATCTCCCCGGGCCGCGGGGCGCGGGTGGTGGCGGACACGGACACGAACAGGCCGGGGTGGCGCCGCCGCAGCTCGGCGACGATCGTGCCCTTGCCGACGGCGGTGGGGCCCGCCAGGACGGTGAGGCGTCCGGGGGCGGGGCGGGGGTCGCTCATGGGCCCATCATGGCCCACGCCGGCCCGCCCCCGCGCACCGGCGCGGGGATCAGGCCCTCAGCGCCCGCGCCGCCCGCGCGCTCGCCGCCCCGGCCGCCGCCCTGAGCGCGCCCACGTCCGGGCCGGCCCTCAGCACGCCGCGGGACGTGGAGGCCAGGACCTGGCGGCGGGCCGGGCCGAAGACGGCCTCCAGCTCGGCGGCCCCCGCCCCCTGCGCACCCACGCCCGGCGCCAGGACGGGCCCGCCCGCCCCGCGCAGGTCCAGGCCGAGCCCGGCCACCGCCCCGCCGGTGGTCGCCCCCACCACCAGGCCCACGCTGCCCAGGACGCCGGCGGCGCGCGCGGCGGCGTTGGAGGCGGCCACCCCCTCCACGACGCCGGCGGCCACCGAGCGCCCGTTTGCGCCCCGGGCGTGCTGGACGCCCGCCCCCTCCGGGTTGGAGGTCAGGGCCAGGACGAACACGCCCCGCCCCGAGGCCGCCGCCGCGTCCAGGGCCGGGGCCAGGGACCCGTAGCCCAGGTAGGGCGAGACCGTGATGGCGTCGGCGGCCAGCGGGGCGCCGTCGACCAGGTAGGCCTGGGCGTAGCCGGCCATGGTCGAGCCGATGTCCCCCCGCTTGACGTCCAGCACGCTCAGCGTCCCGCACTCGCGCAGCGCCGCCAGAGTCTGCTCCAGGACGGCGATCCCGGCGGCCCCGTGGCGCTCGAAGAAGGCCGACTGCGGCTTGACCGCGGCCACGCGCCCGCCCACGGCCTCCACCGCGCGCAGGCAGAAGTCCCGCAGGCCCGCCGCGTCGTCGCCCAACCCCCAGGCCCCCAGCAGCTCGCGGTGCGGGTCGATGCCCACGCACAGCGGGCCCCGCTCGTCCATGACCGCGGCCAGGCGCGCCCCGAAGGGCGGGCGCCCGGAGAGCCCCGGCTCCGCGTCCCGGCCCGCTCCCACGGCGCTCATGCGCGCACCTCCCGGGCGGCGCGGCGGGCCGTGCGGTCGGCGTCGTGCTGCTGGAGGCTGCGGACCCGGAAGGGGCCCCGCAGCTGCGCCTCCAGGGCCTGGACGGCCGCCTGGAGCTCCTGGACCGTGGTGATGATGGGCTTGTCCGCGCTCGTGGTGGCCTCCCGGATGGAGTAGCCGTCGGCGCGGGCGCCCTGGCCCTTGGGGGTGTTGACGACCATGTCGATGGCCCCGGACTCGATCAGGCCCACGATCGTCATCTCCCCGCGCTCGCTCACGCCCTCGCTCACCTTGCGCACCGAGGTCGCCGGAATGCCGTTGCGCCGCAGCACCTGGGCGGTGCCCGCGGTCGCGTAGATGGTGAAGCCCAGCTCGGCCAGGCGCGCCACGGGCAGCACGATGGCCCGCTTGTCCCGGTCTGCCACGGACACGAACAGGGTGCCCTCCCCCGGCAGGCCCCCGTAGGCGCCCGCCTGGGACTTGGCGAAGGCCCGCGGGAAGTCCACGTCATAGCCCATGACCTCGCCCGTCGAGCGCATCTCCGGGCCCAGGACGGTGTCCACGGCCCGCCCCTCGGGGGTGCGGAAGCGCCGGAAGGGCAGGACCGCCTCCTTGACGGCGATCGGGTCGAAGGGGTCGGAGGCGGCCGCGTCCGACCCCGGCAGGCGCCCGGCCCGTCGCAGGGAGGCGATGGTCTCCCCCGCCATGAGCAGGGCGGCGGCCTTGGCCAGCTGCACGCCCGTGGCCTTGGACACGAAGGGCACGGTGCGGCTGGCCCGCGGATTGGCCTCGATGACGTAGAGGGTGTCGCTCATGAGGGCGAACTGGATGTTGATCAGGCCCCGCACCCCCACGCCGTCGGCGATGGCCCGCGTGGAGCGGCGGATGCGGGCGATCTCCGCGTCGGACAGGCTCATGGGCGGCAGCACGCAGGCGGAGTCCCCGGAGTGGATGCCGGCCTCCTCGATGTGCTCCATGACCCCGCCCAGGAACAACTCCCCGCCGTCGTACAGGGCGTCGACGTCGATCTCGATGGCGTCGTCGAGGAACCGGTCGATGAGCAGGGGCCCGTTGGCGTAGGCTCCCCCGCTCTCCGCCCCGGCGCGCGCCAGGTAGTCGACCAGGCCCTCGCGGTCGTAGACGATCTCCATGCCCCGCCCGCCCAGCACGTAGCTGGGGCGCACGAGCACCGGGAAGCCGATCCGCCCGGCCACGACCAGGGCCTGCTCGTCGCTCAGGGCCGTGCCGTGGGCGGGCGCGGGCAGACCCGCCCTCTCCAGCACGACGCCGAAGGCCTGCCGGTCCTCGGCGGCGTCGATGGCCTCGGGGCTCGTGCCCAGGATCGGCACGCCCGCGGCCTTGAGGCGGGCCGCCAGCGACAGGGGCGTCTGCCCGCCGAGCTGGACGACCATGCCCGCCACCGGCCCGGCGGCCGACTCGGCCTCGTAGACCTCCATGACGTCCTCGAAGGTCAGCGGCTCGAAGTAGAGCCGGTCGGACACGTCGTAGTCGGTGGAGACGGTCTCGGGGTTGCAGTTGACCATGACGGTCTCGTAGCGCTCGGCCAGCGCCATGGCGGCGTGCACGCAGGAGTAGTCGAACTCGATGCCCTGGCCGATGCGGTTGGGGCCGCTCCCCAGGATGATGACGGCCTCGCGCTCGCGGGGGGCGACCTCGCTCTCCAGGTCGTAGCTGGAGTAGTGGTAGGGGGTGCGGGCGGCGAACTCGGCGGCGCAGGTGTCCACGGTCTTGTAGACCGGCCGCAGGCCGAAGGCGTGGCGGACCTCGCGCACCGTGTCCTCCCCGATGCCCCGCAGGGCGGCGACCTGGACGTCGGAGAAGCCGTGGCGCTTGGCCAGCGCCAGCACGTCGCGGGTCAGGGCCGGGGCGCCGGCCACCTCCTCGGCGACCTCCTGGAGCAGCACCATCTGGTCCAGGAACCAGGGGTCGATGCGGGTGGAGGCGAACAGCTCCTCCACGCCCGCGCCCCCGCGGATGGCCTGCTGGACGTCCAGCAGCCGGTGCTCGGCGGGCACCGCCGCGCGCTCGACCAGGGCGGCGGTGGCCGCGGCGTCGGGCGCAGGCCCGTCCCAGTGGAAGACCGCGCCCCGCTTGTCGATCGAGCGCATGGCCTTCTGCAGCGCCTCGGTGAAGGACCGGCCGATGGCCATGGCCTCGCCCACCGACTTCATGGTGGTGGTGAGCACGGGGTCGGCGCCGCGGAACTTCTCGAAGGCGAAGCGCGGCACCTTGACCACCACGTAGTCCAGGGTCGGCTCGAAGGAGGCGGGGGTGGAGCCGGTGATGTCGTTGGGGATCTCGTCGAGGGTGTAGCCCACGGCCAGGCGGGCGGCGATCTTGGCGATGGGGAAGCCGGTGGCCTTGGACGCCAGGGCCGAGGAGCGCGAGACCCGCGGGTTCATCTCGATGACGATGATGCGTCCGGTGGCGGGGTCGACGGCGAACTGGATGTTGCACCCGCCGGTGTCCACCCCCACCTCGCGGATGACGGCGATGCCGATGTCGCGCAGGCGCTGCATCTCCCGGTCGGTCAGGGTCAGGGCCGGGGCCACCGTGACCGAGTCGCCGGTGTGCACGCCCACGGGGTCGACGTTCTCGATGGAGCACACCACCACGACGTTGTCCGCCTTGTCGCGCATGAGCTCGAGCTCGTACTCCTTCCAGCCCAGGATGGACTCCTCCAGGAGCACCTCGGTGGTGCGCGAGGCGGCCAGGCCCGTCCCGCAGATGCGCTCCAGGTCGGCGGCGTCGCGGGCGATGCCGCTGCCCAGCCCGCCCATGGTGAAGGAGGGGCGCACCACCACGGGGTAGCCGCCCAGGGCCTCGACGGCCCGGCGGCACTCGTCCATGGTGTGGGCGATGACGGACCGGGCCACCTCGGCCCCGCAGCGCTCGACGACGGCCTTGAACTCGTCGCGGTCCTCCCCGGCGGTGATGGCCTGCGCGCCGGCGCCGATGAGCTCGACGCCGTAGCGCTCCAGGACGCCGGCCTCCACCAGGCTCATGGCGGCGTTGAGGGCGGTCTGCCCGCCCAGGGTGGGCAGCAGGGCGTCGGGGCGCTCCGCGGCGATGATGGCGGTGAGCACCTCGGTGGTGATGGGCTCGACGTAGGTGGCGTCGGCCATGTCCGGGTCGGTCATAATGGTTGCCGGGTTGGAGTTGACCAGGATGACGCGGATGCCCTCCCCCCGCAGCACGCGGCAGGCCTGGGTGCCCGAGTAGTCGAACTCGCAGGCCTGCCCGATGACGATGGGCCCGGACCCGATGACCAGGACGGAGCGGATGTCGGGACGAAGCGGCATGTCAGTGCTCCTCGGGGGTCGTCTCGCCGGTCGCGCCGGCCGTCCGTTCGGGGGCCGTCCCGTCGGCCCGCCCGGTCGTCTCACCGGCCGCGCCGGCCGTCCCGTCGGTCGCGCCGCCGCGAGCGCCCTCGCGGTGGGCGCGCATGAGGCGCACGAACCGGTCGAACAGGTGCTCGCCGTCGTGGGGGCCGGCGGCGGCCTCGGGGTGGTACTGGACGGAGAAGGCCGGCAGGTCCAGGGCGCGCAGCCCCTCGACGACGCCGTCGTTGAGGCCCACGTGACTGACCTCGACGCGCCCGTAGCGGCCCAGGTCGTAGGGCGCCAGGCTCGGCTCGTCGACGGGCGCGTCGACGGCGAAGCCGTGGTTGTGGGCGGTGATCTCCACCCGCCCGGTGGCCCGGTCGAGCACGGGCTGGTTGACGCCGCGGTGGCCGTAGTCGAGCTTGTAGGTGCCGTAGCCCAGGGCCCGTCCGAACAGCTGGTTGCCCAGGCAGATGCCGAAGAAGGGGATGCGGGCGTCAAGCACCCCGCGCAGCAGCTCGATCTCGCTCACGGCCGTGCCCGGGTCGCCGGGGCCGTTGGAGAAGAACACGCCGTCGGGGTGCAGGGCCAGGACCTCGGCGAGGGTCGCCGACTGCGGCAGGACGTGGACGCGCACGCCCCGCTCGGCCAGCTGCCAGGGGGTGCGGGCCTTGATGCCCAGGTCGATGGCGGCCACGACGGCGACGGGCTCGGCGCCGGCGAAGTCCCCGGAGGGCTCGACGACGTAGCCCTCGGGCGTGGTCACCTCGGCGGCCAGGGCCTGGCCCGCCATGCGCGGCTCGCGGCGCACGGCGTCCAGGCAGATGTCGACGGCGGCCCGGGAGGGGCCGGCGGCGTCGTCGGCCCCGGAGGGCAGGGCCTCGCCGGAGAAGATGCCGGCGCGCATGGCGCCGCGCTCGCGCAGGTGGCGGGTCAGGGCCCGGGTGTCGACCTCGCACACGCCCACGACCCCGGCGCCCGCCAGCTCGTCCTCCAGTTCGCGCCGGGCCCGCCAGGACGAGGCGCGCCGGGCCGGGTCGCGCACCACGTAGCCGGCGACCCAGATCCGGCCCGATTCGGGGTCCTCGTCGTTGACGCCCGTATTGCCGATGTGGGGGGCGGTCTGCACCACGATCTGGCGGTGGTAGGAGGGGTCGGTGAGCGTCTCCTGGTAGCCGGTCATGCCGGTGTTGAAGACGATCTCGCCCACGGTGCGCCCGGTGGCGCCGTAGGCCCGTCCGCGCAGCACGTAGCCGTCCTCCAGGACGAGCAGGGCCGGGCCGCGCGCGGGCAGGCCGGCGGCGGGGTCGGCACTCATCTCAGCCCTCCCCCCGCGCGACGGGCTCGCCGCCCAGGACCGTGGGGCGCCCGTGCAGGAAGGTCGCCATGACCCGCCCCGGCAGCTCCATGCCCGCGTAGGGGGTGTTGGTCGAGCGGGTCCACTGGGCGGCGCCGTCGACGGTGCGGCGCACGGCGGGGTCGATCACGGCGACGTTGGCGGGCGCCCCGGCCTCCAGGCCCCGGCCCTGGTCCTCCAGGCGGCCGATGCGCGCGGGGGCGGATGACATGACGCGGGCGATGTCGCGCCAGGTCATGCGGCCGGTGTCCACCATGGTGGCGATGAGCACGCTCAGCGCCGTCTCCAGTCCGGTCATGCCGAAGGCGCCGGCCTGCCACTCGCAGTCCTTGTCCTCCAGCGGGTGGGGGGCGTGGTCGGTGCCCACGACGTCGATGGTGCCGTCGGCCAGGGCCGCGCGCACCGCCTCGACGTCATCGGCCGTGCGCAGCGGCGGGTTGACCTTGTAGCGCGGCGAGTAGGTGCGCGCCATCTCGTCGGTCAGCAGCAGGTGGTGGGGGGTGGCCTCGGCGGTCACGTCGATGCCGCGGGCCTTGGCCCAGCGGATGATGTCGACGCTGCCGGCCGTGGACAGGTGGCACACGTGCAGGCGCGAGCCCACGTGCTCGGCCAGCAGGACGTCGCGGGCGATGATGGACTCCTCGGCCACGGCCGGCCAGCCGCGCAGGCCCAGCTCGGCGCTGACGGCGCCCTCGTGCATCTGGGAGCCCTCGGTCAGTCGCGGGTCCTGGGCGTGCTGGGCGATGACGCCGTCGAAGCTCTTGACGTACTCCAGGGCGCGGCGCATGAGGACCGGGTCGGACACGCACCGCCCGTCGTCGGAGAAGACGCGCACGCGGGCGGCGCAGTGCGCCATGGCGCTCATCTCGCTCAGGTGCTCGCCCTTGAGCCCCGCGCTGACGGCGCCCACCGGGTGGACGTCGACCCACCCGGCCTCGCGCCCCAGGCGCAGGACCTGCTCGACCACCCCGGCGCTGTCCTGCACGGGGGTGGTGTTGGCCATGGCGAACACGGCGGTGTAACCGCCCACGGCGGCGGCGCGGGTGCCGGTGAACACGGTCTCGGCGGACTCGCGGCCCGGCTCGCGCAGGTGGGTGTGGATGTCGACCAGGCCGGGCAGGGCGATCAGGCCGTCCAGGTCGTGGCGCACGGCGTCGGCGGGGGCGAGCGCGGCCGCGTCGGGCCCGACGGCGGCGATGGCCCCGTCGACCAGCAGGATGTCGGCGGCGTCCTCCCCGTAGGGGCGGACACCGGTCAGCAGGTGGGCGCTCACAGCTGGTTCCCTTCGTCGGCGAGCAGGAGGTAGAGGGCGGCCATGCGCACGGACACGCCGTTGCCGACCTGCTCGATGACCCGCGAGCGCGGGTCGTCGGCGGCCTCGGCGGTGATCTCCAGGCCGCGGTTCATCGGCCCGGGGTGCATGACGATGGCGTGCTCGGGCATGGCGGCGCGGCGGGCGAGGTTGAGGCCGTAGGCCTGGGAGTACTCGTCGGGGCTGGGGAAGAAGCCGCCGCCGGCCGCGCTCATGCGCTCGCGCTGGACGCGCAGCATCATGACGGCGTCGGGCCGCGCCAGCGCCAGGGCCTCGTCGAGGTCGTAGGAGACCTCGCAGGTCCAGTCCCCCATGCCCACCGGCAGGAGGGTCGGCGGGGCGACGAGGGTGACGCGGGCGCCCAGGGCGGTCAGCAGGTCGACGTTGGAGCGGGCGACCCGGGAGTGGAGGATGTCGCCGACGATGACGACCCGGGCCCCGGCCAGGTCGCGGCCCTGGGGGGCGGGGGCGCCGTCGGCGGCGCGTCCGGCGCCCGAGTCGGGCCCGCCGGGCGCGTACCAGCGGCGCAGGGTCATGGCGTCCAGCAGGGCCTGGGTGGGGTGCTGGTGGGTGCCGTCCCCGGCGTTGAGCACGGGCACGTCGATCCAGCCGGCGTGGGCCAGCAGGTGCGCGGCCCCGCAGGCGCTGTGTCGCACGACGACGGCGTCGGCGCCCATGGCCATGATCGTCTGGGCGGTGTCCTTGAGGGACTCGCCCTTGGACACGCTCGAGCCCCTGGCGGAGAAGTTGATGACGTCGGCGCTCAGCCGCTTGGCGGCCGCCTCGAAGGACAGGCGGGTGCGGGTGGAGTCCTCGAAGAACAGGTTGACGACCGTCTTGCCGCGCAGGGTCGGCAGCTTCTTGACGGCGTGGCGCTGGGTGGCGGCCATGGCCTCGGCGGTGTCCAGGACCATGACGGCCTCGTCGTGGTCCAGGTCCTTGGCGCTCAGCAGGTGCCTCATCGGGTCTCCTCGGCGGCGTGGGGGGCGGGGACGATGGCGACGGCGTCGGCGTCGGCGCCCAGTTCGGTCAGGGAGACCACGACCTTCTCGGAGCGGGAGGTCGGCAGGTTCTTGCCGACGTAGTCGGCGCGGATGGGCAGCTCGCGGTGCCCGCGGTCCACCAGGACGGCGAGCTGGACGGCGTCGGCGCGCCCGATGGAGCCCAGGGCGTCCAGGGCGGCGCGGATGGTGCGCCCGGAGTACAGGACGTCGTCGACCAGGATGACGGTGCGCCCCTCGAGGGTGCCGCCGGGGATGCGGGTGGGACGGGGCACGCGGATGGGGTGGCGGCCCAGGTCGTCGCGGTACATGGTGATGTCGAGGGTCCCCGCGGGCACCGGCGCGGGCTCGGGGGTGCCGGCGGCGCGGGCGTCCTCGGCGGCCGCCACCCCCAGCGCCTCGGACAGGCGCCGGGCCAGGGGGACGCCGCCGGTGGGGATGCCGAGGAGGACCAGCCGGTCCACGCCTCGGTTCCGCTCGACGATCTCATGGGCGATTCGGAACAGGGAGCGCTTGATCTCGGCGGCGCCGAGGATCTGCTTCCCGGTGGACTGCTGCTGGGCCACGGAGCGTGGACCTCCTTCCCCGCCTCACGGGACGGGATTCAAGGATGTCGGATGCCCGCATCGTAACGCCGGCGCCCCCGCCGCGCTCGGGCTGGCCGCCGCGGGTGTCGCCGGCCCGGCCCCGTCCGGCCGCGTCCGGGCGCCGGCGGGCCTGCGCGCGGGGCCGTGCGCATGGGCGGGGCCGGGCCCGCGCGGGGCATCTTGCGGCGCGCGGGCGAGGCGCGGGCGCGCGGGTCAGTAACGGTGCGGCCCCGGGGGCGCGGGGGTGAATCCCGGCCGCCCGGGCGCTGCGGCCCCGGGTCCGACCCCGGAGCCCAGGGTGCGGAGTTTGGAGATGAGGACCACGTGCACGAAGAAGAGCGCGACGGCGACGAGTATCGCCGCCGTCGCCGCGGCCGGGCCGGAGTCGCCCGTGGCGCCCTCGTTGGCGGCGGTCAGGATGATTATGGTGAGCGGCGCGCCCTGGAAGATGGAGGCGGCGAGGACGCCGCCGGTGACGCCGCCGATGCCCGCCCACCGCGCGGGCAGCGGCGTCGACCTGCGGGTGTTCGCCACTATGCACGCCGCCAGGGACAGCCCGAAACACGTGGCCCAGATCACTATAACGATCAGGGGCACGAGCATGATGCTCAGTAAGGCGGCCATCAGCCAGATCAACACGTCCTCCACCGACCAGGAGTCGCTTGCGCCGAGGGGCAGAAGGATGCCCAGCGGGGCGATGCCCTGGATGATGACGGAGACCAGCCCGGTGATCGCCGCCCCCATTCCCAGCCCGCGGGCGGTCCGCAGGCTCTTCTCCGCGGCCTGCTCGGGGGTGGGCGGGAGGACGGGCATGGGCGCGGGCGCGTACGGGGGCGCGCCGCCATACGCAGATGCACCGCCGTACGGGGGCGTCCCGGGGCGGGCCGGTCCCACGCCGTACGGGGGCGCGCCCGCCACGCATAGCATGTTTCGGCTGCCCGAAACGCCGGTCCCACGCCGTACGGGGGCGCGCCACTATGCGGAGATGCCCCGGGACCGGTCGGTCCGACGCCGTACGGGGACGGCGTCGGACCGGCCCCCTGCACGGACGTCGGATAGGGGTCGGACTCGTACGACGGCTGATACTGTCCCATTGCTCGGATCCTCAATATGCGCTTCGCGTGTGCTTCACGGCGTCCCGCCCCACTGCGGGCGCCCGCCGGCGGCGGCGCGACCGGGTCGTGCCGCCCGTGGGGCCCGCGGCCGTCAGGGGCGGCCGGCGAGGAGCTCGGCGAAACCGAGCGGGCGGCGCCCGGTCAGGCGCTCGACGTCGTGCGTGATGCGGTCGAGGGCGCCGGAGGCGATGGCGGTGTAGGTCGACACCCAGGCGTCGACCTGCCAGTCGGGGGCGCCGTAGACCGAGCGGGAGGCGTAGGCCTCCTCGACGCTCTCCTGACGGTAGACCGTGGGGCGCCCGGCGGCGGTGAGGGCGGCGGCGACGTCGGACAGCGACAGCGCCTGCGGGCCGGTGAGCTCGTAGACGGCGCCGTCGTGGCGCCCGTCCCCCGCGGCCAGGTCGGCCAGGACGGCGGCCGCGGCCCGGGCGACGTCCTCGCGCGCCACCGCGCCGACCCGCCCCGTCCCGGCGGGTCCGGCGATGACGCCGTCGACGACCAGGTCGGGCAGGAAGTCGAGGTAGAAGGAGTCGCGCAGGAGGGTGAAGCCCATTCCCGAGGCGCGCAGGTGCTCCTCGGTGGCCCAGTGGGTGCGCGCCAGGGTGAAGACCGCGTCGGCGGCGGCGCCGAGGAAGCTGGTGTAGACGACGTGGCGCACTCCGGCGGCCGCGGCGGCGTCGATGAAGGTCCTGTGCTGCAAGAGGCGGTCGGCGGATTCGGAGGCGGAGACCATGAGGAGCACGTCGACGCCCGCCAGGGCCGCGCGCACCGCCTCGCCGTCTCCGTACTGGGCGACGGCGACCTCGACGGACGGCGCGTTGCGGGCCCACCGCGGGGTGCGGGAGGGGTCGCGCAGCAGCAGGCGCAGCGGCGCGCCGCGCTCGTGCAGGAGGGCCGCGACGGCGCCGCCGATGCGGCCGGTCGCGCCCGTGACGGCGATGGGTGTCGGAGGGCCGGGGGCGGCGGGTGTGCTCATGAGTTCAGACTATTCGACGGTGCCGCGTCAGCCCCTTTCCCTTCGCCGGGATCGGCCTCGCGCCGGCCCGGCAGGCCGTGAGCGCGGCGGAGGCCTCCCTCCCCTGTCGGGATCGACTCCGGCCCTGCCCTGACCGCACAGCACCGACCGCACAGTTCTCCCCATCACCCGGACCAGCCCCAGCCTGCCAAGGGGTCTCGGGCCCGGAGTCCCCCAGCCGTCCCCTGTCCTCTGAGCGCCCCGCCCCTGGGGGAGTCGGGCGCCGGCCCCCGGGGAGTCGTTTTGGTGATGTCACCTGGGCTCGCATTGCGCCAGGTGGGATCACGCGGATTGCGCTCAGGTGGATTTCGTCGCGCTGGGCTCGCACGGCGCGAGGTGGGGTGGACTGTGTTGCGCTGGGCTCGCATTGCGCAAGCCCGGCCCGGCGCGCGGGCGCGGTCCACTTCCATGCTCTCGTCCTCTCGGACGTCGATGCCGGGCTCTGCATGTACGTACGGGTCCGGTCCCGGCCGCGTCGAGTCCGGTGTTGTTGCGGACTCGGTCCTGATCTTCTTGTTCCGGCTCGGCCCGGTTCCGAGAGGACCCCGGCCGCGAGCACGTCACTTAACCCGCGAGCACGTCTGCTAGAGGTACGTGCTCGCGGGTTAAGTGACGTGCTCGCGGGTTACCCGGCGATCTCGCGGGCCCGAGGGCGCCCCCGATCACGGGCGCCGGCATGAGCGTCCCCGGGTGGCTCGCGGCCGAGAACCCGGACCCCGTCGCGCCGAGAGACCCGCGAGCGTCGCGCGGTATGGCGGTGATCTGCTCCGGGGACCGACGCTGCACCGGGGGACCCGCCCGCGAAAAGGTGGCCGGCACGTGCTTTCACTGTCCCAACTCCACGGCTGTACGCCGTGGAAGGGCGCAATGGGCCTTTCTCACTGGGTGCGACGGTCCGTGGGTCCGGATCGTCGTGATGTGGCGGGGATGGGCGGGCACGGGGTGGTGCGGGTGGGGCTCCTGGGACGGTCCGGGGCGGGGCGTGTCCAAATCTGTTGCAAAGGCGCTCAAGGCCGGGATCGGCCGCGAGAAGAACCGCGGAATATCAACGATTCTCTTTCGGCGCTCCGGCCCGATCCGGGCCTTTGCAACAGATTTGGACAACCGACCCTCCGGTAGATTGAACGAGCGCCCCGAGCTCCGGTTCCGATGGGGCGCATGGGACTCGTGGGACGCCCGGGGTGCTCCGGCGAGGCGAGGATCCGGGGATCGCTACCCCTGGCCCCCGACGACCGCACCCGGGCCGAGACGAGGAGCATCGCGGCCGTGGTGCCGCGACGATCCGCCGGACCCGCGAGCAGGCCTCGGCGCGGCGGTTCGTTTGAGACGGGACCGACCACGACCCCGGCGCCCCCGGCGGCCTCAGCGCAGCGTGTCGGCCAGATCCCCGATGCGTCCGAGGAGGCCGCTCAGGTAGCGCGGCGAGTCGTCGGTGGACAGCATGCGCGCCAGCGTTATCGCCTCATCCACGGCGACCGGGGCGTCGACGTCGTCATTCCACACGATCTCCCACGTGGCGACCCTGGCGATGGCGCGGTCGACCGCCGGCATGCGGGCCAGCGCCCAGCCCTGGGCGTAGGTCTCGATGGCCTCGTCGACCTCCGCCAGGTGGTCGGCCACCCCGGCGAGGATCTCGCGCGCGTAGGCGGGGGCCGGCGTGTGGTTGGCCGAGTGCTCGGCGCGCTCGGCGGCCAGGTCGCGCAGCGCCCGGGCGGCCCCGGACTCCTCCGCGCGGGCCGCGGCGACCCCGCCGTACTCGTCGTACGCGGGGCGCCCGTCGTACTCGTCGTGCACGAGGCGGTGTCCGTCCCGCTCGTCGTATTCGCCGTGCACGAGGCGGTGTCCGTCCCGCTCGTCGTATTCGCCGTGCACGTCGTACTCGTCACGCACGGGGTACTCGTCGCGTCCGCCGTACCCGCCGCGAGCGCCGTACTCGTCGTACGCGGGGCGCCCGTCGTATTCGCCGGGGGCGTCGTACACGGAGTGCTCGTCCCGCTCACCGCGGGCGGGGTACTCGTCGTACTCGCTGCGAGCAGGGCGCTCGTCGGGGGCGGAGCGCGCATCCCGCTCGCCGTACTCGTCACGCCCGCCGCGGACAGGATAGTCGCCGCGCCCGGGGGCCCCGCCGCGCTCGTCGCGCAGCAGGCCGCGCTGGTCGGCCTCGAAGAGGATCTCGACGGCGCGGCGGCGCGCCTTGGTGCGGGCCGTGACGGAGTGCTTGGCGCCGTGCGGGCGCGCGGCCCCGCCGGGGTCCGGGGCGCCGGTGGTGGCGTCGGAAGGGGTCATCAGTCGCTGACGCGGGAGATGTAGGCGCCCGAGCGGGTGTCGACCTTGACCCGGTCCCCCTCGTTGAGGAAGAGCGGGACCTGGATCTCGGCGCCGGTCTCCAGCGTGGCGGGCTTGGTGCCGGCCGACGAGCGGTCGCCCTGGAGGCCGGGCTCGGTGTGGGAGACGGTCAGGACGACGGCGGCGGGCAGCTCGACGAACAGGACGTCGTCGTCGTGGAAGGCGACGATGACGTCCTGCCCCTCGAGCATGTAGGCGGAGGCGTCGCCGACGGTGGCGGCGGGCACGTAGGTCTGCTCGTAGGACTTGAGGTCCATGAAGACGAAGTCCTCGCCGTCCCGGTAGGAGAACTGCATGTCGCGGCGGTCGACGGTGGCGGTGTCGATCTTGAGGCCGGCGTTGAAGGTCTTGTCGACGGTCTTGCCGGACAGGACGTTCTTGATCTTGGTGCGCACGAAGGCCGGGCCCTTGCCGGGCTTGACGTGCTGGAACTCGACAACCTGCCACAGCTGGCCGTCGATGTTGAGCACGAGGCCGTTCCTCAGGTCGTTCGTCGTTGCCACGGGCGGTTTCCTCACTGTCGGGGGGACTTGCGAAGTCTTGGAACGGCGCGAGTCTACCGCGCGGCCCCCGCCCGTCGGCCGCGGGCTCCTGCGAGGCCCGTCACGGGGCCGGGCGGCGCGGCGGGGCGGGATTCGGGCCGGGCGGCGCGGGGAAGACGGACGCAGCCGCGCGGCGGGGCGGGGCCGCCCCGAGCGGGCCGGGGCGGTTGAGGGCAGCGACGGCGCTAGTGGAAGTCGGCGACATCCCGCCCGATGGTCCTCAGGCCGCGCAGGCGGGCGAGGGTGGCGAAGCGCTCCTCGGCGTAGGGCAGGGACACGGTCCGCAGGAAGTCCGCCATCCTCGCCTCGCCCTGCCGCTCGAACTCGTCGGCGAGGGAGCGGATGTCGTCGGGGTGGCGGTTCTGGCTCATCTTCGCCTTGCCGCGCACCTGCTCGACGCCGACTCCGACGGCGACGATGGCGCGCGCCATGCGGGCGAGCTTGTCCTCCCCCACGGGCGCCAGGACGTCCTCGTGCTCCATGGCCCCGGTCAGGCGCCGGGCGACGTCCAGGGCGGCGGCGGGCTCGGGGTCGATGCTGACCGGGCCGCGCACGTGGATGGTGATGTAGTCCCAGGTGGGGACGTTGGCCTTGACCTCGTTGGTGGCGTACCAGCGGGGCGAGACGTAGGCGTCGACGTCGTCGAGGATGACCAGGCCGGGGCCGGTGATGGGCTCGGTGACCTGGGGGTTGTTGCGCACGAGGTGGGTCATGAGGGCGCCGCGCTCCTCGTCGAGGTAGAAGGGCACCATGGTCGCCTCGGGGCCGAAGTCGTGGACGGTGACGAGGTTGCCCGCGCCGGGGCGGGACAGCAGCCGGCGCGTGTAGTCCTCGGGCAGGGAGAAGTGTCGGGGGACGTACATGGGCCGACCCTAGCCGACTCCTCCCCGCCCGTCAGACGTCGTCGCGGACCGGGACGGGCCCGGACGGCTGCTTCCGGTGTCTTCGGCGCCCCGGGCGGTCGCCGCGGCGGCTCGGGGGCGGCTCACGCGCTCGGCTCCGCCGCCGGCCGGGGATTCCGCCCGCGCAGCGCGGCGGCGGCCTGCTCGGGGGTCGTGTCCGTGGTGTCGAAGGTCGAGGAGGCCAGTTCCCGGCACAGCGCCTCCCGGTCGCGCAGCATCTGCACGAAGGCGCGGTGGACATTGCCCAGGGCCACCGAGCGGGGCGCGTCCAGCCCGTTGCGACCGGCCAGGCGCCGCGCGCTCGCCGTCAGCGCGACGACCCGCCCGCCCGCCGCCAGGGGGCGCAGGAGCGCGCGCACGGCGTCGTCGGCCAGGCACCCCGAGCCCAGGGCCACGACCCCTCCGCGCCGGCGCGCCTCCTCCAGCAGGGCGCGGGCGGCGTCCGCCTCGACGCGGCGGTAGCGGCGCTCGCCGGCCGCCACCAGGGCCAGTTCGGGGGCGCTGCCCAGCTCGGCGGCGACGACGGCGGCCAGGTCGGCGAAGGGGGCGCCCGTCGCCCGCGCCAGGGCGCGGCCCACGCTGGTGCACCCCGCCCCCGGCGGTCCGATGAGCACGACGGCCCCGCCCCGCCCGCCCGCGCGGTCCGCGGCGCCTTCCCCGTCCGGCCCGGGGCCCGGCGTCCGCCCCCGGCGGCGTTCGGGATCGTCCGCCGGCGCGCCCGGGGCCGTCGCGCTCACGCCCCGGACCCGGTGACGGCCCCGTGGGCCGCGCGCAGGACGGCCTCGTCGGGCACGACGCCGCGCACGGGGCGGGCGACGTCGTCGAGCAGGACCATGCGGATGCGGCCGGCGCGCACCTTCTTGTCCGAGGCCATGACGCGGACCAGCTCCTCGAAGCGGCCCGCCCCCTGCTCGAAGGACACCGGCAGGCCGGCCGCCGAGAGGGCCTGGCGGTGCAGGGCGACGACGGCGGGGTCGAGGCGGCCCAGGGCGCGGGCGACCTCCGCGGCGAAGACGCAGCCCACGGCCACGGC
Organism: Actinomyces dentalis DSM 19115; assembly: GCF_000429225.1. Lineage (GTDB taxonomy): Bacteria > Actinomycetota > Actinomycetes > Actinomycetales > Actinomycetaceae > Actinomyces > Actinomyces dentalis. The sequence continues at coordinate 30,565 of NZ_AUBL01000028.1, forward strand.
CTCGCCGTGGCGCCAGGCGTAGCCGGTGACCCTCTCGATGGCGTGGGCGCAGGTGTGCCCGTAGTTGAGGATCTCCCGGGCCCCCGCCTCGGCGGGGTCGACGCCCACCACGGCGGCCTTGACGGCCGCGCAGCGGGCCACGAGCTCGGCCAGCACGGGGGCGTCCCAGCGCTTCAGGTCGGCCGGGTCGGCCAGGACGCGGTCCAGGATGACGGGGTCGGCGATGAAGCCGCACTTGACGACCTCGCCCAGGCCCGCGCGCAGCTCGGCGGCGGGCAGGCCGGCCAGGGCGTCCAGGTCGCACACGACGGCGGCCGGGGCGTGGAAGGCGCCCACGAGGTTCTTCCCGGCGGGGGTGTCGATCCCCGTCTTGCCCCCGATGGCGGCGTCGACCATGGCCAGCAGGGTCGTGGGGACCTGGACGACGGGCACGCCGCGCAGCCAGGTGGCGGCGGCGAAGCCCGCCAGGTCCGTGGTCGCCCCGCCGCCCAGGCCGACGACCGCCCCGTCCCGGCCCAGGCGCAGCTCGCCCAGGCGCCCCCACACCGACTCCAGGACGGCGGCGGTCTTGGCGGCCTCCCCGCCGGGCACCTCGACGAGCCCCACCCGCAGGCCGGCCCCGGTCAGGGCGGCGCGCACGGCCCCGGCCCGGTCCGCCAGGGCGTCGGCGTGGATGAGGGCCACTCCCCCGGCCCCGCCGCCGGCGGCGCCGACGACGCCGCGCACGATCTCGTCGGACAGGTCGTGGCCGACGACGACGTCGTAGGGCCGGGCGCCGGCGACCCCCAGGCGCAGGACGCCCGACGGGTCGGGTTCGAGGGGTCGACTCGGCGGCACGGGGACGGCCCGCCCGCCCCCCGCGGCCGCAGGGCCCGGGGCGGGGCCGCCCCGGGCGGCGGAGGCCGGGGCGGCGGTCGAAGCGGCATCCGCGGCGCCGTCGGCCGCAGCGGCGCCGGCCGGGGCGGTATTCCGGCGCGCGGCGCCGGTCCGGGGCCGGTCCGGCGGGCCCGGGCGCGCGACCGCGGACAGGGCCCGGGCCGTGTCGGGCGCCTGCGCCCCCAGGGCCACCAGCACCAGGGCGGCCACCTGCTCGGGCGTGAGGCCGTCGGTGGGCACGGTCAGCGTGGACACCTGCGCGTACAGGGGCCCGCGCTGGGCGTGCAGGGCCTCCATGCGGGCCAGGACCGCGGCGGCGCCCGCGACGCCGTCGGCCGCGGCGCCGGGCCCCGCCCCGGCCCGGACGGCGTCGGAGTCCGCGGCCGGGTTGACGACGGGCCGGCCGGCGCCGTCGCCGACGTGGGCGGCGGCGGTGCTCGGGGAGGCGGACAGGTGGATGACGGTGCGCCCGGCCAGGAGCGCGCGGTTCTCCTCGCGCAGGACCGCGCCGCCGCCCAGCGCGACGACGCCCTGCGCGCCCGCCTGGGCGCCCAGCACGGCGCGCAGGGCGCGGGTCTCGCGGTCGCGGAAGGACTCCTCGCCCTCCCGGGCGAAGATCTGGGGGATGGTCATCCGGGCCCGGCGGCGGATCTCGGCGTCGGTGTCGGTCGCCTGGACCCCCAGGGCGGCGGCCAGCAGGCGCGCCACGGTGGTCTTGCCGGCCCCGGGCAGCCCGACGAGCAGGAGGGGGAGGCGGACGTCGGCCAGGGTGATGCGGGGCCGGTGTCGGGGGGTCATGGGGCTTCCTTCCCTGCGGGGCTCACCACCGGGTGCGCTCGGCGACCCGGTCGAGGTAGGCGGTCAGGTTGCGGCGGGCCTCGGCCACGCAGTCGCCCCCGGTCTTGTCCGTGAGGGCGTCGGCCAGGACGAGGGCGACCATGGCCTCGGCGATGACCGCCCCGGGCACGACCGCGGTGGTGTCCGAGCGCTGGTGCAGCGCCGTGGCGGCCCCGCCGGTGGCCAGGTCGACGGTGCGCAGCGCCCGGGGCACCGTCGAGATGGGCTTGTAGGCGGCGCGCACGACGACGTCGGAGCCGTTGGACATCCCGCCCTCAATCCCGCCGGCCAGGTTGGAGGCCCGCTCCACCCGCCCGTCGCGCACCGCCAGGATCTCGTCGTGGGCCCGGCTGCCGCGCATCGCCGCCTGGGCGAAGCCCCGCCCGATCTCCACGCCCTTGACGGCCTGGATGCCCATGAGCGCCCCGGCCAGGCGGGCGTCGAGGCGGCGGTCGGCCTCGACGTGGGTGCCCAGGCCCACCGGCACCGGGGTCGCGATGACCTCCACCACGCCGCCCACGGTGTCCCCCGCCCGCCTGGCGGCGTCGATCTGCTCGACCATGGCCCGGCTCGTGGCCGGGTCCGTGCAGCGCACCGGGTCGGCGCTCAGGCGCTCCTCGTCGTCGGGCGCGGGGCGGGGGATCTCCTCGTCCAGGGCGACCGCGCCGACGCGCACCACGTGGCTGACCAGGCGGGTGCCCGCCACCTGCTCCAGCAGCGCCTCGGCGACGGCGCCCAGGGCGACCCGGGCCGCGGTCTGGCGGGCGGAGGCCCGTTCGAGCACGGGGCGGGCCTCGGGCAGGTCGTACTTGAGCATGCCGGCCAGGTCCGCGTGGCCGGGCCGGGGGCGGGTGAGCGGGCGGTTGCGGGCGATCTCGCGCTCGTCGCCCGCGCCGGCGTCCACGAGGAGGTCGGCCGGGTCCACCGGGTCGGCGCTCATGACGGTGGACCAGGCGGGCCACTCGGAGTTGCGGATGAGGATGGCCACGGGCCCGCCCATGGTGCGCCCGTGGCGGATCCCGCCCAGGACGGAGACCTCGTCGGCCTCGAAGGCCTGGCGGGCGCCGCGCCCGTGGCCGAGCCTGCGGCGGGCCAGGGCGGCGCGGATCGCATCGGTCGTGATCTGCACGCCCGCGGGGACCCCCTCGATGAGGGCGGTCAGGGCCTCGCCGTGGGACTCCCCGGCAGTCATCCATCGCAGCATGGCGCCGATCCTCCCACAGGCTCCCGGCCCGCCCCGGGAGCGTCCGGCCCGCGGGCCCCGGCGTCCGGGGCGGGCGCGCCGGGGGCGGGCCGGGAGCGCGCGTCCAGGGCGGCGGCCAGGGCGGCGCGCATGGGGGCCAGCCGGGGGCGGCGCCCGGTCATGAGCCCGACCTGCGGCGCCGCCTGGTGCAGCAGCATGAGCCACCCGGGGGCCACGGCGCCGCCCCCCGCCCGCCAGGCCGCGGCCAGCGCGGTGGGCCAGGGGTCGTAGACGACGTCGAGCAGGACGGCGCCGGCGTCCGGGGGCTCCCCGTCGAGCGCCTCGGCCAGGGCGGGGGCGAGCACGTCGGCGGCGCCGGCGGTCACCGTGGAGACGACCGCCTGCGCCCGGGCCATGGCCCGGGCCACTTGCCGGTTGGAGCGGGGGTCGTCCGGCCGCCAGACGGGCGCCTCGATCTCCAGGCCCATCCGGCGGGCGGCGGAGGCCGCCCGGCGCGGCCCGGCGTGGTTGCGGGCGGCCACGATGATGCGGGCGGCGCCGAGCTCGGCCAGCGCCGCCAGGGCGGAGCAGGCGGTGGCCCCCGAGCCCAGGATCAGGGCCGTGCCCACCTCGCGTAGGGTCCCGCCGCCGGTCTCCCGCAGGGCGCCGACGACGCCGGCCACGTCGGTGTTGAAGCCGGCCAGCAGCGCCGGGCCGGTCCCGGAGCGCTGGGCGACGACGGTGTTGGCCGCGCCGACCGCGGCGGCCAGGGGGTCGACGACGTCCAGGGCGGGCAGCATCGCCTGCTTGTGCGGCATGGTCACGCTCAGGCCCGCCCAGACGGGCCCCGGGCCGCAGGGGGCGGCCAGCTCGGCCAGCACCCCGGCCAGGGCGCCGGGGGCGACGTCGCGCGGGGCGTACTCCCAGCCCTCCAGCCCCAGGTCCGCGTAGGCGGCGCGGTGCAGCACCGGCGACAGCGAGTGCGCGACCGGCGATCCTATGACGGCCGCGCGGTGGCGCGGCGCGGGGCCCGTCGTCGTCATGCGCGCTCCGCCCGGCTCACGACTTGTGGGTGCCGCTGGAGCACTTGGCCTCGTTGGCCGCGCAGTACTGCTGGAGGAGCTGCTCGTTGGCCTGCTGCTCGGCGTAGGTGCTCGCGAAGCGGGTCTCGCCGGTGTCGAGGTTGATGGTGACGAAGTAGAGCCAGTCGCCCGCCGGCGGGTTGAGGACGGCGGTGATGGTCCCCTTGCCGGGGCTGCCGATGGGCGTGGGCGGCAGGCCCGGGTGGATGCGCGTGTTGTAGGGGTTGGAGGCGTCGTCGAGCTCGGCCTGGGTGGGCATCCCCCCGCTGCGCCCGAGGCCGTAGAGGATGGTGGAGTCCATGCCGAGCTTGCCCTGGGTGTCGCCGTCGGTGTCGGCCAGCCGGTTGTCGATGACCCGGGCGACCTGGCCGTAGTAGGTGGGGGTCGCCTCGCGCTCGACGATCGAGGCCTTGATGAGGACGGTCTCGTAGTCGGCCTCCGCCACGCCCGCGTTCTTCAGGCGCGAGACCGTCCGCTTGACCATCTCGGCGACGACCTCGGTGGCGGTGGCGCCCTGGGAGATGTTGTAGGTGTCGGGCGCGAGCCAGCCCTCGACGTGGCCGCCCGCCGCGGCCGGCAGGCCGATGCCGGCGGCGTCCGCGAAGGCCGCGTCGACCTGGGCGTCGGTGAAGCCGCCGGTGGATATGAGCTTCTCCTTGACCTGGGCCTGGGTGAAGCCCTCCGGGATCGTCAGCCGGCGGGTCTGGGAGGCCGGGTCCAGGAGCGCGGCCACGGCGTTGGCGGCCGACATCTTGGCCTTGAGCGTGTAGACGCCCGCCTGGATGTTGCCGGAGTTCGCATTGGCGGCGTAGGCGTCGGCGAAGGCGCCGACGCTGGCGACCACGCCCTTGTCGTAGAGGATCTTCCCGATCTCCTGGCCCGAGGCGCCGTCGGGTATCTCCACCTCGACCGCCCCCTCCCCGGCCCCCGAGTAGTCGGATGCGGCGGTGGTGGGCGCCGGCGGCCTGTGCTTGTAGGCCCAGTAGCCGCCGATGCCGACGCCCGCCAGGACCAGGACCATGATGAGCGTGGTCACTATCCGGCGCCGGCGCCGGCGGCGCTTGCGCTCCTTGGTGCGGCGCTTGCGGTCGCGGCGGGTGGGCGGCGGGGAGTCGGCCGAGCCCGGGGGCTCGACGCCGATCTGGGCGAAGAAGTCGTCCTGGCTCACTGCCTGCCTCCCTGGGTCGATGGGACGAGCTCCCCCGCGGGGGCGCCGGTCCGCCTCTCGGTCTCGAGCGCGTGCTCGAGGATGACCACGGCCGCGGCCTGGTCGACGACGCCGCGGAAGTCCCTGGCGCGGCGCCCCGCCTCGTGCAGCGCCTGGTGGGCCGAGACCGTCGTCAGCCGCTCGTCGACGAGCCGCACGGGCACCGGGGCGATGAGGGGGGCGAGCCGGCGGGCCCACCGGCGGGCGTCCCTGGTGGAGGACGAGGACCCCCCGTTCAGGCTGCGGGGCAGGCCGACGACGGCCTCGATGGCCCCGTGGTCGGCCACCAGGTCGGCCGCCTCGTCCAGGTCGGCGCCGTAGCGGTCGCGTCGGAGCGTGGCCACCGGCACGGACAGGATCGCGTCGGCGTCGCACCGGGCCACGCCCACGCGCGCCCGACCCACGTCGAAGGCCATCCTGCTGCCCGTGCGCATCGGCGTCCTCCTCCCCGTCCCCCGCGGCTTCAGGCGCCCAGCTCGCGGGCGACGGCCGCCATGGCCTCGGGCAGGGCGGCGGCGTCGGAGCCCCCGCCCTGGGCGAGGTCGGGCCTCCCCCCGCCCCCGCCCCCCAGGGCCGAGGCCGCGGTCCTGACCAGGTCGCCGGCCCTGGCGCCGAGGCCGCGGGCGGCGCCGTTGGTGGCGATGACGACGACGGGGCGCCCGTTCGCCGCGCCCGCGACCAGCACGACGGCCGGCTCCGCCTCGCCCAGGCGCGCGCGCACGTCCAGGGCGAGGGCGCGCAGGGCGTCGGCGCCGCCCGCCGGCCCGAGGTCGGCGGCGGCGAAGAGGTAGGGGCCCACCCGCTTCGCGCCGGCGGCGACCCCGGCGGCGCGGGCGGTCGCGGCGGCCTGCTCGGCCGCCGCCAGCTTCTTCTCGGCGTCCTTGAGCCGGGCCATGAGGGACTCGACCCGGCCGGGCAGGTCCTCGCTGCGCCCGCCGACCAGGGCGGACAGCTGGGAGACCAGGGCGTGCTCCTTGGCCTGGAAGCCGTAGGCGCCGTCGCCCACGAGGGCGTCGATGCGGCGCACGCCCGAGCCGATGGAGGCCTCGCCCAGGACGACGACGCGCCCGATGTGCCCGGTGGAGGGCACGTGGGTCCCGCCGCACAGCTCCTTGTCGAAGCCGTCGCCGATGGTCACCACGCGCACCCGCCGGCCGTACTTCTCGCCGAACAGGGCGATCGCCCCGGCGCGGCGGGCCTCCTCCAGGCTCATGACCTCGGTGGTCACGGGCAGGTCCTGGGCGAGGCGCTCGTTGACGAGGGACTCGATGTCGCCGACCTGCGAGCCGGACAGGGCCGAGCCGTGGCGGAAGTCGAAGCGCAGGCGCGAGGGGGAGTTCTCGCTGCCCGCCTGGTCCGTGTGCTCGCCCACCACGCGGCGCAGGCCCCCGTAGACCATGTGGGTGCCCGTGTGGGCGCGGGCGATGGCCAGGCGGCGCTCGACGTCGATGCGGGCGCGGGCCCTCTCCCCCACGGCGGCCGACCCCTCGGTCAGGGTGCCGCGGTGGACGGACAGGCCGCGCACGGGGGCCTGCACGTCATGGACCTCGACGAGGCCGCCGCCGGCCAGGCGGATGGTGCCCCGGTCGGCGAGCTGGCCGCCCATCTCGGCGTAGAAGGGGGTGCGGTCCAGGACGATCTCGACCTCGGCGGGGGCCGTGGCCGCCGGCTGCGGCGCGCCGTCGACGAGCAGCCCGGTGACGACGGCGTCGGCGGCCGACTCGGTGTAGCCCAGGAAGGTCGACCCGCCGCCCATGCTCCTCTCGATGTCCTGGAAGGCGCGGATGTCGGCGTGACCGGCCTTCTTGGCGCGCGCGTCGGCGCGGGCGCGCTCCTTCTGCTCGTCCATGAGGGCGCGGAAGGCGGCCTCGTCGACGTCCACGCCCTGCTCGGCGGCCATCTCCAGGGTCAGGTCGATGGGGAAGCCGTAGGTGTCGTGCAGCTCGAAGGCGCTGCGGCCCGACACGAGCGGGCGCGCGGGGGCGCCGGCCCCCCCGCCGGCGGAGTCCCCGGCGGCGTCCTTGGCGGCGGCCACCGCGGTGTCCAGGATGGTGGTGCCGGCGGCCAGGGTGCGCCGGAAGGCGTCCTCCTCGGCGTAGGCGACCTCGCTGATCGCGGGCCACTGCGCCTCCAGCTCGGGGTAGGAGGCCCTCATGGCGTCCTTGGAGGCGGTCAGCAGGGTCGGCATGGCGGCGTCCTCCACGCCCAGCAGGCGCATGGAGCGCACGGCGCGGCGGATGAGGCGGCGCAGGACGTAGCCGCGCCCGTCGTTGCCGGGGCGCACGCCGTCGGAGATGAGCATGAGGGCGGAGCGGATGTGGTCGGCGACCACGCGCATGCGCACGTCGTCCTCCCAGGCGGCGCCCGAGTGCGGCCCGGCGGCGCCGCGCCCGTAGCTGCGCCCGCTCATGGCCTCGGCCGCCGCGATGACGGGGTAGACCTCGTCGATCTCGTACATGTTCGGCTTGTCCTGCATGATGAAGGCCAGGCGCTCCAGGCCGGCGCCGGTGTCGATGGCGGTGCGCTCGAGCTTGCCGACGAGCTCGAAGTCGTGGCCCCGGCCCTCGCCGCGGATGAACTCGTCGAAGACGAGGTTCCAGATCTCCAGGAAGCGGTCGCCCCGGGCATCGACGGCGGGCCCGCCGTCGGGACCGTAGTCCGGGCCGCGGTCGTAATGGATCTCACAGCAGGAGCCGGCGGGTCCGGGCTGGCCGGTGGACCAGGAGATCTCGGCGAAGGGGAGCCTCTGGACGCGGCGCTCGGGCACCCCGATCGTCCTGGTCAGGTGGTCCCAGGAGACCTCGTCCTCCTCCCAGATCGTCATCCACAGCCGCTCGCCGTCCAGCCCGTAGCCGCCCCGGTCCGTCCCGGAGGTCAGCAGCTCCCAGGCGTAGTCGATGGCCCCCTCCTTGAAGTAGTCCCCGAAGGAGAAGTTGCCGCTCATCTGGAAGAAGGTGCCGTGGCGCGTGGTGCGCCCGACGTTGTCGATGTCGTTGGTGCGGATGCACTTCTGCACGCTGGCCGCGCGCGGCCAGGGCGGCTGCTCCGTGCCCAGGATGTAGGGGATGAAGGGCACCATGCCGGCGACGGTGAACAGGATCGAGGGCTCCGGGGAGACCAGGGACACCGAGGGGCGGATCTCGTGCCCGTTCGCGGCGAAGTAGTCGAGCCAGCGGGTGCGGATCTCGGAGGTGCGCATGAAGTCCTGAATTCCTCTGTCGTGCTTGGGTAACGGGTGACCGGGGGGCCGGGGTGCGGGGCGGGCCGCGTCATCGGGGCGCGAGGAGCAGCCGGTACGAGAGTACCCCGGATAGCCCGGACGCCCCGAACCGACGAGGGGTCCGGGGCGTCCCGGCATCCGCCGCGCCGGGCGCGGTCAGCGGGAGTAGTACTCGACGACCATCTGGACGTCGCAGGTCACGGGGACCTCGTCGCGCTTGGGGCGGCGCACGAGGGTGGCGGAGAGCTTCTCGAGCTCGACCCTCAGGTAGTCGGGCACGGGCGGCAGCACGTCGCGGTGGGTGCCGGCCGCGGCGATCTGGAAGGGCGTCATCACCTGGGAGCGCGGGCGGACCTGGATGGTCTGGCCGGGCCTGACCCGGAAGGAGGGGCGGTCGACGGTCTTGCCGTCGACGAGGATGTGGCGGTGGACGACGACCTGGCGGGCCTGGGCGATGGTGCGGGCGAAGCCGGAGCGCAGGACCAGGGCGTCCAGGCGCATCTCGAGCAGCTCGACCAGCGACTCGCCGGTCAGGCCCTTCTCGCGGCGGGCCTCCTGGAAGACGCGCTGGAGCTGGGCCTCGCGGATGCCGTACTGGGCGCGCAGGCGCTGCTTCTCCTTGAGGCGCACGGCGTAGTCGGACTCGGTGCGCCTGCGGGCGCGGCCGTGCTCGCCGGGGCCGTAGGCGCGCCTCTCGAAGTAGCGCACGGCCTTGGGGGTCAGCGGGATGCCGAGGGCGCGCGAGAGGCGCACCTGGCGGCGGGAGCGGGAGGAGCTCATGCTTCTTGGGTTCTCTTCCTGTCGGATGTAACGGGTCGCGCGCCGCGCGGGTGCGCGGCGCGGGGTCGAGCCTCTGCCGGGCCGGGACCCCAGGAGTGCCGCGACGCGCGTCGAGCCGCCGACCCGCGCCATGACAACCCGGTCACTCTAGCGGGCCGCGGAACCGGAGCGCACCCCGAGGAACCGGGGTGTGAGGCGATCCTCAGGCCCGCGGTTGCCGGCGCCGGGCCCGCTCCCGGCGCAGGGTGTTCGCGACGACGGCCAGGAGGAAGATGTTGAACAGGAGGCTGCCCGTGGCCGGGCTCACCGCGGCCGCGACGGCGGCGCCCGCGGGGGCCGTCGTCGCGGCCGCGGCCCCGACGAGCAGGCCGGTGCGCAGGTCGACGACGCCGTGGCGGGCGTTGGACCGGGTCCCGGCGATCGCCGTGGGGATCATGACCAGCAGGGAGGTGCCGCGCGCCATCAGGTCCCCCACGCCCACGACGAGCTCGAGGCCGGGCACGATGACGGCCCCGCCGCCCACTCCCACCAGCCCCGACAGGATTCCGGCCAGCAGGCCGACCCCGGCCAGCGCGGCGCCGCGGGGCGCGTCGAGGACGAGGGCGGCCTCCCGCACGGGCGCGTGCAGTTGCTGGGAGACGACGACGAAGCCGACGAAGGCGACGAAGATCCACGGCAGCGCCGCGGCCGGCAGCCGCCGCAGGAGCCGGGTGCCGATCTGCGCCCCCACCAGCGAGCCCGCCACCAGAACGGCGGCGGCGAGCGGGTGGACCTGCCCGCGCAGGCCGTAGGAGACGGAGCCGACGGCGGCGGTGAGCACGATGGCGGCCAGCGAGGTCGCCGCGGCGCGGCGCTGGTCCATGCCCAGCGCCGCCATGAGCGCCGGCACGATGACGAGCCCGCCGCCCACCCCGAACAGTCCCGCCAGGAACCCCGCCGCCGCCCCGGTGAGCAGGACCGGCGCCGTCGCGCGCGCCCTCACGAGCGCCCCTGGAGCCGCCGGACCGCCTCCAGGCGCGAGGACAGTCGCTTCTCGAAGCCGTTGGCGGTGGGCTCGTAGTAGCGCGCCCCGGCCAGGGAGTCGGGCAGGTGGCTCTGGGCGGCCACGGCGTGGGGGAAGTCGTGCGGGTAGAGGTAGCCGGCGCCGTGGCCCAGCGCCTGCGCGCCGGGGTAGTGGGCGTCGCGCAGGTGGGCGGGCACGGGCCCGCCCCGACCGGCCCGCACGTCGGCCAGCGCCCGGTCGATGCCCACGGTCACGGCGTTGGACTTGGGGGCGGTGGCCACGGCCAGGGCGGCCTGGGCCAGGACCAGGCGGGCCTCGGGCATGCCGATGAGCGCGACCGCCTGCTGGGCGGCCACCGCCGTGGCCAGCACGGCCGGGTCGGCCAGGCCCACGTCCTCGGCGGCGTGGACGGCGATGCGCCGGGCGATGTAGCGCGGGTCCTCCCCGGCCGCGATCATGCGGGCCAGGTAGTGCAGCGTCGCGTCGGGGTCCGAGCCCCGCATCGACTTGATGAAGGCGCTGACGACGTCGTAGTGCTGGTCCCCGGCGCGGTCGTAGCGCACCGCGGCCGCGTCCGCCGCCCGCTCGACGTCGGCCGGGGTGATGAGGGGGGCGCCGGCCCCCTCCCCTTCCGCGGACCGCCCCGGGGCGGCGAGGACCATGCCGGCGGCGGCCTCGAGGACGGTGAGGGACTTGCGCGCGTCCGAGCCGGCCAGGCGCACGATCCGCTCGCGGGCGGCGCCGTCGATGCCGACGGCGCCCGCCAGCCCGCGCTCGTCGGCCAGCGCCCGGTCGATGAGCACGCCCACGTCGTCGGCGCCCAGCGGGCGGAGGGTCAGCAGCAGGGAGCGCGACAGCAGGGGGGAGACGACCGAGAAGCTCGGGTTCTCCGTCGTGGCGGCCACCAGGACGACCCAGCGGTTCTCCACCCCGGGCAGCAGGGCGTCCTGCTGGGTGCGCGAGAAGCGGTGCACCTCGTCGATGAACAGGACCGTCTCCTCGCCCCCGACCAGGTGGCGGCGCGCGTCCCCGATGACCTCCCGCACCCGCCCGACCCCCGCGGTCACGGCCGACAGCTCGACGAAGCGCCGCCCGGAGGCGCGCGCCACCAGGTGGGCGAGGGTCGTCTTGCCCGTCCCCGGCGGACCCCACAGAATGATGCTGGACACACCCGCGCCCCGCCCGCGGGCCTCGTCGGCGGGCTCCACGAGCCGGCGCAGGGGCGAGCCGGGGGCCAGCAGGTGGTCCTGGCCCAGGACCTCGTCGAGGCTGCGCGGCCGCATGCGCACGGCCAGCGGCGCCCGGGCGTCCAGGGGCAGGCCGGCGTCGTCGGTCCCCGCGCTGTCGAAGAGGTCCACGCCGCGACCCTATCGCCGCGACCCGCCCGACGGCGCCCCCTGACGTCGCTCCAGCGGCGCTCCGACAGCGCTCCCGACGCCACTGCGGCGGCGCGGCGCAACGCCGCTGGGCGGTCCGATGAGGAGCCCGGCGCCAGGTGATGGAACAATGCCCCCATGCTCAGCTGGCTGGTTCGACGCGTCGTCAAGGACGCCTGGTTCGTCGTCGTGACCTGGGCCGTGCTCGCAATCGTCCTCCTGACCGCATCCCTGGGGATCCTCGGGGGCAGGGGGCTCTTCGAGCGGCTGGAGGCCGGGACCCTCTCCGTCGGCGGCACCGAGTCGGCGCAGGGGGACCAGATCATCTCCGTCCTGTCCGGCGACGGCCGCATTGTGACCCTCATGGTCGAGGGCATCGACATCTCCTCGCCCGAGGCGCAGGCGCAGGTCGCCGAGGCCCTGGGGCCCGCCCACACGGAGCTGGCCTCGCTGGCGGGCGCCACCAACGTGTTCGACCCCTTCAACGTGCGCCGGTCCCTCTACGCGTCGGCGGTGCAGTCCTTCGGCTCGGACCGCCTCGACGGCTTCCTGGTGGTGGTCTCCGTCGACCCCAACGGCACCGAGGTCGCCTCCCCCGACGACCAGGCCTACGCCGCCGAGGTCGACCGGATCGTCGAGCGCGTCGAGGACCGGCTCAGGCAGATCCCGGGCGAGCTGTCCTCCATCTCCCCGCAGGTGTCCGGCATCGTCTCCGACGACGCCCTCAAGACCGACGCCGTCAACGACCAGGCGAGGCGGGACCTGCTCCCCGCCGTGCTCATCGCCGTGCTCGCGCCCCTGGTCATGATGATCCTCATCCTGGGGCGGGTGCGCGCCGCCGCCGCGCCCGCCCTGGGCGCCCTCGTGTCGCTGGCGGGCTCCCTGGGGATCCTGTGGGCCCTCAGCCTCATGATGAAGGTGCAGGCCGGCACCGTCGGCGTCATCACCGCCGTCGGGCTGAGCCTGTCGATCGGGTACGGCCTGCTCATCGCCTGCCGGTACCAGGAGGAGCTCGTCTCGGCGCAGCGGGAGGAGGCGCTCGACACCGGCGAGGGCGAGATCGTCGCCGGGGCGCACCGGCGCCCGCGCCCAGGGCGCCGCTCCTCGCTGCTCGTCCCGGCGATGCAGGCCGCGGTGAGCACGACCGGGCGGACCATGATCCTGTCCGGGGTCCTCGTCGCGGCCTGCATGATCCCCCTCCTGCTCATGGGCTCCGACGCCCTGCGCGCCACCGGCCTGGCGGGGATCGCCGTCGTCCTGCTGTGCGTGACCGTCTCGCTCACGGCGGTCCCCGCGGTCCTGTCCCTCCTGGGCGAGGCCATGCGCAGGCCCACCATCCTCCAGCGGGCCACCGCCGCGCTCAGGAGCCCGCGCCCCGGGCAGGGGGCCGTGCGCGAGGAGGGGGTCTTCTCCCGGCTCGCCTCGCTCATCCACCGCCTGCCCTGGGTGGTCCTCGTCGCCGGCGCCGTCCTGCTGGTCATCCTCGCCTCGCCCGCGCGCCACCTGCACATGCTGACCTCCACCGACGACCTGCTGCCCGCCGGCTCCGACCAGCAGGCCTACCGGCAGATGCTCCTCGAGCACTACCCGGTCGCCGGGCAGCAGGAGGACGCCGCGGTCGTCATCGCGGGCACCGGGGAGAACGTCACCAACTTCATCAACAGCAAGATCGCGACGACCCCGGGCGTGGACAAGATCCAGCGCACCGCCACCGCCGGGAAGTACACGGTGGCCTACCTCGACCTGGCGGGCCCGGCCTCCGGGGGCCAGGCCGAGGCCGCGGTCAGGTCCCTGCGGGCCCTGGAGGCGCCGGCGGACACCTGGGTGACCGGTCAGGCGGCGAGTCAGGTCGACTTCGCCGACGCCGTCGTGCGCAGCCTGCTCGCGGTGGGCGCCGCCATGCTGACGGTCCTGGTCATGCTCTGCCTGGTGACGGGGTCCATCCTGGTGCCGGTCAAGACCCTGATCGTCAACGTCCTGTCGGTCGCGGCCTCCCTGGGGATGGTCGTGTGGGTCTTCCAGCAGGGGCACGCCGCGGGGCTGCTGGGCTTCACCCCCCTGGGAGGGGTGGAGGCCTACGCCGTCGTCACCGCCGCGTGCGCGGGCCTGGGGCTGTCGACGGGCTACTCGGTCTTCTCCCTGGGGAGGATCAAGGAGCGCTGGCAGGAGGGGTACGACAACAACCGGGCGGTCGAGCTGGGGCTGCAGCGCTCGGGCAGGACCCTGACCTCGATGGCGCTGGTGATGACGGTGGTCTTCCTCGGCTTCGTGACGGGCAAGACGCTCATCGTCAAGGAGGCCGCGCTGATCCTGGCCCTGACCGTGGTCATCGACGCCGTCGTGGTGCGCGTGCTGCTGCTGCCGGCGGCCATGGCGCTGCTGGGCCGGTGGAACTGGTGGATGCCCCGCGCCCTGCGCCAGCCCAACGGGCGCTACGGCCCGGAGCCGACCGCGGCCCAGGCCGCCGCCGCGGGCGCGGGTGCGGGCGGCGCGGATGCAATCGCCGCGGGCGCGGCGGGCGATGCAGCGACTGGCGCGGCCGTGGGGGCGGCTGGCACGGCCGCGGGCGATGCTGGCGCCGCGGGTACGAGCGATGCGGCCGCCGCGGGCGCGGGCTATGCGGAAGAAGACCACGACGCCTTCACGGGACCCGGCGCCGCGGAGCCCATCACCGCAGCAGGGCCCGGCGCCGCGGAGCCCGCCGACTGGGCGGCGGCCCCAGTCGAGCCGGCTGCACCGCCGGACTGGTCCGATCGCGCCGGACCCGAGGCGGGTGCGGACGCCTCGGACTTCGACGACTGGCAGGCGGCTTCCGCCGACGGGTCGGCGCCGGTCGGCAGCCCCTCGGTGCCGGACTGGCAGACCCCCAAAGACTGGGCAGCGGCCTCCGATGGCGGCCCCGCAGCCCCCCCCGCCGACGGATCGGCCCTGGTCTACGGGTCGGGTCCCGAAGGCGGTCCCGCGGCGCCCGACTGGCAGGCCCCCGACGACTGGCAGGCCTCGCTCGATTTCCCGGGGCCCGACGGGCCCGCGGCCCCGTCGGACTGGTCGGTTCCGGCTCCGGCCGACGGATCGGTCCCGGCCGGGCCCTGGGCCCCCGACCAGCCGTACGAGGTGGACGCCTCCCAGGACGCCGACCGGGCCGACCGGGATCCGGAGGAGGCCCAGTGGGCGACCGGCGCCTCTCCGGCGTCCGCCGACTGGTCGGCCGAGCCCCTGGTGGCGCCCGTGGACTTCTCGGCCGCCGCGGACCCCCTGGCGCTGCCCGACTGGTCGATCTCGACGGGCCCCGCGGCGGCCCCGGGGGGCGCCCCGGCGGCCGAGGACTCCGCGATCGACGACACCCTGTCGACCAATGGCCCTCTGGCGACCGAGGACACCCTGGCCACCAGCGGGCCCCTGGCGACCGGCGGCCCTTCGGCGACCGACTGGTCTGTTCCGACTGGCTCCTGGGCCCCCGACCGGCCGCAGGAGGCAGGGGTCGGCTACGGCGGCGTCGGCGAAGACGACTGGGATCCGAAGGGAACCGAGCAGGCGGCCGATGACCAGGACCGCAGGTACGGTCCGAATCCCCATCTCGCAGCGGATGAGACCGATCCCCCCTGGGAGGGGCGTCCCGAGTAAGGGCTGGCGCCGTGGCCCGCGAGATCGCCGGGTAACCGCCGAGCACGTCACTTAACCCGCGAGCACGTACCTCTAGCAGACGTGCTCGCGGGTTACCCGACGATCTCGTGGGTTAAGTGACGTGCTCGCGCGCCGGGGCGTCAGCTGGCGGAGGGTCCGCACATCGCAGTCCAGAATGGACGTGCTCGCGCGCCAGGGCCTCAGCGCTGGCCGATGACGGCCCGCTCGACGTCCTCGGCGGCGTCGGACATGTCGCTGGCGGGCGTGGACCAGCGGCCCGCGCGCACGTCCAGGGCGGCCCCCAGGACCAGGGCGAGCAGGGTCGGCGCGATCCAGCCCGTCGAGCCGTTCCACGCCCCGCTGCGCGCCAGCAGCGCGCTGGGGGCGTCCCAGCCGGCCTCGGCCAGGGCCGAGACGAGGCCGAGGACGCCCGCCACCGCCACGGGCCACGTGTAGGCGGTGCGCAGGCGGCCCGGCGCGACGACGTCGAGGATCGTGGCCGCCACGAGCGTGATGGTGATGGGGTAGAGCAGCAGCGTCAGGGGCGCGACGATCCTGATGATGACCGCCAGCCCCAGGTTGGACAGGATGAGGGCGCACCCGGCCCCGGCGACGAGGTGGCGCGAGAAGGTCGTGCGCGGGAGGGTCGCGTAGGCGTAGCCGGCCCAGGCGGACAGGAGCCCCACGCTCGTCGTCAGGCAGGCCAGGATGACGATCGCCGCGAAGACGATGACGCCCGCCGGCCCCAGGGCGCTGGAGGCGGCCGAGCGCAGCAGCGCCGTGCCGTCGTCGGCGGCGCCGCCGGTGCGCGTCCCAATCATCGCCAGGCCGATGTACACGGCGGCCAGGAGGGCCGCCGCGATACCGCCGGCCGCCGCGGTGGCGCGCACGACCCGGCCGGTCGAGCCGATCCCGCGGGAGCGCAGCGTCTGGATCACGACGATGCCGAACACCGTCGCGGCCAGGACGTCCATGGTCAGGTAGCCCTGGGTCAGCCCGGTGCTGAAGGGGGAGGCAGCGTACGGGCCCGAGGCGGCGCGCTCGACGACGTCGTCCCCGGCGATGGTCGCGACGCACAGCACGGCGATGAGGACCAGCAGCGCCGGGGTGAGCCAGCGCCCGACGCGGTCGGCGAGCCTGCTGGGCCGCAGGGCGATGAGGACGGAGACGACCAGGAAGCCCGCGGCGTGCGCCGGCAGCGTCCACCGGCCGGGGGCCGCGCCGAGCAGCTCCAGCACGGGGCGCGTGGCCAGCTCGTAGGCGACGGTCACCACCCGCGGTATCGCGTAGAGCGGCCCGATGGACAGGTACACGGCCGCGGGCGCGACCGCGCCGAACCGTCCGCCCACGCGGCGCGCCAGCCCGAGGATGCCCTCGCCGGAGGTGGACACGGCGATGACGGCGACCAGCGGCAGGAGCACCCCGGTGATGAGGAACCCCGCCATGACCGCGGGGAGCCGGTCCCCCGCCGAGGCGCCGAGCACCGGCGGGAAGATGAGGTTGCCCGCGCCGAAGAACAGGGCGAACAGCATCAGGCCGGTGACAACGGTCGTCCCGGGGCGTCCGGGGGCGTTCTGGTCGGTTCGTGCCGGTTGGGTCATGGTGCTCCGTCCTCGGTCCGGGCTCTGGCGGGGGCGTGGTGCGGAGCGGGTGCCCGCGGGTGGTGGGGTCGGACGACGGCCGCGCGCCCGGCGGCCGCGGCGGGTCCGCCCGGCAGGCCGGACCGGACCGCGGAACGGCGGGCCGGGCACGACGGCGTCGATCGCCGTCACGTCTCATCGCGCGCGAAATCGTCTCACCGCGTGCGAAACGGACCTCACCGGCGGCATCGTAGCGCCGTCGGGCGCTCCGGGCCAACGCGCTCCCCGCCCGGAGGCCGGGGGACGGGCGGGGGATGATCACGATCCGATTACAGTGTGCGCATGAGATTCCCACGCAGAGAATCCGGTGAGGAGAGCGCCTACGCCCCCGACGGGTACGCCTACGCCCCGTATCCCGATCCGGCAGCGGACGCCGTGCAGACGCGCCCCGAGCTCTCCCCGGAGCAGGCCGAGGCCAGGGGGAGTGTGATCGGCTCGCTCCTCATCGGGGCAGTGGCCCTGGTCGCCGGCGCGGCGGCCGGTATCGCCCTGTTCGCCGCGGTGACGACTCCGCCGATCACGCAGGACCTGCCCGGGACTGCGGTCTTCGCCGCCTTCGGGGCGGCGCTCCCCTTCGGCTGGCGGGCCACCAGACTGCGCAACACCAGTCTCACCCTTCCCCTGCTCGTCTGGCCCATCGCCATTGTGCTGCGGGCGTGGTTCTCCATCATCATCGGCATTCCGGCCCTCGTCTTCTACCTGGTTCGCAACCTGTGGTGGCTGCACCGGATCGGGCGCGCATAGCGGCGGGCGCCCGGTAGCGGGCCGCGGGCGGAGCCGGCAGCGCCGACAGGCCTCGTCCACGGCGCCCGCCGGACCGGCCCGCCCCGGCGCCGGTCCGAAACGACGGATCCGGTTACGCTCCCGCCGTGACCAGCCCGAGCCCCCAGCCGCCCCGGTCGGACCCCCAGCCGCCCGGGAAGAGCCCGCGGCCGCCCGGGGCGGGCCCCCGATCGCCGGGCCGGTCCGACCGGCCCGTGTCGGTGCGAGCCGTGCTCACCACCCCGGTCGGGCACCTGGCCCTGGCGATGCTCGTCGTCGAGCTGCTCGCCGGCATGCAGACCTACCTCAACCAGACGGTCCTGCCCCTCCTGGCCGCCGACCTGGGCGCCCGCGACCGCTACGGGCTGGTGACCGCGGCCGGGACGGTGCCCGCCTTCCTCACCATGCCGCTGGGCGGGGCGATGCTCGCCCGGTGGCGGGCCGGGCGGCTCATGACCGTCCTGACCGGCGTCCTCGTGGCCGGGGCGGTGCTGGGCGCCCTCTCCCCGAACGTGGGCGTGTACGCCGCCGGGGAGGTGCTGCGCGGCCTGGCCGCCGGGGCCCTGGCGACGGTGACCATGGGGGTGCTGGTCGCCGGTCTGCCCGAGGCGTGGCGGCGCCTGTTCCTGGCGGCGGGCTCGGCGACGTGGATCGTCTCCTCCCTGCTGGGCCCCGCCTACGCGGCCGGGGTCTGCGCCGCCTGGGGCTGGCGGTGGGCGCTGGTGGCCTACACGCCGCTGCTCATCGCGGCGCGCCTGGTCATGGCCCGCCAGATCCGCGGGCTGCGGGTGTCCGACGACGGCGGGGCCCGCCCCCCGCTCCTGCCGGCGGCGGTCATGGCGGCCGGCGTCGCCGTCATCGGCCTCGCGCCCGCCGGGGCCTGGCTGCGGCTCGCGGGCCCGGTTGGGGCGGCCGCCCTCGTCTGGGCGTGCGGCCGGGTCTTCCCCGCGGGCGTGCTGCGCCTGCGGCCGGGCCGGCGCGCGGCCATGGCGACCCTGGCGTGGGTGTGCGCCGCCTACTTCGCCCTGGACTTCCTCATCTCGCCGGCCGCCCACGACGTCCTGGGCCTGGGGCCGGCGGCGATCGGCTGGGCGCTGACCGCGGCGGGCCTGGCCTGGAGCGCCGTGGCCATGTGGTGCGGGGCGCACCCGGCCCGGGGGCGAGGCGCCTACCTGGCGCGCACCGGCGCGGGCGGGGCCTGCTTCGCCGTCGGCGGCGCCCTCGTGGCCGCAGCGCTGGCCGGCGCGCTGCCGTGGTGGCTGCTGCACGCGGGCTGGGCGAGTGCGGGCCTGGGGATGGGGCTGACCCACCAGGACACGATCATCCGCTGCGTCACGGCGCCCGGCGAACTGGGGCTGGACGACGACGGGATCTCCGAGGCCCGCGCGGCCACGGCGGTGACGGTCGCCTCGAACGCCGGCGGGGCGGCGCTGGGGACCCTGGTGACGGCGGGCGCGGCCCCCTCGGCGACGGGCGTGGAGGAGGGACTGGCGGTGCCCGTCGTCGCAGCGCTGACGCTCATGCTGGCCCTGACCCCGCTGCTGGCCCGCCGCGCCGCCTGAACGCCGGAACCGGCGGAAAAGTCACGCGGAACCGGCGGGAAGTGCACACCCTGTGGACAACTCGGCGCGCCGGTCCGCCGGTGCGGGCGGACTGTTCCATCGCGGCGCGAACGGACCCGCCGGAGATCGGACCACCGCTCACGAGCCGCGAGAACCGATAGCCTGAGCCGATGAGCGAGCACTACTTCACCGCCTCTCCCGCCGGCCCCGCCGAGGAGCGCGAGCACTCCTTCGTCATCCGCGGCACCCGGCACACGGTGACGACGGCGTCGGGCGTCTTCTCAGCCGACCGTCTGGACAAGGGCACGCAGGTCCTCCTCGACCGCGTCCCCGACCCTCCCGAGTCCGGCCTCCTGCTGGACCTGGGCTGCGGGTGGGGGCCGATCGCTCTGGCCCTGGCCGACGCCGCCCCGGGCGCGACCGTCCTGGCCGCGGACGTCAACGAGCGCGCCGTCGACCTCGCCGCCCGCAATGCCGCCGCGGCCGGGCACGCCAATATCCATGCCGCCGAGGCCACGGCCCTGGCGGCCGAGCTGAAGGGATCGGGCGCGTACGTGGACCTCATCTGGTCCAATCCGCCGGTGCGCATCGGCAAGGCGGCGCTGCACGACATGCTGCTCACCTGGCTGGGACTGCTGAGCGACGACGGCGAGGCCTGGCTCGTCGTGAGCAGGAATCTCGGGGCGGACTCGCTGATGAAGTGGCTGGCCGCTCAGGGGCACGACGTCGAGAGGGCGGCCTCCTCCAAGGGGTTCCGCGTCCTGCGGGTCGGGCGGCCGTCCATGCGGGCCGCCTGAGGGCCCGGGGCGGGCGAGCGGCCGGGCGGTTGAGCGGGATCGGTGTCGTCGGCAATGAGATCGTCCTATACTCCACTCATGACGCAGCCCGGTGCCCCCTACACGAATACGGGTCTGCCCGAACTGTCCGACAAGCTCGTCGTGCGCTCCCAGGACGACATCGTGAGATTAGCCTGCGGCATCCTCTGCATAATTATCTTATTCATCCTGCTCCTCGCAGTCATGGAATGGGCGACCACTCCTTCATATTATCACGGTTCAGGATCGTTGTCGGAAATGCGTTCTGCTGTCATTTTCTTCACACTGTTCTCCCTCGTCCCCATCGGTTATCTATTGTGGAGGATATACAGGGCGAGCGGAACGCGCACCACCGTCGACAAAAATGGCCTCCTGCTTGAGCAGCCCGGAATGCAGACGCTATTCATTCCCTGGCGGAATGCGCACGGGCATATCACGGTCAAGACCGTGATCCAGTACGTCCCCAGGTCCGCCACCCCGGCCATGATGAGCCTGATCCTCGTGGCCCTCGACCAGGAGCAGATCGTTCTTCCCGGCAGCATCCTGAGCTCCTACCGCCCGCGCAACATCGCGCAGCAGACGTACGCCACCGCCGTGCAGATCCTCGCCTACGACCCCTGGGGGCAGAAAGAGCCCCTCATGCAGTCCGACAACACCTTCACCCCCTGGATGCCCCGGAATACCCTCTACACCTGAGACCCCTCGGCCGGCATGCGCACGACGCGGGCGCCACCGTCGACGAGGACGAGCAGGACTCGGCGGCACCCCAGGATCTCGGCGAAGTCGGTAGCGGATTGTCGGATGATCGGTGCCGTCGGCGTGCTGGTGGGGCGTTCGGAGCCCGACGGCGGCACGGGAGCGCGCCGCGGACTCGGGGCGGCCGATCCTGGAGGCGCCGGGCCCGGAAGCGGGGAGGGAGATTCCTCCGGAGGCGCACGGGGAGGAGGGCCCGTCGCCTCAGCGACGAGATCGCCCTATAATTCCCTCCATGGCACAGCCCCCTGCTCCGCGCACGAATCCAGGCCTCCCAGACAAATTCGTCGTGCGCTCGCAGATCTCCGGCAACAGGAGTATCAACGTCATCGCCGGCCTCATCCTCTTCATTCTGGCGGTCATGACGCTGTTTTTCATCGTTTTCCTATTGAGTTATGACAGCTATTCGAGGGGATATCCATCCGGGGCGCCCTCGTCCTTGTTCCTCATCGCCCTCTTCGCGATTCTGCTCACCCCTATTTGCATCTATTACAAGCACCTCGTGAACAAGGAGCAGAGGAAATGCACCGTCGTCGACGGCAGTGGCTTTCTGCTCGAGCAGCCGGGAATGCGGGCGCGGTTCATCCCCTGGCAGGACGCGCACGGACATATCGCAGTCAAGACCGTGTCCCAGTATATTTCAGGGACCTCCACCCCGGCCATGATGAGCCTGATCCTCGTAGCCCTCGACCAGGAGCAGGTCGTTCTTCCCGGCAGCGTCCTGAACTCTCAGCCCAATAGTTCGCGCGACATCGCGCAGCAGTCGTACGCCACCGCCATGCAGATCCTCGCCTACGACCCCTGGGGGCAGAGCGAGCCCCTCATGCAATCCGAGAACAACTTCACCCCCTACGCGCCCCGTAACATGTACGCGCTCCATAACATGTACATGTTCCAGAACATCATGCGCTCCTGACACCCCAGCATCCGGCACGCGCGCGATACGGCCGCCGCCGTCGACGAGCAGGATTCGAGCGAGCCGGTCCGAGCCCCGGGGCGCCACGGCCCTGAAAAGGGGCCACCCGACCGGTTACGCGAGTCGACGGTCCGGCCGCGACGGCGCCCAAGGGCTCTTGCTGCGGGCCGAGGTCGTCGGCTCGCCCCACTCCACGGCCCGAGCACCCGGCCGGATCGGCTCGCCCTCCGCGCCCAGACCGACCGAACCGATCCTCGCCGAGACCCTGGGAACCTCCCCGGAAACGCATGGGAAGACGGACCCGTCGCCTCAGCGACGAGATCGTCCTATAATTCCCTCCATGGCACAGCCCCCTGCTCCGCGCACGAATCCAGGCCTCCCAGACAAGCTCATTGTGAGCTCCCAGACCACCAGCGACAGGCTCATCGCCATCCTCATATTACTCATCTTCCTCATCCTGATGACCATGATGTTATTCATCGGCATACTCGGCTCTAACTATGATTCAGGAGGGGAATCGCTAGGGACGATTTTCTTGGTCATCACCCTTTTCGTACTGCTATTCCTCCCCATTGTGGCCTATTTTGTGTGGCTCATACGCAAGGAGCAAGGAACGCGCACCGTCGTCGACAGCAGTGGTCTTCTGCTCGAGAAGCCCGGAATGCAGGCACTGTTCATCCCCTGGCAGAATGCGCACGGGCATATCACGGTCAAGACCGTGTCCCAGTACGTCCCGGGGACCTCCACCCCGGCCATGATGAGCCTGATTCTCGTGGCCCTCGACCAGGAGGAGATCGTTCTTCCCGGCAGCGTCCTGAACTCCTACCCCCTCAGTTCGCGCGACATCGGGCAGCAGACGTACGCCACCGCCATGCAGATCCTCGCCTACGACCCCTGGGGGCAGAAAGAGCCCCTCATGCAATCCGACAACACCTTCACCCCCTACATGCCCCAGAACATGTATGCGGCCCGAAACATGTACATGCCCCATAATACCTTCTACACCTGACACCCTTCGACCGGCATGCGCACAATAGAGTTACCGCCGCCAACGAGCCGGGCCCAACGGGGCCCGCCGCCCGCACGGCCTCAGTCCCACCAGCACATGACCATGCGGCTGGCGGGGACGCCGATGTCCTCGTAATCGCCCTTCTCCTTCTCGCTGATCCCGCGGATGGCGTCGGGAGCGACATCGCTGTAGAACCACTTGCGGACGGTGGTGGCGTCAACGTCGGTCACCAATATGACCTCCTCCGAGAACGGCCAGTCGGGATTCTCGATGTCCGAGACCGCCACGCGGAGGTCGTCGACCTCCGGGCGGCTGCGGATCTGCTCCAGCACTTCGCGGGCCATGGCCGGTGTGGGCGAGCTCGTGCCCTGCGGGGTCTCGATAATGAGATTGCACCAGATGCTTCCGTCGACGTCGTTCCCGTCGAAGAACTCCTCGATGGTCAGCAGCGGGCGGGGTCTGAAGATCCCGCCCCCGATGGAGAAGGGGGCGATTCGGGCCATAATCCGCTTAAGCGGCGCGATCGCGGGAGGCTCTTCCCGATCGGCCTCGCGTCCGGGCCGGGCGGCCTCGCGCTCGGGCGGAAGGGTGAGGTGGGCGACGATCTGCGCCGGGCCGGTGAGCAGGACGGTGGCGCCCGGCGCCCACGGGTCGGCGCCCACGTGCACCCCGACCCGCCCGCCGGGGGTGTCGATGAGGTAGTCCTCGGGCGCGTCCTCGCCGCTCCACTCGTGCAGGGCGATGGCGACGGCGCAGCAGCCCGTTCCGCACGAGCGGGTCTCCCCCACCCCGCGCTCGAGCACCCGCATCCGGGCCCGGCCCACGGGGGTGCCGCCCTCGCCGTCGAACTCATCCGCCAGGGGGACGACGAGCTCGAGGTTGGTGCCCGAGGGAGGTCGAGGGTCGTAGTCGGGGGCGTCGGAGTCCGTCAGGCCCGCGAAGAGGGCGGCCTCCAACTCGGCCTCGGTGGCCAGGGCGACGACGGTGTGCGGGTTGGGCATGGCCACGCTCAGGGCCGCCCGCTCCCCCTCCAGGCCGGGGACGACCACGGTCGTGTCCCAGCCCTCGGCGTCGAGGTCGGCGACGGCGCCGTCGGGGCGGATGAGCCGGGCCGGGCCCATGTCCACCGTCCACAGCTCGCCAGCGCGGGTGAGGGTGCGCGCCCCGCCGCGGGTGCCGATGGTGATCGACTGCCCGTCCGCGATGCTCGCCAGCCCCTCCTCGTTCAGGACGGCGGCGAAGAGCCGGGAGGCGTTGCCGCACATCTCCGCCACCGACCCGTCGGCGTTGTAGTAGTCCATGAACCACTCCGCCTCCGGGACCGCCTCGTGGAAGGACTGCGCCCCGGGCAGGGCGGCGGTGCGCACCACGCGCACGAAGCCGTCGGCCCCGATACCGGCGCGGCGGTCGCACAGGGCGGCGACCTCGGCGGCGCTCACATCGACCTCGCGCTCGGGGTCGACGAGCAGCAGGAAGTCGTTCTGCGCGCCGTGCCCCTTGATGAGGGTGCGGCCCGCCAGCGGCGCGCGCGCGGCGGCGTCGGTCGTCTCGGTCACGGTCGCAAGCCTAGGCGAGGTCGCCGCGCCCGCGGCCCTCCCCGCCCGCCGGAGCCGTGCCTGCCGCGTCACGCGGATGGACGACGACGTCAAACTCCACTTGCCAGCGATCTCGACACCCATGGGAGTACCTATGAGTCGATCGACAGTCTCCCGTAACCGCCTCATGATCAAGCGCGTCTCGTCCCCAGCTGGCACCGGCAGCGATCTGCGGCACTTGAGATTGAGGCTCGTCCGCTACTCGTTGTATACTCACTTTATAAACACCAGCCCCGCTCACGTATCATCGGTCGCGGCCACCGATACACGATGGGCTGGTTTTCTATTCCCGATTCCTTATTCCATAATGAGTTTTTCCCACCGGGAAGATCAGGGCCAGCCGGGACCGACGCAATGGCGCGGTCGGCCGGGTCCGGCTTGTCAGTGGTGTTCGGTCCGGGTTCTCAGCCAGTGGGGGGTGAGTCCGGGTTCGCGCGAGTGCATCTCCAACTCCTCCGCGCACCGGTCGGCGCTGGATTCCCCGTCGCCGAGATCGGGTTCGCCCACCCAGTCCGACTCCTGATGCAGCACGCCCCTGCCCTCATCCATAGTAGTATCCATCCACAGGTGTGAGCGCAGCCAGGCCCCGTGGCGGGGCAGGGCCTGAGCGTGACGGAGTTGTTCGACGGCCTCCGCCACGCCCTCATCGGCCCGGGCAGCCTCCTTCTTCCCATCCGCGGTCAACCAGTACCTGATGTGCTGAAAGGAGCCCAGCCCCTCGATGCGGATGTCAATGCGCTCAGCACCGCTGTCCCCCAGCCAGGCCAGCACCCGCTCCCGGGCCAGGTCGAACTCCGCCCCGCCCCTCATCCGGGGGAGCCTCCCCGTACGCACCGCCTCCCGCTCGGCCTGTGAGCCACGAGGGCCGTGAGTCAGCACGTAGAAATCCTCCTCCAGCTCGGCGATGCGCCGATTGAACGCCGAACCCCGCTCGACCTCCCACTGCGCCACCTTCTTACGCAGCCAGTCGGGGATGTTCTTCTCATCGCGGGGGTAGTGATTCAGTTCCGCCTTGTAATGGTACAGGTCCGGCTCCTCGCCCACATCAAGGTCGGGTTCACGCATCCAATCCGACTCCTGATGCAGCACACCCTCGGGCATCTCCATCCACAAGTGCGACCAGAACCACGCACCCCGACCCGGCACGGCCTGCACCTTCCGAAGAACCTGAACAAAACCGTAGACCTCCTCATCCGGCTCATCCAGCGGCCTTTTCACGCCGTTCTCGGTCAACCAGAACCTGATGCGCTCCAGCAAGCCGACCCCGTCATAGTGGACATCGACCCGCTCCGCCTCTATCTCCTCCAACCACGCCTGCATCTCGTTCCGCGCAAAGTTGAACCCGTCCCGAGCCGCGTACTCCCATTCACCGGCCATGACCCCTCCTCATTGTCATCGATTAAGATCTTACAAAATGATACCGCGATGCTGCGGAGCTGTAAAAATTTCATGAGGCTCGGAGAACAGTTTCACGGATAACGATACCTCCTGCCTTCAAGCCGGTATTCTTCCTCCGTCTCCGCCACATATTCGGCAACCACATGGCCGCGCTCCAGACGCCATTGTTCGACCTTATTACGCAGCCAGTCCGGAATGAACTCCTGATCACGAGGATAGCGGTCCAGCTCCGTCTTGCACGCCCCCAGATCCACGGCGTTCTCCATGCCTGGTGTGCACATCCAGTCCGACTCCTGGTGCAGCACACCCTCCGGCAATTCCACCCACAGGTGTGAGTAGAACCAGGCCCCGCGACCCGGCAAAGCCTGCGCATCACGAAGGCCAGTCACGGCAGAACCGACGCTCTCGCTAACCCTAACCGACTCCTTTTGACCGTCCACCGTCATCCAGGAAGGTTATTCAGTGGGTGGTCTTGAAGGAATAGAGTGCGAGTGCCGCGGTGATGGTCTGCTCGAATGTTTCCAGGGGTCTCCTGTAGGGG
>NZ_AUBL01000029.1 GCF_000429225.1 Actinomyces dentalis DSM 19115
CGGGTGGCGGAGGCTCGTGGTGATTGGGGTGCGGCGGGGCGGGCCTATGAGGAGTCCCTGGATCTTGCCCGGGATCTCGCGGATTCGTTGGGGACGCCCGAATCCCTCCGTGATCTCGTCATTTCTCTCAGCAATCTCGCCGGCGTCGTCGAGCAGCTGGGCGACGCGGAGCGCGCCGAGTCCCTGCGCGCCGAACGAGACCGTATTGCCAAAATCCTCGACAGCGGATCCTCCGAGACCTGACCCGCTCGCGCCGCCCAAGATCTCCCGTTGCGTGCAAGACGCACGTAAGCCGGTGGTCAGAGCCGTCCAGGACGTCCCTCCTTCTTCAGGAGGAGCTAGCAATGTGAAAATACTGCCCTTTGGACCTACTCGATGGGTGAGAGTCTCCTTACACTCGCCCCATGGACATCGCACGATCATCACTGGAGATCCCTCCCCCGGCCTGGGGCCGGGAGGCCGCCCCGACCGAGGGGCGGCACACCGTTCTGGAGAGCAACGCGGCGGCCGCCTGGGCCGTGGCCACCTGCGCCCTGCTGGGCCTGATCCTCGTGGTCAGCATCCATCTCCCGCTCCAGGCGAGGGGGGTGGTGGCGATCCTGTTCGGCCTCACCGGCTGGTCGACGCTGACCGTGCGCCTGGTCAGGGCCCTGCGACGGCGCGATCAATCCGGGCTCCTGCCGCACGTTGATTTATAGATCCGATCGCGGACCCCGCCCCGGCGCGCACCGCTGCGGCCGGACGACAGGGCTCCGACGCCGTTGCACGGCATCAAATCGTGCCGTTCCGCCAGTTGGACCGATCTGTTCACGACGGCGCCCGGTCAGGCAGCGGGGTCGATGACCTCCAGACCATGGGCGCGGGCGGCTTCGGCCAGGCGCGCGGCGTGGGTGAGGAGTACGACCGGGTCGCGCGGATGGTCCAGCATGAGCGCCGTCGCCAGATGGATCGCATCGAGGGACTTGAGTTCTCCCGTGAGCGCCTTCGCCCGCTGAACCACCTCGTCGTCGATCACTACGAGGTCGATCGAGTCCAGCAGGGCGTCCGCCAATGCCGGATCCAGGCCCTCGCGTCGCAGTGCGCGTGACACCTCAACATCCAGAAGCGCGGAGGAAACTTTCCGCAGCGCCTCACCCCGGTGCTCGTCCAGGGCCGCCGCCGCCTCGCTTCCGCCGGTCTGCTCCATGAGTGCGAGCAGTGGGACCGAGCTGTCGACATAGATCATCGCTCCTCCTCGCGCTCCTCCATGAGGGCGGCCATGAGGTCAACGCCTTCGGGGGCCCGACGACGCGGTCGTCGCCACTCCTCCCACCCTGAGGGTCGCGTCGCCCTGCGAATCCTGCCCTCGCGCAGAAGGCGCTCGTACGGCGTTTCGTCGGCGCGGATCGGCACGATCTGCGCCACCGGGCGGCCTCGGTCAGTGATCACGACGGGCCGGCCGGACTCGATGACAGCGCCGACCACCCGTCCCGAACGCTGGTTGAGCTCCCGCAGGCTCACGGTTCCGTCAGGGCCCTCGGCGGGGGCGGGCTCGGGGTCGTGCGGTGTCGTCGGAACGGGCGGCGGGACAATGGGCTGTGCATTCATGACATGAGTTTACCGTTGTCCTACTTGTTCTACAAAGGGTCGGATCCCGTTCCCCCTCGGCGCAACCGGCCCGCCCCGGCTCCTCACGCTCGCCCGCTCGCCTCCGGCGCCTCCTCGTTCTTCGCCGGAGGACCCACGAGCCGCCACCGGGCGATGGCCTCCTGGTCGTCCCAGAAGCGCCGGTAGGTGCCGCCCGCCGCATAGAGCTCGGCGTGCGAGCCGGTCGCCTCGACGGCCCCGTCCACGAGCACGACGATGCGGTCGGCCCGGCGGATCGTGGACAGCCGGTGCGCGATGACCACGACGGTGCGCCCCGCGCTCAGCTCCTCCATGGCCCGCGTCACCGCGGCCTCGTTCGCGCCGTCGAGCGCGCTGGTCGCCTCGTCGAGCAGCAGCACGGGCGCGTCCTTGAGGAAGGCGCGGGCGATGGCCACGCGCTGGCGCTCCCCGCCCGACAGGGCCGAGCCGCCCTCGCCCACCCGCGTGTCCCAGCCGCGGGGCAGGCGCTCGACCACCTCGGCGAGCCCCGCCCGCCCGGCCGCCTCGCGGATCTCCTGCGCGCTCGCCCCCGGCCGCCCGATGCGCACGTTCTCCTCGATCGTCGTATCGAACAGGTAGACGTCCTGGAAGACCATGGCGACCCGCTCCATGAGCGCATCGATCCGCGCCGAGCGCACATCGACCCCGCCCACGCTCACGCTCCCGGCGTCCACGTCCCAGAAGCGGGCCACGAGTCGCGCGATCGTCGACTTGCCCGAGCCCGACGGCCCCACGAGCGCCGTCACGCCGCCGGCGGGGAAGGACAGGGACGCGCCGTGAATGACCTCCCGTCCGGGCGTGTAGCCGAAGGACACGCGGTCGAGGACGACGTCGTAGGGCGCCTCCGGCACCGACTCCTCCCCGGGGGCGGGCTCGTCCATGACCGGCGCGTCCAGGATGGAGCCGATGGACTCCAGGGCCACGCCCGCCTCGTGCACGGGGTCCACGTAGAAGGCGAGCATGCCCACCGGGTCCGCGAAGCGCACCGCCATGAGGGACAGGGCCACGAAGACCGCCGGATCGACGCGGGCGCCCAGCAGCAGCGACGCCCCCACGGCCACGGCCAGCACCATGCCCGCCTCCACGAGGGTGTGGAAGGCGATGCCCGCCGGGCCCTTGGCGCCCATGGCCCGGCCCGCCGCCCGGCGGTCCTCCTCCAGGTCGGACTCCAGTGGCCCCCAGCCGTCGCGGCAGGCTCCGGTCGCCCGCAGGACGGGCTGGAGGCGGGAGAACTCCAGCACCCGCGAGGCCAGGCGCCGCGTGGACTCCTCGTGGTGGCGGTGCTCCCCGACGACCGCGCGCCGCAGCCGCCGCAGCGCCCACGCGCACCCGGGCAGGGTGATGATCATGGCCAGCCCCATGCGCGGCTCCTGCCACAGGGCCACGGCGGCGATCGCCGCCGCCGACCCGGTCATGGAGGCGATCTGCGGCAGCACCAGCGAGGGCAGGTGGGACAGGGCGTGGATGCTGGTGGACGTGGCCGCGGAGACCCGGCCGGTGGCGGCCGAGTCGAACCAGCCCAGCGGCAGCTGCTGGATCCTCTGCCCGACGGCGCGGATGAGTCCGCCGCACACGTCGTCGGCCCCGATCCGATAGGAGCGCACCGTGGCGGCGGCGCTGATGAGCGCGGAGGCGCAGGCGGCGACGACGATCCGCACCAGCCAGGCGCCGGCGGCCCCCCGCTCGCCGGACAGGAAGGCCCTCAGGAAGGGGACGAGCAGTCCCAGGGCGGCGCCCTGCAGCAGCCCGGCGAGCCCGTGGGCCGCCATGAGCCCCCTCAGGTGCGAGTGCCCGCCCAGGTAGCGGTCGAGTCTGGCGATCATTGCTGCGCCTCCCACAGGGTGCGGTACAGCCCGCCGGCGGCGAGCAGCTCGCGGTGCGTGCCGGTCTGGACGACGCGCCCGCCGTCGAGCACGACGATGGAATCGGCGTCGACAACGGTGGCCAGGCGGTGGGCGATGACCAGGACGGTGCGGTCCGCGGCGAGGGCGGCCAGCGCCTCCTGGATCTCGCGCTCGGAGTGCGGGTCGGCGTGGGCGGTGGCCTCGTCGAGCAGGAGGACCGGGGCATCGGCGAGGAAGGCGCGGGCGATGGCGATGCGCTGGCGCTCCCCGCCGGACAGGCGGGCGCCGGCGGCGCCCAGGACGGTGTCGTAGCCGCGGGGCAGGGCCAGGATCCGCTCGTGGATGCGGGCGGCCCGGGCGGCGGCCTCCACCTCCTCGCGGGTGGCGCCGGGGCGGGCCAGGCGGATGTTCTCCTCGGCGGTGTCGGCGAGGATCCCGCCCTCCTGCAAGACGATGGCCGTGCAGGAGAGCAGGTCCTGGCTGGAGGCGTCGCGCACGTCCGTTCCGCCCAGGCGCACGCCGCCGGACTCCACGTCCCAGAAGCGGGCGGCCAGGCGCACGAGGGTGGACTTGCCGCCGCCCGAGGGGCCGACGATGGCGGTGACCGTCCCGGGCCGCAGCTCCAGGTGCACGTCGTCGAGGACGAGCGGATCGCCCGCCCGGTAGCGGAAGGAGACGTGATCGAAGACGACGCCCACGCCGCCGTCGGCGTCACGCCCCACCGGGACGGGGGCGGGCGGCTCGGGCAGGACCGGCTCGGCCAGCAGCTCCCCGATGCGCCGGGCGGCGTCCTGCGCCTCGATGAGATTATTGCTCAGGGAGGCCAGGTTCATCACGCCCGACGGCAGGCCGACCCCGACCAGCAGGAAGGGCAGCACCCCGACGGGCTCGATCATGCCGCGCCCCGCCATGACCCAGCCGGTCACCATAATGGGCACGAGCATGAAGGCGGGGCTCATGAGGGCGCTGAGCACCGCCATGGGGCGCCCGGGACCCCGCATCCACTCGTAGGAGGCCCGCGTGTAGCGCTCCAGCGCCGTCGAGAAGCGGCCGAAGAGCCGCTCTCCCAGGCCGAAGGCCTTGACGGCGGCGATGCCGTCCACCATCTCCACGGCGGCGCCGGCCAGCTGCTTCTCCGACTCGGTGAAGGCCTCGGTCATCTGCTCCATGGTGCGGGCGGACAGCGCCCCGGTGATGGAGACGGTCACGACCAGCCACGCCAGCAGCACCAGGGCGAACGGCCAGGAGCGGGTCAGCAGGTAGATCAGGCCGCCCACGGGCGCCCCGACCGCCAGGCCCAGGTCGGAGCCGAAGTGCGCGATGAGGGTGTGGACCTTGGCGGTGTCCTCGGTGATGGTCGAGCGCACCCGCCCGGAGGATTCCTCCGTGTGCCATCCCAGCGGCAGGCGCGCCAGCTGCACGGCGATGCGGCGGCGCAGGTCCGTGCGGAAGCGCAGCTCGACCCGGTGGGCGTAGCCGGTGCCCCACAGGTAGATCATGTGCCCGCCCATGAGGCCGACGGCGATGGCGGCCACCCAGCCCCACGCCGCGGCGGCGGTGAGCGTGCCGGCCAGGGCCCGCTGCGCCAGCGCGGTCACGCCGATCGCCGGCAGGAGGCCCAGGGCCGCGCCGACCGCGCCGCAGGCGAAGGCCAGGCCGATCGCCGGCAGGACCGGGGCCAGCAGCCCCTTGAGGCCGATCGGGTCCGGCGCGCCGGACGGCTCCGCGCCGCCCGCGCCCGGTGCGTCGGCCGTGGTCGGCGCACCGGATGCGGCCGCTTGCGATATCACTGCTCCAGTCATGGCGGACTTCCGGTGGGGGACGGGGGACCCCGGCCCGCGAAGGCCAGGTGAGGCTCACCTTATAGGAGGGCGGTCCGCGGGCGATAGGCGCGTCAGGGCGGGCGGGCGCGTCAGACGTCGTGGAGGACGAGGCCGTCGCCGCCGAAGCGCACGACAATGGCGGCGGCCAGCGCCCAGCAGACCAGGATGAGGAGCGTGTCGCGCCACCGCCAGCGCGGCGTCGAGCGCTCGGTCCGGTGGCGGTAGGCGCCGAAGCCGCGCGCATCCATCGACATGGACACCCGCTCGGCGTGGCGCACCGCCCCGGCCATGAGCGCGGGCACCGCCGTCCACCGCCGCACCAGGGGGCGCAGGAGGGGCAGCGGGGCCCGCGTGCCGCGCAGGTCGTGCGCCTCCCGGATGACGCGGTACTCGATGGCGAAGCGCTCGCGGAAGCCGAGGGCGGCCACGCCCGCGTAGGCGACGCGGTAGGGCACGCGCAGGTGGGCCACCATCGCCCGCAGCAGGTCCTGCGGCCCGGCGAGCAGACCGGTGAGCAGGAACAGGGACAGGGCCGCCCCGAGTTTGCCCCCCAGCCTCGCTCCGGCGAGCACCTGGTTGCGCTGGAGGTCCGCGCCGAGCACGTCGGCGACGACGGGGGAGGCCCCCACCCGCTCAACGGGGGTGGACAGGGCCAGGAGCGCGCCGATGAGCGCGGCGAGGGCCAGGACGGCGGCGGCCAGGAGCGGACCGCGCCGCAGATCCGCCAGGACGAGGAGGACGAGGGCCGCCCCGAGCGTCCACAGCGCCGGGGTCGGGGTGGTCATGATGGCGATGGCGACGACGATCGGCATGATCGCCGCGAAGGGTGACAGCGGATCGAGGGCCAGCGGGGCGGCCAGACCCGGGCCGCGCTCCTCGGCGGGCGGGACGGCGGGTGCATCGCTCATACGAGCTCCTTCCAGGACGCGCAGGCGGGGACCGTCGCCCTCAGGGCCGCGGCGGCGCGGGTCAGCGTGACCAGAGCCGGCGGGCGCAGACCGGCCCGCTCCAGCAGCGGGGCGTCGGCGAGGACCTCGCGGGCCGGGCCCTCGGCCAGGACCCGCCCGGCCGCCAGGACCAGGACGCGGTCGGCGTGCTCGGCGGCCAGCTCCATGTCGTGGGTGGCGATGACCAGGCCCGCGCCGTCGGCGGCGACGTCGTGGAGGCGGGCCATGAGGGCCTCCGCGCTGCGGCGGTCCTGGCCGAAGGTCGGTTCGTCCAGGCAGATCGCCTCGCGGTGCTCGCCGAGCACGGAGGCCACGGACAGGCGCCGCTGCTGGCCCCCCGACAGCAGGAAGGGGTTGGCCCCCGCCCGGTCGACCAGGTCGAAGCGCGCGAGCATCCCGGCCACGGCCCGCTCCACGGCGTCCTCCTCGTCGCCCTCCAGGCGCATGCCGTGGGCGAGCTCGTCATGCACGGTGCGCTCGAGGAACTGGTGCTCCGGGTTCTGCATGACGAGCGTGACCGCCCGCCCGGTGCGGCCGGGACGGCGCCGTCGCCCGGCCACGCTCACCTCCCCGGCCGTCCACCGCTCCAGTCCGGCCAGGGCCCGCAGGAGCGTGGACTTGCCCGAGCCGTTGACGCCGACGACGGCGAGGATCTGGCCGCGCTCCACGGTCAGCGACACGTCGTGGAGCACCTCGTGGCGATGCCGCCCCCGCCCGCGCGGCACCCTCAGGCCCCGGGCGACCAGGACCGGCTGCGCGCCCCGGTCGCGGGCGCCCTCCCCGGGGGAGTCCGCGGCGCCGGGCCCGCGGTTGCGCGCCCCCGCCGCCCCGGGTTCGTCGCGACGCGGTCCTGCCGCTGCGGATCCGTCTTCGTCGGGCCCCTTGCCGGCGCCTCGATCCGGCGGGGCGGCCGAGCCCTGTCCCAGGCGGGAGGCGGCGAGCTCGCGGGCGGCGTCGTCGAGCGTCAACGGGACGCGCGGCGCGCCGTCGCCGCCCTGGAGCGGCGCGCCCTCGAGCAGGCCGCGCGCGGCCAGGCGCTGGTGCAGGCGCACGGCCGTGGGCAGGCGGATGCCCGCC
This sequence comes from Actinomyces dentalis DSM 19115, assembly GCF_000429225.1. Lineage (GTDB taxonomy): Bacteria > Actinomycetota > Actinomycetes > Actinomycetales > Actinomycetaceae > Actinomyces > Actinomyces dentalis. The sequence continues at coordinate 7,318 of NZ_AUBL01000029.1, forward strand.
GCGGCCAGGGCCCGGCCGTGGGCGCCGAAGACCTCGTCCGGGGGCCCGACGGCGATGGTGGCGCCGTCGGCGTCCAGGGCGATGACGTGGTCGATGGCGCCGATGAGCTCGTCCAGGTCGTGCTCGACGACGAGCACGGCCGTGCCCCGCTCCTTGAGGACGGGCAGGAGCGCGTAGAAGTCGGCCGAACCGGCCGGGTCGAGGTTGGCGGTGGGCTCGTCGAGCACGAGCAGCGCCGGTTCGACGGCCAGGGCCGCGGCCAGCACCACCCGCTGACGCTGCCCGCCGCTGAGCTCCCAGGGGTTCGTCCGGGCGAAGCGGGCCATGCCCACCGCCTCCAGGGCGCCCATGGCCCGCGGCTCGATCCGGTCGGCCGGCACCCGCAGGTTCTCCAGGGCGTAGCAGACCTCGTCCAGGACCCGCGTGGTGACCACCTGGGAGTCGGGGTCCTGCATGACCATGGCCACGGTGCGGGCCAGGTGGGCGATATCGGCGTCGGCCACCTCCTGCCCGCCCACCAGGACGCTGCCGCGGTAGTCGGAGGGCACCGAGTGGGGCACGAGCCCGTTGAGGGTGAGCGTGACGGTGGACTTCCCGCAGCCCGAGGGGCCCAGCAGGAGCGTCGTGGTGCTGGCGGGCAGGTCGAGCGTCACGCCCTGCGGCACCCACGTCCCGGTGCCGGCGTAGCGCACGCTGACCCGGTCCAGGCGGGCGAGAGGCCCGACGGCGTCCGTCCCGGCCTCCCGGGTCCGCCCGGCGGGTGCCGGTGCCGTCACCGGGAGACGCCCGCGCCGGTTCGCGCCAGGGCCCGCTTGAGCAGCAGGCAGACCCCCGCGCCCGCCCAGCACGATGCGATCGCGAGCACGACGCCCAGGGTCACCTGGCCGCCGGTCAGGGCCACGCCGAACCCCTTGCCGTAGGCGGCCGCGTTGAGCCCGCCGAAGATGACGCCGGAGAGGGCGTAGACCCACCAGGCCCAGTGCCGGTAGCGCAGGACCGCCACCGGCGCGCCCACGTACAGGGAGCCGATGACGCTGCCGAGGATCGCCGTGGGGCCCTGCGGGGTGAGGAAGGCCGCGATAACGCCCATGACGAACCCGCTGATGATGAAGACGCCGGGCTTGTTCACAATGACGCCGGGCAGGAGGTAGGGGATGATCCAGGCGCCCATGAGGGCGCACATGATGAGAATGCCCCGCGGGTTGATCGCCACGGCGAGGGACAGGTAGGTCAGCGGGACGATCATGATCGCGCCCACGACGCCGAGGGCGGCCACGGTCATGAGGTTGCGGGTCCCCAGGATGGAGTCGCGCAGGCTCCCGCGGGCCGAGGAGCGGATGACGGGCTCGGCCGGGCCGGCGGAGGCCGGACGGCCGTCGGGCTCGGCCGGCGCGGAGTCAGCGGGCGCGGGCTCGGAGCCGGCCGGGCGGCTGTCAGGCTCGGAGCCGGCCGGTTCGGGCTCGACTGTGCGACTGGCGGTATGATCCACGGCTGCTCCCAAGGGTCGAGGGCGCCCCGGGGCGCCGATGAGTTAGGCAAGACTGGCACAAGATAAGATTTGTTCTCATTACGTGCAAGTCGCGTCATCTCCCCGCCGAGGACCGGCCCCGGCCCCAATGCCGAAGACCCCCGTCCGGCCCGGTCCCGGCGACGGAGGCCCCGGCCCCGACGCCGGCGGCCCCGCGCCGCCGACGCGAAGGACCGCGATGCGACGGGACATCCGACCGATATGCGCGCCGCGGCCCTATGCTGGGCCCCGACGTCGTCGTTCCTCGACATGCCTCATCCTCCAAGGTGGTTCACCGTGACTGAGCAGCACCCGCAGGCCCCCGCCCATCCCGACGCCGCACCGGTACTGCGCGTCGGCGTTCTGGGCGCCGGCACCGTCGGCACCCAGGTCATCCGGCTCCTGGGCGAGCAGGGCCCCGAGTTCGCCGCCCGCTCCGGCGCCCGCCTGGAGATCACCGGCATCGCGGTGCGCGACCTCGACGCCCCGCGCGAACCCGCCGTCCCGCGCGAGCTCCTGACCACCGACGCCATCGCCGTGGCCACCTCCAACGACCTGGTCATCGAGCTCATCGGCGGCATCGAACCGGCCCGCACCCTCATCCTGGCGGCCTTCAAGGCGGGCGCCAGCGTCATCACCGGCAACAAGGCCCTCATCGCCGCCCACGGGCCCGAGCTCTACGCGGCCGCCGAGGCCGCCGACACCGACTTCTACTACGAGGCCGCCGTCGCCGGCGCCATCCCCGTGGTCTACGCCCTGCGCGAATCCATGGCCGGGGACCGGGTCACCAGCGTGCTCGGCATCGTCAACGGCACCACCAACTACATCCTCGACGAGATGAGCGCCAAGGGCCTGTCCTTCGAGGAGGCCCTCGCCTGCGCCCAGGAGCTCGGCTACGCCGAGGCCGACCCCACCGCCGACGTCGACGGCCTCGACGCCGCCGCCAAGGCCGCCATCATCGCCTCCCTCGCCTTCCACACCCGCGTCGGCCTCGACGACGTCACCGTCGAGGGCATCCGCTCCATCACCGCCCGCGACATCCGCGAGGCCCACGCCTCCGGCTGCGAGATCAAGCTCCTGGCCATCGCCCAGCGCCGCGACGACGACCACGCCCGCGGCATCTCCGTGCGCGTCCACCCCGCCCTCGTCCCCACCGACCACCCGCTCGCCTCCGTCCACGGCGCCTTCAACGCCGTCCTGGTCGAGGCCGAGTCGGCCGGGCGCCTCATGTTCTACGGGCAGGGCGCGGGCGGCGCCCCCACCGCCTCCGCGGTCCTGTCCGACGTCGTCGCCGCCGCCGCCCACCGCGTCCACGGCGGGCGGGCCCCCCGCGAGTCCTGCTACGCCGACCTGCCGATCCTGGGGCCCGAGTCCGCCATCACCCGCTACCAGATCCAGCTGCGCGTGGACGACAAGCCCGGCTCCCTGGCCGCGCTCGCGGGCGCCTTCGCCGTCAACGACGTGTCCATCAACTCCGTGCGCCAGAACGAGTACGTGGGGGCCGAGCAGGCGATCGTCACGATCGTCACCCACCCGGCCGCCGTCTTCCACCTCGACGCCGCCGTCGAGGCCCTGCGCAAGGAGGAGCGCGTCCTGGGCGTGGTCTCCGTGCGGCGCGTGGAGGGCGAGTGAAGCATGCGCCTGGCGTACGAGTCCGCCGCGGTGCGCGTGCCCGCGACCACGGCCAATATGGGGCCCGGCTTCGACTCCTTCGGCATGGCCTTCCGCTACTACGACGAGGTCGAGGTGCGCCCCGTGACCGGCCCGACGCGGGTCGAGATCGAGGGGGTGGGGGCGGGCACGGTGCCGACCGATGACGACAACCTGGTCGTGCGCGCCCTGCGGGACGGCCTGGAGGCCGTCGGCGCCCCGCAGGCCGGTTTCGAGATGCGCTGCGTCAACCGGATCCCGCACGGGGGCGGCCTGGGCTCGTCCGCCTCGGCCGTCGTCGCCGGGCTCATGCTCGCCCGGGGCCTGATCTCCGATCCCGAGGCGCTCGACGACGACCTCGTCTTCGCCCGGGCCACCGAATTCGAGGGGCATCCGGACAATGTCGCCCCCGCCGTCTTCGGCGGCGCCACCGTCGCCTGGACGCAGGCCGACGGCGCCCCCCGGATGGCGCCCATGCCGGTGGACGCCGAGCTGCCGGTCAGTCTTCTGGTGCCGCCGGAGACGACGCGCCTGAGCACGGAGGAGGCCCGCAAGGTCCTGCCCGACTCGGTTCCGAGGGCCGACGCCCTGTTCAACACCTCGCGGGCGGCCGTGCTCATGCTGGCCCTGGCCGGCAGGCCGGACCTGCTCATGGCGGGCACGGAGGACCGCCTGCACCAGGAGTACCGGCGCAGGGTGCTGCCGGCCTCCATGGCGGTCATGGACTCCCTGCGCGCCCAGGGCTACCCGGCGGTCATCTCCGGCGCGGGCCCGACGGTCCTGGTTCTGGCGGACATGGCGCCGCAGATGCGCCTGGCCCTGGAGCGCCACGGCTGGACGGTGCTGAGCCCCGGCATCGACCTCGCGGGCGCGCGCCTGCTGCCGGCCGACTGACCGCCCGCCCCTTCACCGGCAACCGGCGGAGAAGTCACGCGGAACCGGCGGAGAACGCACATCCTGTGGATGACTCGGCGTGCGCGGCCGGCCGGTCCCGGTGTCGAGTCCGCGGTCGTCCCGGCGAGGGGGCGGGCGGGGCGGAACGGGGACGCGCGGTCAGTCGGCGTGCGCGGTCGAGCGCAGGGCCTCGCGCAGAGCCGTCAGGTGCTCGCGCAGCTCCCGGGTCGGCTCGTCGACGTCGAGCTCCCGGCAGCGCGCCGCCAGCTGGCCCAGGTCCTCCAGCGTCGAGCCGGAGGTCGACACCGTGTGCTCGGCCGTGCGGGACAGCTCCTGGGCGGCCTCGGGCAGGTCGGGATCCGAGGCCTGCGGGCTGGCGGTCCACAGCATGAGGAGCTGGCGGGGGATCGTCAGGATCCGCTGGGCCTGCGCGATCGCCGTCGTCGTGTCCTCGGTGAGCCGCTGATGCTCGCGGACCTGGACCTCCAGATCCGTCACCCCGTCCTCGAGCGCGTCGAGCAGATCCGTGATCGCCCCCTGGGAGAGGTCGTCGTCCGCGGCGCCATCGGCGCCATCGATGATCTCGACGATGAAGGACGCGGTGGCGGTCGCGTGGAGCCGGGCCAGGGCGATCCTGAAGCGGGTGCGGCCTATGACGGACTCCATCTGGGCCAGTACATCGTGCAGCCGGGTCGCCTGGGTGCCCACGATGCCCTGCATCTCCAACCACAGATTGAGCAGCTGGGAGAGCTGGGCGACGCGCGGGTCGTCCTGGTCCAGGGCGGAGACGGTCTGCGCCGACAGGGCGGGGGAGTCGACCGCCTGGGACAGGCGCTCGCCGGCCCGGCGGAGCTGAACACCGAGGTGGGCCAGCTCGTCGAGCTGCGTCATCCACTCGTCCAGCCCGGCGCTGAAGGCGGTGACGGCCCGCAGCATCTGGGCCAGCGGCCCGTCGGCGTCGGGCCGCGAGGGCAGCCCCGCGCTCAGCTCCTCCCGCCCGGCCACCTCCGCCGGCAGCACCGTGTTCTGGAAGGCCTCGTAGTCGGGCAGCCCCGCCTTGTCCAGCAGGTCGAGGATCCGGGCGGCGCCCTGCTCGGCGGCCTGACGGCGGTCGGCGCCGTCGGCCTTCGCCTGGTCCTCCGTGGCGCGGGCGTCGTCGTAGATCTCGTAGGCCTTGGAGAACAGCTCCTCGCACACCGGCCGGGTGCGCACGGAGAGGTAGCCGCCCGAGCGCAGGGGCGTGACGGTGGTGAAGACGTCGTACTCGGAGCCGTTGGCGGCGAGATTGCGCACGTAGGCGGCGAAGGGCTGGCCTTTTTGAAGCGTCGCCCACATGGCGTGGAAGGCGCCGTCCGGCATCTCGGGATGCCGGACGAGGTTGTGCGGCACCTCGATCAGCTGCTCGCGCTCGGATCGGGACAGGCGCACGAAAACATCATTCGACCGCTCGATGACGCCCTTGGCGTCCGTGGTCGAGAAGAAGATCTCATCGACGCCGACCTCGCGGACCGCTCCCGTGGGGGTGTTGGTAGGCATGCTTCCCGTTCTTCCCGTTCTTCTAGTTGTGACGGGACGGGGCTCATCGCTGGCGGCGCCGGCGGAGCGGCCGAGCACCGACATCGAGCACGAGGCGCGCGGATCCGGTCTCGCGATCCCCGTCCTCGGGTCGCCCCTATCATAACCGAGATGCAATCGTTATATGGAGTAGACCTTCAACACGTGTTCGCTCTGCTACACTATTTCGCTCTCCGCGACGGCTGCCCCTCCCGGCGTCGGCTCGGGATCCGACGGCGATCTCCTTGTCCCGCCGCCCGTTCCCGCCCGTTCCCCGCCCTCGTGCCGCCGGCCGCCCGCCGCCCGCGCGGGGCCGGGGGAGGGATCATGAGAGGCAGGCCACGGATTGGGATTACCGGCGAGGCGCGACCGCTGCTAGAGTGTACGCGACAGCCTTGCGGATCGAACCGCACCGCCGTCGCAGCACCAGCCATCGGGCCGACGGGTCGCCGCCCCCGGACCCCGCGGTGCACGACTCCTCCCCGTGATCGGCTCCGGGGACGTCCCACACCTGCCGCGCACTCCGCCACCCGGCGGTCCCGGCAACACCCACACCAGAAGGACACTCGTGACCGAGACCTCCAGCGCCCCCGCCTCGCTGTCCACCATGCGCATGGCGGAGCTCCAACAGCTCGCCGCCTCCATGGGTCTCAAGGGGATCTCCCGCATGCGCAAGAGCGAACTCATCACCGCGATTCGTCATAATGATCGTGCCGCGGCGCCCCAGATCGTCGACGACGCCGTACCCGTCGCCGGCTCCGAGCCCGGGCCCGAGACGGGCCCCGCCGCTCCCGCCGACGGCGCCCCCGCCCAGGCCGAGCCCGACTCGGCCGCGGGGGCTCGGCCGCGCCGGCGCCGCGCCACCGCTCAGGCCGGCGCCCCGAAGCACGTCGAGGCCCCCGCCCTCGAACTCGACCTGCCCCCCGCCCGCGCCGAGCGCGCGGCGGAGGAGCCGGCTCAGTCCGCCGACCCGTCCCGCTGGGAGCGCCGTGAGCGCGCGGACCGCCCCGAGCGCGAGGAGCGGGGCCCCGCGGAGGGCTCGCGCCGGTCGCGCCGCCGGGCCCAGGCCGCCGGCGGCTCCCCCGAGCGGCAGGCCCGCGCGGACCAGCCGAACTCCTCCGAGGACCACCTCGACGCCAAGGCCGCCCTCATGCGCGATCTCGCCGACGCCACCGGCACCCCCGCCGTCGAGCCCAGTGAGCGCAAGCGCCGCGACGAGGCCACCGAGGGCCGCGAGGGCCGCGAGTCCTGGGACGAGGACGAGGGCCGCGGCGGACGCCGCCGTCGGGGCCGCAAGCGCCGCGACCGCGACCGCGACGCCCAGGGCGAGGGCTCCGGCTCCTCCCGCGCCGCTCGCGAGGACGAGGTCCTCCTGCCCGTGGCCGGCATCCTCGACGTGGCCGACGCCAACCACGCCTACCTGCGCACCTCCGGCTACCTGCCCGGCCCCAAGGACGTCTACGTCTCAGGCCAGCAGATCAAGGAGTCGGGCCTGCGCGCCGGCGACGCCATCACCGGCTGGGTCCGCGAGGGCGGGGAGACCGCCAACCCCGGGGGCGGCGGCCGCAACAACCGCCGCAACAACCGTGCCGGGCGCGTGAAGTACAACCCGCTGGTGAGCGTCGAGGCCGTCAACGGCATGGAGCCCGAGCGGGCCCGGCGCCGCCCTGAGTTCACCAAGCTCGTCCCGCTCTACCCGCAGGAGCAGCTGCGCCTGGAGACCACGCCGAAGGCCCTGACCCCGCGGGTGATCGACCTGGTCGCCCCCATCGGCAAGGGCCAGCGCGGACTCATCGTCTCCCCGCCCAAGGCCGGCAAGACGATCGTCCTGCAGCAGATCGCCAACGCGATCGCCGTCAACAACCCCGAGGCCCACCTCATGGTCGTGCTCGTCGACGAGCGCCCCGAGGAGGTCACGGACATGCAGCGCACGGTCAAGGGCGAGGTCATCGCCTCGACCTTCGACCGCCCCGCCTCGGACCACACGACCGTCGCCGAGCTCGCCATCGAGCGGGCCAAGCGCCTGGTCGAGCTCGGTCAGGACGTCGTCGTGCTGCTGGACTCCATCACCAGGCTCGGACGCGCCTACAACCTGGCCGCGCCGGCGTCGGGGCGCATCCTGTCCGGCGGCGTGGACGCCTCCGCCCTGTATCCGCCCAAGCGCTTCTTCGGCGCCGCCCGCAATATCGAGAACGGCGGGTCGCTCACGATTCTGGCCACGGCCCTGGTGGAGACCGGCTCGAAGATGGACGAGGTCATCTTCGAGGAGTTCAAGGGCACCGGCAATATGGAGCTGCGCCTGTCGCGCCAGCTGGCGGAGAAGCGCATCTTCCCGGCCGTGGACGTGGCCGCCTCCTCCACCCGCCGTGAGGAGCTGCTCATCGATCCCGCCCAGCTCAAGATCATGTGGCGCCTGCGCCGCCTGTTCACCGGGCTGGAGCAGCAGCAGGCCCTGGAACTGGTGCTGGGCAAGCTCAAGGAGACCCAGTCCAACGCCGAGTTCCTCATGGTCATCTCCAAGACGACGCCGTCGGGCTCCTCGTTGGCCGACGCCGACGACGACTCCAAGCTCGCCTGAGAGTCCGCCGGCGGGGCCGGCCCGCCCGGTGCTCCTCGTGCGCCGCTCCGCATTGTGGCGTTCTGGGAGGATCGTTCGGGCCGGCATCTCGGATGCGCTCGAAGACGTTCGCATGATTGCGCGGTTCTGACCGCGGTGCGGTGGGGTGCGGGGCGGAACGCTCCTCCCGGAGCGCCATTTTCGCTTCGGGCGAGACCGGTTCTCGTCTTGAGCGGGGTCGGAGGGCGAGGAACCTGAGGCCGGTGGGGCGCGCGGGGCGTACGGGTTCCGATCGGGGCCGGCGCCGCCGACCCGCACCTCCGTCAGCGCACCGACGATATCGAGGACCGGGTTGGTCGATCATTGGCTCGCCGGCATCCCGGTGGGTCTCCTCGCGGCCTCTCGATCATTCGCTCTCGCGCACGCGCGATCACTTGAAAGGAACCGCATCGACGGGGTCCGCCGGCGCGCGTCGAGAGGCGTCTCGCATTCAAGGCCGGAACCTCGACGCCCCCGGGGAAACGTTATTCTGGCGGGCTTATCCCCGGGTCGTGCGGGGATCGAGATGGCGGGTCAGTGGCGATTGAATCGGATCAGAATCCTGGTCGCCGATCCTGCTCGGACCCCTTCGGACGCGCTTCTCCCGGTCGGGATTCGTCCGTCGGCAATTCGAACACGGCGCCGGATCCTGGATCCGCTTAAATGAGCACGGACCTTGCAATACCATTGCTAAGACGCGTCGACAAAAGACGAAATTTGGGACCTTGGTCCGTTGTGGAGGGGGAGAACGCGTTCAGTCTCAGTTCTTATTCTTGTGGGGTTATGAGATTCCCTGTTACCGTGAAGACGCAGACATCTGGATCTGCTTCTGACCCCAGAACGAAGGACAGTCATTATGCGACGAACCTTTATCGCCGGTGCGACTGCCGCTCTTCTCGTCGGTTGCATCATGGCGCCGGCATCCGCGGAAGAGGCGGCGGATCCCGCCGACGTCATTGCGCCCGCCGCTGAGGCCGAGGCGCCCGCTGAGCCCGCGGCGCCGGCCGAGGTGGCCGAGCCCGAGGTGGTTGAGCCCGCGGCGCCGGCCGAGGTGACCGAGCCCGAGGTGGTTGAGCCCGCGGCGCCGGCCGAGGTGACCGAGCCCGAGGTGGTTGAGCCCGCGGCGCCGGCCGAGGTGACCGAGCCCGAGGTGACCGACCCGGCGGCGCCGGCCGAGGTGACCGAGCCCGAGGTGACCGACCCGGCGGCTGCCGAGCCTGAGCCCGCCGCCCCCGCGGCTGAGCCCGCTGCACCTGCTGCGCCTGCGGCCGAGCCCGCCGCTCCCGCGGCGCCTGCGCCCGCCGCCCCCGCGGCGCCTGCGCCCGCGGCGGCTCCCGCACCTCAGCCCGCCGCCGCGCCCGCTAACCCCAAGGACGGTGAACTGATCGACATCAGCGACCAGGTTGGCATTGACCCGGCCCTGCTCCATGGCGCCGTGATCCTCGGCGTCACCCGCGACGGCTGCCTCCTGACGCTCACGGTCAAGATCGAGGTCGATGGCTCCTACACCCTCCAGGTCTGGGACGACCAGGTGCTTATTGGCGAACTGCCGGCGTCGGGCAAGGCCGGAGACGTCCGCGTGCTCCAGTACCTCATGACCGCGAACGTCGGAACCCTGTATCGGGGTTATGACTTCGTCATCGTCAATGCGAACGGTGATACGGTCGCTCACTACGACTGGGACTTCGAGGGCTCCGCGAACGTGATGGCGGAGTGCCACGAGAAGGCGAAGTGCGGAGGCGACCCGTCCGGGACCGCGGCCGGCGAGCCGGTTGCGATGACCGAGCCCGCGGAGGGCGTTGAGCCCGCCGCCGAGCCGGTCGAGCCCGCGGCTGCGCCCGCTGCTCCCGCGGCTGCGCCCGCTGCTCCCGCGGCTGCGGCGCCCGAGCCCGCCGCTCCGGCTGCGGCCCCTGCGCCGGCGGGGACTCCCGAGCTGGCCCACACGGGTACGGCGGCCCTGGCCATCGGCCTGGTGGCCGCGTTCCTCGTGGCCGGGGGAGCCATCGTTCTGCGCACCACGCGCCGTCGTCGCGCCTGAGGCGAGAGCCGCGAGGGCGACGAGCACCTGACCCACCGGTCGTCATCGGGCCCGGGAGGACCAACACGGTTCTTCCGGGCCCGATGACGTTGCGGAGCGAGGTGTGCGGTCTCACCGACGGCGTCGTTGTGAGTCGTCGATTCGCCGTGGCATAATCGCCGACCGGTTTCCGGTTCACCTGCGCGGCACCGGCGCGGGACCCGGGGCCCTCTGATGGCTTAAGGAGACACCATGAAGCAGGGGATCCACCCCGATTACGTGCCCACCACGGTCACGTGCACCTGCGGCAACACCTTCGAGACGCGTTCGACCGTCACCTCCGGTGAGATCCGGGTCGACGTGTGCTCGTCCTGCCACCCGTTCTACACGGGCAAGCAGAAGATTCTCGACACCGGTGGCCGCGTGGCTCGCTTCGAGGCCCGCTACGGTAAGCGCAAGAAGTAGATGACCCGCCCGACGCCGACGGAAGGCCCCATGTGGCCGCCGTCGGCGTCGTCGCGTCCGGCTCCTTCCGCCCTCCGGCGCCGGGAACGGTCGAAGCCGCCGCCGGAGGCGGTTCGAGCGGCCGGCGAATCGGTTGAAACCGCTACACCCCCCGAATACCCCACAGGATGCTCATGAGTGAGGACTTCTCCGCCGTCCGGCCCCTCCTGGAGGAGTACGCCGCCATCGAGCGGGACATGGCCGATCCCGCCGTCGCCTCCGACCCCGGGGTCCTGCGCCGCCTCGGGCGCCGCTACGCCGAGCTCGGCCGGGTCGTGACCGCCCACCGCGCCTGGGAGACGGCGAGCGCGGACCTGGCCGACGCCGTCGAGCTGGCCGACGACGACCCCGACTTCGCCGCCGAGCTGCCCGGCTTGCGTGAGGCCGAGGCCGACGCCGCCGATCGCTTGCGCGAGGTCCTCGTCCCGCGCGACCCCGACGACGCCCGCGACGTCATTATCGAGGTCAAGGCCGGCGAGGGCGGCGAGGAATCGGCCCTGTTCGCCTCCGACCTGGCCCGCATGTACACCCGCTACGCCGAGCGCATGGGCTGGGCCGTCGAGGTCCTGGGCGCCACCGACTCCGAGCTGGGCGGCTACAAGGACGTGCGCCTGGCCATTAAGACCCGCGGGTCCGCGCAGCCCCAGGACGGGGTGTGGGCGCACCTGAAGTACGAGGGCGGCGTCCACCGCGTCCAGCGCGTGCCCGTCACCGAGTCGGCCGGGCGCATCCACACCTCCGCCGCCGGCGTGCTGGTCATGCCCGAGGCCGACGACCCCGGCGAGCTCCAGATCGACGCCGCCGACCTGCGCATCGACGTCTTCCGCTCCTCGGGGCCCGGCGGACAGTCCGTCAACACCACCGACTCGGCCGTGCGCATCACCCACCTGCCCACCGGCATCGTCGTGTCCATGCAGAACGAGAAGTCCCAGCTGCAGAACAAGGAAGCGGCCATGCGGGTCCTGCGGGCCCGGCTCCTGGCCGAGCGGGCGGCCGCCGCCGCCGAGGCCGAGGCGCAGGCGCGCCGCAGTCAGGTGCGCACGGTGGACCGCTCCGAGCGGATCCGCACCTACAACTTCCCCGAGAATCGCATCGCCGACCACCGCACCGGCTACAAGGCCTACAACCTGGACGCGGTGCTCGACGGCGATCTCGGACCCGTCATCGCCAGCGCCATCGAGATGGACGAGGCCGCGCGCCTGGCCGCGGTCGGGCGGGCGTGAAGGGCGACGGCGCCCTCGACCGCTACGCGCTGCGCCGGCTCGTGCGCGAGTCGGGGGAGAGGCTGAAGGTCGCCGGCGTCGCCTCCCCGGAGCATGACGCCCGTGCACTGGCCGAGTGGCTGCTGGGCCGCCCACTGCCGCTGGCCGACGGCGCCGACGCCGCCTTCACCGCCGCCTACGCCCAGGCCCTCCGACGGCGTGAGGCGCGTGAGCCGCTGCAGCGCATCACGGGACGCATGTTCTTCCGCGGCCTCGAGCTCGAGTGCCGCCCCGGCGTCTTCATCGTGCGTCCCGAGACCGAGGTCGTGGCCGGTGTCGCCATTGAGGCCGTCCTGGCGCGTGAGCGCGGGAGAGTGGCCGGCGGTCCGCTCGTCGTCGACCTGTGCACCGGCAGCGGTGCCATCGCGGCCGCCGTCGCCGCCGAGGTTCCCGCCGCCCGCGTGATCGCCGTCGAGTTGGCCGACGAGGCCTGCGCCGCCGCTGTCGACACCTGCGAGTGGCACGCGCCCGGACGGGTGCGCGTCGTCCAGGCCGACGCCGCCGCCCCCTCCACGCTCGCCGATCTGAATGGGAGCGTCGACGTCGTCGTCACCAACCCGCCCTACGTGCCGGCGGGTGCGCTCGAGGACGTCGAGACCGTGTCGTACGACCCCCGCCTGGCGCTGTTCGGCGGTGGGGATGACGGTCTGGATCTGCCCGTGGCCCTCGTGCGCCGGGCGGCCGCGCTGCTGCACGACGACGGGCTGCTCGTCATGGAGCACGACGCCGGACAGGGACGGGCCCTGCGCGAGGCGGCCCTGGCCGTCGGGTTCCGTGAGGCCTCCACCGGGCAGGACCTCACCGGCCGCGACCGCTTCCTGCGGGCCGTGCGGTAAGCCCTGCCGGCGGAGCCGACGGCGTTGAGACTCTGCGGTGTGAGCGGATGCGGCCTCATCAGGCGGGCAGGGAGCCTCACCAGGCCGAGCCGGGTCGGTCACGTCCTCGGGAGAGGCCGTTTTGTTCAAGACGCGGTGATGTAGACGGCATACGGTGGGGCTATGGCACTACGACTCGGATTCATCGGCATCGTGACTCGCGATATGTCCGCCTCGCTCGCCTTCTACCGTCTGCTTGGCGAGCCCGTTCCTGATGGGAGCGACGAGTCGCATGTCGATACCAGGCTCGAGGACGGCACCGTTCTGGCATGGGACACCATCGATCTCATTCGCAGTCTCGACCCCGGTTATGAGTCGCCCTCGGGAGGCCATCGCATCGCCCTGGCCTTTGACCAGGGGACGGTGAACGCCGTGGATGACGCCTACGCCAGGCTCACCGGAGCGGGATACGAAGGTCGCACGAAGCCGTGGGACGCCCCCTGGGGTCAGCGCTACGCCACGGTACTCGACCCTGATGGCAATAGCGTCGATCTCTTCGCGGCCTCGGAGAACTGAGCCGGTGTCACCCCGACCATGCGCGCGAACTCACGGGTCAGATGCGACTGATCCGCATAACCCGTCATCGCTGAGACGTCGGCTGGTGAAAGTCCCCGCTGGAGGAGCGAGCGCGCCCGGTGCGCTCGCTCGACACGTACCAAAGTGGCGTACCCGTAGCCGAAGTTCTTCAGCATTCGTCTGCGAAGCGTGCGTTCCGACCAGTCCAGGGCCCGGGCGGCCTCTCGGGCTGATGCTCCGCTCCGAGCGAGTCGGCGCGTCGTCGTCACCCACGGCTCCGCCTGGTCGACAAGCAGCGCAGAGAGCACGAGGTCCGGCCGGGAAGCGCTGCTCGCTCGCATCATCAGGTCGTACAGGACAGCCGCCTCCGACCCCAACGCGGTGCGCAGCTCCACTACTCGGTTCCTCAGCTCGCTGAGTGCCACGGGCAGGCTCCCGCGAGCGGTGCCCGCCTCCAGCCTCAAACCGACAGTGGGGTGAACGACGTCGGCAGGAGCGCGGATGACACGAGTCTGCGGGCCGCACAGGAGCACTTGCCCGCTGCGGACGATGAGGTCGACGCATCCGTCAGCGGGAATGATGGCAGCGCTGCCGCCCACCGATCGCCAGAGCGTGCGCTGCTCACTCAGGACCGTCTCGGAATACACGTCTCTATCGTGGAGCTGCGAGCGACGCGAGTCCAGAGAGGCTGCCACGGGTGGATCTCCAAGGTGAAAAGGTCGCGTTGGCAGGTGGTGCAGCGAGAGGGCGCGGTCGTTCTCGTGGGGCCCGGGGGATCCGTCCACGGCCGGGTGGTCCGGTGAGCCCGCCCCGAAGGCGGCCTCAGGCGTAACGGCGCGCGAGAGCGGCCGCCTGAGCCCCGTAGCCGCCGCCGAACAGGTAGACGTGGATCATGACCATGTGCAGCTGGTGCAGCGCGACCCGCTCCTGCCAGCCGTCCGCCAAGGCGGACACCTCGTTGTAGCCGGCGTAGATCTGCTCCAGGTGGGGCTGGCCGAAGACGCTCAGCGCCGCCAGGTCCGTCTCCGCGTGCGCGCCCTGGGCCATGGGGTCGATGAGCACGCCGACAACCTCGTCGCCCGCCCCCGAGCGAGCGCCGCGGTCAGCGTCGCCGGGTCCGCATCCGGCCCCCTGGGGAGCCCAGGAGGCCGCCTCTGCGGCCGGCACCCACAGGACGTTACCGGTCCACAGGTCCCCGTGGGTGCGAGCCACCGCAACACGGTCCCCGCGCTCCTGGGCGCAGCGGCGGGTGAGCTCGGGCTGCGGGGCGTCGAAGTCGCCGTCGGCCAGACGAGCGCACACCCGCTCGATGAGCCCGGCCTCACGGCGGGTCAGTGAGCCCGCGTCCCGGCCCGGGCCGATGTAGGGCGCGATCCGGTCCTCGGCGTAGAAGCGGCCCCAGGGGCGGGGCTCGTCCTCCGGTGCCTCCGGCGCGTGCGGGCGCAGGCGGATGTTCGAGCGCCCCATACGGGTGCGCCCGTCCCAGCCGGGAGGGGCCGCGCCGAATGCGGGCGCGCCCGCGGCATGCGTCACCGCGAGGGCCCGGCCGAGGGCCCGAGCGGTCCCGGGCGTCACCCGGCCGGTGCTCAGCCGGGGCTCCTCGATCCAGCCGTCGCCGACTGTGACCGGCACGACGTGCGTGCCGCCGTCGGTCATGGCCGCGGCCAGCCACTCAAGCCCCTGGGCCTCCAGACGGGTCGCCCCGGCGAACTCGTCGGTCTTGCGAATCACGGTGTCGGACCGGCTGCTCATGGGGGCAAGCCTTCCACGCCCGGCCGCAGGCGGGGGCGCCGGGCGCCCCGAGGGGCTGCCGCCGACAACCGTCCGCGGCACCCGCTCGGGCACGGGGACTGCGATACTGGGCGCATGAGAGCTGAGCCCACGGCGGCCGTCGACACCTTCCAGGAGGAGTTGCGCGCCGGGCTGGCGCAGGCCGGTGACCCGCAGCGCGCCGAGCAGGCCCGGCGCTATCTCAAGTCGCAGATGCCGATGTACGGCGTCGGCGTCCCTCAGACCCGCCGCCTGGCCGTTGACCTGGCGCGGCGCCACCCGTGGCTGTGGGAGGGGGCCGCCACCTGGGAGACGACGCTGCGCCGCCTGTGGGACGAGGCCGAGCGGCGTGAGGAGCGTCTCGCCGTGCTCGCTGTCGTCCGTGCCCGCCTTGGAGGTGAGCACGTCGAGCGGGTCGAGGCCCTGGACCTCTACCGGCACTTCCTTTGCACCGGTGCCTGGTGGGACCTCGTGGACGAGACGAGCCACGCCGTCGGGGCGGTGCTGCTCGCGCATCCCGACGAGGACGAGCACCTGCGCCGCTGGGCACGCGACGAGGACCTGTGGGTCAGGCGCAGCGCGATCATCTGCCAGCTCCAGCACAAGGACCGTACCGACCCGGGCCTGCTGAGCGACGTCATCGAGGCCAACCAGGAGGACCCGGAGTTCTTCATCCGCAAGGCCATCGGCTGGGCCCTGCGGGACTACGCCCGCACCGCACCCGTCTGGGTCCGCCGCTTCGTCGACAGCCACCCGCGCCTGTCGCCACTCAGCCGTCGAGAGGCCCTCAAGCACCTGTGAAGGGCGGCGCCGCGCGCCAGTACAGGCTGGGCGCAGCGCGATGGACTCCTTCTTCGGCTCTCTGCCCATGCCCGGCCAGAAGGGCGGCGCCACGCCCCTGGAGTCGGCGCCTCGCCGTCCTCGCCGTCGGGCTGGTCAGCCATTCGGTCCGCGCTGGCCCGGAGTCGGTGCGGGCCATAGGCTCGTCGTCGGGACTGTCCGGGTCCGCCAGCGGGACGCCGTCCGGGCCGCGAGATCGCCGGGTAACCCGCGAGATCGTCACCCGACCCGCGAGATCGCCGGGTAACCCGCGAGAACGTCTGCCAGGGGTACGTGCTCGCGGGTTAGGTGACGTGCTCGCGGTCGGCCGGGGCGGGACGGGATCGGGATCGGGTCCGCGACGACCTCGGGCCGGTTCCCGGACCAATCCCGGGGCGGCCGGGGCCGGCGCGGGCCGGGCCCGGCTTGCGTAATGCCAGGTCAGCTCAACGGAATCCACCCCACCTCGCGCCGTGCGAGCCCAGCGCGACGAAATCCATCTGCGCTCGATCCGCGCGATCCCACCTGGCACAATGCGAGCCCAGGTGACATCACCGAAACGACTCCCCCGGGGGCGGGACTCAGGCACGGCGTCGGTGACGCGGCGGCCAGCGGGCAGGCCGACTCCCCGGAGGCGGGGCTCAGGCGGAGGTGCGCCGGGTCCCGGACCGCATCCTCGACTTCCCCGGGACGGGACGCGCCGAGGACGACCCGACCGACACGACCGTTGTCTGCAGAAAGGATCGACATGAGTATTGACCCCGCGGCTGCGGAGCAGGAGTACGACTTCTTCGCCCAGGCCGCCAACCAGGTGCCGCAGGGGCCCCCTCGGAGGCGGTCGAGGAGACTCTCTGCGCCGGTCCCCGTGAGGTTCTCCCCCGAGGTTCTCCAAAGGATCAGGGAACGCGCCGATGCCGACGACCGATCCGTTTCCTCGTGGATCCGGCGCGCCGTTGAGAACGAACTCGGTCGGAGCGCCTGAACCCGGAGCGCGCCGGACGATCGCGCGGGCGCCGGCGGGGCCCGGAGCGGGTGGGCTGGGCGGCGCCGTAGCCGTGGCGCGGCAGACCGGATGACCGGGCGGGCGTCGGCTGCTCCTCGGGGTGGGGGAACTGGGCCGCCCGGCCCCTGCACCGAGCTCGGGCGCGTGAGGGCGCGTCCCCGTCCACTACTCTTGACCCCACGATGAATGCGATGAACCCACTCTTCGGCGCCCTGTCCGCACCCGGGTCGGACGGCGCCGGCCGCGCGCCGGCCGCTGAGACCGTCCTGCCCGCCCTTGCCCCGGCCGACGACGGCTGGGAGGACTCCCTCGCCGACGTCGACGCCCCCGACGAGCCCGGGGGCGAGCCCGACTACGGCCCGGAGGACGACTGGGCGCCCAGCGCCGAGGACAGGGCCGCCGTCGCCCCCACCTGGGAGGACCGCCAGGCCGAGACCGCGGCCCTCATCGCCCGGACCCGGGCCGAAGCCGCCGGTGCGCCGTCGGCCCCCTACGGCGCAGCCCCCACCGCCGTCGACCCGGACGAGCTGATCCGCGACCTCAACCCCGCCCAGGGGCGGGCCGTCATCCACTCCGGCTCGCCCCTGCTCATCATCGCCGGCGCCGGGTCCGGCAAGACCCGGGTCCTGACCCGCCGCATCGCCCACCTCATCGCCACGCGCCGCGCCCGCCCCGGGGAGATCCTGGCCATCACCTTCACCAACAAGGCCGCCGCCGAGATGCGCGAGAGGGTCGCCGCGCTCATCGGCCCGGTCGGCGAGCGCATGTGGGTGTCCACCTTCCACTCCGCCTGCGTGCGCATCCTGCGCCGCGAGCACGAGGCCGCCGGGCTGCGCTCGACCTTCTCCATCTACGACGCCGCCGACTCCACCCGCCTGATCACCCTCGTCGTGCGCGAGCTGGGCATCGACTCCAAGCGCTTCACCCCCAAGGCCTTCGCGCACCGCATCTCCGACCTGAAGAACGAGCTCGTCACCCCCGAGGACTTCGCCGAGCGCGCCGTGACCTCCAACCCGTTCGAGCGCCACCTGGCCGAGGTCTACCGCGCCTACCAGGCGCGCCTGGGCGCCGCCAACGCCCTGGACTTCGACGACCTCATCATGCGCGCGGTCCGGCTCCTCCAGACCCGCCCGGCCGTGGCGGAGATGTACCGGCGCCGCTTCCGCCACATCCTGGTCGACGAGTACCAGGACACCAACCACGCCCAGTACGTGCTCGTGCGCGAGCTCGTCGGCGGCCCGGGCACCTCCGGGGCCGGCAGCCCCCTGCCGCCCGGCGAGCTGACCGTCGTCGGCGACTCCGACCAGTCCATCTACGCCTTCCGCGGCGCCACCATCCGCAATATCGAAGAGTTCGAGAAGGACTACCCGACGGCGCGCACCATTCTGCTGGAGCAGAACTACCGCTCCACCCAGAACATCCTCGACGCCGCCAACGCCGTCATCGCCCGCAATTCCGGGCGCCGCGAGAAGCGGCTGTTCACCGAGTCCGGGGCGGGCGCCCCCATCACCGGCTACGTGGCCGACTCCGAGCACGACGAGGCCCGCTGGATCTCCGCCGAGATCGACCGCCTCGCCGACGAGGCCGGCGTGCGCCCCCGCGACGTGGCCGTCTTCTACCGCACCAACGCCCAGTCGCGCGCCCTGGAGGAGGCCTTCCTGCGCTCCGGCCAGCCCTACAAGGTCGTCGGCGGCACCCGCTTCTACGAGCGGCGCGAGGTCAAGGACGCCATCGCCTACCTGCGCGCCGTCGACAATCCCGACGACGACGTGTCCCTGCGCCGCATCCTCAACGTCCCCAAGCGGGGCCTGGGGGACAAGGCGGAGGCGGCCCTGGTCCGGCACGCCGCCCGCTACGGCGTCTCCTTCGGGGTCGCGATCGCCGACGCCGCCGGGGAGGAGCGCCCCCGCGGCGGCGCCGGGGCCGGTGCGGGCGGGGCCGCCGGGACGACCGGCGAGGGCGCGGGCGGGGCCGGTGGAACGACCGGTGAGGGCGCAGGCGGGGCTGGCGGGGCCGCCTCCGGCGAGGCCCGCGATCAGGGGGCCGACGGCGATGAGCCGCCCGCCGTCGAGGGCCTGACCACCCGCGCCCGCACTCAGGTGACCCGCTTCCACGAACTGCTCGTCGGGCTGCGCCACCAGCTCGCCGCCGGCGACGGCGTCGCCGACATCCTCGACTCCGCCCTGGACGCCTCCGGGTACCTCGCCGAGCTGCGCGCCAGCGACGACCCGCAGGACGCCGCGCGCGTGGAGAACCTCGCCGAGCTGCACTCGGTGGCCGCCGACTTCCAGGACGCCAACCCCGACGGCGCGCTCGCCGATTTCCTGGAGCGGGTCAGCCTCGTGGCCGACGCCGACCAGCTCCCCCCGGCGGCCGACCTGGACGAGGAGGCGGCGCGCGAGGCCGAGGACCAGGGGCGGGTCACCCTCATGACTGTCCACACCGCCAAGGGGCTGGAGTTCCCGGTCGTCTTCGTCACCGGCCTGGAGGACGGCATCTTCCCGCACTCGCATGCCATGGCCGACGAGACCGATCTCGCCGAGGAGCGGCGCCTGGCCTACGTGGCCCTGACCCGGGCGCGCGAGCGCCTCTACGTCACGCGCGCCGCGGTGCGCTCGGCCTGGGGGGCCGCCAGCGCCATGCCCGCCTCCCGCTTCCTCGACGACATCCCCGCCGAGGTCATGGACTGGAAGCGCCTGGCCTCCTCCATGGAGGCCCTGCGCGGCGGCGGGACGGGCTGGGGGGCCGGCTGGGGCGAGGGCGGCTTCTCCGGAGGGCGCGCACGGTCCGGCTACGGCGGGGGCCGGGGCGGAACCGGGCGTCGGGGCGGCTTCGCGAGCCGCGACGGGGCCGGACGCGACAGGGCCGAGGGCCGCGGCGGGGCCGACGACGATGACTTCGCCCCGGCGATCGGCTCGGGCCGCCCGAAGCGCACGGGGCGGCTCGGCCGGGTCGAGACCCCCAAGGACCGCTTCGAGGCGCGGCGGGCCGAGCGCATGGCCAAGCGGGGCAGGCCCACGCGGCTCGACGGCTCGAGCGCCGGGGCCGATGGGGCCGACGGCGGGGCGCTGCCCGCCGCCGTCGCCGGCCTGAAGGTCGGGGACCGCGTCCGCCACGACGCCTACGGCGAGGGGGACGTCGTCGCCCTGGAGGGCACGGGGCGCTCGACCGTCGCCCGCGTCACCTTCACCGTTGACGGCGCGAAGAACACCAAGCGCCTCATACTGCGCCTGGCGCCGATCGCCAGGATCTGAGGGGTCCGCGCCGGCTCGGACCTGGCCGAGGCGTCCGCTACGCCCTTTTGTCTCTGCTACGCCTCTTGACCCTTCACTGTACGAGAAAAAGGAGCGTGGCGGAGGGTGAAGGGGCGCAGTAGACGGTGTCCGCGGCGCCCGGGGTGGTGCCGGCTCCACCTTGCCCCACCGGCTCCGCCCCGGTCCCTGGTGCTGGCCCCATGGAGGGGCGGGGCGGCTCATGGTGTCATTGCCGCATGGCACAGCATCCTCGTCCTCCCTCCGTTCCCGCGGACTCCGCCGCCCCCGCCGTTTCCGCGGAGCCCGCCGCTCCTGCGGACTCCGCCGCCCCCGCCGTTTCCGCGGAGCCCGCCGCTCCGGGCTCGCGCGAGCGACGCCCCTGGCTCCAGGGGCTCGCCGGAGCGGGACTCTTCCTCCTCACCCAGACCCTGATCATCGTCGTGGCGCGGGGCGGCACGCACCTGCTGACATCCGTCATGCCGCAACCCATGGCCTACCTGACGACCGCGCTCCTCGTCTCGGCGACGTGCGTGATCACGGTCGTGGCGGGGTACCGCCTCATCGTCCGACGAATCGGTTGCCGTGAAGCGCCCGAGATGGGCGGCCCCGGCGCACTGCGCGAACTCGCCGCGGGGCTAGCGCTGGGCGGCGCGCTCATCTGCGCCGTCTTCGCAGTCCTCGCCCTGGCGGGGGCCTACCGCATTACCGGGGTCGGCTGGTCGGAGGGCATCGTCGTCGGCCTGCTGGCCGGAGTCCTCGGAGGATTCAACGAGGAGATGATGTTCCGCGGATTCCTCCAGCGACTCATCGAGACCAGACTGGGCAGCTGGTGGGCGCTCGGAACCATCTCCGTCATCTTCGGTCTGCTGCACCTGACCAACCCCGGAGCGACCCTGTCCGGCTGCCTCATCATCGCCCTCACGGCCGCGCCGCTGCTCGGGGCCTGCTACCTGCTCACCCGGCGCCTGTGGCTGGCCATCGGGGTGCACGCGTCCTGGAACTTCATCCAGGGCGGCGTCTTCGGCTCCGACGTCTCGGGAACCGGAATGATCAAACGGGGCCTGTTCGAAGCGACCTTCCACGGGCCCGACTGGCTCACCGGCGGCCACATGGGCGTGGAGGGCTCCGTCGTCACCGTGGTCGTGTGCGCGACGGCGGCCGCGGTGATCCTCCTGGCGGCCCGACGCCGGGGAATGCTGCTGGCGCCGCGATGGCGGCGTCCGGCGCCGGCGGACGGCGACGCCGTCGAGCGGCGGTGACGGCGGCGGGTGCGGGCGGGCGCCGCGCCGTCGGACGCTGGCGGACGACGACGAGCGGCGTCGAGCACCGCGGACAGCGGAGGCCGGTGACGATCCGCCCGGCTCACGGGGCCATCGGGGTCGCGAGCCGGACCTGGTCGGGCCCGCCCCGCCCGGTTCACGACCGGGCCGGCACCAGGCGCACGGCCCGCCGCTCGGCCCGGAAGTCGTTGACCGGGGCGTCGGAGGCGTAGCCCAGGGCGAAGCCCGTGATGAGACCGTAGTCGGCCGGCGCCTCGAACTCGGCGTCGAAGGGGCGGCGCCAGGTGGCCAGGACCCCGAGGGGGCAGGAGTCGACGCCGCGGGCCTTGGCGGACAGGAACAGGGTTTGGAGCATGAGCCCGGCGTCGAGCGCGGCGAAGGGCATGAATCTCTTGTGGATCAGGACGAAGCCGATGACCGGCGCGCCGAAGGCCTCGCAATTGCGCCGGGCGGCCGCGTCGCGGGCCTGGCGGTCCTGCCGGGCGATGCCCATGTGCGCGTACAGCCGGCCGCCGACGGCCTGGGAGTGGGGCAGCAGCTCCGCGGGATAGGGCGCCCAGGTGCGGTAGTCGCCGTCGGGCGCCCTGCCGCTCAGGACCAGGCGGGCCATGGCGCCGCGCTCCTTGTGCTGGACCGGGAGGGTCGCGTCGAACTCGGCGACGTAGGCGGCGCGCAGGCGGTCCGCCCGCTCCCCGGTGGCCAGCGCCACCATGAAGGGCCGGGTGTTCGACCAGCTCGGGGCCTGGCGGGCGTCGTCGAGGATCGCGTCGAGGACCTCGCCCGGCACCGGGTCGGGCCGGAAGTCGCGCACGGAGTGCCGGGCGGAGGCCAAATCGGAGAAGGCTTCGGGGTTCACGGCGGTGGCTCCTTTGGAGAGGTGATGGTGCCGGCGGTCGGGGCCGCCCCGGACTCTACGACCGGCGCCGGGGGACGAAGGTGGAGTCGTCCAGCGTGCGGATGACCCGGGCGGGGGAGCCCACGGCCAGGGAACGGGCCGGGATGTCGCGGGTGACGACGGCGCCCGCGCCGATGACGCAGTCGTCGCCGATCGTCACGCCCGGGCAGACGATGACGCCGCCGCCCAGCCACACGTTGTCCCCGATGACAATGGGGTCGGCGCTCTCCAGCCCGGCCCTGCGCGGCGTCGGCTCCAGGGGGTGGATCGGGGTGAGCAGCTGGACGTTCGGGCCGAACTGGCAGTGCACCCCGATGGTGATGGTGGCGACGTCCAGGGCGGTGAGCCCGTAGTTGGCGAAGCTGCCCTCGCCGACAATGATGTTCTCCCCGTAGTCCACGCGCACCGGCGGCAGGAGGATCGCACCGGCCCCCAGGTGCGGGATCGCGGCGCGCAGGTGGGCCTGGGCGTCGGGCTCGCCCTCGGCGAAGGCCCGCTCGTAGCGGCCCAGTTCGCGTCGGGCGCGGGCGGCGATGCGGGCGTTGTCGGGGTCGTTGGCGACGTACCAGTCACGGGCGAGCATGCGCTCGCGGTTGGAGCGCGGGTCGCCCGCGAAATAGCGCTGGGCGGCGGCGAAGCGCTCGGCGGGCTGGACGCCGGTGCCGGAGGAGTCGGCGGCGGGGGGAGCGCTGGAGGAGTCGGCGGCGGATTCGGTCTGGCTCATGGACCGAGGCTATCGGCTCGGGCGCTCTCGGC
The DNA here is from genome assembly GCF_000429225.1 of Actinomyces dentalis DSM 19115. GTDB lineage: Bacteria > Actinomycetota > Actinomycetes > Actinomycetales > Actinomycetaceae > Actinomyces > Actinomyces dentalis. Next base: position 30,470 of record NZ_AUBL01000029.1, read on the forward strand.
GGGCCGACGACGGCGCGTCCCCGGGGCTCCCGGCGCCCCCGGCACCGGCGTCGTCGGCGCCGTCAGCGCCGTCGGCCCGCCCGCTCCGCCGCCCATCTTGCGCCGCGAGTTCGTCCTCGATCTGCTCCAGGCCCGTCTTCACCGACAGCGGGATCGGCTTGAACGCCAGCGCCGCCACGGCGGCGACGAGCAGGACCGGGACCAGGCCGAGCAGGACGGGCGCCAGGGCGTGCTGGTAGGCGCCGACGACGGCGGCGCGGGTCGTCCCGTCCAGGTCCCGCAGGACGGCCGGCGTGATGGAGGCGGCCGCGTCCTCGCTCATCCCCATGCCCAGCAGCGAGACGGTCAGACGGCCGGTGAACAGCACGCCCACCACCGTATTGCCGATGGACACCCCGATCTCCCGGAAGAAGTTGTTCGTGCTCGTCGCCGTCCCCAGCATCCGCGCGGGCAGGGCGTTCTGGATGATCAGAACGCTCAGCTGGAGGAACATGCCCACCCCCAGCTGGAGGACGAAGACGCCGACCCCGAACCACCACACCGACGCCCCCGCGGGGACGGCGCCCAGGACCGCCATGCCGGCGGCGGCCAGCAGAGAGCCGACGACCGGGTAGATCCGGTAGCGGCCCGTGCGGCTGACCAGCCACCCGGAGACGAGGGAGCCGGCGAACATGGCGGCCGCCCCGGGCACGAGGACCAGCCCGGAGACCGTGGCGCTCACGCCGTGGACCATCTGCAGGTAGGTGGGCAGGTAGCCGTTCATGCCGAACAGGCAGGCGCACATGAGCACCGAGACGATCGTGGCGACGACGAAGGTGCGGTCGGCCAGGATCCGCGGGGGTATGAGCGGGTCCCGCACGCGCCTTTCCACCGGGACCAGCGCCGCCCACGAGCCGGTCGTGACCACGAGCAGGCACACGATGAGCGGATGGCTCCACGGGTAGGCCGTTCCGCCCCAGGTGGCCAGCAGGACGATGCCGGTGGCGCCGACGCCGGCCAGGGCCAGCCCCGCCCAGTCGATGCTCAGCCGCACCCGGCGGCGCGGCATGGTCAGCGCCAGGGCGACGGCGATCCAGGCGAAGGCGCCGAAGGGCAGGAAGAACCAGAAGATGGAGCGCCAGCCGAGCCAGTCCGTGAGCCAGCCGCCCAGCAGCGGGCCCAGGATCGCCGCGATGCCGAACATGGCGCCCATGGGGGCCAGGTACTTCCCGCGCACCCGCGGCGGGATGAGATCGCCGGCGATGGCCTGGGAGCAGATCATGAGGCCGGCTCCACCCAGGCCCTGGAGGAAGCGGAAGACGGTGAAGCCGAGCATGCCGGCGGCCGTCCCGCACAGCGCGGAGCCGCCCACGAACAGGGCGATCGCCAGCAGGTAGAGGGGCTTGCGGCCCAGGGCGTCGCCGACCTTGCCGTACACGGGCATGGCGAGGGTCTGGCCCAGGGTGTAGGCGGTGACGGCCCACGACATGTGGGCGACCCCGCCGAGGTCGCCGATGATGGTGGGCAGGGCCGTCGCCACGACCGTGTGGTACATGGCGGCGAGGAACTGGACCGTCATGAGGCAGGCGTAGACGATCCAGAAGCGGCCGTCGGGCCGGAAGGTCATGCCCTCGATCGTCCCCGGGGCGGCGGGCGCGGCCCCGGTTGATCCGGTCCCGGTCGGCGCGGCTCCGGTCGGCTCGGGAGCGGGGACGGGGGCCGGGGCGGCGGGCGCGGTGGTGTTGTTCATCATCCTTCTCACGGGCGGCTCAGCGCCGGAATCCTCCCTCGGTGGAGATGACCTGGCCGGTGACCCAGGAGGCGTCGTCGGTCAGGAGCCAGCAGATGAGCCGGGCCGGGTCCTGCGGCCGGGCCGTGCGGCCCGAGGGGAACATGGCATCGACCGCGCGCAGCGTCGGGGCGTCCATGTAACCGGTGTCCACCGGGCCGGGGTTGACCGTGTTGAGGCGGATGCCCCGTTCGGCGAGTCCCGCGGCCAGCGAGGGTGTGATCCCCGCCAGGGCCGCCTTGGCCGTGCAGTAGGCGATCTCGCGCGGCATCGGCCCCAGGCCCTGGCCGGAGGTCATGAGAACCGCCGAGCCGGCCAGGGCGGGGGCATCCCGGTCCGGGTCGGGGCGGAAGCGCTCGGCGTAGGCCTGGACGAAGAGGAGGCCGGCGCGGGCGTCGACGGCCCAGTGGTGGTCCAGGTCCGCGGCCGTGATCTCCTCCAGGCCGCCGTCGCGCCCGGAGGAGGCCTGGTTGCACACGAGGGCGTCGACGCGTCCGAGCTCGGCGACGGCGTGCTCGATGACGGCCCGGGGCGCCGTCGGATCGCGGAAGTCGGCCTCGATGCCGGTCAGGCGCGCGCCGGGCGTCAGGTGAGCGCGCACGGAGTCCAGGGTCGCCTCCACGCAGTCGGCGCCCCAGGGCTGCTCGGCGTCGTGCAGGGAGTAGTGGTGGCAGACGAGTGAGGCGCCGAGGTCGGCGGCCCGGCAGGCGATGGCGTGGCCGATGCCGGCGCGCCTGCTCACGCCGGTCACGACGACGACGCGCCCGGCCAGCGGCGGGCGGGAGTACGGGGTGCTGCTCACGCCCCTCATTCTCCTCCTCGCTGGGCGGAGCGTCGCCGCTTGCGACTCCCGCGGGCTCGGGCGGATCGGTGGTGGGAGGTCCGGTGACGAAAAAGGTGGCTGGCGCGTGGTTTTGATCCCCCGCCCCGCGCCCCCTCGGGACGAGACCGTCGACCCGGATGTGCTGGCCGAGCGCGCGGCCCCGCCCCGCGCCCCCTCGGGACGAGAGGGGCGCAATGAGCCTTTCTCGCCGGGAGTCGTGGTCCGCGGACCGGGACCGGTGCGGGGCGGCGTGGGCGGGGCCGTCCGAGATAGTGGGAGGCGGGTCGATCCTGTGCTCGTCGAGATGTGCATTCTGCTCTCAAGAGGTGCATTTCGCCCTCGAGATGTGCGTTTTGCACTCGAGAACGACGGTTGGAACTGCACTTTCGAGTGCGAAGTGCACGTCTCGGCGCCCGGGAAGGTTATTCAGGGGGCGGTTTTGAAGGAATATAGAGTGAGAGTGCGGCGGTGATGGTCTGCTCGAATGTGTCAGGGGGCGCCGGTAGTCGGTGTGGAGGATTCTCCAGGCCTTGATGTGGGCGATGTCCCGCTCTTTCGGCCCGGCGGATCCGGTTGATGCTCTTGTTGGCCTCTTTCGCCGCCTCGCTCAGTTCGTCGTTGGGGGGCTTCTTATGGGGCGTGATCATTCCCCTTCCGATATGGCCCTTGTCGGCGATCCACCTGGAGGGGTCGATTCCCTCGAGCAGTCCGGAGGAGCCTGGGGCGGCCACGCCGTGCATGGACCCCGGATAAGGATCGGAAGCCTGCACCAGGCGGCCGTCCGGCAGGATCAGGATCTGGACGTTCACGCCGGTCGTCTTGTGTTTGCCCGACCACAATTCGCGGTGATTGCGCCAACTCCAGCAGGGGAAGAGAGTGCCGTCCACCACGTAATCGCACCCCTGGGGCACCTCCTCGGCCGTGAGCAGCACGTCCTTCAGGGCCACGATCGCATCGGTCACGGCCCCGATGGCCCGCGAGATCGTGGACTGGGACACACCCAGCTGCTCTCCGATCACCGCCTGTATCACATTGTGACGCATGTAGATCAGCACCGCCCTCAGCGAGTCCTCAGCCCCAGGCTCGGCGGATACCTCTCGACCCACTCCTCGCGCAGGCGGATGAGGGTGAGCAAATCGGCGAACTTGGCGGTAGGCAGCCCCGTGGTATACTCCATGACGATAGCCCGTTCCTCACGAGGTTGTTGACGTTGTTCGCCAGCCATCATGCCTCAATGGGAACCGGTCATCATAATATCGATTCCCGGAAATGTGCGCAGACGTCCACTGAATAACCTTCTATGTCATCGTGCATGAATTGACTCAATAGGAAGGAAATGAATCACTCGGAGCGATTCTGCTGAGGAGATTCCCGAGTGTCAAAAGGCAGTCCGATGGCTTAAATAACACGGGGACTCCGTAATCGGGAGATTACCGCGAAAGAGACACTACAGCATGGAGAAAATATCTGGAACCAGAAGAGAAATATGGAAGGAGGCGTAGCATGGCTATCCCAAAGATTAGTGAACAAAACATTGCCGATGCTCTGAAATACATCGATGAAAAGGGTGCGCCTTTCCATAATCAGAGCACGAAATATGAACTTGTTACTGAGGATGGGAAGAAATACCCGCCGAAATATGTGATTGCCGTTGCTGCACATATAGCTACGGGAGAAGAAGTCGACACTGAGGGATTTAATGCCGTCGAGGCGAAGTCCTACCTGCAGGGGCAGGGCTTCAATATCGAGGTCAAGCAAGAAAAGTTCGAGATGACAATCACAGCCGATAGCGTGACCTCTACAGACGAACGCTTCACGATGGACAACCTCTCCCTTGGTGACAACTACAAGCCGTTGAATGCTTATCTCCAGAAATCTGACGGTGAGGTTATTAAGCGCACCTACAGCAAAGGCGAAAGACGCAATTCCAATCAGACCATGCCCCGAATTGCATGTCAGGTTTTCGAGAAGCAGATTGCATCCCTTTCGGTTGAAGGTCGGGAGAGTTTTCCTGTATGCAAGTACAATCCCTCCAGCGAAACAATCTGCGGCATTTACACGAGCGTGGAGGAATTCAGGCAGCATCGTAAGACCATAGAGTACCTCACCTACAGTTACGACAACGGCAGACAGTTCGTGCTGTATTGCTGGAATGTATTCTCGACCATCATCTTCGTTCAAGAGTGTCTGAAGCGATTCGGCGAACCGGGCGATAAGATGATCCTGACTTATCGTAAAAAGGACGAGCAGGAAGAGCAGGAAGCCACAGCAGAGGCGGCTGCTCAGGAGGAGCTTGTTCAGCAGTTCAAGGGATATCAGAATCCCTTCTCGTCCATGCTGATAGAGTCGAAGAATTTGATTTTCCGGGGCGCTCCGGGCACGGGCAAGTCATACCTTGCTAAGGAAATAGCCGCCGATATCATCAGCAACGGATACTATGAAAAGTTCACCCAGCTCTCCGAAGAACAGAGAAAGCAAGTCGAGTTCGTCCAGTTCCACCCGAGCTATGACTACTCCAATTTCGTGGAGGGACTGCGCCCCAAAGTGAATGATGACGGGACGATGGGCTTCGAGCTGCAGGATGGCATCTTCAAGAAGTTCATTGCCCGTGCCCGCAAGAACTACGAGGACTCCCAGAAATCAGAAGAGGCTATCGAGAGAGAAGTATCTGTTCAAGAATCCATGACAGATTTCTTCTCCGGCATCGAGCTCGGTGTTGACACATTCAAGACCATAAATGGTAACGAGTTCACTATCACGAGTGTGGACGAAAGCCATATCAATATTTCGATACCCGGAAATGCCACAGTTAATAAGCTGGCGCTGAACGTTGACGAGATTCGGCGGATGCTTGAGTCTGACGTTAAATTCACGAAGATTAAAGACATCACCGCGTTTTTCGGTAAGACCTTCGCTACACAGGCTTATTCCTATGATTTCGCCATTTACAAAGCGATCAAGTCGAAGAAGGCGTCCAGCGCAAAGGGAAAGACCGAGCAGACCGAATTGAAGAAATACATATTCATCATCGACGAGATCAATCGCGGTGAGATTTCTAAAATTTTCGGCGAACTGTTCTTCGCCATCGATCCGGGATATCGCGGTCGCGCCGGAGAGATCTCGACGCAGTATGCGAACCTCCACGCCGATCCAGACGAGAAGTTCTACATCCCAGAGAACGTCTACATAATCGGCACGATGAATGACATTGATCGCTCTGTCGACAACTTCGATTTTGCCATGAGACGCCGTTTCCGTTTTGTTGAGCTGAGGGCAGACGAGCGGCTTGAAATGCTGGCAAATCTGGAGGATGAGGAGCTTGAGGCAGAGGCAATCAGGCGCATGTCGGCGCTGAACAGAGAGATTGCCGCCGTCGAGGATCTTAACGAGAATTACCAGATCGGTGCTTCCTATTTCCTGAAGCTGAAGACGCTGACGTTCGACCAGCTCTGGACGGACTATTTGCACCCGCTGCTTCAGGAATACATTCAGGGGATGTATGACGAGGAAAGCATTATGAATCGGCTTGCTAAGGCCTATGGGTACCATAAGCCGACCGACGGAGATGCCGATGAAGCTGCTCAAAATTAAGGACAACACACAAGTAAAGAAATACGCTTTCTCAAGCATCGAAGTCCTTACGCGCCGGATTGCTGATAAGACACTCGAGCAACTGGAGCGCGAGGGTGTGTTTGTGTTCCCCGAATTCATCGTCGAAGCGGAGGATCTAACGAAAGATCAGATGATCCTCCAAAGCGTCAATGGCTCTTACCGGGCAGGGAACGTGATGGGCTTTCTCGGCTGCGGAAACGAGCGGCTGATCATCGAATCCCGGTTCAGTTCTGAAGAGGAGGACTACTTTTTCGAATACCTCCTCGACCGCGTGCTGGACTTTCCCAACATCGTGGATTTAGAATCTGACGCAGACCAGAACAACCGTCTTTTCAATTTCCTGCTCTTTCTCTTCCCGTACTATTTGAAGACGGCCATGAGAAAAGGGCTCTTCAAGAGATATGTCCGCAACTGGTATAACGACGGAAATGTGAAGGGAACCGTCGACATCGCAAGGCATATCGAGCTGAACACGCCCTTTACCGGGAATGTCGCATACAGCCAAAGAGAATTCTCCTACGACAATATCTTGATGGAGCTGGTGCGCCATACGATCGAGTTCATTAAGAGAAAGCCATACGGCGGTCATCTACTCACCAGAGTGAAAGACGAAGTGAAGCTCGTCATCGAGGCGACCCCTTCCTACGAGCTGTATGATCGCCAGAAGATAGTAGAGGCGAACAAGAAGAACTCCATACGACATGCATACTTCCGAGAATATTTCGCACTCCAGAGGCTGTGCCTTTTGATTCTTCAGCACCAGAAGCATCAGATAGGTTCGGGCTTGCGGCAGATATACGGCATCCTGTTCGACGGAGCGTGGCTATGGGAGGAATACGTCAATTCCCTGATTGAAGATGCCTTCTACCATCCGATGAACAAGGGCGGCAAGGGAGCACAGAGGCTCTTTGACGGGAATATCGGGTTGATCTACCCGGATTTCATCAGCAGGAATAACGAGACGAGAATTATTGCCGATGCCAAGTACAAGCCAATCGACAACATCGGAAACCGCGATTATCTGCAGGTGCTTGCCTACATGTTCCGGTTCGATGCCAAGGCCGGTTATTACTTGTATCCAGAGGCGACCGGAACCGACGACCTGCTCCTTTGGATGAACAAGGGATCCACCTATGAGGCGAACGTCACGGCACGAGGTGACGTCAGCGTCACCAAGCACGGGTTGAAAATTCCGCTTGATGCACAAAACTATGATGCGTTCGTCCAGCAAATGAGGGTAAGTGAGGATGAGTTCCGGAAGGCATTCATTGCTGGGTGAGCTAGAAAAGATGAGCGGTTTTTACGTCAACTTCTATTTCAAGAATATCGAATATGATGACGGTTTCTATGGAGGCGAATTTTCGTCTCCCGATTCTGACGTCTATTGCGAGTTCTTACCGGCCCGGGGCGCCTTCGCAACAGATTTGGACACGTCCCCGCCCCGGACCGCCCCAGGAGCCCCACCCGCACCATCACGCCGATCCCGGCCAGTCCTGAGGGCTTCCTGGTGAGAAAGGCTCAATGATGTCATTCCCCGTGCGCACGGCGCGGTCGTGCACCCGTAAAAGTACGCGGGAGTCGCCTTCTCCGAGTCGCCGTCCGCGCCCGGGGATGCGGCGTACGGGATCGTTGTTCGAGCACGTCACTTAATCCGCGAGATCGTCACTTAACCCGCGAGCACGTACCTCTAGCAGACGTTCTCGCGGGTTAAGTGACGTGCTCGCGGAATATCGTGCGGGGCCCGCCGGTCCCGCGCCACGCCGGCTCGCGGCGGGTGTCACGGGGACGACCCGAGGTTCCGACACGCGCTTTCCGTGCTCGTTGTCCGCAGCGGAGGTCGCGGGGACGGTCCTGATGCGTCTTCGGAGGAGATTTGGCGCCCTGGGAGGATCGTTCGCGCCGGCACGTCGGGTGCGTTCGGCGACTTCCGCGTGATTCCGCGGTTCTTGTGAGTCCGATGCCGGGTGCGGGGCGGAACGATCCTCCCAGGGCGCCATTTTGCGCTTCAGACCCCGCTTCCGGGAGGGGAATCCGTGTCCGGTGAGGCGCGTGTGGCCCATGGGGGCGGGTCGGGCTCCGCGGTGATGCAGGCCCGGAGCGCACGTGTCCGCCGGGGGCCGGCTTGGGCGGGTCGGGACCCGCGGGTGACCGACTTCGGCCCCGGGCGCCGCCCGGCAGGTCGGGTGGGTCGGGGTTCGCGACCGCCCGGCGTCCGGGCCGGTGGGCCCGAACGGCGGCTGACGCGCCGGCACGACGGCCGAGCCGGCCCCGCCGCCCCCACCGGAGCCGTTTCACCCGATCTCGGCGAAGGCGGCCAGAATCTCGTCGGGCAGTCCCGCCGCCCGCAACCCGCCCAGCAGCGCCCCGCCGGTGGCCCCGGAGGCGATCACCCCCCACGCCCGGTCCTTGGCGCTGTAGGCGATCTGCGCCGCCTCGAGGATGGGCAGAGCCTCCTCCTTCAACGACGGCGGCCGCGTGCGCACCCCGGTGAGCACCAGCTCGACGCCGTCGGCCGGTCGGACGGCGCCCAGGGCGATGTCGACGCCGGGGCCCAGCGCGAAGCCGTCGGCCGCGCGCGCCGTCACCACCGGCTCCCGCCCACCGGCCCCGCTGCCGATCCCGACCCGGTCGGCCCGCAGCGACGCGTCGTCCACGCACAGCAGGTGGACGGTGATCTCCCTTTCGGCGGGGACGACGCCGTCGGGCCCGGTCTGCTCAATGGTCAGGCGGGCCGTGCCCCCGGCTCGGCCCCCGGCCCCGTCGCAGGCCCCGCCCGCCTCGTCCCAGGCGAGGGCGAAGCGGGTGCGCACGATGGCGTCCTCGCCCGGGTCGGGCGAGCCGTCGTCCTCCTCCAGGACGAACTCGCCGTCGGCCCCCGGCACGACGATGACGGACAGGCGGCGCGGATTGTCCCCGGCCGCCTCGCCCAGGTCCTCAGCGCCGACGACGACGGCGCCCGCGCGCGCCAGGACCGGCAGGCGGTCCAGCGGGCGCGAGAGGGTCAGGTCGCGCCCGGCGGCGTCGGGGCACTCGTAGCGACGGCCGGTGACGACGTCGAACCAGGTGCCCCGGGGCAGCCACGCGTCCTCGCGCGCCAGGGTGCTGACCGGGTCCGCGGGGTGGACGACGGGGACGATCACGAGGTCGCCGAAGAGGAACTGGGTGCGGTGGGCGTAGGCGCCCATCTGCGTGGGGAAGTCGTGGTAGAGCGGTCGGACGGGGCCGACGCCCTCGGTGCGGGCCCGGCGCGCCCACGTGTACAGGTAGGGCACGAGCCGGTGGCGCAGCCGCAGGTGGGCGTTCATGGTGGCCCGGGCGTCGCGGGAGAAGCGCCACGGCTCCTTGGAGTTGAACACCGAGTCCGTCGAGTGGAGCCGGTTGATGGGGGAGAAGCAGCCCAGCTGGACCCAGCGGGCCGCCATCTCGTCGTCGCAACGGCCGAACATGTGCCCGCCGATGTCGTTGGACCACCAGTAGTAGCCGATATTGGCGGCGGTGGCGGTGAATTCGGGCTGGAAGCGCAGGGAGTCCCAGGTGATCACCGTGTCCCCGGAGAAGCCGATGGGCGTGCGGTGACTGGAGGCGTCGGCGAAGCGGGAGAAGGTGATGGGCCGACGGCGGTAGCGCTCGACCCGGCCGTCGGCCCCGGTGCGGGTGCGCTCGCGCCCGGAGTCGAGGTAGTGGACGTGGTTGAGCATCCACAGCGGGTCCAGCCCCGGGATGTCGGTGACGCCGCCCTGCTGCCAGTCCAGCCACCAGAAGTCCACGCCCTGCTCCTCCAGGGGGTGGTGGGCGTGGTCGAGGTAGGCGGCGGTGAAGTCCTTGTCCCCGATGTTGAAGGGGATCTCGTCGCCGGAGGCGGGGTCCAGGCCGAGCCGGCGCATCATGGGCTCGTAGGCGGCCTCGTGGCGGCGGATGCCCGCGGCGGGGTGCAGGTTGAGGGCGACCTGCAGGCCGCGGGAGTGCAGGGCGGCCAGGAAGCGCTCCGGATCGGGGAACAGGTCGGTGTTCCAGGTGTAGCCGGTCCAGCCGTTGCCGATCGCCGGGTCGATGTCCACCAGGTGCCAGTCCATGTCGATCACGGCCACGGAGAAGGGCAGCTCCTCGGCCGCGAACCGGTCTATGAGAGCCAGGTAGGAGGTCTGGGAGTACTTGTGGAAGCGGCTCCACCAGTTGCCCAGCAGCGCGCGCGGGATGAGGGGCGTGGGGCCGGTCAGGGCGAAGAAGTCGCGCAGCGCCCCCCGGTAGTCCTGGCCGTACCCGAACAGGTACAGGTCCTCGTCCGGCGTGCGCCCGTCCACGGGGTCGGCGCCGGGGCGCGGGCGGACCCATTCGTCGCGCTGGAGCAGGAGCGAGGCGGAGTCGTCGACGACGGCGATGCCGTGGGTGGCGAGCAGGCCGGGGTCCAGGCGGGCCCGCCCGTCGACCTCGTCCAGGGTGCGGCGGGTGCCGCCGAGGTTGGTGGGGTAGGTCTCCTCGGGGTCCCAGGTATCGCCGTGGCGCCAGGCGCCGCCGTGGGGGCTGATGACGGCGGTGCGCAGGCTCACGGTCAGGCCCGAGCGGGAGAAGCCCCGGGAGGGCTGGTAGGTCAGGTGGAGGTGGGCGGTGAGGATCTCGACCCGGTCCTCCCCGCGGCGCACCTCGAAGTCGGGCGCCGGGCCCAGGTCGCGCGAGACCACCAGCTGGGTGGCGGCGTCGACGAAGTCGCCGGTGCGCGAGTGCTCCATGCGGATGAGCCGGTCGGTCAGGACGGTGAAGCGGGCTCCGTCCGCCGTGACGACGGCGTCGGGGCGGGCCGGGGCGGGGCGGAGCCCGGCGGGGGCGGGGGACAGCGGTGAGGTCATGGATCAGCCCTTGACTGCGGCGGCGGCGGCGCCTGCGATGAAGCGCTTCTGGAAGATGAGGTAGACGACGAGGACCGGGATGACGGAGATCGTCGTGGCGGCGAAAAGACCACCGTAGTCGGTTCCGTAGCGGCCGTTGAAGGTGGTCAGACCCACGGCCAGGACCTGCTTGTCCTCGCTGTCCATCATGAGGTAGGGCCACAGGTAGTCCTCCCAGGACCACAGGAACTGGAAGATGGCCAGGGCCGAGATGGGGTTGCGGCTCATGGGCAGCACGATGCGGTGGAAGATGTAGATCTCGCCGGCGCCGTCGATGCGGGCCGCCTCGAGGATGGCGTCGGGGATGTCGCTCATCGACTGGCGGAACATGAAGATGCCGAACCCGGACAGGGCGGCCGGCAGGATCAGCGCGATGTAGTGGTCGCGCAGCCCCCAGGACGCGAACATGCTGTAGCGCGGGATGATGGTCACGGCCCAGGGGATCATCATGGTGCCCAGGATGAAGCCGAAGACGGCGTTGCGCCCCCGGAAGCGGTACTTGGCCAGGACGTAGCCGCACAGGCAGCTGGTGTAGATGGTCACCGCGGTGATGACCAGGGCGACCCCGAGGCTGTTGAGGAAGAAGCGGAGGAAGTCGAACTTGTCCTGCAATCCGGTGAAGTTCTCCAGGGTCCACTCCTGCGGGAGGAGGGACTGGCGGAGGCTGACGATCTCCCGGTTGGGCTTGAAGGCCGAGAAGAGCATCCACACGAAGGGGAACACCGTGGTGATCCCCAGCACCGCCAGGACGCCCTCCAGGACGATGGTCTGAATGCGCCGGCTCATCGTGCACCCCCGCTGCGGCGGTAGGACACGGAGAAGGACAGCGCGGTGAGGGCCGCGGTGATGACCAGGAGCACGAAGGCGATCGCCGAGGCGTAGCCGAAGTCGTACTTCTGGAAGGCCTCGTCGAAGATGATGTAGGAGATGAGGTAGGTGGACTTGCCGGGCCCGCCCTCGGTCATGATGAGGATCTGGACGTAGGCCTGCACGTAGCTGATGAGGGAGGTGATGACGACGAAGACCGTCATGGGCCGCAGCAGCGGGTTGATGACGTAGCGGAACCTCTGCCACGCCGACGCCCCGTCCACGCTCGCCGCCTCCAGGGCGTCCTCGGGCAGGGAGTGCAGGGCCGACAGGAAGAGGATGACGGCGTAGCCGAAGTCCTTCCAGACGGTCATGGCCATGACGGCGGGCAGGGCCCAGCGGGAGTTGTGCAGCCAGTTGAGGTCGATCCCCAGGAGGCTGTGGAAGACGCCGATCTGCGGGTTGTACATGAGCTTCCACACGTAGGCGATGGCCACCATGGGGGTGACGGTCGGCATGTAGAAGACGGCGCGGAAGAAGGTCTTGTGCCGCGTGACCCGGGACCAGATCGCGTAGGCCAGCGCCAGGCCGAGGACGACCCGCAGCGCGATGACGACGACCGAGAAGTAGGCCGTGTTGGTCAGGGACGTCCAGAACGTCGGGTCCGCCGCGAGGTCGGAGTAGTTCTCCAGGCCGACCCACCGGTAGGTGCCGTTGAGGGGGTTCCACTGGTGGAAGGAGCCCAGGAGGGCCTGGACGATCGGGTAGACGAGCAGGACGGCGTTGAAGATGACGATCAGCGCCACGACGCCGTTGCGCAGCGATCGCTCGCCGGCGTACGCGCGCCTGCGGCCGGCGGCGGGGGCTCCGCCCGCGGCGGGGGTCCTGGGTCTGGTGGCGGGGTCTCCGCCCCCGGTGGGGATGGTGGTGGTGCTCATGATCGGGGCGGTGGGCGGTCGGGGCCGCCCACCGCCGGACTCCTGTTCTACTCGGCTGCTTCTGCTCGGCTCGGCCGCTCTACTTGGCCTCGTCGGCGTGGGCGTAGTCGCCCTCCACCGACACGAAGGAGGTCTTGGCCAGGTCGGCGTCGATCGCGGACTGCGCCGCGGAGAGCGCCGCGGGCGCCGCGGCGCCGTTGTACAGGACGTCGGCGACGGCGGTCTTCGCGTTGTCCTCCACGGTGGCGGGCATGGGGCCCGGCCAGATGTAGCGGTCGATCGAGCCCAGCGCCTTCATGACGGGGTGGGCGGCGATCTCGTCGTTGTCCGCCAGGGAGGCCGACGCGGGGAACAGGCTGTAGCGCAGGCACAGGTTCTTGAGCAGCTCGTCGCTGGTGAGGAAGAACTTCAGGAAGTCCTGGGCGGCCTCCTGGGCTCCGGCCGGGGCGTTCTTGTTGATGCCCGGGGTGGACTCGCCGTTGCAGCGGTCGTAGGCGTAGGGCGCGGCGCCCGCGGCGCCGACCGGCGTCTGGAAGGTGCCGAAGTCGATGGAGGGGTACTTGTCCTTCAGGGTGCCGTAGTAGTGGCCCCAGTTGTAGGTCATGGCGGACAGCCCCTGGCCGAAGGCCTCGTCGGAGTCGCTGCCGAAGTCGGGCGAGCCGACCTTGTCGACGCCGTACAGGTCGGTGAGGAAGGCGAGGTCGGCCTTGACGACGTCGGTGTCGAGCTGGACCTTCTTGCCCTCCTTGTCGAACAGGTTGGCGCCCGACTGGTAGTGCTTGCCGAGCAGGAGGACGTAGGCGGAGGTGTTGAAGTTGAAGCCGGCCTGGCTCAGCGAGCCGCCCTCGTTGATGGTCAGCTTCTTGGCCACCGCGCGGAACTCCTCCCAGGTCTTGGGGATGTCCGCCTCCGTCAGCCCCGCGGCGGACCACATGGCCTTGTTGTAGTAGATGAGCCCCGTCATGAGGCCGTAGTCCAGGTAGTACACCCGGCCGTCGATGACGTGCCCGTTCACGCCGACGAAGTCCGTGCGGGCCGCATCCAGGTCGATGTCGTAGGCGGCGCAGTACGGCAGGATGTTCTCGTGGTGGGAGTTGTGGATGTTGAAGATCGCGGGGCCCTTGTCCCCCTGGAGGGCGAGGGGCAGCTTGGTCCAGTAGTCGTCCCAGGGCTGGTTGACGATCTTGATCTCGACGTTGGGGTGGATCTTCCGGTAGGCGTCGGCGAAGGCGGTGAACTGCTCCTCGCCGTCCCACAGCCACCACTCCAGGGTGATGGGCTCGCCGTTGTTGACCAGGGTGTTGGGGTCGTAGGTCAGGGTGGTCCCCTGGACGGGCAGGCCCTTGTCCGCCGTCGTGTCCTTGGTGGGGCCGCCCGAGCCGCCCGAGCAGGAGGCGAGCGGGATCAGGGCGGCGAGGGAGGCGGCGCCGAGGAGGAACGAGCGGCGGGAGGGGTGCGGGGCGGGTGCCATGGGGACTCCTGTGTCTGAGGCGGAGGTGCCGGTCCAGCACAAGGTGTTGCGCTAAACCTAGTTTAACGGTACACCTCTGTCTGTAAGATGGTCAACACCGCAGCCGGACCCGGGAGGAACGACATGGCCACGCTTCGGGACGTCGCCCGGCTCGCCGGGGTCAGCGCCATGACCGTGTCCAACGTCATCAACGGGAGGGAGGGCAGGGTCTCCGCGGCGACCGTCGAGAAGGTGCGGGCCGCCGTCGAGGAGATCGGCTACGTCCCCAACGCCTCGGCCCGCTCCCTGGCGTCCTGCTCCTCGCGGATCATCGCCCTGGTCTACGGCGCCGTCCCGGGCCGCGCGGCCCTGGACTCGCCCTACGAGTCGCTCTTCGTGGGCGCCTGCGAGGAGCGGGCCCGCGGCGCCGGCTTCGCGCTCATGCTGTGCGGCGCCACGCGGGTGGCGGAGACGGTCTCCCAGCTGCGCTCCTGGAACGTGTCCGGGGCGGTCGTCATGGCGACCACCGCCATGGCCCCCCGCGACTTCGCGCGCCGCGTCGCCGCGCCGTCGGTGTTCGTCGACGCGTACGAGGACCTGGGCGAGGTCTCCCACGTCAATATCGACGACGTCGGCGGCGCGCGGATCGCCGGCGAGAAGCTGGCCGCGGCCGGGCATCGGAACATCGCCTTCGCCGGCCCCTCCACCGCCAGGCCGGGAGTGGTGCGCGCCAGGCTCGACGGCCTCAGGCGGGGGCTCGCCGAGCACGGCGCGACCCTCGAGCGGCGCAACGTCTTCCTCGCGGAGGTCGACTTCGGGCAGGGGCAGGCCCTCGCCCACCGCCTGGCGGAGGGGCGCAGGGAGATCACGGCCGTCTTCGCCTCCGGCGACATCCTGGCGCTGGGGATCGTCGCCGGGCTGAGGCAGTGCGGCCTCGACGTCCCCGGGGACGTGTCCGTCGTCGGCTTCGACGGCCTGGAGATGTCCGCGTTCGCCGTCCCGCGGCTGACGACCGTGCGCCAGTCGGTGAGGGACAAGGCCACGACGGCCGTGGACTACCTCGTCGGGGCCATTGCGGCGGACGAGCTGGCCCCCCGCGGGACGATCCTGCCCGTGACCTGGATCCCCGGCGAGACCCTCGGGGCCCCGCCCGCCCCCGCGACGACCCGTGAAGGAGCAGCGCCATGACCGCACCCGACCCGCTCCACGTGCCCGAGGGCAGGGGCCACCCCTACGACCACGGCGACGAGGAGCGCGTCCCCCTGCTGCCGATCGCGGGGGAGCCCGTCAGGCTCGGGATCGTCCCGGGGCGCCCGCCGGCCGGGGCCGTCGTCGAGATCGAGACGCGCGCCGGCGCGCGCGAGCGCCTCGCCCTGGCGCCCTCCGACGCCGCGGGGCCGGTCATCGGGGCAGAGGGGCACCTCGCCTCCGCGCAGGCGGCCGCCGTCGGCCCGACCGGCTGGACGGCGACGATCCCCCGGGCGCCCGAGGGGCCGTGGCGCTACCGCTTCCTCGTCACCGATCCCTCCGGGCGGGAGTCGCGCACCGACTGGTTCCCGGTGGAGTCGGCGCGGTGGACGCCCGGCCCCGCCCGGGGGGAGGCGGGGCGGCTGCGGTGCCGCCGGGCGCTCGGGGACTCGATCGCCTGGCTGACCTCGTCGGCCGGCACCCACGGCGTGCGCTTCGCCATGCGGCTGGAGCGCGGCGAGCACGTCGTCGGGCTCGGGGAGCGCTACGACGCGATCGACCAGCGCGGGCACGACGTCGACCTGCGCGTCTTCGAGCAGTACAAGGGGCAGTGGCGCACGCCCTTCACCTACTTCCCCGTGCCCTTCGCCCACGTCGTCGGCGCGGCGGGATGGGGGTTCCACGTGGCCGCCGCGGGCCGCACCCGCCTGGCCATCGCCTCCGACGACCCCGACGCGCTCATCGTCGAGATCGACCTGGGGCGGGCCGAGCCGTGCCCCGAGGTGGAGGCGCCCGTGTGGGACGGCTCCCCCCAGGAGGTCCTGGCGGCCTACACGGCGCGCACGGGGCGCGGCGAGGAGCTGCCCGAGTGGGTCTTCGGGCTGTGGGCCTCCGGCAACGAGTGGAACACCCGCGACAGGGTCATGGAGCAGGTCGAGCGCCACGAGCGGGAGGGGATCCCCGTGTCGGTGGTGGTCATCGAGGCGTGGAGCGACGAGGAGGGGTTCTGCATCTTCCGCGACTCGCGCTACCGCGGGGACCCCTCCCGGCCCTACTCCTACGAGCACTTCGAGTTCCCGGCCGACGGCGCCTGGCCCGACCCCGCTGGAATGGTCGCCGAACTCCACGACCGGGGCGTGCGCGTCATCCTGTGGCAGGTCCCCCTGCAGAAGGACGAGCCGGGCCTGGGCGCGCCGGCCGCCGCCCAGCGCGACGCCCTGCTGGAGTCCGGGCACGTCGTCCGCCGGGCGGACGGGCGCCCCTACGCCAACCGCGGCTGGTGGTTCCCCGGCGCGCTCATGCCGGACCTGACCACCGCGCAGGGGGCGCGGTGGTGGACGAGCTGGCGGCGCTACCTCGTCGCGGACGTGGGCGTCGACGGGTTCAAGACCGACGGCGGCGAGCACGCCTGGGGGCGGGACCTGCGCTTCGGCGACGGCAGCGCCGGGGAGGCGGGGGCCAACCTCTACCCGGTGGCCTACGCGCGCGCCTACGGGGACCTCCTGCGCCGCGAGGGCCGGGCCCCCGTCACCTTCTCCCGCTCCGGATTCACCGGCTCCCAGGCCCACGGCGCCTTCTGGGCGGGCGACGAGGACTCGACCTGGGAGGCCTTCCGGGCCGCGATCCGGGCAGGGCTGACGGCCTCGGCCTGCGGCGTCGTCTACTGGGGGTGGGACATCGCCGGGTTCTCCGGCGACGTGCCCGAGGCCGAGCTCTACCTGCGGGCCTGGGGCGCGTCCGTCTTCATGCCCCTGATGCAGTACCACTCGGAGTTCAACGGGCACCGCGCCCCGTGCCGCGACAGGACGCCCTGGAACGTCGCCGAGCGCCGGTCCTGCCCGCGGCTCGTGGATCTCGCGCGAGAGCTCGTCGCGGTGCGCCAGGGCCTGCGCCCCTACCTGGTGGAGCAGGCCGCGCGGGCCCTGCGCGGCGGCAAGCCGCTCATGCGGGCCCTGTTCTTCGAGACCTCCGACCCGGCGATCTGGGACTACGAGACCGAGTACCTGCTGGGCGACGACATCGTGGTCAACCCCGTGACCGAGCCGGGGCGCGGCCCCTGGAGGACCTACGCGCCCGCCGGGAGCTGGATCGATCCGTGGACCGGAGAGCGGGTGGACGGGGGCGCCGTCCACGAGCGGGACTACCCCCTCGGCGAGGTGCCGGTGCTGGTCAGGGCGGAGCGGTGGGGGGCTCTGGGGCCCGTCTTCGCCGGCGGGCGGCGGGGCGGCGCGCCCGTCACAGCTCGCCCATGACCCGGGACCTCAGGGCCAGGCAGGCCGCGCCCCGCGCCCAGTCGACCCGCTCGTGCTCGCGCACCGCGATCGTCGGGCTCTGCGCGCTCGCGCGCCGCACCGCCGCGATGCCCACCATCACCTGCTCCTCGAACAGCGAGGCGATCGTCGCGCGCTCACCGGCCACGACGACGACCTCCGGCAGGGTGAAGGCGGCGAGCATTCCGATCAGGCGCCCCAGGCGCCGGGCGAAGGAGGCGCACACGGCCACGGCCGCCCGGTCGCCGTCGGCCGCGCGCCGCACGATCGCCCCGGCCCGCGCCCGTCCGCCGCCCGCCGCCGTCCAGGCCCGCTCCAGGGCGGTGTCCGTCAGACAGTCCATGGCCGGGGAGGCGACCGGCGGGCGGGCGCCGTCGGGAACCGGGATGGTGCCCAGGAGGCCGAGCTCGGCGTCGGGCGAGGTGATCACCCCGCCGTCGACGACCAGCCCGTAGCCCACGCCCACTCCCACCGTGACCAGTGCGAAGCGCCCATGGTCCCGGCCCGCCCCGAACCACGCCTCGTGCTGGGTCAGGGCGGTCAGGTCGTTGCCGACCCTGGTCGGCAGGCCGGTGCGCGCCTCGATCGCCGCGGCCAGCGGCACGCCGCGCCATCCGAGGAAGACCGCCTCGTCGACGGTGCGTCCGTCGCGGCTCGTGCCCCCCAGACTGAGGCCCAGGCAGCTGGGCGCGGGCGCCGCCGGGCGGCGGGCGAGCAGCTCGCCGACGACGTCGGCCAGCAAGTCCGTCACCCGCCGCGGGTCGTGGCCCGGCAGCGGGCGGCGAGCCGTCTCCAGCACGTTCAGGCGCAGGTCGGTCAGCACGGCCGTGAGGGTGCGCGCCGACACGGAGACACCCACGAGGCTTTCGGCGTCGGCCCGCACCTCCAGGGGGGAGGGGGGCCGGCCCGCGCCCGAGGCCCGCTCGGGGCGGGTGACCAGCAGACCCCGCTCGACGAGGGGGGCGGTCAGCCGCGTGACCGACCCCGGCGAGATGCCGACCAGGCTCATGATCTGCGGGCGCGACAGGCGCCCGTGGCGCAGGAGGGCGAGGACGATCGCCCGCTGGGTCCCGCTCAGCTCCGCCCACGGGGAGGCGGGGGCCGTCGGGCCCCCGCCCGCGGGCGGCGCGTTCTGAGCGGGCATGGGGCCATCATGCCCGACGGCGGGGGCTTGTCACGTCGTTTATTTTGTAGCAAAATAATCTCGGGTCGCGGCCCCGGCCCCCGGAACCGCGACCAGACCCCACTCACCCACCTCAAGCAAGGATGCACGGAGGTCCCTCCATGACAGCACTGAGCAGGCGCTCCTTCCTCGCCGCCGCGGCGGGGACGGCGGCGCTCGCGGCCGCCGGCGGACTCGCCGGATGCTCGTCCGGCGACGGCAAGGTCCATCTCGAGCTCTTCCAGTTCAAGAGCGAGGCCATCAACCTCTTCGACCGGATCTGCACCGACTTCAACGAGGCCAACCCCGACATCGTCGTCACCCAGAACTTCCAGGCCAACAACATCACCTCCCTGCGGGCCCGCCTGGTCAAGGGCGACATGCCGGACCTCATCACCATCAACGGCGACTACAACTACGGGGCGCTGACCAGGACCAGCATCTTCTACGACTTCGGCCGGACCGCCCTGCTCGACGGCGTCAACCCCGCCTTCGCCTCCATCCTCAACACCCTCGGCCAGGGCGGGGAGGGGCAGACCAACGGCCTCGCCTTCGCCGACAACGGCTCGGGCATCATCTACAACAAGGACATCTTCGCCGAGGCGGGCCTGGAGCCGCCCACCACCTGGAACGAGCTCATCGGCATCTGCGACGAGCTCACCGGGCGGGGCATCAACCCCTTCTACTGGGCGACCAAGGACAACTGGACCGGCGCGCCGGCCTTCTCCTCCCTGTCCGGCTCCTTCCTCACCGACGGCGTCGCCGCCTGGTACGCCAAGCGCGCCGACCTGTCCTCGGGGACCTCCTTCGCCGAGCTCACCCCCGTGTTCGAGAAGATGCTCCAGGCCTACGGCTACGGCAACCCCGACAAGGCGGGCCTGGGCTACAACGACGGCAACCAGGGCTTCGCCCAGGGCAAGGGGGCCATGTACTGGCACGGCACCTACGCCATCCCCGCCATCCGCTCCTACAACTCCGACATCAACCTGGGCACCTTCGCCACCCCGGCCGACACCGCCGCCGACACCAGGGTCGTCTCCGGCGTCGACGTCGCCCTGACCATGGGCAAGGACCCGGCGCACCCCGAGGAGAGCCTGCGCTTCTTCGAGTACCTCATGAGCGAGGCCAATATGAAGTCCTACTGCGACGAGCAGGTCGCCTACCCGACCCTGACGGCGCTGTCCACCACCGACCCCGCGCTGGAGGGCCTCCAGCCCTACTTCGACTCCGGGCGCGTGGCGACCTACTCGGACCACAACTTCCCGCCGGCCATCACGCTCAACTCCTACCTCCAGCAGTACTTCTTCAGCGGCGACCTCGACCAGCTCATCACCACCCTGGACAGCCGGTGGGACAAGGTCATCCGCCGCATCAACGAGACGGCGTGAGAAAGGCGAACGCATGATGACCACCACGACCACCGACTCCGGGGCCAGGGCCGCGACGCCGTCGGACCGCCGGAAGGACCGGGGCGGCCGGGGCAGGAGGATCGACCCGGCCTTCATCTGGATGACCGTGCCCGCGGCCGCCGTCTTCACCGTGCTGCTGACGATCCCGCTGCTGACCGGGTTCTTCTACACCTTCACCAACTCCAAGGGCTACGGCGACTGGCACTTCGTCGGGCTGACCAACTACAAGAACCTCTTCACCGACGACATCATCTGGGGCTCGTACCTGTTCACCTTCAAGTACGCGATCGTCGCCTCGCTCCTGACCAACCTCATCGCCCTGGGCCTGGCGCTGCTGCTCAACTCCAGGATCAAGGCGCAGAGCCTGCTGCGCGGGGTCTTCTTCGTCCCCTACGTCCTGCCGGTGCTGGTCGTCTCCTACATCTTCAGCTACCTGTTCACCAACAACCTGCCGGCGATCGGCCAGGCCCTGGGGTGGGAGTGGCTGAGCACCTCGCTGCTGGCCAACGAGGACCTGGCCTGGCTCGCCATCGTGCTCGTGGGAGTGTGGCAGGCGGTCGCCTACAACACGATCATCTACCTGGCCGGGCTGCAGACCGTGCCCGATGAGATCTACGAGGCCTCCGCGCTCGACGGCGCCGGACCCGTGCGGCGACTGTGGTCCATGACCCTGCCGCTCATCATCCCCTACATGGGCATCAACATGGTGCTGTCCTTCAAGGGCTTCCTGGGCGTGTTCGACCAGATCGTCGCCCTGACCAGCGGCGGCCCGGGCACCGCGACCCAGTCCATCTCCTACCTCATCTTCACCAACGGCTTCCAGGGCGGCGAGTACGCCTACCAGACGGCGAACGGCATCATCTACTTCCTCATCGTGGTGCTGCTGTCCTTCGCCCAGCTCCGCTTCACCCAGAGCCAGGAAAGGGTCTGATCCGCGATGACCACCACCACCGCCCCCGCGTCGCGCCTGGGCGCCGGCGCCCCCGAGGTCTACCGGGTCCGCCGTCACTCCAGGGGTACCTTCGGCCGCACCAACTGGTGGGGCACCGCCCTGGCGGTCGTCCTGAGCCTGACGATCCTGGTGCCGCTCTACTTCACCGTCGTCACCTCCTTCAAGACCACCGAGGAGCTGGCTGCCTCCGGCTGGGCGCTGCCCGAGCACTGGAGCCTGGACAACTTCCGCACCGCCTGGGAGACGACCTCCTACCCCAAGCGGCTGCTGACCACCTCGATCATCACCGTGGGGGCCACCGTCTTCACGCTGCTGACCAACTCGATGGTCGCCTACGCGCTGGGGCGCAATATGCACCGGCCCTGGTTCCGCCGCATGTACTACTACTTCGTGGCGGCCCTGTTCGTGCCCTTCCCCATCATCATGCTGCCGGTGGTCAAGGAGACCGCCCTGCTGCACCTGGACAACGAGGCGGGCCTCATCCTGCTCTACGTCGTCTACGGCCTGGCCTTCAACATCCTCATGTACACCTCCTTCATCAAGGCGATCCCCGAGGAGCTCGAGGAGGCGGCGGCGATCGACGGCGCCTCGCGCTGGCAGATCTTCTGGAGGATCATCTTCCCGCTGCTGTCGCCCATGAACGCCACGGTCGGGATCCTCACCTGCCTGTGGGCCTGGAACGACTTCCTGCTGCCGCTGGTCATCCTCACCGACCAGACCAAGGCGACGCTGCCGCTGGCCCAGTACGTCTTCCAGGGGCAGTTCAACACGAACTACCCGGTGTCCTTCGCCTCCTACCTCATGGCGATCGCCCCCATGTTCCTCGTCTACGTCTTCGCCCAGCGCTGGGTCATCTCCGGCGTCATGCGGGGGTCGCAGAAGTGAGATCCGCGGGGCGGGGCCGGCTCGGCCCCGCCCCGGTCACATCCCGCCCGCCGTCGCGCCGCACTGCGCCGCAAGGCCGAATCGAGTCCGCCGCCCGGACCGGCCGGGGCGGCCGGGGCGGGATCGGCCGGAGCCCACCACCGCCGTCGTCCACCGCAACCAGCACCGCACCGGAAGGTCCTCCCATGAGCCGCCCCGCCCTCATCACCAGCCCCCGCCACGTCGGCGACGACCCCGACTGGTGGCGCCGCGCCGTCGTCTACCAGGTCTACCCGCGCTCCTTCCAGGACACCGACGGCGACGGCGTGGGCGACATCCCCGGCATCACCGCCCGCCTCGACCACCTCGACCGGCTCGGGGTCGACGTCGTGTGGCTCAGCCCCGTCTACCGCTCCCCGCAGGACGACAACGGCTACGACATCTCCGACTACGAGGACGTCGACCCGCTCTTCGGGTCGCTCGCCGACCTCGACGAGCTCATCGCCGCACTGCACGGGCGCGGCATGCGCCTGGTCATGGACCTGGTGGTCAACCACACGAGCGACGAGCACCCCTGGTTCGCCGCCTCCCGCTCCCGCCGGGACGACCCCAAGCGCGACTGGTACATCTGGCGGCCGGCCCGCGACGTGCCCGGCCTGGAGCCCGGCAGCCCCGGCACCGAGCCCACCAACTGGGGCTCGGCCTTCTCCGGCTCCGCCTGGGCCTGGGACGAGGCCACCGGCGAGTTCTACCTCCACCTGTTCTCCCCCAAGCAGCCCGACCTCAACTGGGAGAACGACGACGTCCGCCGCGCCGTGCACGCCATGATGGGCCGCTGGCTCGACCGCGGCGTCGACGGCTTCCGCATGGACGTCATCTCCCTCATCTCCAAGACCCACCCGCTGGTCGACGGCGTCAAGCGCGACGGCGACCTGTTCGGCGACGGCTTCTCCGCCGTCGCCAACGGCCCGCGCGTCCACGAGTTCCTCCACGAGATGTGGCGGACCGTCTTCGCGCCCCGCTCCCGCCACATCCTCACGGTCGGCGAGACTGCGAACGTCACCCTCGCCCAGGCTCAGCGCTACACGAACCTCGACGCCCCCGAGCTCGACATGGTCTTCCAGTTCGAGCACACCGGCCTGGACGCCGGTCCCGGCGGCAAGTTCGACCCGCGGCCCGTGCCTTTCGTCGCCCTCAAGGAGAACCTCGCCCGCTGGCAGGAGGGCCTGGCCCCGGTCGACGGCGTCGAGCGCGGCTGGAACTCCTCCTACTGGGACAACCACGATCAGCCCCGCGCCGTCTCCCGCTTCGGCGACGACGACCCGGCCTGGCGGGTGCTCAGCGCCAAGACGCTGGCCTCGATCCTCCACCTGCACCGGGGCACGCCCTACGTCTACCAGGGCGAGGAGCTCGGCCAGACCAACACGGTCTTCCGCGGCCTGGAGGACTACCGGGACCTGGAGTCCATCAACCACTTCCACGAGCGCACCGGCGTCGGCGACGACCCCGCCCGGGTCCTGGCGGCCCTGGCCCGCGTCTCCCGGGACAACGCCCGCACCCCCGTGCAGTGGGACGCGACCGCGAACGCCGGTTTCACCACCGGCGAGCCGTGGATCCCCGTGACCCCCAACTACACCGAGATCAACGCCGCCGACCAGGTGGGCGCGCCCGGGTCCGTCTTCGAGCACTACCGCGCCCTTATTGCGCTGCGCCACGACGACGACGCCGTCGCCCTCGGCTCCTTCCGGCTCCTGGCCGCCGACGACCCGGCCGCCTGGGTGATCCTGCGCGAGAGCCTGCAGGGCGGCCGGGACGGGGGCCGGGCCGACGGCGGGCGCGGTCAGGACGGCGGGGACCGGCAGCCCGACGGCGGGCGCGAGCAGGTCCTGCTCCTGGCCTGCTGGGGGCGGGACGGGCTCGACCTCGCCCCCGGCTCGCCGCTGGCCGCGCGCCTGGCCGATGAGGGGCTGGACCTGGGGGAGTGGTCCGACGCCGAGCGCGTGCTGATGGCCTCGCTGCCCGCCGACGAGGCGGCCGGCTCCGGCACGGGCGCGCCCGAGCGGCTCGGGGGCTGGGACTCGGTCATCCTGCGCCGCACCGTGTGAGGGGCGCCGGGTGAGGCGGGGCGTCCCCACCCCCGCCCGCCCGGGCAGGGCCGCGAGACGGTGCGAGGGATCTTTCTCACCGGAACCGGAGCACGGTTCGAGCTCTCCACGCAGTAGACGCGGTTCGGGAGCCTTTCCGCTTCTCCTGCGTCCATGCCGTTTTGGTATCATGAGATTCGGAGTGCCGGGGAGGTCCTCACCATGGTCGAGAGTACCGGCGGTGATCGGTGCGAGGATGCGCGGTGCACGGTGCAGGCCGAGCGTCGGATGTTCATTCGTGATGTGAAACCCTACGAGGTTCCCGAGAGTCTGGACGATCTCAGGGGACCTTCGGGCGGCGTCGTCGAACTGCCCCATACGCTGCTGTGGGCGCCGGGAGACGGTCGCATCGATCTTGATGAGAAGGGCGGTGTCGGCCTGGTCTACCGAGCGGTGGTGGCTGAGGGCGCGGTCGCCGATCAGGCGGCCATCCTCAATCGCGATCGTCTCGTGGAGGTGTGGCCGGAACTGCTCCTGCCGCGGCGCGCCCGTGAATTGTGGGAGACCCGTTTCCCGCGTCTTCGAGACAGGGCGGGCGCATGAGTGAGAAGCGTGATGCGCAGCGTGAGGTGACCCGTATCGCCCTGTCGGGCATTGCCGGGTTCGGTTTCGCCCTGGCGGGTTCCGGCGCCATCCGTGAGCACGGTGTGATCGACCGTCCCACGGAGGACGTCGATCTGTTCACCACGACCCGGGATCCCGTGGAGTTCGTGAGAGCCATCGAACGAGTCTCGAAGGATCTAAGGGAACGCGGTTACGAGGTCGGGGAGGTCCGCCGAGCGACATGGTTCGCCAGACTGCGGGTGCGCGCCGCCGATGAGACGCGGTTGGAGGTCGATCTGGGAGTTGACTGGCGCAGAAGCGCCCCGGTGGTTCTCGGAGTTGGGCCGGTGTTGAGTGTGGAGGACGCGGTCGGCAGCAAGGTTTCCGCGCTGTATTCGCGCGGTGAGCCGCGCGATTACCTCGATGTCGACGCGATACGCAGGTGGGGGCAGTTCACTGACGAGGAGCTGGTGAACGCTGTCACCGAGCGCGACCCTGGCTTCGAGACGGGTATGTTCGCCCAGCAGCTGGAGGCCGTGCGTCGGGTGACGCCTTTGGATGTTCGCCGCTACGGCGTCGACTCGGAGCAGTTGGAAGGAATTAAAGAACGTTGCATACAATGAGCCTTTCTCACCAGGAAAGCCCCCGGACTGGCGGGGATCGGCGCGGTGGTGCGGGGGGGATTGGGCGGGGGGTGGGGGTGGTGCGCGCGGGGGCCGCCCGGGATAGTGTGTTCTGACCAATGAATCCGCTACCAGGGGGTCCCCGCGTGCTGTCCTATCCTGCCACTTTGGATGTTCCCGAGTCCATCGCCCACACCATCTGCCTGTGGTTGGCCGCCCACCGCAGGGC
>NZ_AUBL01000030.1 GCF_000429225.1 Actinomyces dentalis DSM 19115
CCAAGATCTGGTCCAACAACCCCATCGAGCGCCTCAACCGCGAGATCAAGCGCCGAGCAGACGTCGTCCAGGTGTTCCCCGACAGCGAGTCCGTCACCCGCCTGATCGGATCCGTCCTGTTGGAGCAGCACGAGGAGTGGCAGTACGGCGAACGCCGCTACCTGTCCCAGACCTCACTGCGACACCTGACCGACATGCTCCAGGCCGACAACAGCGCCAGCGACCGCGCCGCCCTGCCCGCCATCACCACCTGACCGGAAGAACACCACACCAAGGGACTTGACCCAAATCTGCCACAAAGGCCGCTGCGGCCCCTATGCGCCGCTGACAGAACCGCGGAATCACGCGGTTTCATCTCAGCCACCCGGACCGCGCAGCGGCCTTTGTGGCAGATTTGGACAACCACCGCCCCCACCTCGGCCATCCACAGCCCGGACGCACCCGCTCGCGACTCCCCCGTGCCCGCCCCGGCCGCTTCGGGACACGACCCCGGACGCGCCCGACGCAACCCGTGCCCGCCGGCGAGTGGCTGACCCCCAACGGCGCGACCCCGGACGCGCCCGACGCGGCCACCGCCCCGACCACGGGGCGGGGCGGGTCCGCCGGCGGACCCGCGGGGCGCGCCGGCGGCCCGAGCGAAGATCACAGATGAGTAACATGTCTCCGGCCGCTTCGGAATCCTCGCTCTTCTCCCTAGGATCGTCCCCGTGACCACGTCCCTTCCCCTCGCCGCCCCTGCGGCGCCGGCAACCGGTGCACCGTCCCTTGACGTCGCACCGGGCTCCGTGGTCCGGGTGCGCGATGAGGACTGGCTCGTCACCCAGGTCTCCATGACGTCGGACGGCACGCTGGTGACGGTGCAGGGCCTGTCCGAGCTGGTCCGCGACGCCACGGCGCAGTTCTCCGCCGGCATCGACCGCATCGTCCCGGTGGACCCGCGCCGCACCCGGGTCATCGCGGACACCTCCATCCGTCACCGGCTCTCGCGCCTGTGGCTGGAGGCGACGCTGCGCAAGACGGCGCTGCCGGCGAGCTCCACGGACCTGGCCGTCGTCGGCGACGTCCTGGCGGACCCCCTGGCCTACCAGCTCACCGCGGTGCGCCAGGCGCTGGACCCGGCGAACCTGCGTCCGCGCATCCTGCTGGCGGACACCGTCGGTCTGGGCAAGACCCTGGAGATCGGCATGATCCTGGCCGAGCTCGTGCGCCGCGGCCGGGGCGAGAGGATCCTCATCGTCACGCCCCGTCACGTGCTCGAGCAGATGCAGCACGAGATGTGGTCGCGCTTCGCCCTGCCCTTCGTGCGCCTGGATTCGGTGGGGATCCAGCGGGTGCGCCGCTCGGTGCCGGCCTCGCGCAACCCGTTCTCGGTGTTCCACCGCGCGATCATCTCCATCGACACCCTGAAGTCGGACCGCTACCTCAACCACCTGCGCAAGCAGCGCTGGGACGCGGTCGTCATCGACGAGTCGCACAACGTCACCAACAAGGGCACGCTCAACAATCGGCTCGCGGACATCCTGGCCCGCCAGACCGACGCTCTCATCCTGGCCTCGGCCACGCCCCACAACGGCGACCCGAAGTCCTTCGCCGAGCTCATCCGTCTGCTGGAGCCGACGGCGGTGCGCGCCGACGGCAGTCTCGATGAGGAGGCGGTGCGCCGCCTCGTCATCCGCCGCCACCGTCACTCCGATGAGGTGCGCGACGTCGTGGGCGGCCGATGGAAGGAGCGCCTGACCCCGGTCAACCGCCTGGTGGCGCCCTCGCCCGCTGAGGACGCGGTGGCCGGCGAGCTCTCGCGCACCTGGCTGCACCGCGCCGACAGCGCCGCCCCGCCCGGCGGCCGGAAGGCGGGTTCGCGCGGTGACGCCCTGTTCGCCTGGACCCTGGCCAAGTCCTTCCTGTCCTCACCGTCGGCCCTCATCCAGACCATTGACGAACGGCTCCGGCGCCGCGGCTCCCGCGCAGCGGGCTCGGAGGCGACCTCGACGGAGCACCGGGCCCTGACCCATCTGCGCGAACTGGCCGTGGAGGCCAACACGACGGCCTCGGGCAAGTACCAGGCGCTGCTGGCCGAACTGCGCCGCATCGGCATCTCCCGCTCCTCGTCCGAGCGCGTCGTCGTCTTCGCCGAGCGCATCGCGACGCTCACCTGGCTGGCCGAGCACCTGCGCGAGGACCTGCGCCTGCCGGCGGAGGCGGTGCGGGTCATGCACGGGAGCCTGTCGGACGTGGAGCAGCAGGAGATCGTGGAGCAGTTCCGCCAGGCCCACACGCCGGTGCGCGTCCTGGTGACCGGCGACGTGGCCTCGGAGGGCGTCAACCTGCACGCCCAGTGCCATGAGCTCATCCACTACGACATCCCCTGGTCGCTCATCCGCATCGAGCAGCGCAACGGCCGCATCGACCGCTACGGCCAGAGCGTCTCCCCGCAGATCACGACCCTGCTGCTCGACCCATCGGACCCGCACTTCTCCGGCGACGTGCGGGTGCTCACGCGCCTGATGGAGAAGGAGGATCAGGCGCATCGGGCCCTGGGGGACGCCGCCTCCCTCATGGGCCTGTACTCGGGCGAGAAGGAGGAGGCGGCGATCCGCGAGGCGCTGCAGGCGGGCAAGGATATAGACGACGTCGTCCCCGACGCCGACGACGCATTCGCCCTGGACCCCATGGCCGCCCTGTTCGCAACCCTCACGGGCACGGCCGAGGCGAGGGGCGACGCCGGAGAGCCCGCCGGGTTCGCCCCTGCCGGTCCGGCCAGCCCCGAATCCTCCGGTCCGGCCGGTCCCGCCCCCGCCGATCCCGGCGGCTTCCCCGCCCCGGTCGATACTGCCGACGCCGTCGGCGCCATAGACCCGGCCGGTCCCGCCCGGCCCACGAGTCCGCTGCCGACCTCGACGCTGTACGAGACTCAGCTGGACTACCTGCGCCAGGCCCTGAACGAGCTCTATGAGCGCCCCGAGGAGCCCGAGCATCGCCAGACCGGTGGCGGCGGCGTCTCGTGGCGCGAGCACGGTACGCAGCACGTGGTGGAGATGGTGCCCCCGGCGGGGCTGCGCCATCGGCTGGCGGTGCTGCCGCAGTCCTACCTGCGCGAGCGCGTCCAGAAGTATCTGCGGCTGGCGACGACGCAGGCCAAGGGCGCGCGCCTCCTGGCCGAGGCCCTGGGCGACTCCTCGGGCTCCTCGTGGCCGGAGGCTCACTACCTGGGGCCGCTGCACCCGGTGCTGGACTGGGCGGGCGACCGGGTGCTGGCCAAGCTCGGCCGCTCCTCGGTGTTCGCAGTGCGCGGCGACGTGGACTCGCCGACCGTCCTGCTGCTGGGGACGCTGACGAACCGGGCGGGCCGGACGGTGTCAATGGTGTGCGTCAGCGCCGCCTTCCCCTTCCTGGACCTGCTGGGCGCGCGGGCGGACCTGGCCGCGGGTCGACCGCTTCACGCGGTGGCGATCGGGCAGGTGCACGACTCCCCCGCCGCCATGTTCACCTCGGCGGGCATCTCCCATGAGTTGAGGAACTCCGGGCCGGTGACGGACACCGCGCTGCTGGAGGCGCTCATCTCCCCGGCCGTGGACGCCGCCGAGAGCCAGATGAAGCTGACGGTGGCGGCGGCGAGCCGGCAGGCGCGGACGCGGGTGGACGCGTGGGCCGAGCGCGCCAACGCCTGGGACGACGACGCGGGCCGCCTCGTCCAGAATCGCCACCTGCGCGCCCAGCGGTCCACGGTGGCCCAGGAGCGCGAGCTCATGGACCAGCACCTGCCCGCGCACACACTGGTGCGGCCGCTGCTGGT
The DNA here is from genome assembly GCF_000429225.1 of Actinomyces dentalis DSM 19115. Taxonomy (GTDB): domain Bacteria; phylum Actinomycetota; class Actinomycetes; order Actinomycetales; family Actinomycetaceae; genus Actinomyces; species Actinomyces dentalis. Next base: position 3,794 of record NZ_AUBL01000030.1, read on the forward strand.
CGTGGTGCCGCAGGACTTCGGGATGGAAGGAGACCGCTGATGGCGGTGTCGGACGCGCTGGTCGTGGGCGAGGACTGGATCAGCGAGCACTACTTCACCACGGACACCGCCAAGGAGTCCTTCCTGGCGCGGGTGCTGGAGCGCCGCAAGGAGTGGGAGGCCCTGGAGAAGCCGGCCGACCCCGGCACCGAGCCGACGCCGACGCCCCGCTCCCGGTTCCGCGCCGAGCGCTCCCGCCTGGAGGAGCTGCTGGCGGCCCTGCCCGCCGACGGCGCCGAGTCCCTCACCGGCGCCGCCTTGGAGGCGGCCGAGCAGCTCGATGCGCTCATGCGCGACATCCTGGGCTTCGCCTCGGCGGAGTACCGCCTGACCGAGCGCGGTCCGGTGACCCTGGTGCGGCCGGTCGGCGACGAGGGCCCGGCGCCGTTGGCACTGCTGCGCGCCCGCCCGGTGACCACGGTGGAGGACCTGCTGGTCAAGGACGCCCTGACGCTCGCCGAGACCTGGGAGCCGGTGGATCTGGCCGACTCCGGCGCCCCAGTGCTGGAGGGGGCCGAACCGGTGGAGTCGGTGTCCCGGGCCCTGTCCACGCTCATGACCGATGAGCACGGCCCGACCTTCGCCCTGGTCCTGGCGGGCCAGTGGGCGCTCATCGCCGAGCGGGAGCGCTGGCCGGAGGGCCGCTGGCTGGCGGTCAACGTGCAGCTCGTCGTCGAACGCCATGAGATGACGCGCGGCGGCGAGGTGGAGCGGGCCCTGACCTGCCTGGACGCCCGCTCCCTGGTGCCGACGGCGGAGGGCGAGACGTGGTGGACGGCCACCTTGGAGGACTCGGCCGCCCACACGGTGGGGGTGTCCAAGGACCTGCGCGAGGGCGTGCGTGCCTCGATCGAGATCATTGCCAACGAGGTGGTGCGCCGTCGTGCCGCCCGGGGGCTGGAGCCGCTGCCCCAGGAGCAGGCGCAGCCCTTGGCTCTCCAGTCTCTGCGCTACATCTACCGGGTCATCTTCCTGCTGTACGCGGAGGCGAGCCCCGAACTGGGGGTCCTGCCAGTGGGCGCCGCCGAGTACGACGCCGGTTACGGCCTGGACCGGCTGCGCGAACTGGCGCTGGTCGAGCTGCACGAGGAGTCCTCCCAGGCGGGTACGCACATCTATGAGTCCCTGGACCGGCTGTTCCGCCTGGTCGACGGCGGCCACAACGCGGAGGTGTCCGCCCAGGACGAGGGCGGTTTCGACGGCCTGGTCTTCCGGCCGATGCGCGCCGACCTCTTCCGCCCCGAGGCGACCGCCCTCATCGACGAGGTGGGCCTGGGCAACGGGGCCCTGCTGCGGGTGCTGCGCCACCTGCTGCTGACCAAGGAGAACACCAAGAGCGGGCGCGGCTTCATCTCGTATGTGGAGCTGGGCATCAACCAGCTGGGCGCCGTCTACGAGGGGCTCATGAGCTACTCGGGCTCCTTCGCCGCCGAGCGCCTGTGGGAGGTGGCGCCGGGCGGGGACGCTTCGAAGGGCTCGTGGGTGGTGCCCGAGGACGTCATGAAGGGTCTGGAGGAGAAGGACTTCGTGACGGTGGAGGACGAGGTGACGGGTGAGCGCCGCAACGTCACCTATGAGAAGGGCCAGTTCGTCTACCGGCTGTCGGGCCGGGACCGCCAGCGGTCGGCCTCCTTCTACACCCCGGAGGTGCTCACCCGCTTCACAGTCCAGCAGGCCCTGGCCGAGCTGCTGGACCAGGATGGACACACGACGAGCGCGGAAGAGATCCTGCACCTGACGGTGTGCGAGCCGGCGCTGGGGTCGGGGGCCTTCGCCATTGAGGCGGTGCGCCAGCTGGCGGAGCAGTACCTCTCGCGGCGCGAGCGCGAGCTGGGCCGGCGGGTGGATCCGGAGGAGCGGCCCCGCGAGCTGGCGAAGGTGAAGGCGTATCTCGCCCTGCACCAGGTGTACGGGGTGGACCTCAATGCGACGGCGGTGGAACTGGCGGAGGTGTCCCTGTGGCTGGACACCATGGTGGAGGGGCTGGCGGCCCCGTGGTTCGGGCTGCGGCTGCGGCGCGGCAATTCGCTGGTGGGGGCGCGCCGGGCCCTGTACTCGACGTCGCAGCTGAAGAAGCGGGCCTGGCTGACGGCCGCCCCGACGGCCGAGCCGCTGAGCCAGGTGGCGGCCGCGATCGACGACGCCGATGCGGCCTCCCCGCACCGCATGGGCGGGGCGCTCGACGTCTCCAACAGGATCCACCACTTCCTGCTGCCGGCCAAGGGCTGGGGCAGCGCGGTGGAGGTCCCCAAGCAGGTGCGAGACCTGGTCGATGCCGGCAGGCTCAAGGCTCTCAAGACCTGGCGCAGGAATATCACGAAGACGCTGACCACCGCCCAGGCCAAGCGGATGATCGCCCTGGCGCGGCGCGCGGAGGTGCTGTGGGAGCTGACCCTGCGGCGCCTGCGGGTGGCGGAGGCCGAGGTCTCGCGGCGCATCGACCTGTGGGAACGCGAGGAGCAGGCCGATATCGGCTCGACGGTTTCACGTGAAGACATTGAGGCCTACCTGGCGGAGCCGGGCTCGGCGTACCGGCGGCTGCGACTCGTCATGGATGCGTGGTGCGCGCTGTGGTACTGGCCGCTGACCACGAAGGTGAAGCCGCCGAGCCTGGATGAGTGGCTGGGCGCCCTGGAGGGACTCCTGGGCATTGCGGGCAAGGCGGGTCCGACCGACGCCGCGACCTTCGCCGACGCCACGGCCTGGGACGAACTCGAGCAGGCGGAGGAGATGGACCTCGGCTTCGCCGGCGCCCGCGCGATCGACTCCGTCATCGAGGAGCACGAGTGGCTCACCGTCGTCCGGGATGTGGCGGAGACGCAAGGCTTCTTCCACTGGGAGCTGGACTTCGCCACCGTCTTCGCCCGCGGCGGCTTCGACCTCCAGGTGGGGAACCCGCCGTGGGTGCGGCCAGCTTTTGTACTGCCAGAAGCGCTTGCTGAGTACGACGCTTGGTGGGGGCTCACCGGCAAGCCATCGAACAGCGAAACCACCAGACGACAGCCGCTGACTCTTAATCGCCCCAGGGCACTCGAAGGCGTTCTTGCCGCCGCAACAGAAACGGACACCCTCAATGCATTTCTAAACGATATCACAAATTTCCCTCTCCTTGGAGGAAAACCAGATCTATATCGCCCCTTCATGTGCACCGTTTGGAGCCACCAAAACAGTCGAGGAATCTCCGCGCTCATCCATCTCGACACCCACTTCACCGACCTGAAGACGCCAGAACTGCGCGGATCAGCCTATCGACGCCTTCGACGACACTGGCAGTTCATAAACGAACTTAGACTATTTGAAATCAAAGATAGCAAGCGGTACGGCATAAACATTTATGGCGCAGAACAACACCCCTCCTTCCTTCACGCTGTATCGCTCTACCACCCCGAGACTGTGCAACGCTCCCTCGTGCACGACGGCAGTGGCGAAGAGCCCGGCTTCAAAGACCCCCGCACTGGCACCTGGGACCTACGCCCCCACGCCAGCAGGATTCAGATTATCGATACATCGACCTTGAAAACCTGGCAACAAGTCACAAACTCCGACACCTGGCAAAACACACAAATGGTCTACACGACGAACTCTGCCGCTGCACGAACTCTCGCATCACTCACGTCACAAAATCGCATATTAAACTTCGAAATGCAATTCTCGCGTGGATGGTATGAAAATACCGACTTTGAGGCGGGTTTATTCAGTAAAGATTGGGGACCTTCTTCGTGGGGGCAGGCAATCCTCCAAGGATCCCACATCTCGATCAACACTCCGCTATTCAAACAACCCAACGTCACAATGAAAAATAAGGACGACTGGACAATCGGAGACATCGAGGCAATAAATTCCGCCACGCAGCCCATCACTCTATACAAGCCGCCTAAAGATCAGGTCGCTTACGACTTGCAATACACACATTGGGGCGACCGTTCCGCTCGAGACTTTTATCGTCTCGCATGGCGCAACATGGCAGCTCCAACTGGGGAGCGCACCCTTATGCCTACCATCATACCGCCCGGAACGGCGCACGTTATGACGGTGTCGGCAGCAGGCGGAGTAATAGCAAACAGACTCTGTGAAATTTTGGCGACAGCCTCGAGCCTCATCTCAGATTTTCGGACACGGACATCCGGAAGGAGTCACATAGACTTCAAAGACCTGGTTCTCATACCAGCCCTCCCAAGAGACCATCCCCTTATTCTAAGAGCAGTTCTGAGAGTGCTACGCCTAAACTGCCTCACGGATGCCTATGCCGGCCTGTGGGCCGAGTGCTGGGACGAGTCGTTTGTGACTGATGCTCCCATCCTGGAGCGTTATGACGAGCGCCCGATTGGCCCGGAGTGGACGACGGATACGCCGCTGCGTCGGGCCGAGGATCGTCGTAACGCGCAGGCGGAGATCGATGTCATGGTGGCGATGATGCTGGGTGTGCCGATCGAGGATCTGTGCACGATTTACCGCACCCAGTTCGCGGTCCTCTACGACTATGACCATGGCCGCGGCCAGGGCGCCTATGTCTACGATGCGAACGGCCGCCAAGTCCCGACCCCAGTCCGTCAGGCCTGGGAGCAGCGCCAGCGTCCCACCTCCAATGAGGATATGCCACCATCAGAGCGCACTCACACCCACCCTGGCTCTGGCGTCTCCTACATCTACGACCTCCCCTTCCGCATCCGCGACCGCGAATCCGACTTCCGCCGCATCCACACCTACCTCACCGTATCCGAGGTGTAGATTTCCACCATATTGCCTTACTCGACAACATCTCCACCCATCACCCAAGAAGGAACCCATGTCAACTCTTGCCAACAGCACCCGCAGAAAGTGCTTTATTTCTTACCATCACGCCGACGAAGAAGAGGTCGAGCAGTTCATCCGGACCTTCGACCACAACCAGGACATACTTATAGCACGAGGCATCGGTGCGAGCATGCCTGGAGACATCATCAATAGCACCAACTCCGCCTACATTATGTCCCAGATTCGCGCTAGGTACCTGCACGACACCACTGTTACCATTGTACTGATTGGAAGAGATACATGGGGACGCAAATTCGTGGATTGGGAAATCGCCGCATCACTACGGAATACTGAAACGTCCTCCGCTAGCGGTCTTCTTGCGATCACACTCCCATCCGCGGCGAACTACTCAGGTAAGCGTTTGCCTGACCGCCTTGATGACAATGTGGACGGCAATGATGGGTACGCTCGGTGGCGAAAGTATCCTTCCAGTGTCGAGCTCCTGGCAGAATTCATCGAGATCGCTTACACCGCTCGCACCGAGAAGGCAGATCTCCGCAAAAACAGCCGCCCACTGCGCCAACGGAACGCTTGACCGGAGGACGGTTATGATACTGACCGACGCCGATCTGCCGGGAGCATGGAAGAATGCCGATGATGAGTCTAAGTATGCTCAGCAGCTAACACTTTGGCTTACAAAAGGCAGGCTCGGAGGAGGTCTGGTTGCAGCAGCAGGAGGAGCGATTTCTTGGCGTATCGATCGAGTTGATGTTGCCGCCTGGACGATACTCATTGGATTCTTATCGGCACTCATCTGCGAGGTTGTATCTTGGGCAACACACTCGGAGCAAGCATGGTACGAGGGAAGAGCAGTGGCGGAGTCGGTCAAAACTCTCGCCTGGAGATATGCGGTTTGCGCAGATCCGTTCCCGGTTTCGATGGCGGATTCGGACGCTAAGACCCTGCTTCGAGAACGCATATCAACGGTCACCAGCGAGGTATCAGAGAGGATCGTATTTGATGCCAACTCGGTTGTGACACATAATATGAACATTCTAAGAGCCGCTCCTTTCGAGGATAGACGCGACACCTACATCAACGGAAGAACCATTGACCAAAAAAACTGGTATGCGAAGAAGGCTCGCCTGAACCGACGATGTGCCATATTCTGGCGCAGCACCCTCATCATTTTTGATGCTTTGGTCTTTGGACTTGCCTGCAGTCGCCTTCCCGGAGGATGGACCATAGACTTCGCTGGCCTACTCGGAGCCTTGATCGCAGCTGGCACCGCGTGGGTCTCCGTGAAGCAGTTCTCTCCGTTGGCATCCGCATACGCCGTAGCAACAAAGGAACTGGGAATACAAGAGTCCAAACTGAGGATGGTGGATGAAAAGGACTGGGCATTGGTTGCCGCTGACGCAGAAGAGGCCATCAGTCGTGAGCACACGACGTGGCTAGCTTCTCGAACCGGTCGGCTTCCCAATTGGATTGAACCCTAAATCATATCCCTCCAGGCTGAGCGCATCCGGTGCTCCATCGCCTATCTGTCGACGACCTTCGCGCTCACGGACGCCGAGCCGCGGCGGGCACTGGTCGACTTCCTCCAGGACGAGGAGCAGGGCGTTTTCATCGGTCCCTCCGCCCGTCTGCCCTTGCCCGCGCCGCTCGCGAAACGGGCGGGCGCCCGCTGTCACTTTCGGCGATAGACCTCACGGCGGTGGTCAACAGCGAGAACGAGGACCACCAGCACTCCGTCGTCGATCTCGTAGATGATGCGGTAGTTGCCGGTGCGCACGCGCCACTCCCCGTGCCCTCCGACGAGTTTTTTGGCACCTATCGGGCGAGGCTCTTAGGCAAGCAGCTCAACGACAGCCTGAATCCGGCGTTGCGCGTGACCGTCCAGTTTGCGTAGCTGACGGGCGGCAGCCGGGCTGAGCTGGATCCGGTGGGTCATGCGAGCCCGAGGTCAACCTTGACCTCGTCCCAGGGGATGGTGCCGTGCTCGGCGACCTCCGCACGGGCGGCGTCGGCTGCTTCGATGTCCGTCAGGTCCTCCGCAGCCCGGGTGAGGCGCTCCAGGTCCTCCGCTCCAATCACCGCGGCCACGCGGCGGTCCCGACGGGTGAGGAACACGGGCTCATGGCTCGCGTGGGCGTCGTCGATGACGTCGGCGAGCTTGTTGCGCGCGGCGGAGACGGGCATATCAGTCATGGCCCGCAGTATCGGTGAAGAACGCGACGATGTACATCGCGCTACATGGTGTGCATCGCGCTGCTCAGAGTCGAGGCCCGCCGACAGCACTCGGCTTCGTCGTCTCACCCCTGCGGTAGCCTCTGAGTTGCGGGATCAATCTCCCGGAACGACGACGATCCGCACGAGGCCGTGCCGGCCCCGGCGGGCACAGGTCCCGTGCCCGCCCCGGCCGACGCCGCTCCCATGCCGCATCCGAGCCCCACCACCCACAACCAGCGCGCCTTACTCATGACTCTCCTTCTTCCCAGCCTCCAGGCCGAACGCATCTGGCGATCCATCGTCGACTACCTGTCGACGACCTTCGCGCTCACGGACGCCGAGCCGCGACGGGTGCTCGCCGACTTCCTCCAGGACGAGGAGCAGGGCGTCTTCATCGGCCCCTTCGTGCGCCTGCGCCTGCCCTACCTGGCCGCGAGCGCCCACGCCGTCGGCCCCGGTCGGGCTGGCCAACCCGGCCAGCCCGGCCCGGCCGCTGGCCCCGTCCAGCCCGCCCAACACGCCCGGCCCAGCCGCTCCGCCCCGGTCACCAACCCCGCCGCCCTCACCGACCGCCCCCTCGACTGGGACCCGGGCCTGGCCCCCTACCAGCATCAGGAGGACGCCTACCGACGCCTGACCACCAAGGGCGGCCACCGCCCCGAGCCGACCATCGTCACCACCGGCACCGGCTCGGGCAAGACCGAGGCCTTCCTCCACCCCGTCCTCGACCACGTGCTGCGCGCCCGCGCCCGGGGGGTCACCGGCGTCAAGGCCCTCATCCTCTACCCCATGAACGCCCTGGCCGCGGACCAGGCCGGCCGCCTGGCCCGCCTCATCGCCTCCGACCCCGCCCTGGCGGGGGTGCGCGCCGCCGTCTACACCGGCGACTCCTCCGCCCGGCCGAACAAGCGCGTCACCGCGGAATCCCTCATCACCGACCGCCACGCCATCCGCAACGACCCGCCGGACATCCTGCTCACCAACTACAAGATGCTCGACCAGCTGCTCCTGCGCCCCGAGGACCGCGAGCTGTGGCGGGGCTCGGCCGCCTCCCTGACCTACCTGGTCCTGGATGAGTTCCACACCTACGACGGCGCCCAGGGCACCGACGTCGCCATGCTGCTGCGGCGCCTGGGCCTGACCCTGCGCGCCCACCTGAGCGCCGACGACCCCCGCCGGGAGGCCTTCGCCGACTCACCGCTCGGGCCCGTGTGCCCGGTGGCCACGTCCGCCACCCTCGGCGACGGCGGGGACCCCTCCCGCATGCTCGCCTTCGCCCGCGACGTCTTCGGGGTCGACCTGTCCGCCGACGCCGTCGTCACCGAGACCCGCGCCGACCTCGACCGGTGGGCCGCCGCCCACCGCGTCGCCGCCGAGTCCCTGGGCCTGATCGGCCGCGCCCTGCGCCTGCGCTCCCTGCCGGGCGAGAACCTGCGGGCCCTGGCCCACCTCGCCCAGGCCGGCTCCCCCGACCCCGAGGAGCTGCTGCGCGGCGTCGTCGCCCGCCTGTACGACCTGCCCGACGGGCTCGAGGACTCCCTCGACGCCGCCGGACTCGCCTGCGCCCTCCAGGCCCACCCGGACGTCCTGGACCTCGTGCGCGCCGCCGAGATCTCCACGCCGCTGGCCGGGCTCGCCCGCGATCTGCTGGGCCCCGCCTGCGAGCCGGGCCCGGCCCGCCGGGTGCTGTGCGCGATCCTGGCGGCCCTGTCCGTCGTGCGCGCCGGGCTGGACGGCGCCCCCGACCGCAGCGCGGTCAATGTGGAGGTCACCCTGTGGATCCGCGAGGTCACCCGCGTCGACCGGGTCCTGAGCTCCCTGCCGGCCTTCCGCTGGGCCGACGCCGCCTCCGAGCAGGCGCGGGTCGACGATCCCGCGCGCCCGGCCCTGTACTGCCGCTCGTGCGGGCGCTCCGGCTGGGGCGTCGTGCTGGCCCCCACGGGGCAGCGGGAGAAGGACGACCAGTCCCAGGTGCGCCGCGACCGCAAGACCGGCGACCCCCGCTTCCGGACCCTCCTGCACGCCCCCGGGGAGGACGCCGACTACCGCCGCCGCCTCGAAGCCGGGGAGCCCGACCCGCAGGCCCGCCACCCCGGGCTGCGCTGGTACTCCGTCAACGGCCGCGAGCTCCTCGCCCGCCGCCCGGCCGATGACGACCCGGAGGCCAAGGAGGGGCTCGTGCTGCCGGTCCTGACCCTGACCGGGGACGAGCGCGCCATCGCCGAGGACTCCACCCGCGACGTGTGCCCCTCGTGCGGGGACAGGGACTCGATCCGCTTCCTCGGCTCGGCCGTCGCCACCCTCCTGTCGGTGTCCCTGACCACCCTGTTCGGCGACGACGCCCTCGACGACGCCGACAAGCGCGCCCTCATCTTCACCGACTCCGTGCAGGACGCCGCCCACCGGGCAGGATTCGTCAACCAGCGCTCCCACACCATGAGCCTGCGCTCGGCCCTGCGGGGGGCGCTGACAGCCGACATGCCCCTTGACGCGTGGGCCGGGGCCGCCCTCGACGCCGCCCGGCCCAGCGCCTTCGACCGCTACCGGCTCGTGCCCGCGGCCCTGACCGAGCACCGGTGCTTCAAGCCCTATTGGGACCCGAAGGCCTCGGCCTCCGAGCGGCGTCGGGCCGAGCCGCACGTGCGCCGTCGGCTCCTGTTCGACATCGCCCTGGAGGTGGGCCTCCAGTCCGCCTACGGGCGCACCCTGGAGGCCACCGGGTCGGTGGGCGTGCACGTGGCCGCCGGGCGCGCATCGGTCCTGACCGACCTGGCCCGCCGGGCCCTGGGGGGCGAGCGGCAGGGCGTCCTGGACGGATTCGAGGGCGTCGCCGACGCCGACCTGCTCGCCTGGGTGCGCGGCACCCTGGAGCGCATGCGCCGCGACGGGGCCATCGACCACGAGTGGCTCGCGCGCTACAAGCGCGACGACGGCAAGCGCCTGTGGATCTGGTACAAGCGCAACCGCAGCCAGGGCCAGCCGGCCTTCCCCGCCGGGCGCGCCGCCCCCGCCTTCCCCCGGGCGGGCGGCGGCCTCGACACCCGCAAGTCGGCCTTCGTGCCGGTGGGCTCGCCCAGGTCCTGGTACGCCACCTGGACCCGCAAGTGCCTGGGCGCGGCGCCCACGCACGCCGCCCGCCTGGCCCGCGTGCTCCTGGCCCGCCTGGCCGAGGCCGGGATCCTCACCGCCACCGACACCAGCAGCGGCGGCACCGTCTACGGGCTGCCGGCCGGGCGCGTCGTCGTCTCCCCGCTGGGCGAGACCACGGGAGACGACCTGCTCCTGGTGTGCGACACCTGCCGCACGCAGCTGCCCGCCGCGGCCGCCACCGTGGACCAGCTCGACAACGCCCCCTGCCCGGCCGTCGGCTGCCCGGGCCGCCTCAGGGCCGGGCCGCGCCCGGCGGAGAGCTTCTACCGCAGCATGTACGCCGGGGCCCATGTGCGCCGCGTCGACGCCCACGAGCACACCTCGCTGCTCACCGCCGACGAGCGCGCCCGGGTCGAGAACGGGTTCAAGCGTCCCGAGCAGGCACCGGGCGATCCCAATGTCCTGGTGGCCACCCCCACCCTGGAGATGGGCATCGACATCGGGGACCTGTCCACCGTCATGCTCGGCTCCCTGCCGGCCACGGTCGCCTCCTACGTGCAGCGGGTCGGCCGGGCGGGCCGCCGCAGCGGGTCGGCGCTCGCCCTGGCCTACGTGCCCGGCAGGCGCCACCAACTGCCGGTCCTCGACGACCCCGACCGGCTCCTCAACGGCTCCGTCGCACCGCCGTCGACCTACCTGGGGGCCGAGGAGATCCTGCGCCGCCAGTTCCTGGCCTCCGTCATCGACGCCCTGGCCCGCGAGAACCACCCGGCCGTCCCCTCCGGGGGACGCGGTACCGCCGGGGCCGCCCTGGGGGCCACCGGGGAGGGCTCCCTCATGAGCGTCCTGTGCGAGCGCATCGAGCGCGACGGCGCCCCGCTGGTGCGGGCCTTCACCGACGCCTTCGGGCAGCGCACGCCGGCGCTCGAGCGCCTGACCAGCTGGGTCACCCGGGACGGCGGCGCCGGGCCCCGCGAGATGCTCATGCGGGCCACCGCCGAGCACCGCGCCGAGGCCGAGCGGCTCCGGCGCCAGGAGCGCCAGATCGTCGGGGCCCTGCCCGAACTCGCGATGGCGGCCGAGCGCCCCAACGCCACCGAGGAGGACCGGCGGGCCCATCGCGCCGCCGAGGGCGCCCGGAAGGCGGCCCAGGCCCGGATCCTCGACCTGCAGGGGGAGCACTGGGTCTCGGCCCTGGAGCGCCACGGCATCCTGCCCAACTACACCCTCATCGACGACTCGGTGCGCCTGTCCGCCCGCGTGTCCTGGCGCGACCCGGAGACCGACGAATTCCATCCCGAGCCCTACGACGTCGAGCGGGCCTCCGTCCGCGCCCTGCACGAGTTCGCCCCCGGCGCCACCTTCTACACCCGCGGCCTGGAGATGAGGATCGAGGGCGTCGACGCCTCCGCCGACCTCGCCGACCAGGCCCAGTGGTGGTTCTGCTGCGAGGCCTGCGGTTACGCCGACGTCCGGGGCCCGCAGGGGAGCAGGCCCGCCGCGCCCCCCGAGTGCCCGAGGTGCCGGGGAACCGCCATCGCCGACGTCGGGCGCGCGCGCCGGGTCCTGCGCCTGACGCGGGTCTTCGCCGACGTCTCCGGGGACGACGCCCGGATCGGGGACTCCAGTGATGATCGGATCCGCACCCGCTTCGAGATCCTCCCCCTGGCCGACTTCGACCCCGAGCGCGCGGTGCGCCAGTGGAGCGTGGAGGCCTCCGGCTTCGGGCTGACCCGCTACCGCGGCATGAGCCTGCGCTGGCTCAACACCGGGCGGGCCCTAGCCGGCCAGAGCGTCGACAGGGTCGCGGGCCTGCCCGTCTCCTCGCGGGACTTCCGCCTGTGCGAGGCGTGCGGCAAGCTCGACACGGACACCGGGGCCTCCACCGCCCGCGAGCACCGGCCCTGGTGCGCGCACCGCACCGATCCCGCCGAACACGTCATCGCCGTCGATCTCATGCGAGAGCTGCGCACCGAGGCGATCGCCTTCGTTCTCCCCCTCGGCTTCGCCACCGACTGGGTGGGGGCCGACTCCCTGACGGCCGCCATCCGGCTGGGCCTGGAGATCACCACCGGCGGGTCCCCCGACCACCTGGGCATCGCCGTCGTCCCCCACCCCGTCGCCGGCGGCGCCCCCGGTGAGACCCGCCCCGCCCTCCTCCTGCACGACACCGTTCCCGGCGGCACCGGATACCTCACCGATCACGACGACCCCGCCAAGCTCTGGAACCTCCTCGTGCGCACCGGCCAGCACCTGGAGGACTGCCCGTGCCGCACCGAGAACAGGGGCATGTGCCCCGACTGCCTCCAGCCCCACGCGCTCTCCGGCGAGGTCACCCGCGCCGCCGCCCTTCACGCCATCCGCCAACTCCTGGGACCGGACGCCGAGGGCCCCTTCGCCGACCTGGCCCCGGAGGCGCCCCTGTGGCACGTCACCGATGAGGCCGTGCGGGCCGGCACCGGGGAGAGCCCCCTCGAGGTGCGCTTCCGCGCCGAGCTCATCGACCGCCTGGGCAAGGAGATGGCCGTGCGCGCCGTCGGGGACCCCTCCGGGGCGCCCGCCCTCGAGATCGACGGGGGCCGCTGGAGGATCCGCCCGCAGCTCGACGCACTGGGCGCCCGCCCCGACTTCACCTGCCTGCGCCCGGCCGGCCGGGCCCCCATCGCCGTCTTCATCGACGGGCGCCGCTATCACGCCACTCGGGCGCACAACCGTCTCGCCGACGACGCCGCCAAGCGCGAGCGCCTGCGCGCCGCCGGGTACCGGGTCATCGCCGTCGGCGCCGAGGACCTGGGCGGACCGTGGAATCCGACCTGGCTCGACGACGACGCGGTCGCCCGGCTCAAGAACGGCTCCCTCGGGCCGGCGCGGGCGGGCGCCGTCACCGACCGGGCCATCGCCGCCTGGCGCGGCGGCCCCATGGCCCTCCTGGAGTCCATGCTGCTCGACGACGCCGACGACGGCCCCGACGCCAGTCCGGAGGCCACCGCCCTCAGCGCCCTGGCCGACTCCATCTGGGGCCCGCTCATCTGCGACGCCGCCCGCCGCCTGCCCCCGAGCGGGGCGGCGTCCCCGCCGTACTCCCCCGCCCAGGGCGCCAGCGCCCCCGTGCACTACTCCCCCGCTGCGCGCGCGCAGGCGGACCCGCTGTGGGAGGCCCTGCGGGCGCTGCGCCCGGACGAGGACCTCCCGAAGCTCGTCGGCGCCGGCGCTGGCGTCGAGCCCACCGGCGCCGGCGTGGGCGCCCGCGCCCGGGTCTCCGGCTCGGTGTTCACCAGCCCCCACCTCGCCCTCGCGGTCCGACTCACCGGCGTCTCCACCACCGGCATGGCCCTGATGCTCGACGACTCCGACGAGGCGCTGACCTCCCCCGACCACGCCGAGGCCTGGCTGGCCTGGCTCAGGCTCGGCAACGTGCTCGCCCTCGCGCAGGCGCCCGTGGCCATCACGACGACGAGCCGGGCCCTCGACGAGCTGCGCGGGCGCGCCAAGACCCGGGCCCTCGCCGCCGACGCCGGGGTGAGCCCCGAGGCGATGAGCGACCTCGGCTGGAACGACGTCGATGCGGAGCTCACCCCGCCGGACGTCCTCGCGCTCCTGCCCCGCCTCGCCGCCGCCGGCATCCCCCGCGGGGACGACGGCGCCGAGGTCGCCGACGGGGTCATGACCGACCTGTCGTGGCAGGATCGACGCGTCGCCGTCGTCGCCGACCCGATGGAGGGCGACGTCGAGGCGCTCGCCGCCGCCGGCTGGCGCGTCGTCGTCCCCGGGGACGACCCCGAACAGACCATTGCCCGGATCGCCGCGCTCCTGGAAGGACACTGACATGCCCGCGATCGTCTGGCCCAGCAGCAAGGCCAAGGACGCCACCGCCAGGGACTCGTCGCTGAAGGCGAAGATCGGCCCCTTCATCGCCAAGCTCAGCACCATGACCGCGAGCACCGGCCTGCACCTGGAGCACATCAGGGGTGCCGCCGACCGGCGCGTGCGCACCGCCCGCGTCACCGACTTCTACCGGGCGGTCCTGTTCGAGCTGGACGCGGGCGGCGAGCCCGTCTACGTCATCCACGGCATCTGGCCGCACGACGAGGCCAACAGGATCGCCGAGTCCGTCACCGTGGGCGTCAACCCCTGCAACGGGGCCACCGAGGTCACCCGCATTAAGGACGCCATCCAGCAGGACGCCGGCGACGTCGAGCAGGCGCGGCGCGCCGCGCGGGCCGAGCTCGACGCGGCCAGACGGGAGGCGGAGGAGATCGCCCGCGAGGCCGCCCGCATCCAGAGCGCCAACGCCGAGGCGCGCCGCCAGAATGCGCGGGCCGCCGCGGGAGGGGCGGGCGAGGCGGGCGCCACCGGCGCGCCCGTCGGCGGCCAGCGGGGCAGCGGCGACGGTCACCAGGGCGCCAGCGGTGACCAACGGGGCGCCGTCGCGCCCGATGCGGCGCAGGCAGTGCCCGGCGCCGTCGTGCCCGGTGCCGAGACCCCCGGCGCAGCGCGGGCCGTGCCCGGCGCCGTTGCGGCTCCTGGCCGCGATCACGCGCTCACCTGGCCCGAGAGGCTGAGCGTCGAGACTCTGCGCGACGAACTCGGCATCGACGTCCGACTCGGCGCCGCGGCGCTCGCCGCCACCTGCGAGTCCCAGCTCCTGGATCTGGCCATCACCGCCCGAGTCGCCTGGCAGGGGGAGGCCCTCCTCGCCCTGGCGACGGGGTCGACGATCGACGACGTGCGCGAGGACTTCGAGCTCCTGCGCCCGCAGGACGTCGCCCCCGACCCCACCGACGCCGACATCATCGCGGGCCTGCGCCGGCGCGCCGCCCGAACCGAGTTCGCCTGGCTCGAGACCGACGAGGACCTGCGCCGGGCGATCGAGGGCCTCACCTTCGCCCAGTGGCAGCTCTTCCTCCACCCCCAGCAGCGCGCCCTCGTGGACCGCCGCACCAACGGCCCCATGCGCGTCTCCGGCGGCGCCGGGACCGGCAAGACCGTCGTCACCGTGCACCGCGCCGCCGTCCTGGCCAAGCGCGACGCCGAGGCGGGGGACGAGGTGCGGATCCTGCTGACGACGTACACGCGCAATCTCGCCGACGACCTGCGCCGCCAGGTGGCCCAGCTCGCCCCGACGCTCCCCTTCGCCGAGAGGATCGGGGAGCCCGGCCTCCTCGTCAGCGGCCTGGACAGGATCGCCCGCGCCGTCCTCCAGCGCGCCGGCGACTCCATCGCGCAGACGGCGGAGCGGGTCATCGGCCGGCCCCGCACGCGCGTGCTGACCCTTCCCGACTCCAAGAGCAACCCGTGGTACGAGGCCCTCGCCCTCATGGGCAACGAACTGCCCGAGGGCCTGCGATCCGCCGACTTCCTGGAGTCCGAGTACGAGCTCATCGTGCTGCCCCAGCGCATCACCACCCTCCGGCAGTACCTGCGGGTCCGGCGCCCCGGGCGGGGCGTCGCCCTCGCCCGGGACAAGCGCGCCGCCGTGTGGAGGGCCATCGAGAGCTACCGGGACCGCAGCGCCGCCCTCGACGTCGTCTCCTTCTCCGAGCAGCTCGCCCTGGCCGCCGCCTGGCTCGACGCCGAGGCCGCACGGGGCGCGCCCCGGCCATTCCGGCACGTGCTCGTCGACGAGGCGCAGGACCTGACCCCCGCCCACCTCCAGCTTCTGCGCGCGCTCGTCGACAGCGGGCCGGACGACCTGTTCCTGGCCGAGGACTCCCACCAGCGCATCTACGGCAGGAAGATCACGCTGAGCCACTACGGGATCCATGTGCGCGGGCGGTCGCGGCGCCTGACCCGCAACTACCGGACCACGCACCAGAACCTCGACCTCGCCTTCGGGATCCTCGATCCCGGGGCCTACGAGGACATGGAGGGGCGGGCCGAGGAGCACCGCTACGTCTCGCCGAGGTCGGGGCCGGAGCCGCTGCTCATTCACGCGAGTGATCGCGACCAGGAGATCAAGGAGGCGGGCGCGCTCCTCGATCTGTGGCTGGAGGAGGACCGGGACGCCGGCGAGGAGGGCGCCCCGGAGACGATCGCCGTGCTTGTGCGCGACCGGTATCAGCGGGACGCGGTGGTCACCGGGCTGGCGCAGCAGGGCATCGAGGTGCGCCCGGTCGACCGCGAGGCCGTGGGCCGCGGCCGACCGGTGGTCATGACGATGCACCGGGCCAAGGGACTGGAGTTCCGCAAGGTCCTGCTCTTCGACGTGTCCGAGGACTCGATCCCGCGCTCGCTGCGCGATCAGCGCTACTCCGAGGCGGACCGCACCGATGCGCTCCTGCGGGAGCGCTCCCTGCTGTACGTGGCCGCCACCCGCGCTCGCGATCAGCTCGCCATCTCCTGGAGCGGCCGGAAGAGCCCGCTGCTGGAGGATGTGGTCCGGTAGAGGCCTTCTTCAAGAATCGCCTGGCCCCGCTCCCCGGGGTCTCGTCCCACCCGGTGAGCCCCATCGCCCCGGGGAGTCGATTCGGTGATGTCACCTCAGCTCACATCGTGCGAGGCCAGTTCGCGAGAATCGAGCGCAGGCGAATTCCGTCGGGTTGGGCTCGCATGGCGCGAGCCGGGATGGACTCTGTTGCGCTGGGCTCGCATTACGCAAGCCGGGCCCGGCTCCGCGCCGGTCGAGTCCGCGCCGCGGTCAGGGATCCTTCCCGAGGCGGTCCGGCAGCACTGCTGGACCCCGATTCGCCCGCGTCATCACCACCCGAGCTCGGGTCGACCCACTCCGAACTCGCGGGCGCCCTGGTTCTCACCGTCCACGCTCAGACCAGTCGGCACGCCGTCATGGCCCAGTACGAGCACGCCAACCGAGCCCTGTGGACGGGTGGCGCGGAACCCTGCTTGTGGAGCCCGGCTCGTCGCGCCAATCCGGGGAACGAGCCGCGCACACGCGGCCCGGCGACCGGAGACCCCCGGCTCAGGGCCCTCCCCGCGAGCCGACACCGGACCCGGATCGGGAAGCTTATTCACCATCCTCTGAATAACCTTCATACAACGGATTTCAGCGGTTCGATGGCGTCGAGCGTCTCCCCGATGGAGTCCTCAAGAACATCGAGGTCGTATGCGTCCTGAAGATTGAGCCAGAACCGGGCCGAGGTTCCGAAGTAGCGTCCGAGACGCGCGGCGGTGTCCGCGGTGATCCTGCGCTTGCCGTGCACGATCTCGTTGATCCTACGGGACGGCACCCCGATGGCGGCCGCCACCTTGCTCTGCGTGATACCGAAACCCTTGATGAAGTCCTCCATGAGGATCTCGCCCGGGTGGATCGGGGCGATCTTGTCAGTGGTAGTCAACGATCTCAACCTCCTCCGGCCCGGCGTCACTCCATCTGAAACAGATCCGCCACCGGTCATTGATCCTGATGCTGTACTGACCAGATCGATCGCCCTTAAGACGCTCAAGCCGATTCCCGGGGGGAACGCGCAACTCCTCAAGACTCGATGCCGAGTCGAGCAGGCGCAGCTTGCGAAGGGCGGCCCTGCGGATGCGCGGATCGACTGCGGGCACGGACTCGCGTCGACTGAGCCGCTCGGTCGCCTTGTCGGCGAAGGACCTGATCACGGGCGCATCATATAACGTTCGGGCGAGTCGCTTAGCGCGGCAGCAATTCCCGCGGAGCTTCTGCCCGGCGGCTCTCCCGGGGCCGCCACTGCGATCGGCACGCAGCACCACGTCGCGCACCGGCACTCTCACCACTCGGGTTCGCGACGGGCACCCGCGAGGGAGCACGGGATCCCTGCTTGTGGAGCCCGGCTCGTCGCACCAATCCGGGGATCAAGCCGCGCGCACGCGGCCCGGCGACCGGAGACCCCCGGCTCAGGGCCCTCCCCGCGAGCCGACACCGGACCCGAATCGGACACCGGGCTCGCGCACGATGTCCAAATCTGTTGCAAAGGCGCCCGCGCACCCCACGCACTGCCGACAGAACCGCGGAATCATGCGGTTTCATCTCAGCCACACGGACCCCGCAGCGGCCTTTGCAACAGATTTGGACAACCCACCGCCCCCCTCGACCATCCACAACCCGACAGCACCCGACCCACGACCCCCAACGAGCCCGAACGCGCCCGATCCCGAGGACCGGGTTCTCGCGGCGAGTGCGCAACAAGCCCGCTCCGGCCACCGCCCCGACCACGGGGCGGTGCGGGTCCGCCGGCGGACCCGCGGGGCGCGCCGGCGGCCCGAGCGAAGATCACAGATGAGTAACATGTCTCCGGCCGCTTCGGAATCCCCGGTCTTCTCCCTAGGATCGTCCCCGTGACCACGTCCCTTCCCCTCGCCGCCCCTGCGGCACCGGCAACCGGCGCACCGTCCCTTGACGTCGCACCGGGCTCCGTGGTCCGGGTGCGCGATGAGGACTGGCTCGTCACCCAGGTCTCCATGACCTCCGACGGCACGCTGGTGACAGTGCAGGGCCTGTCCGAGCTAGTCCGGGACACCGCGGCGCAGTTCTCCGCCGGCATCGACCGCATCGTCCCGGTGGACCCGCGCCGCACCCGCGTCATCGCCGACACCTCCATCCGCCACCGGCTCTCGCGCCTGTGGCTGGAGGCGACGCTGCGCAAGACGGCGCTACCGGCGAGCTCCACGGACCTGGCCGTCGTCGGCGACGTCCTGGCAGACCCCCTGGCCTGGTGACCGGCGACGTGGCCTCGGAGGGCGTCTCAACCTGCACGCCCAGTGTCACGAGCTCATCCACTACGACATCCCCTGGTCGCTGATCCGCATCGAGCAGCGCAACGGCCGCATCGACCGCTACGGCCAGAGCGTCTCCCCGCAGATCACAACCCTGCTGCTCGACCCGTCGGACCCGCGCTTCTCCGGCGACGTGCGGGTGCTCACGCGCCTGATGGAGAAGGAGGACCAGGCGCACCGGGCCCTGGGGGACGCCGCCTCCCTCATGGGCCTGTACTCGGGCGAGAAGGAAGAGGCGGCGATCCGCGAGGCGCTGCAGGCGGGCAGGACATCGACGACGTCGTCCCCGACGCCGACGACGCATTCGCCCTGGACCCCATGGCCGCCCTGTTCGCAACCCTCACGGGCACGGCCGAGGCCAGGGGCGACGCCGCCGGCAAGCCCGCCGGTCCCGACAACTCTGCCGACCCCACCGGCCCCGCTCGGCCCGGCGCTCCGACCGCCTGGCGGACAGGGCGAGCCGGGCTCTGATGTCCTTGACGCTAGCGCACGAATCATGCCGGAGTCTCGTTGTGCGAGACGGCTCACTTCATGCGGTGGCCCGTTCCCACGGCTCGACGGGCCCGTCAACGACGACGAAGAGCGGGTGGGGCGCCGCCCGGTCAAGGTGAGCGAGCCACTCGGGGGCGCGCACACTCACCTTGCGCCGCAGGTGCTCGAGCTCGAGGGCGAGCTGTCCGGTGGTGACCGTGAGGCTGCCGTCGGGTGCGGGCCGGGCGAGGACGAGCTCACGGCGGAAGCGGTAGCCGCGGCGGTCGGCCTCGTCGGCCAGGCCGTGAAGGTAGGCGGAGATCAGCGCACCGGGTGCGGGCGCGGGGGCACCGGGCGCGGTGCTGGTGCCGTCCCGGAAGCGCACGAGCTGGGGATGGTGGCGGTAGCCGGTGGTCTGGCCCCGCAGGACCTTCTGGGCGAGCAGGGCCTCACGCCACCCGGCGATGAGGGCGGCCCTGTCGAGCAGGCTCGGGTGCAGGCTCCACAATCTCATGGGTTCTCCTGCGCGGGGTCACAGGGTGTGTGCGGGCGTCGCCGTGACCCGCCGCCGGGGACCATCAGTACACGACGACGTAGGTCCCCGAGGGGATGTTGTCGTGAATCCACTTGGCATCCTCGATCCGCATGCGCACGCACCCGTGGGAGGCGTGCCCACCCAGGGTGCCGTCCTTGATCGTGTAGGTGCCCTGGTAGTAGAGGACGGAGTGGAAGAGGTAGTCGCCGTGGAACTGGGTCCACCAGTAGGCCGTGTACCCGGAGCCGAAGGAGCGTCCGCGAGATCCGATGGCGAAGGTGCCGCGCACGGTCGGCGTGGCGGGGGCGCCGACGGAGCAGGGCCAGTCGTGGTGGGGCTGCCAGGCGCCGTCGCGCCAGTAGAAGGACATGCAGTGCGGGGCACTGGTGTCCACGACGAGGAGGTAGTTCGTCGGGCTGTACAGGGTGCGCGCGTACTCCCAGTCGGCGGCGAAGCTATCACGGTCGCTGACCCAGAAGCCGTCCCAGGCGTCGAAATAGTTCCAGTGTCCGCCGATGCCCAGCCATCCAGTGGCCATGGCGCCGCCCTGCACGGGGTCGAGGTAGTACCAGTCACCGAGGTGCAGCCAGCCCTGGGTCATGGCGCCGGTGTTGGACAGGTGGTACCAGTGGGCGCCGTCGTGCAACCATCCGGTGGCCATGGCACCAGTGCTGTGGAAGTAGAACCAGGCGCCGCCCACACTCTGCCACCCCGTCGCCATGGCGCCACTGGAGTCGAGGTAGAACCAGGTGGAGCCCTCACGCAGCCACACCGAGGACATCATGGCGCCGGTGGAACTGAAACGGTACCAGGTGCCGTCCACGCGCTGCCAGCCGGTGGCCATGGCACCGGTGCTGTGGAAGTAGAACCAGGCGCCGCCCTCAACCAACCAACCGGTGTGCATGACTCCGAAGGAGTCCAGGTAGTACCAGTTGGCGCCGTCACGCTGCCAGCCGGTGCGCACGCCGTAGTCGGAGGACAGGTACCAGCGGCCCTCGGCGTCGCGCCACCAGCCCCGTGCGACGTGACCGGTGGCGTCGAAGGCGTAGGTGGTGCCGTCGATCTCCTTGACCTGGTTGGTCACGGCACTGCCGTCGACGTCGACGTACTTCCACCCCGCCGCGTCACGCACCCACGTGCCGGTGGCGGGCTGCGGGGCGGGAGGCGCTTCTGCCGGCGCAGGCTCGGCGGCCGGGTCAGCGGCCGACTCGGCGTCGGGGTCGGCGGTCGGGTCGGCAGCCGGTGAGGTCGTCGGCTCAGCCGGGTCCTCGGCAGCCGCGTCGGCCTGCGGTGCGGCGGGCGTGGGCGCCTCGGCGACGTCGACACCTGGCTTGGCGGGCGTCGTATAGGTGGACGGCTCCGGGGAGGAGGCGTCGGAGGGCGTGTCGGCGACGGCGGGAGACACCGCGCCCAGGGCCAGGGCCAGCAGTGCTGCAGCTGGAAGCGCTAAGCCACGAAGAGATCTACTCATCTCGTTCTCCTGCGTTGGAGCGGCGACAAGGACGCTGAGGATCGGCGCGCTCCCCAGGGTACTCGCCGCCCCGTCATGACATGCCCCGTCCAAGGCTTCTGCGGGCCGGGTGGGGCGGGGCGAGGCCGACAGCGGCGACCACCCCTCGACGCCGAGGACCCCACTTCGCCCGCGCCATCACCACCCGGGCTCGAGTCGGCCCACCCCGAACTCGCGGGCGCCCTGGTCTTCGCCGTCTACGCCCAGACCAGTCGGCACGCCGTCATGGTCAAGTACGAGCACGCCAACCTAGTCCTGTGGACAGCTGGCGCGGAGCCCTGCTTGTGGAGCCCGGCTCGTCGCACCAATCCGGGGATCGAGCCGCGCACACGCGGCCCGGCGACCGGAGACCCCCGGCTCAGGGCCCTCCCCGCGAGCCGACACCGGACCCGAATCGGACACCGGGCTCGCGCACGATGTCCAAATCTGTTGCAAAGGCGCCCGCGCACCCCACGCACTGCCGACAGAACCGCGGAATCATGCGGTTTCACCTCGACCACCCGGACCCCGCAGCGGCCTTTGCAACAGATTTGGACAACCCACCGCCCCCCTCGACCATCCACAGCCCGGCGGCCCGCGGCCCGCGACCCCCAACGAGCCCGGACGTACCCGCCGCGGCGGGCCTGCCCGACGTGCTCGACACAGTCCTCGGGCAGAGTCGCCCGGACATCCACCTCGACCTCGGACTCGGGCAGACCGGCCAGGTGGGCGATCGCCTCGCGCATCTCGTCCTCAACCTGATCGAGGCGCCGCACCTGGGAGACTGCGCCCACGTCGGGGCCTCCAGCACCCACCAGTCGCCGCGCCCCCGTTCGGCCGTCACCGTGAATATCCGAGTCATCGCCACCACCCCTTTCTGACTTGGCGAGAGTTCGACCGCCCGGGCGAGACGGGCGAGTAGGAGTCTTCGCGGGCCGACTTCCGCCGTGGAGTCCCCGCCTCGACGAGCTAGACGATCCAGTCCCGCACCCAGCGGAGCACATCGGCGAGGGCATCGGCCTCGACGGCGCCGATGCGCCCAACGAGTCGAGCCCGGGAGATCGTGCGGACCTGCTCGGTCATGGCGAAGGAATCCCGCGGAAGACCCGCGCCGCCGGGGATTCGCACGTGGTTCGGCCAGTGCCGGTCGACGGAGGTCACCGGCACTGTCACGACGAGCATCGTCACAGCGTCGTGATACCGGGCGTTGGAGATGACGAGCACGGGGCGACGCCCCGCCTGCTCCCGCCCGACGGACGGGTCGGGCGCGGCCCACCACAACTCGCCGGTTCGCGGTTGAGGCGTCAGTTCCACGCGTCCGACTCCCAGTCCGCGAGCTCGGCGCGGTAGAGCTCGTCCGGCGGGTTGGCCTCCATTGCCGCCTTGAGCGCGGTGAAGCGCGACTCGCGCTCGGCGAGCGCCGTCATCCGACGGATCGCGACATCAATGGTCACGCCCTGGCGCTCCGCGAGCGCGCGGACTCCGTCACGGGTGCTGGTCTTGACCTTGATGGTCGTCATCCTGGACATGACATGAGTATGCCTTCATTGGATACTCGTACGCATTCGCCGCGGCTCCGAGACCATCCCCTCCACTCGAAAGCGCCCTCCGGGGCGCCCCACTGGGACACGTGCCCGGACGGGTTGCCTCCGCCACCGAGGGCCTTCCGCGAGTGGGCGGGCTTCATGCCCCGCCCGGACGGATCGCCCCGCGCCCGAGGGCCTCGCCGGTCTCCGGGTCCCACAGGCGGCGCACGCCCGCGACCGTCGTGGCGATGAGGGTCCCCTCGCCCGCGCCCACGAGCTCGACGCCGGCGCGCGGGCCCCGGAAGTCGACGTAGGACAGCCACCGGCCGGCGCCGTCCCACACGTGGACGGTGCAGTCGCCCGCCACCGTGGCGATCCGGGGCCCGTCCCGGCGGGTCCAGGTGAGGATGGTGTGCGGGCTGGACTGCTCGGTGTCCACCCGGACGCGGACCCCGCCGTCGGCGTCCAGCAGCCACAGCCGGTCGTCGCGGTCCGTGACCGCCAGGGCGCGTCCGCCGTCGGCGGCGGTGTAGGCCGCGGCGGTGGCCGGCGACGGCGGGTCGGGCGGGAAGGGCCCGGGCAGCTCGGGGTCCCACACGAGGATGCTGTCGCCGACGGCCGTCACCAGGCGGACGGCGCCGTCGTTCCGGTGCCACACGGCCAGCGCCTCCGCCTGCGGCTGCAGGCGGTCCGGGTCGCGGAAGCGGCGGGGCAGTCGCCGCCCGGTGGCCGGATCCCACACCACCAGGCTCCGGGGTCCGCCCTCCGCGAGGACGGCGGCCAGGCGGGGCGTCCCGTCCGGCGCCCTCCAGGTCCCCAGGGCCGGGGCGTACCCGGAGTGGCCCTCGTCGGCCACGAGCGGCTCCCCGACCCGCCGCCCGGTGACCGGGTCCCACATCCGCACCACCTCGTCGCTCATCGAGTGGATGAACCCCGCATACCCTTCGCCGGTGACCAGGCGCGGCCCCGCATCGGCGTCCTCCCACACGGCCAGCACGGTGCACTCGTCCACGGCGTCGGTCAGCTCCGGCCCGACCGGCTCCCCGGTGACGGGGTCCCACACGCGGACGCCGCCCGCCGCCTCGCGGAGCGGGTCGATCGGGTCGGGACTCGCCGAACCGGGACTCACCGGGCCGGAGACCATCGGGTTGGGGCTCTCCGGGCCGGGGCTCACCGAACCGGAGACCGCGATGCGCAGCCGCCCGGAGCGGGTGAGGTAGCCGACCAGATCGTTGGCGGCGCACCCGGCGCGGAAGGCGCACGTCCGCCGGCCGTCCTCGGGGTCGTGCACCCGCACCGCCCCGTCGTCGCCGGCGGCGGCCAGCCACTGCCCGCCGCCCGGAGCGGGGACGGCGGCGAGGGCGGCGACGGGGCCGGGCGCGACCCGGAAGCCCCCGACACGCCCGCCCCGCTCGTCCCAGATCCGCACCGCGCCGTCGGCCCCCGCCGTCGCCAGGCGGTCGGGGCGCTCGGCGGTCCGACGGCGCAGTCCGGCCACGGCGGTCACCCGCGGGTGGTCGAGCGCGATCCCGGGCGCGTCGTCGAGCAGGGAGCGCAGCCCCACCGCGCCCTCGACATCGAGGACGGCCAGCCGGTCCCCGACGACGGCGAGCGCCCCCACGCACTCGGTCCCGGCGGCGAGCCGGACGTGCGGGTCGGTCACGGGCCACCACCAGGAGGGGAGCCGCGCCAGGAGCGCGTCGCGGGCGCGCGCCCAGCGGGGCGCGCACGGCTCCCCGCGCGATTCCCCGGGGGCGGGCGCGCCGCCCCGGCCGTCGTCGGGGGCCCGGGCGCTCATGCGGAAAGTGTAGGCGGCGCCGGACCGGGCGGGCGGCGCGGACCCGCGGGCCGCCGTCGCGCGGGCCGAGGCGGCGCCGGACCGGGCGGGCGGCGCGGACCCGCGGGCCGCCGTCGCGCGGGCCGAGGCGGCGCCGGGCCGCGCGGACAGCCCCTCGAAGGAGCCCCCGCCGCTACTCGAAGACGCCCTCCAGGACTCCCCACTGGAGCACGTGCCCGGACGCGGCCCGCCAGAAGCGGCGCGAGCCCGCCGAGGCCGGGCACTCCAGCGGGGCGTCGAGCGCCAGGACGAGCAGGGAGTAGCGGTGGCTGGTCCCGCGCGGCGGCTTGGGGCCGCGGTAGCGGTGCAGTCCGTAGCCCCGGCCCTGGACGGCCCCGTCGCGGGTGGTGCGCCCCGGCGGCAGCCCGCCCCCGATGACCGGTCCGGCCGGCAGGTTCCACACGAGCCAGTGCGTCATGGTGCCCAGCAGCGGGTGCGTCTCGTCGGTGAGGACCACCGCCAGGCGCTCGGCGTCCTGCGTGAGGCCGTCGAGCCGCAGCTCGGGGGAGGCGTCGGCGCCGCGGCCGGTGTGCCCGGGGAGGAACCGGCCGTCCCCGTCGATCCCGGGGGAGGACACGCCCAGCCCCGGCGAGCCGCTGACGCGCCCCTCCCACGAGGGCTTGCTCCGGTCCCATCGTCTCAGCATCCTCCGCCTCCTCAAGTGGCCGCCAGCGTGCACGGCCCATCGTAGGGACCGCGCACGGCGCGCCGCAAAGGATGTCGCGCCGCCCCGTCGCCCCGCGCCGATCGGGCGCGGGCGCCCTCGGCCAGGGCCGATCGGGGATCGGACGACCGGGGCCGGTGCTGCGGGGGCGCTCAAGGACGCGCTCGTGCCTTCGCGGGTCGGGCGGCGGCGGATGGCGCCGTGGGGCTTCAGAAGGGGAGGTTCGGCAGGAGCGAGCCGAGGTTGATCAGGATGTGCAGGACGGCCGAGCAGTACAGATTGCGGCCGCTCTTGACGTATACGACGCCGAGGATGATCCCGGTCGCGCGCAGGAGGGAGTCCGACAGCAGGAATCCCGCCACCGTGGCGACGTATGCGCCGATGCCGCCGACCAGCACGACGAGCGCAGTCCTGCGTTTGCGCGCCGCGATCCGCCGCACCGGAGGCGGGCGGGTCACGAATCGGGCGGTGCAGCGCGTTCCCGCGCGGGGAGCCGCGCGGACCGGGGTCGGAGCCCGGGCTGGGGCCGGAACGCCCCCATGAGGACGGTCACCAGCAGCAGCTGGATCGCGCCGACCCCGCCCCACAGGGCGTGGGGCCACATGAACACCCCGAGCACGAGGCACTCCCCGGCGATCCAGCCCAGCATGACCAGCCCGGCCAGGGCGTGGACCGCGGGCAGCCACCGGGGCGCGCGCAGGTGCACGACGGCGGCGGCCCACTGGAAGCCGCCGACGACCACCCCGAGCAGCACGGCCGCCAGCGCGTACCGGCCGGCGAAGGCCGTGCCGTCCAGGAGGAACGCGAAGTAGTGGGGGGCCAGGAGCAGCTCGACGAAGCCGACGAGCGTGGACAGCCCCTGGAACACCGCCAGTCCCAGCAGCAGGCGGCGCACGCTCCTCATGTGGGACAACGGCGCGGCGCGGGTCGTCGCCGCGCCGACCGGCGCACCGGTGGCCGGCGCTGCGGCGGTGAGCGCGGTGTCGACGGGTGCGGCGGCGGCCGGCGCTGCACCGGCGACCGGCGCTGCGTCGGTGGCCGGCGCTGCACCGGTGGGCGCGGCGGCGGCCGGCGCGGGTCGCGGGTCTTGGGTCATTCCGGGCCCCCTCGGTAGGCGGATGACCGCCAGCCTAATGGGCGGCGCCCCGGGACAGGACACCGCTGCGAGTCGAACCGATAGCGTCGACTCATGAGTGTGAATTACTGCTCCTCCCGGCCCTCGACCGCCCAGCTGGAGGCGCTGTACTCCGGCGTCGGGTGGAGCCTCTACCTGGCGCCGGGCCTGCTGGACGCCTGCCTCGACGGCTCCCTGTGGTTCGAGACGGCGTGGGCGCCGTCGGACGCGGAGTCGAGTTCGGGCGAGGAGCCGCCGGAGTGGCCGGACGGGCGGCCGGGCGCGGGCCCGGCCGTGGAGCAGGGCGAGAGATCGGGCATGAGCCCGGGGGAAGGACCGGGCGCAGGGTCGGGCGGGGGGCGACGGCTCGTCGGCCTCGTGCGGGTCGTCGGCGACGGCGCCTCCATCGCCTACGTCCAGGACCTGCTCGTCCACCCCGACTGGCAGCGCCGCGGCATCGGCGCCCGCCTGCTGCGCGACGCCATGGAGCGCTTCGCCCGCGTGCGCCAGTTCCTCCTGCTCGCCGACGACGCCCCCGCCCCGCGCGCCTTCTACGAGGCGATGGGCCTGGGCCCCGTGGGCGAGGGTCACTGCGTCGCCTACATGCGGCGCGGCGCGGCGGGCGCCTGACCGGCGCGCCGACGGGGGACGACGCCGCTGCGCCGTCGGACCCGAAGCGCGCGGCGCCCGGGCGGGACCCTGGGCGTGGCGGTGAGGTGAGTCGTGGAAGACCCGAAGCGCGCGGCGTCCGGACGGGACCGCCGCGGCCCGGACGCTCAGGAGCTCAGGCGCGCCGTACCGGGCTCAGGCGCGCCGCAGTGCGGCGTTGATCTCGCGGGCCAGCCCCTCGGGGTCCTCGACGGACAGGTACAGGGCCGTGTACTCCTCGTCGTCGAGGGTGATGACCAGGACGGACTCGAAGCCGGAGACGTTCCAGAACTGCTTGGTGCCGTCGGTGTGGAAGGTGCCGACCAGCTTGTTGGGCAGCCCGAGGGCGGGGCCGCGCACGCCCTTGGGCTCGCGCTTGAGGCCGGGGTCGAAGGTGGCGCCGCGCACGTGGGCGAGCGGGTAGGCCAGGCGCGAGCGGAAGCCGAAGATCTTGTCCAGGCCCCGGGGCTCGATGATGATCTCGGCGGGGGTCCCGGCGGGCTCCAGGGTGACGGTGTTGCGGTTGGCGGACATGATTCGCTCCTGAGACGAGTGGTGCGGATGAGGGGTCAGAGGTCGGCGCGCGCCAGGAGGCGCTCGCCGAGGTCGGTGGCGCTCACTCCCGCGCGGCGCAGCGCCCGGCCGATCTCGTCGGCGAGGGCGTCGTCGTCGGGCGCGAGCTCCATGAGGGAGACGAGGACCAGGTCGAGCGCGCCGGGCGCACCGGCTGGGCCGGCCGGGCTGGTCGGGCCGGGTTCGCCGGCTGGGCCGGCCGGGCCGGATCCGGACTCGGGCGCACCGGCCCCGCCAGCCGGATCAGCTCCGTCGGGCGCACTGGTCGGGCCGGGCGCGGATCCGGGCCCGAGCGCGGCGAGCGCCCCGCTGAGGCAGCGCTGGAACAGGCCGTCCTTGGAGCCGAAGGCCCCGTAGAGGCTGGCGCGCCCGACGCCGGTGGCGCGCACGAGGTCGTCCACGCTCGTGGCGGCGAAGCCGCGGCGGGCGAAGACGGCGGAGGCGGAGGCGACGACGTCGGACTCGGAGAAGGCTCTGGGGCGTCCCATGGGATTTAGACTAGTCGTTCCAGAATGATCGGTCAAGAACTTTTTCGCCGGTGCGTCCCCGAGACCCGCCCCCCGCCCGCCCGGGCGCCCGCCGAGTGGTGCGCAGCCGGCGGATGAACTGGTCCACGGCCCCCGCCCGCCCGGGCGCCCGCCGAGGACGTCGGCGGCCGCGGCAACACGGGCGCCGCCAGCCACCCTCGGCGGACCGCACCCCTCAGCGAGCCGCGGTCAAGAGCGGGCGGTCAGGAGCAGCTCGCGCGGCAGCATGTCGATGCGCTGCTCGGCGACCGTCCAGCCGACCCGCTCGAAGGCGGCCGCCATGGGCGCGTTCGTGACGTCGGCGTCGGCCACGAGGCTGCGGCAGCCGACCTCGACGAGCGAGCGCGTGGCGAGCTCGAGCAGCCGCTGGCCGTAGCGGCGGCCCCGGTGCCCGTGGCCCACCCCCACCAGGAGGACGTAGCCGGACCCTCCCGGCCCGCCGATCCAGGACACCAGGCCCACGGGCTCGGGGCCGTCGTCGTAGGCCAGGCGCAGGCACTGCCAGGGGTCGGAGGCGAGCAGGTCGCGGACGGCCTTGCGCGCCGCCCGCTCCAGGCCGACGCGGGCGGTGAGCGTCCGGTCGGCCACGTCGAGGCTGCCCACGAGCACGTCCCTCACCGCGGGCTCGAGGCGCGGATCGTCCGGTCCGGCGAGGGGCTCCAGGCGCAGCGGGCAGTCGGCGGGCGGCGCCGCCAGGCCCGGGTGCGGGGCGAGGTCGTAGTGGTGGCGCTCCACGAGCAGGTCCCAGCCCGCATCGCGCAGGGCCCGCACCCACGGCCGCAGCTGCGGGGAGTCGACTCCCGCGCCCGGCGGGGCGTAGAGGCAGGCCTCGGGCCACTCCTGGTCTCTCACGCCGGCCGTGGCCGCGGCGACGACGGCGGTCAGCGCCGCCTCGTCGTCGGCGCCGAAGAAGTCGAGCACGGTCTGGGTGCCCGCGAGGAGACCGGCGACGACGGCCCGGGGCTCACCCCCGTCCCCGACGGCGGCCCAGACCAGGTCGGGGCGGCGGAAGTCACCTCCGGCGAAGGCCCGGGAGAGGCCGTCGGGGTCGCGCTGGCGCCGTTGGGTCGGCGAGTCCACGAGGAGCGGGACGCGACGGAGGATGTCGATGGCCGCTTCGACGTCGGCCGGCTGGATAATGGTGAAGGTCATGGGAGTTCCTGATCCTGCGGCCTCAGCCGCGGTCGGGGAACCGGCCTCCGCGGGAGGCCGGAGACGGCGGTGTCATGGGACCTCACTTTTCTGTCGTCGGAGTAGGGCAGGAGCACGGTACCAGGCGGGGTGACGCCGATCAACGTGCGGTCGGGGCCCTGTGCGACCAGGCCCTTGCGCGGTCGGCCCAGCCGTCCTCGGGGGCCGGGTGCGGTCGTCGGGGGCCGGGGGTAGCGGCCCCCGGATCCTCGCCTCGCCGGAGCACCCCGGGTGTCCCATGAGTCCCATGCGCCCCATCGGGGCCGGAGTTCGGGGCGCTCGTTCAATCTACCGGAGGGTCGGTTGTCCAAATCTGTTGCAAAGGCCCCGATCGGGCCGGAGCTCCGGAGGAGAATCGTTGGTATTCCGCGCTTTTCTTCGCCGCTGATCCCGTCGCGGAGCGCCTTTGCAACAGATTCGGACACGTCCCCGCCCCGGACCGCCCCAGGAGCCCCACCCGCACCACCCCGTGCCCGCCCATCCCGGCCGGTGACCGGAGCCGTCCCGGCCGGTGACCGGAGCCGTCCCGGCCGGTGACTGGAGCCGTCCCGGCCAGCCGGCGCGCGCCGGACCCCGGGAGCGAGTCACCGCCCCCGGCCCGGGGAGCATCGCGGCCCGGCATCCCACCGGCCCGCCGAGTCACGCCCGCCCCAGCAGGAACTCCCACTCGCGCCGGATGAGGCCGCCCTCGACGTCGAAGACGTCCAGGGAGCGCTCGCCGTCGTCGTTGACCAGCAGGGTCACGACCCGGCCGCGCCCGCGGTCGACCGTCATGTCGAGGCAGGAGAAGGCGGTGCCGGTGCCGTCGTAGGCGGCGGCAATGGCGGCCAGGTAGTCCTCGCGCCCGACGATCCTGCGCTCCGCGCCGTCGTCGACGAGGGTCCACTCCACCCCGGGGTGGAGGAGGCTCGCGTAGGCCGCCCAGTCCCGGGCGTTCTCCGCGGCGAAGAAGCGCTCCAGGAGTCGTTCGAGCCCATCGCCCGAATCCGACGCGCAAGTTCTCATGGTTCCCACCCTACGGCGGCGGCCCCGCGGTGTCGCACGGCGCGGCCCACGGCCGACGCCCACCCCCTGCGACAATGAGCGCATGCCCGGTGGAGGCGGGGTCGTTGAGGATCGCCGGCTCACCCCCTGCGACAATGGGCGCATGTTCCCGGGAGTGATTCCGTTCATCCTCATCGCCGCGGCCGTCATCGCGCGCGCCGTCGTCTCCATCCGCCGCGATCCGCGCAGGCCCGCCAACGCCCTGTGGCTGACGGGGGCCCTCATCGCGGCGTGGATGCTGGTGGCGGTCCTCTCGAGGGGGTCGGACCCGTTGACCGGGCTGGTCTTCTTCCTCGCGCTCCTGGCCCCGTTCCTCGTCCTGGTCCTCATCGTGGTGCTCATCGCCAACGGCGTCGTCACGTGGCGCCGCGAGGGGCGCAGTCTCGCGAACCTCCTGTCCCTGCTGGCGGGCGCGGGCCTGGCGGGGGTCGTGGCGCTGTGCATCGCCTCGGTCGTCCTGGCGCGCTCGCTGCCGTGGCTCGTCGCACTGGCGCTGGCGGTCGTGTTCGCCTGCGCCTGGATCGGCTTCCTCCTGCTGGCCGATCTGCTCTACGCCTGGGTCTACCCGCGCCTGTGGCGGCGGCCGAGGCCGGACTTCGTCGTCGTTCACGGCTCCGGCCTGGTTCAGGGGAAGGTGGCCAGGCTCTTGGGCACGCGCGTCGAGGTGGGCATCGCCCGGTGGCGGGCGGCCGGCGGCGAGCGCATCCCCCTCGTCCTCTCCGGCGGCCAGGGGCCCGACGAGCCCCGCTCCGAGGCCTCGGCCATGGCGGAGTACGCGATGAGGTTCGGCGTCCCCGCCTCCGCGATCCTCCTGGAGGAGCGCTCCCGCACCACGCGCGAGAACCTGGAGTTCACCCGCGAGCTCGTGCACGAGCGGCTGGGCGAGTCGGCCCGCGGCGTCGCCGTGACCAGCGACTACCACGTGCTGCGCACGGCGGCCCTGGCCCGGGACGTGGGCCTGGACGTCCAGGTCGCACCCGCCCACACCGCCCTGTACTTCCGCATCAGCGCCTTCCTGCGCGAATTCGTCGCCATGCTCGCCCGCCACCGCCTCGCCAACCTGGTGGTGCTGGCCGTCGTGTGCCTGCCGCTGCCGCTGATCATGATCTGGGGGCTCCTGCTGCACGGTTGAGACGACGGCGGGGGCGGCGCCGCATCGGGACGGCCGGCGGCGCCGGCGGGCCGGGTCAAGCCCGCCGGAGCGCCTCCCACGTGTAAACGCGCTCGTCACGACCCAGGCGCATGAGCGTCAACGCGGGGGCGGCGTCGACCCCGTCCGGGACGGCGTCGAGCACCGGCGCGAGCGCCCCGACCAGCGGGCGCGGATCCATCGGCCCGTTGAAGTAGCACAGGGAGGCGTGCGGCCAGAAATCGCCCCACTCGCGCGGGCCGAGCAGACGGTCGATGGCGGCCCGCTGCGCCCGCGCCAGCGCCATCAGCCAGTCGCTCCTCTCCGCCACGAGCATGGCGCCCTCCAGACCGACGAAGAGATGCGTGAACCGCAGGACGGGGTCGTCCAGCGACGACCAGAGGGCGAAGACCTCGTCGGCGACCGCCTCGAGCCGGTCATCGGGGACCTCGCCGGCGAATCCGAGCCCGTTCATGGTCAGGTGGAGCCACGGCTCGGGCACCGAGTCAACGAGTTCGAAGCGCTCGAGGACCGGGCGGACCGAGCGGGCGAGCCCCCGGACGGCGTCGGCCCGCTCCATGGTGAGGTGGAAGGTGCACATCCGCCTCCCGGGCGCCCAGCCAGGGCGCCAGTACCAGTGGCTGCGGGTCCGTCCGAGCTCGGGAGCCGTATCGATTCGCACGGGCCGATCATGTCACGGCGCCACGACCGTCCTCTCCGCCGGGACGCTCGCGAATCCCTGGCGGCGTGATCGAGCCGGAGGACCCGAAGACCCGAGAACGAGAACCCGACGCTCACGTATAATGCGGCGATCGGGGTCTCAGGCCCCGTTCCCGCCACCGTTCAGCGAAGGAGCTGTCGTGCCGCGTTCACCGGCCCTCACAAGACTCGCCGCCCTGCTCGTCGCCCTGGCCCTGGCGGGATGCCGGGGCGGCACGACCCCGGCCTCCTCCGATGAGGCCGGAACATCCGCCGAAGCCGCCGCAACGGCGGCACAGGAGCCGACGGCGGCCCAGACCGAGGAGGAGAACGCCTCCGACGACGCCAGCGCCCGGACCCGGCCGCCGGCATCCGCATCCCCGGAGACCGCCTCGGCGGAGCCGACCACCGAGAAGTGCGCGACCATGACCGGCGCCGAGGCCATCTCGACGTGGGGGCCCCAGGTGCCGACATTCCGTAGCGAAAGTTACTGGCAGTGGGATCTCGACGGGGCCGACACCACCACCTACGACGCGTGCGCCGCGCTGTCCTGGGTGGTCCTGGAGATCCCTGGGAACACTGCCTCCTCCCCCTTCCAGATCATGTTGTTCCACCACGGTCAGTACATCGGCACGACCGCATCGAAACCGATCGGCTTCCCGCCCAAGGTGGTGCGCCTCGACGACGCCGCGATCCAGGTCGCCTACACCTGGCCCCGGGACGGGGAGTCGAACGCCGAGGCCAGCGGAAGGTCCATATCGATATTCACCTGGGACGACCGGACTCGGAGCGTCACGCACTCCGGGGAATGGCCCCCCGGTTTCACCGAGTAGCGCGCGCCGCAGCCCGCGGGCGCGCACCATGACGGGCGGCACGGACGGCGAGCGCGTCACGGCCCAGGCCCCGGGGCGTCGACGGGCCCCGCCCGGGCGGCGGCCCTGGCGGTGCGACCCACCCCGAGGACCTGGACCCGCACCGCCGCCTCCACCACGACGTCCTCCCCCGTCACGGCGCACGAGCTGAGTGCCGCCCCGTTGGCCCGGGCCACACCGCCCGCCACGGCGCAGGGGTCGGCGGGCGCCGTGATCGAGTTGAGCGCCGTCGCCCCGCCCAGAGCGGCCAGGTCCGCGGCGAGCCGCGCCCGACCGGCCGCGGCCTGCGCCCGGATGAGGGCGGCGACGCCGACCGCGAGCGCGAGCAGCACCCCGATGACGCCGAGGACCAGCACGGTCCCCGAGCCCCTCTCCCCCGCCGCCCGGCGCCGGGTCGCGGTCGGCGCGCTCATGGCCCGCTCGGCTCGGTGTAGGCGCAGGCGCGGCTGCGGGCCGTCAGTCCCAGTCCGCCGAGCGGGCCGGGCACGCGCCGGCTGGCGGTGACGCAGGTGAGCTCGCCCTGCTCGACCGCGAGGTCCACCGCTCCGCCGGCGCGGTTCGCCGCCCCGGCGAGGTCGGTCTGGCCGATGGCGGCGGCGCGGGCCGCCACGCGCGCGGCGTCGGTGACGCGCAGTTGGGTGACCCCGGCGCTCACCCCCGCCAGCACCATGAGGAGCACGAGGACGAGGGCGGGCATGGCCACGGCCAGCTCCGCCGTGGCCATGCCCGCCTCGCCGGCGGTCCGACGACGGCGCCCGCCCCGGGGCGGATGGGCGGCGGGCCGCGTCGGGCCCCGGGTCAGGCGGGCGGCGGGCCGCTGCGCCCGGCCCCGGGGCGGACGGGCCGGCTCGCACTCGGGCCCGCGCCCGGTCCGGCGTCGGCCCCGCGCCGGATCCCCCGGGCGGTTCCCTCGCCCGGCCCGCCCCCGCGGGCCGGGCCCTCCTCCAGTCCACATCACCGGCCTCAGCCCGCCGACAGGGCGGACTCGAGCAGCCTCTGCAGGACCCCGCTCAGGGAGCCGGAGCGGATGATCGCCAGCAGGAGCCCGGCGAAGGCCGCCGCGGCGAGGGTCCCGATGGCGTACTCGGCGGTGGCCATGCCAGCCTCCGCGTGCGGGTCGGGCGCGCCGTCGGGGGCGGGTCCGGCCCCCTGCGGGCCCGGGTGGGCCAGGCGCCAGGAACGGCGCAGGGTCCGCACGGTGTGCCTCAGCGTTGTCATGATTCCTCTTTCCGGGATCGGGAGCGCCGGACCTCGGTGTCCGACGTCGTCCGCGGGCGCGCGGCCCGCAGTCCCAGGGTGGACGCCGGCGGGCGCCTTGCGCATCCACCCCGTTCGAGCCCTGTGGACGACCCCTGAAGCCGGCGGCCCTGTGGTGACCGGCCCGCCCCGCCGCGCCGCGGTCGAGGCCCTCGACGGCGCCGGACCGGCCGCTTCGACCGATTCCGGCGAGGGGCGGAGGAGGAGCGCGGGGCGCGCGGGTCAGCCGCCGACGAGCTCGCGGATCTCCTGGGCGGTCAGCCGCGCCCGGCTCATGACGGCGCCCGCGGCCTCGTCGGCCGCCCCGGCGCCCTCGACGACGCGGTCGAAGAGCTCGGC
The DNA here is from genome assembly GCF_000429225.1 of Actinomyces dentalis DSM 19115. Lineage (GTDB taxonomy): Bacteria > Actinomycetota > Actinomycetes > Actinomycetales > Actinomycetaceae > Actinomyces > Actinomyces dentalis. Next base: position 38,498 of record NZ_AUBL01000030.1, read on the forward strand.
CTTCTTCTCCTTCAGGTCCATCACCTTCTCCTCGATGGTGTCGGCGGACACGAGCCGGTAGACCATGACCGGCTTGTCCTGGCCGATCCGGTGGGCGCGGTCGACGGCCTGCTCCTCCACCTGCGGGTTCCACCACGGGTCGAGCAGGAAGACGTAGTCCGCCTCGGTCAGGGTCAGGCCGAAGCCGCCGGCCTTGAGGGAGATGAGGAAGACGTCCGCCTCGCCCGAGCGGAAGGAGTCGATGGCGCCCTGCCGGTCGACGGTGGCCCCGTCGAGGTAGGCGGTGCGCAGGCCCGCCGCCTCCAGGTGCTCGCGCACGCCGGTGAGGTAGCGGGTGAACTGGCTGAAGACGAGCGCCCGGTGCCCCTCGGCCACGACCGGCCGCAGGGTGTCGAGCAGCACCTCGATCTTCGCGGTGGGCCTGCGCCGCCGCGCCCGGCCCCCGCCCGGCGTCTTCGCGCCGCGCCCGCGCCCGCCGGGGCCCTTCGCGCCGCGCCCGCCCGGACCGGCGTCGGATCCTCCAGTCCCCCCGGTCTCGACGAGCGCCGGGTCCAGGGCCATCTGCCGCAGGATGGTCAGCGAGCGCAGGGCGGAGAAGCGCGCCTGGGCGGTGTCGGTCTCCAGCAGGCCCAGGACCTTCTGGCGCTCGCGGGCGAGGCGGGCGTCGTAGGCGCGCCGGTGCGCCGGGGGCAGTTCGACGGCGAGCACCTGCTCGGACTTGTCCGGCAGGTCGGCGGCGACCTCCTCCTTGGTGCGCCGCAGCAGGAAGGGGCGCATATGCGCTCTGAGCGCCTCCAGCCTGTCGGTGTCGCCCCGCTCGATGGGGCGCCGGTAGTGCTGGGTGAAGCGGTCGGGCCCGGGCAGCAGGCCCGGGGCGGACACGCTCAGCAGGCTCCACAGGTCCATGAGGGAGTTCTCCAGCGGGGTGCCGGTGATGGCCACGGCCGACGGCGCGCGCAGGCGCCGCACCGCCTTGTAGGTCGCCGAGGCGTGGTTCTTGATGAACTGGGCCTCGTCGAGCACGAGCCAGGACAGGTCGACGGCGACCAGCTCGTTCTCGTCCAGGCGCGCGATGGTGTAGCTGGTCACCAGCACGTCCGCCTGCGCGGCCTCCTCGGCGAAGCTGGTGCCGCGCTTGGCGGAGGTGCGGGTCACGGCCCGCACGCGCAGGTCGGGGCAGAAGCGCCCGGCCTGCTCCACCCAGGTGCCGACGACGCTCGTGGGGGCGATGACGAGCACCGGCCCGGGCCGCGGGGCGCCGGCCGGGCCGGCCGCGCCCGGAGCCGCGTCGGTCGGGCCGACGACGGCGGCCGGGTCGCCCGCGGCGGGCCCGGCCAGTTCCGCCCCGTCCGGCCCGGACGGGGCGACGACGTCGGTCGCGTCGCCGGCGTCGCCCGCGGCGTCGGGCTCGTCCGCCCCGGCCGGGGCGGCGGGCCCGACCAGTGCGACCGGCTCCGCCCCGCCCGCGGCCGGCCCCGCCGCGGCCCGCCGCTCCTCGAGCATGCGCTGGATGGCGGCCAGGATCTGGACGGTCTTGCCCAGCCCCATGTCGTCGGCCAGGATGCCGCCCAGCCCGGTCGAGCGCAGCAGGTCCAGCCACTGGTAGCCCTCCAGCTGGTAGGGGCGCAGGGTCGCGTTCAGCCCGGCCGGCGCGGGGATCTCCAGCGGGTCCGCGCCCGGCCCGGCGCCGGCGCCGTCGCCCCCGTCGTCGAGCGGCCGCAGGGCCAGCAGCCGCTCCACGTTCTCCCTCCAGCGCTGCGCGGTCCGCCCGACCACGCCCAGGGCCACCAGCTCGGCGTAGTACCCGGCCTGGAAGGCGCTCACGCGCAGGGCGTCGGGATCCTTGGGGTCCGGCTCGGCCAGCGCCCGCCCCTCCGCCATGAGGGCCGCCAGGCGCCGGATCTCGGGGCGGTCCAGGTCGATCCACGCCCCCGAGTCGAGCAGGACCGCCTCGTCCCCGTTGGCGAGCGCGGCCATGAGCCGGGCGATGGGGACCTGCTCGTCGCCGACCTTCACGTGCACCTTCAGGGAGAACCAGTCGGGGCGGTCCGCGTCCTCGTCGACGTCGGTGGTGACCAGCACCTCGCCGTCGGCCTCCCGGTAGTCGGGCACCTCCCCGACCACCTCCGTCTCGAAGCCCTCCATGTCCTCGAGCACCGGCAGGGTGCGGACCATGAAGTGGGCGGTGTCGATGCCCGACAGGCTGCGCCGCTTCCACAGCGCCCCGTGCTCGGCGGCCAGGGGCGCGAGGCGCGCGATGATCTCGTGCGCCAGGCGCCGCTCCCCGGCCAGGTCCCGGGGGGCGCGCGGCCCGCCGGACCCGTCAGATCCGCCGCCGGCCCGATCCGCCCCCGACGGCGCGGCAACGGTCCGACCCGCCCCCGACGGCGCGGCGGCGCGGCGGCCGACGGGCGCCCACACCCTGCCGCGGCGGGGCGGGGAGGCCTGCGGCGCCGGGGGGCCGCCCGCCCCGGCCTCCTCGGCGTCCAGGTCCCCCAGCACCTCCTCGCGGCGAACCTCGCCGTCGGAGGTGCGGTAGCGCATGAGCCACTCGGTGCGGGCGCGGTGCGCGGCGCCGTCGATCGTCACCCGCAGGACGGCGTGCAGGGCGGCGGGCTCGGGCAGGTCGATCCGCGGGTCGTGGATGACCACGGGCACGGCGCGGCTGAGGGGCTCGAGGTACTCGCTCTTGAAGCGCGGCACGTCCGACGGCGGGACGGTGATCCGCCGGGTCGTGTCCGCCAGGAGCCGGGCGAGGACCTCGCCGGGGGCGGGCTCGATCGGCATGAGGACGAGGCCGCCGTCGAGGCACTCGACGACGAACCCGTGGATGGGGCTGCCGATCCCGGCGATCGGGGGGTTGTCGGCGACCCGCCCCTCCAGGTCCGCCACGTTCTCGAGGTTGAGGGCCGGGGCGACCACGAGGGAGTCGTCCTGCGCGATCCGCAGGCTCACCCCGGCCCTGAGCCCCTCGGACACGCGCACCGGCCGCCCCCCGCGCTGCGCGGTGGTCAGCGCGAGCCCGGCCGCCACGCCGCGGCGCAGAGCCCCCCAGAAGCGGCGCGGGACGTCGTCGAGGGACACGCGGTCGTCGGAGTAGTAGAAGCTCCTGGGCACCATCCGCCCGATCTCCTGGACGGCCTGGAGGACGTCGTCGTCCACCTCCCCGTCGAGCCCGCCGCCCAGCACCTGGCTCCAGGAGGCGCCCTGGCGGTTCCAGCCGTTGCGGCCCCTGACGAGGGGCAGGAGGCTCAGCCCCCGCCTGCGGCGCGGCCAGTCGCCGGCCGAATCGTCCTGGCCGACCTCCAGGGCCATGGGGCGGGTGCTGCAGTCGTTCACGCGCAGCAGGTCGGCCAGCGCCCCCTCCCAGCCCGAGCCCGCCCTGACGGGGCCCGGGACCGCCTGGCGGCGGGCGGTCAGGAGCACGGCGACGGCGTGCTTGCAGTCGGTGCCGACCGGGCAGGAGCAGGAGCTGGTCCACACCGGGCGGGGGTCGTCGGAGGAGTGGCAGTAGACCATCGTCTGGTAGACGCGGCCGCCCGAGCCGCGCACCTGCCCGGTGAGGATGTCCCCTTCGGCGGAGATGTTGACGGAGCGGACGCGGCCCTGCCTGACGTAGCTGCGCCCGCGCAGGAAGGTCCGCTGGCCGACGCTCCCGATGATCTGGTCATCGCTCACGCGCGCGGGCCAGCCCTCCGAGGAGATCATGCGAACCATGGGCGCAGTCTAAGAGATCGCGTCATCGGGTTAGGACTTGCGGGTGGGATGCTGGTCTCAGCGGCGGGTGATCCAGGCGCGGTGGATGAGGTTCCTGATGGTGATGATGGTGCCGGCCGGGGCGGTGAACGCCTCGATCGCCCGGGTGCGCACCCCGGCGTGGACCCGGAGCCCGCGGGGGCGGCGCGCCCGCGGACCGGCGTCAGTCGCGGGGTCCGCCGGCGTCCCGGCGGCGCCTGGACTCCTCGCGCACCCGCGCCGTCTCCCGTCTCAGCTCGCGCAGCTGCGCCCTCTCCTCGCGCAGGTGGGCCCGGTTCTGAGCGCGCAGGACCGCTCGGCGCTGCTCGGCCTCCTCCCGGTCCAGGTGCCTCTGCCTGCGCATCTGGGCGCGCCAATGGGCGCGGTCGGCCTCGATCTGCGCCAGGCGCTCGGCCAGGTAGCGGGCCTCGGAGGCGGTCAGCCCGTGCTGGCGCACCCCCAGGTCGTGGCGCTGACGACGGCGGGCCCCGGCCCGCGCCTCCGCCGTCGGGACCGGGGGCGCGCTCGGCCCGGCCGCCCCGATCCCGGCGGCCCCGGCACCGTCGGCCGCGTCCCCGGCGCCGTCCGGGCCCGGGGCCCCGGGCCCGGACGGCGGCTCCGCAAGGCCCGCGGGGCGGCGCGGCTCGCTGGCCACGAGCGGGCCCTGCGGCGCCTCGGCGGCGTTCTCGGCCCGGCGCCCGGAGGCCTCCACCGGCCCCTGCACCACCGCCAGGGCCTCGACGGCCGGCGCGCGGTCGACGTCGGAGGACAGGGCCAGGCCCAGGGCCGGCATGACCAGGACGCTGAGCGCGCCGGCCAGCACGAGGGTCGAGGCGAAGGGGGCGCTCATGGCGCCAGCGTCGACGGCGACCTGCGTGACGGCCACGATGATCGGCAGGGCGGTGGTGGAGTAGACGGCGATCTGCAGGGACTGGCGCACGGAGTAGGCGCGCGAGCCGTCGCGGCGCCGCTCCAGCAGGGCCGCCACCCACACCGGCAGGCCGCGCGTGAGCACCAGCAGCACGAGGAAGGCCCCCAGGTGGAGCAGGGAGGCGGCCGTCAGCTCCAGCTCGATCGCCATGCCGGAGGTGACGAAGAACAGCGGGACGAAGAACCCGTAGGCCAGCCCGTCGAGCTTCTCCTCCAGCTGGCGGTCGCCGTCGGGGACCGCGTAGCGCAGGATGAATCCGGCCGCGAAGGCGCCCAGGACGACGTCGAGCTCGAAGACCTCCGCCAGCGTGCACAGCCCCACCAGCAGCAGGATGGTGACGCGGATGGTGGTCTGCGCCGTCGTCGAGCCGCCCAGGTGGATCGCCTCGACCAGGCGGCGGCCCGCGCGCTGGACGCGGTCGGTGAAGCGGACGATGAGCAGGGTGATGGTCAGGAAGGCCAGGAGGATGACGAGGGACTGCCAGGTCGAGCGGGACCCCAGCAGCAGCGCCATGAGGATGATCGGGCCGACCTCGCCCACCGCCCCGTGGTTGAGGATCGCCGCGCCCACGGCGGTGGGCAGCAGGTCGCGCTCGCGCAGGATCGGCAGGATCGTGCCGATGGCGGTGGAGGTCATGGCGATGGCGATGGCGATGCCGTTGGCGGAGAGGGGGCCGCCGGTCACGCCCACCGCCGCGACCGTGGCGAAGGCCAGGACCAGGGAGCCGCCCCAGGCGATCATGGCGTGGCGCCCGCCCGTGCCGCGCAGCTCGTTGACGTCGATCTCGTAGCCGGCCATGAGGAAGAGGAAGGCGACGCCGAGCTCCCTGAGGAAGCCGATGTCCCGGCCGATGTGGGCGATGCCGAGGGCGCCCGGGCCGATGACGACGCCGCCGAGGATGAGCAGGACGGTCTCGGGCAGCATCCGCCGCGGCACGCCCCAGGACAGCAGGGGCGCCAGCAGGGCGACCGCCACGATGCACAGCAGCGAGACGAAGGCGTGGGCCACGCGGACTCCTTCCGGACGGGTGAAGTTCGCGGGGGAGCCTACCGGGGCGACGACGGCCCGCTAGAATTTCTCCAGGGACAGGTTCTTGCCCGATATCGTCAGCGCCAGCCCCTTGTCGGCGACGGCGACGGTGTTCAGCGCCGCGCCCGCGGGCAGGACCTCCGGACCGATGGTGATATCGGGTATCTCCATGCCCAGGACCTTGAGGATCTGGGAGGAGGCGGACTCGTCGTCCAGATCGAATTCGACGCCCCGGATGGTCACCCTGGTCGCGGACAGGAGGAGTCCGCCGTCGGCCGTGAGACTGGGTTCCAGGACCAGGCTCGTGCCGGAGCCCAGGATCGGCGAGGTGGCGACCATGGCGCCGGGGGAGTCCGCCGAGCCGCGGGTCTGGGGCTGGACGGTCAGGTCCGGCGGCAGGCGGGGCACGCGGGCCCTGACAATGGCGGATATCTCCGACCAGGCGACGGTGCCGGTCACGGCGACGGCGTCGATGGTGTGCGGCCGGGTGAGGGAGACGCCCGTGAGGGTGGCGTTCAGGTCGCTGAGGGTCACGCTGGTCGAAGTGGCGCCGTCCCCGGTCGACGCGGCCCGCGTCAGGGTGAGGGAGTCGGCATCGATGGTCAGGACGTTGAGCCTGGATCCCATGACCTGGGGCAGGACGAGGCCGTCGGCGGAGATCGTGGCGTCCGCCGACAGGCCCGGCAGGGCCGAGCGGATCACGGCCTCGATCCGGGAGCGGGCGTAGAGCTCCGCGCCCACGGCCGCGGCGGCCAGGACGAGGACGACGACGACCGCCACGAGCGCCCCGATCCTGCCCCGCCGCCGCGGGCGGCGGGCCCGGGCGCCGTCGCGGGCGTCCGGCGGACGGGACTCGCGCAGGGCGCCGACGTCCAGGACGGAGATCTTGGACGCCTCCGGCATCGGCAGGGGCTCGGTGGCGGCGGGTTCGGACTCCGGGGCGGGTTCGGACGCCGGGGCCGGCTCAGGTTCGGGTTCGGACGCCGGGGCCGGCTCAGGTTCGGGTTCGGACGCCGGGGCCGGTCCGGGGCCGACGACGATCACGGCGGCGGGTTCGGACGCCATCGCGGGGGTGGCGGCGGATCCGGACTGGGGCGCCGGGGCGGGCTCGGCGGCGACCGGCCCGGGCCCGGGTTCGAGCGCCGGGACCGGCCCGGGCCCGGGTTCGAGCGCCGGGACCGGCCCGGGCCCGGGTTCGAGCGCCGGGGCGGGCGACGGGCCCGGCCCGGGCCCGTCCTCGTGCACAGCGGGCAGCTCCTCCGTCGGCTGGTTCAACGCGTCGTCCTGACGATCTGCGCTCATTGCTCAGGCCCTGCGCTCGCGGGACCGGTCGGCCACGGAGGCGGTGTTCTCCTGGCGACTGGCCTGATTGGCCGCATGCTCCTCGTCGAGCATGGGCAGGTCCTCGGCGGTCACCATGAGAGTTGACACGGCGTGCTCCACCAGGGCGGTGCGGCGGTTGGAGGCGGCGCCCTCGGCGCGTCCGCCGCGCAACCCGCGCACGCCGACGCGGTCGAGCTTCTCGCAGACGTTGTCGAGCTTGCGATTGAACTTGGTCAGGGGCCAGCCCAGGCGCGCGGCCGCGGAGGAGGAGGACGGGATCTCCGCGGCGCCGGTGCCGGCGCGCTTGAGAACGGGCTCGGCCAGGGCCAGGACCAGGAGGAGCTGCGAGCGCGTCATGGGGGTCACCCCGATCGTGGTCTTGCCGGTCGTCTGGCCGTTGCCCTCGATGCCGGTGAAGTGGTCCTCACCGGCGGTGATGAGATCAATCTCATAGGTGGTGGGGCCGGCTGAGAAGGTGAGGATGACCCGCGGGAAGACCAGGGGCATGCGGGCGCCGGGGGCCAGACGGGACTGGACCAGCCCGTCGCCGTCGGTCAGGGTGGCGGACAGGCGCGAGCCCTCGTTGGAGATCCACCACAGGTCGTTGTCCCTCGTGAAGACGAGGAAGCGCCGGTGCAGGTAGGGATTGTCATCGATGTCGAGGTCGCCGCCGCGGCCGATGACGAAACTGGATCCGGCGTGGACGCGGTAGACCTCCCCCGAGAAGTCGAGTACGAGCTCGTCGGGGTTGTCCGGGTCTACCTCGGGGAGCATGGTCCAGGTCATATCGCTCATGGGGACTCCTTCATCAGGTGGGTTCGGGGCCTTCGCAGAAGGACCTACAGCGGTGGGTCGATCCGGAGGGTGACGCCGTCGCCCACGTCCAGCAAGTCTCCCACGAATAAGGGAGTCGGAAGCGAGGTCGCCAGCAGGACCGGGGACATTCCGGGACGGGCGAGCACGGTGCCGTTATTCGAACCGAGGTCGAGGGCCAGCACGCTCCAGCCGGCCGTCGTCACCTGCAGGTGGGAGCGGGAGACCGTCTGGGTGGGGCTGGGGACCTGCACCAGGGACGTGCCCGGGGCGCAGCCGGGGCGGGCCCTGGGGGCCCGGCCGATGATGATCTCGCCGCGCACCGGCACCGACCACCCGGTGGACAGGACCAGGGTCGCCAGGACCGGCAACGGCACCTGGCGCCGCTCGCCGGTCAGGGGCGCGCTGCAGCTCAGGCATCCGGGGGCGTCGGGCGGGTTGACGTGGCCGGCCGCGCAGACGGAGGCCCACACGAGGGGCACCACGCTCTGCGGGGCGGACATGGCGCCGGCGTCCTGCGAGCGCGCGAAGGTCATGTACCCGGCGGTGGGCGCCGACGCGCCGGAGGCCGATGCGCCGGAGGAGATCACCTCGGTGGGGGCCGGCCGGTGCTGATCGGCCCACGGGGGGCGGCGCGGCGGCCGCGCGGACTCGGCGGGCGAGGACGGACGACGGGACGCCGCCCCGGGCGTCGCGGCGCCCGGGCGCCGGCGCCGCCGCCCGGAGCCGGGCTCGGGCTCGGGGTAGGCGGGCGAGGACGACGACGGCGGCGGGGTCGCGGGTTCCGAGGAGGGGACCCACACGCCGGTGGTGGCGGCGCTCGCGCGCGCCTCGTCCTCCTCGGACCAGGTGATCGTCTCGGGCGACTCCTCGACCCGGTCCGACGCGTTCGGGGCCTCCTGCGGGGCGTCGGCGGTGGAGGCGGAGGCGTACATGACGGCGGCGGCCCAGGCGCCCGCCTCGGCGTCGGCGCGCAGCGGGCCGGCTGGCCCGGGATCGTCCTCGGCGTCGGCGCGCAGCGGGGCGGTCGGCCCGGGATCGCTGTTCCGGACGACGCCGTCCCGGGCGCCGTCGGCGCCGTCGGCCCCCTCCAGCAGCTCCCGCAGCCGCGCGACGAGGTCCGCGGGGGCGTCGGCCCGCAGCTGCGCGACGCCGTAGCGCCCGCGCAGCTCGATGATCCCGGAGCTCACCCCGATCACGTGCCCTCCCGGGCGGGCATGTCGACGACGAGGGCCGTCGCATTGTCGTGCCCGCCGGCCTCCAGGGCCGCGGCGACGCACATCTCGGCAGCGCGCTGCGGCGACAGGCCCGCGCCCAGCACCGTGGCCAGGGCCTCGTCGTCGAGCTCGTCGCTCAGGCCGTCGGAGCACACGAGGATGCGGTCCCCGCCGCGCACGGGCAGCAGGTGGGTGTCGGGCACGCCCGCGTCGTTGATGCCGCCGCCCAGGGCCCGGGTGACGACATTGCGCCGCGGATCGGTGCGGGCCTCCAGCGGGGTGAGGCGGTGGGCGTCGATGAGGGCCTGGACGTGGGAGTGGTCCTTGGTGACCTGCTCGAGCAGGCCCTCGCGCAGCAGGTAGACGCGGGCGTCGCCGATATTGAAGGCGATCCAGGTCGGCCCCTCGGCGAGGTCGGCCAGGACCACCCCGGCGACCGTGGCCCCGGGCCGGTACAGGGCGTGGGAGGGGATGGCGGTGACGGCGGCGGCCGCGGCGCGCACGGTGTCGACGACGGTGTCGACGTCGGTCACGCGCGTGGAGGTCAGCGACCCGAGCGCCCCGAGGGCGGCGCGGGTGGCCGAGCGCCCGGCGGCGTGCCCGCCCATGCCGTCGACGACGATGAAGGCGGGGGCGGTGGCGAGGTAGCCGTCCTCGTTGACCGAGCGCAGACGGCCGACGTCGGTCGCCGCCCCGAATCTGGGAACGGGCACGACGCACGGCGCCGAAGGAGCATTCATGGTGGCTGCCCCGACGGCGTCGTGCGACTCGATCATCGATTCTCCCTCGCGTCCATGGTCGGCGCCCCAGCCCCCGCCGCACGGTGCGGGAGGGCTCGAACCGGCTCCACCGACGATACCGGCCCGGGGCGTCATCGGAGTGTAGCCCCGCCCCGCCGACCGGCCCGGACGAGGGGAAGAAGTACCCGCCGACCGGCCGGAGAGCCGGGGAGCCGGGCGATCGGACGGCCGGGGAGCCGGGCGTCGGTCGATCGGCCGATCGGTGACGCTCGCGCCACGACCGCCACACCAACGGCCCAGGCGCAAGGGGCGGGGCCTCGGGTAGGCTCTCGGCAGTCGGTACCCGCCGACACCCGCGCACGACCATTCGCGTCAAGGGCACCGGAGAAACCGGGCGCCCCGTTTGCCTGCGTCGGGTACCACTCTCCGGAGGACTCAGCATGTCTCAGGCTCAGGACGACCTTGTCGCACGGGCGACGGACCCCAATGCCGAGCTCACCACCCTGCACGAGCTCGCCCAGAACTACCCCGGTCTGCGCCCGTACATCGCCGCCAACCCCCGCACCTACCCGGATCTGCTGAACTGGTTGGGGACGCTGGGCGACCCCGCCGTCGACGCCGCGCTCGCGGCCCGCACCCAGGCGCAGATGAACGGCACGCTCACCGCGGCGGCCACCCAGGCGCCCCCCGGCGACCAGCCCGCCACCGAGGAGATGAAGACCTTCGCCGTCCCCGTCTCCGCGTCCTCGGCCCAGGGCGACACGGCGCCCCTGCAGAGCGTGCCGGCGGAGGCCCAGACGCAGTACCAGACCCAGTCCCCCTTCCAGGTCCAGTCCGCCGAGCCCCAGTACCAGACGCAGTACCAGGCCCAGCCCGCCTACCAGCCCCAGCCCGCCCAGCCCCAGTACCAGGCTCAGCCCGCCTACCAGGCCCAGCCCGCCCAGCAGGCCTGGAGCGCCCCGGCCGATCAAGGCGTGTTCGGCGTCGGCGAGGACGAGCCGGAGGAGGCCTCGCGCTCGGGCATCTGGCTGTGGATCCTGGCGGCCATCGCCCTCGTGCTCGTCGTCGCCCTCATCGTCTGGTGGTTCGCCGTGATGAACGACAAAGACGGCGACGACGAGGCCGGCGCCGGGTCGAAGACCTCGGACAAGACCTCGACCGCGCCCCAGACGCCGGAGGGGACGTCGAGCGCCTCCCCGTCCGCCAAGCCCAGCAAGACCCCCACACCCACACCCACTCCCACGCCCACCCCCACGCCCTCGGCGACACCCACCTTCAAGGCCCCCGCCCCCAGCAACGCCATCGAGCTGAGCGGGTTCACCACCCCGAGCGGCAATGTCAGCTGCACCCTGAGCAAGAACTCCGTCTCGTGCACGATCAACCAGCACAACACGACCGGCCCCCAGGGCAGCTGCCCGGACGCCACGGGCAAGCCCCTGACCATGGCCGTGGGCAAGAACGGGGAGGTCTCCATCAGCTGCGACACGGGCTTCTCCGCCTCCGGGGCCGTCCTGTCCTACGACGCCAGCGCCAAGAGCGACGCCTTCGCCTGCACCTCCAAGGACGACGGCGTCGAGTGCTGGAGCCAGGTCACCGGGCAGGGGTTCAAGCTCTCGCGGGACAGCCAGATCAACAAGAGCCACTGAGCGGGGAGCCCGACAGCCCACATGCCCACCGCCTACGGCCGCATTCTGCGCAGGCCGGGGGCCCTGCGCTTCTCCGCCGCGGGGCTCCTGGCCCGCTTCCCCATGTCCATGGTGGGCATCTCCACCATTCTGGCGGTCCAGGACCTGTACGGCTCCTACTCGGCGGCCGGGGCGGTCAGCGCCGCCAATATCGTCGCGACCGCCGTCGGCGCGCCCCTCCTGGCCCGCCTGGTCGACGCCCACGGGCAGGCGCGGGTCATGGCGCCGGCCCTGGTCGCCTCCAGCGCCTCGCTGCTCGCCCTGGCCGCGGCCGCCCAGCACCGCGCGGCGCCGTGGTCACTCATCGCGCTGTCCGCCCTGGCCGGCGCGCTGTCGGGGTCCATGGGCTCGCTGGTGCGCTCGCGCTGGACGGCGCTGCTGAAATCGCCCGACGACATCCACACGGCCTTCTCCCTGGAGGCGGCCCTGGACGAGACGGCCTTCATGATCGGCCCCGTCCTGGCCACAGTCCTGTGCACGACGCCGGCGCTGCCGGTCACCAGCGGCTGGATCGCCGCCATGGCCCTGCAGACGGGCGGGGGGCTGTGGTTCCTGTCCCAGCGGGCCACCGAGCCCGCCCCGCACCCGCGCCGTCGCCGGACGGCGGACCCGGGCCGCGGCGACGGCGAGCGCGGCGCCGCCGAGCGCGCGCGGGGCCCGGCCGCCCCGGAGCCGACGCCGCACCGGCCGGTGCTGGCCCACGGCGCGGTCGTATCCATCGCCGTGATATTCCTCACCTCCGGCGCGATGTTCGGGGCCAACGACGTCACCGTCGTCGCCTTCGCCACCGAGCTCGGTCAGAAGCCCGCCGCGGGCGCGGCCCTGGCGGCCTGGGCGGCCGGGTCCTTCCTCGCCGCCCTCGCGTACGGGTCGCGCTCGTGGGGGTGGCCGCTGTGGAAGCAGCTGGCGGCCGGGGCGCTGGCCCTGGCGCTGGGCGCCTCAACCTTCACCGTCGCCCCGAACCTCGCGGTGCTGTCGGCCCTGTACGTGCTCACCGGCCTGGCCATCGCCCCGACCATCACCAGCGGCAACAACATCGTCCAGGTGACGGTGGCGCCCTCCCAGCTGACGGAGGGGCTGGCCTGGGTCAGCACCGCCCTCAATATCGGCGTGTCCCTGGGGTCCCTGATCGCCGGGCGGGTCCTGGACGCCTCGGGCTCGCGCGGCGGCTACCTGCTGGTGGTCGGCTTCGCCTGGGTCGGCGCGGCGGTGACGGCGGGCAGTCTGCGGATCCTGCGGCGCGCCCGCACCCACTCCCGCGTCCCGCTCGAGGGCCGCCCCGACGAGCGGTGACGGGCGCCGCCCGCCGGCCGCACCCATCGCATTGAGAGGCGACGCTCCATTACACTCCTGGCCCGTGGTGACCCAGACCCTGAGACTCGCCCTCGGATCACGCGCGGCCCGGGTGATCGCCTGGGCCGGGCTGGCCGCGACCTGCTACCCGGCCCTGTGGGGCAAGGACGGCGCCGGCCTGCCCAAGCTCGACGCCTGGATCTACTACCACGCCGTCGCCCAGTGGCACGCGGGCGGCAGCCTCTACGGCTGGTACGCCAACCCCGCCCAGCACCTGTGGCCCTTCACCTACCCGCCCTTCGCTGCACTGGCGCTGACCCCCCTGACCTGGGGGTCGGACCGCACCGCCCAGGTGCTGCTCGTGGTGGCCACGCCCCTGTGCGTGGCGGCGACCCTGTGGGCGCTGCTGCGCCGCCTCGGCGCCGCGAAGGACGTGGCGGCGGGCGCGGCCCCCTGGCTCGCCCTGGCCGCCGTCACGGCGCTGGAGCCGGTGCCCAAGACCATGGAGTACGGGCAGGTCAACGCCCTGCTCATGGCCCTGGTCGCGCTCGATCTGCTGGCCGTGCCCGAGCGCTCGCGCCTGCGCGGTGCGCTCAGCGGACTGGCGGCGGCCTTCAAGCTCACTCCCGCGATCGCCGTGCTGGTCCTGCTGGCGCGCCGCGAGTGGCGGGCGGCGGCCACCATGGTCGGCACGGCGACGGCGGTCACGGCCGCCTGCTGGGCGGCGTGGCCCGCCGAGTCGACCGAGTTCTTCACCCGGGCCATGTGGGACCCGGGCCGGGCCGGCTTCGCCGACTACTCGGGCAACCAGAACCTCAAGGGCGCCGTCGCCCGCTGGCTGCCCGAAGCGGCCTGGACGCCCGCCTGGGGGCTGTGCGTGCTGGGCGCCGTCGCCGGGGCCTGGCTGCTGCTGCGCCGCCTGGACCGGGTCCGGACCGGCGGCAGTGCGACCAGCGGGACCGACGGGACCGGGGCCGACGACGGGCTCGTCCTGTGCCTCCAGGTCTGCGTCGCCATGGTGGCCGGGCTGCTCGTCTCGCCGATCTCCTGGTCCCACCACTGGGTGTGGTGCGCGCCCGCGATTATCGCCCTGGCGGCGGCCGGGCGGCGGTGGCGCGCACCGGGGCTGCTGACGACGGCGGGCGCCGGCGCGGCCGTCTTCGTCCTGGCCATGCAGTGGTGGTTCCCCGAGCAGAACCACGTCGAGCAGGACTGGCCCGCCTGGGCCACCGTCGTCGGCTCGTCCTACACGTGGTGGGCGCTGGCCACCGGGGCGGTCCTGGCCCGGAGCCTGCCCGCCCGCGCCGCGCCCGAGCGCCCCCGCGAGGCGGCGCCGCAGCCCTGACGACGGCGGGCCCGGCCCCATAGAATTCGGCTCGTGCCCCTCTCCGACATCGCCCGCGCCGCCGAGAACCGGATCTACCGGGACGTCATCCCCGTGCTCAAGGCGCGCGGCTGGCGCCCCCGGGTCATCGGCTACGAGGGCTACGGCTCGGCGGGCGAGCGGGGCTCCATGGCGCGCGTCCTGGCGCGCATGCTCATGCGCCCGGCCGACGCCCCCGCGGAGGGGCCCATGTTCCGCTCCGTCCCCGAGGGCCTGCCCACCTCGGCGACGGCGATGCGGGAGATGGCCCTGGACACCCTCATCGACGCCCAGCGCGGCTGGCGCCAGTTCATCGACGTGCCCGTGCCCCACCTGCCGGTCACGATCCGCGTGGGCGGCGCCGTCGTGCGCACCCGCGCGGACCGCTCCGGCTACATCGACGTCGTCGTGCGCGACCACGGGCTGGGCGCCGGCTGGCACGACGTCGTCATCGACGCCGCCGGGGCCGGACGGGTGAGCACGCGCGTCCACATCGTCGCCCCGGGCAGCCGCCTGGGGATCGTCTGCGACATCGACGACACGGCCATGGTCACGAACGTGCCGCGCATGTTCATCGCCGCCTGGAACCTGCTGGTCAAGAACGCCGCCAACCGCGAGCCCGTGCCCGGGATGGCGACGCTGCTCAACACGGTGAGCGACTCGCACCCCGACGCCCCCCTCATCTTCGTGTCGACAGGGGCGTGGAACGTGGTGCCGACCCTGCGCTCCTTCTTCAAGAAGAACGGCTTCCCGGCCGCCCCCAAGCTCATGACCGACTGGGGCCCGACGAACACGGGCTGGTTCCGCTCGGGCATCGAGCACAAGCGCACCGAGCTGCGGCGCCTCATGATCGACCTGCCGGAGGTGAGCTGGCTGCTCATCGGCGACGACGGCCAGCACGACCCGCTCATCTACTCCGAGGCGGTGCGCGAGCACTCCGACCGGGTGGCGGCGGTGGCGATCCGGCGGCTGAGCCAGAAGGAGCAGGTGCTCGCCGGCACGCAGTTCGCCCACCCGATGGGCCTGGGGCCGGTGGCGCGCGTGCTGGCCGAATCGGACGTGCCGGTGGTCGTCGGCCGCGACGGCTACGAGCTGGCCCGGCTGCTGCCCGACTGGATCATGGGGGGCGACGCCCCCGGGGCGGCGGGCGCGGCCCGGTGGTCCTGACTCCGCCATCCCGGCGGGCGGCGGGACGCTGTGCTCACCGGTAATCAACCTTCCCCTCACCCACCGCCATCCCCGGCGGGGAGCGGGACGCTCCTCCGTCAAGAAGGTTATTCAGCGGGCTCATGGTGGCGTTCTCCTTGGACCACTTGCGTTCCGCTGGACCACGGCGGTCCGACCGTCGTTCTCGAGGGCGGAGTGCGCGTCCCGGCGTCCGGGGCGCGGCGGCGCCGGGCGCCGGGGTCCGCGAGATCGTCGGGTAACCCGCGAGAATGTCGGGTAACCGCCGAGATCGTCACTTAACCCGCGAGAACGTCTGCTAGAGGTACGTGCTCGCGGGTTAAGTGACGATCTCGCGGGTCGGGGTACGATCTCGCGGGTTAAGTGACGTGCTCGCGAACCGGGGCGCGTCACGGCATGCGAGACGCCGTCCCACCATGCGAGACGACCGGCGGGGGCGGGGGCGCCGGAACATCTCCCACCACCGCCCGGGCCGCTCCCGACGCCCGACCCGCTCATCTACTGCGCCTCTTTCCCTCTGCTACGCCCCTCCACCCTTCGCTACGCCTGTTCTTCTCGTACAGTGAAGGGTCAAGAGGCGTAGCAGAGGGAAAGGGGCGTAGCGGACGCCGCCGGCCCCTCCGAACACCGGACGCGCACGGGACGCATCGAGTCGTGGAACGCCGCCGCCATCCCGCCGGCCCCTCCGGACGCCGACCCGTGGGATCGGCCCGGCCCGGCGGGATCGGCCCGGCCCCGGGGTGCGTCTCTTAGTGTGGTGGCAATTCCCGCGGGGCTTCCGCCCGGGGTCGTCGGCACGGGCGGCGGGCATCGTGGGAGCCCTGTTCCTCAGCCAGATTCACAAGGAGTGCACCCACGATGCCCGCCACGAACCAGTCTGCCGTGTCCACGCTGATCCGGGAAGTCCTTGCCGACCCGGATCTGGCTCACGATGACGTCTTCCGCCGCCTGCTCCAGGCCGGGCTGCAGGATCTGGTCGACGCCGAGGCCGCCGCCGTGATCGGCGCGGGGCGCTACGAGCGCACCCCGCATCGCACCAACAGGCGCAACGGCACG
>NZ_AUBL01000031.1 GCF_000429225.1 Actinomyces dentalis DSM 19115
CCCGTTACCTTGTTGGTGGTCCCGGGTGGTCCGGGGCTGGGCCAGCCGCTGCGGGCATGATGTCTTGCCCCTGTACGTAGATGATCCGGGGGGTGTTGTCACCCGCGGCGGCCGGGCGCCGGTGACCGCTGATAAGGGGAACGACCCACTGCGTGTGAGGTCTTCCGTAACGTGGGTGCGGGACCGATCGTCCACCGGCTGGTCCTCACCCACTTAAGCGGGAGGCGGCAGAAAGATGGATATCGAGGACATCGAGGTCTTCGTCGGCATCGACGTCGGCAAGACTCACCACTGGGCCACGGCCCTGACCAAGGGCGGCAAGAAGGTCTTCGACAAGGCCCTGCCAGGCGACGAGGCGCGTCTGCGCGCCCTGTACGAGAAACTGGCCGCCCACGGTCACCTTCTGGTGGTGGTGGACCAGCCCGCCACCATCGGGGCCCTGGCCGTGGCGGTGGCCCGGGACATGGGCATCACCGTGGGCTACCTGCCCGGGCTGACCGATGCGCCGCATCGCCGACCTGACACCGGGCAGCGCCAAGACCGACGCGAAGGACGCGGCCGTGATCGCCGGCGCCGCCCGCACCATGCCCCACACCCTGAGAGCCATCAGCACCTCGGACGAGGACGCCGCGGCGCTGAGCATGCTGACCGGTTTCGACCTGGACCCGGCCAGACAGGTCAACCAGACCGCCAACCGGATCCGGGGCCTGTACACCCAGATCCACCCCGCCCTGGAGAACATCCTGGGACCTCGGCTGAAGCACGACGCCGTCCTGGAGGTCATCGCCGCATGGCCCACCCCCACCGCGTTGAGGAAGGCCGGCAGGGCCCGCATCGACGCCAAGCTCAAGAAGCACGGCGCCCGGCGCCACGCCGCCTGGGCCGGCAAGATCGTATCGGCCCCGGGCCGGCAGACCGTCACCGTCACCGGCACCGAGGCCGCCGGCACGGTGCTGCCCCACCTGGCCCGCCAGCTCATCGCCCTGCACTCCCAGCGGGCCGACGTCGCCGCCCGGGTCGAGACCCTGGTGCGGGCCCACCCTCATGCGCGAGGTCCTGACCACCCGTGCCGGGTGTCGGGGTCCCGGCCGCAGCCGTCTTCCTGGCCGAGACCCTGGGCAAGACCTCCAGGCACCGGCGCCCAGCCGGCCTCCCACATCCGGCCCGGCCCCGGTCACACGCCGCTCAGGCTCATCGATCCGCGGCGAGCGCGTCTGCCGCACCGGCAACAAGAGACTCGAACACGCCATGTTCCTGTCCGCCTTCGCCTCCCTGACAGATCCCGTCTCCCGTACCTACTACCAGCGCAAACGGGACCAGGGCAAGCGCCTTGGGCCAGGCCCTGCTCGCCCTGGCCCACCGCCGCATCCCCACCCTGCACGCCATGACCCGCAACCAGCCACGAAACCACCCGCAGCCGCTTGACACACCACATAGGGGCACCCCCCCCGGGGAGAGTCGTCGGCGCCGCCCCGGACCAGTCCCGCGACCCCGGCCCCGGCCCCGCCCGCGCCTTCCTCCCGCCCCCCGCCCCTGGGGGAGTCGATTCGGTGATGTCACCTGGGCTCGCATCGTGCCAGACGGGCTCGCAAGAATCGAGCACAGGCGGATTCCGTCGCGCTGAGCTCGCACGGCGCGAGGCGGGGTGGACCATGTCGCGCTGAGCTCGCATTGCGCAAGCCCACCCCGGCCCGGGACCCGGAATCCCGTCGAACGGACCTGGAATTACGCAAACCGGCTCCGACCGCCCCGGGCTCGGACCCCGCTGACCGACCCCGCACCGGCCCGGGACCGGCGGGCACCCCGGGCCGTGGGTCCGTCGTCGTCCTCGCCGGCGCCGCCCCGGGATCGTCACGGGCCCCGACCCCGCCCCGTCCCGTCCCGGCCGGGTTCCACCACCCGCATCGCCGCCATCGACCACTGGCGCCCCGGTCCCGCCCGTCCCGGCCGGGTCCACGAGATCTTCGGACGACCCTCGAAAACGTGTCTTGACCCGCGAGATCGTCTACCAGGGCTACGATCTCGGCGCCCGCCCGACGATCTCGCGGACCCGGCCGGCGCCCGCGGGCCGGGGCGCACCCGGTCTGCCGATCCCCGCCCGCAAAACCGACGCGAACGGTGAAGAGCGCACCGACGTCGGGACGAGGACCCGCACGGGCGCGTCGACGAGACTCCGTCCCTGACAACGCGCGCCCGATTCACGTCATCACGGCCAAACTCCGTCTCCACGGCCCGGGGTGCCCGCCGGTCCCGGGCCGGTGCGGGGTCGGTCAGCGGGGTCCGAGCCCGGGGCGGTCGGAGCCGGTTTGCGTAATTCCAGGTCCGTTCGACGGGATTCCGGGTCCCGGGCCGGGGTGGGCTTGCGCAATGCGAGCTCAGCGCGACATGGTCCACCCCGCCTCGCGCCGTGCGAGCTCAGCGCGACGGAATCCGCCTGTGCTCGATTCTTGCGAGCCCGTCTGGCACGATGCGAGCCCAGGTGACATCACCGAATCGACTCCCCCAGGGGCGGGGGGCGGGAGGAAGGCGCGGGCGGGGCCGGGGCCGGGGAGACTCTCCGGCCGGTGACGGCCACGCGCAGCGGCCCGAAAGCCAGACGCGGACGGGGCCGCGGACGACCGGGCCCGAACCCGCCGGCACCGCCGCGCCGATCCCCGGCCTCCGGGCCACCGCCGCCGTCTCCGGTGAGGAGGGCTCACTGCCCCATGGCGCCGGCGCTCAGCCCCTCGATGCGGATGCCGGAGAGGACCTCGTGCCACTGGTCCGGACTCATCTGATCGCCGTCGACGCACATGAGCAGGGCGGCGAAGTTGAGCCCGGCGGCGCCCACGGCGCGCGCGAAGCGGTAGCCGGTCACGGCGGTGGCGCCGTCGGCCCAGGTGTAGGTCCCGGTGTAGGTGATGTTGTAGCCCTCCATCGTGCCGCCGTCGTCGCGGACCAGGGAGACCTTCTCGCGGGAGGTTTCGGTGAAGGAGCTCACGTTCACATCGCCGGCCCCCGCCAGGCTCGAGCTCTTCTCGTCGTCCGAGCGGGAGGACAGGTGGGTCGTCTCGCTGATGTCGCGGACGATGAAGCCGATGCACTGGCCGGAGTAGGTGCGGTAGCCCTCGAGATTGCCCCGGGAGGTGATGGCGCTCTGGTTGGTCACCGAGTCGTCCTGGTACCAGTAGTCCCAGTTCTCGTTGTAGAACTTCAGGCTCGGCGCGGTCCAGGGGGTCGGGGCGGCGGTGGGGGCGCTCGTGGTCGGGGCGGCGGAGGGCGCCGCCGACGTCGCCCCGGGCGACGGCTGGTCGGTGCGCCGGCTCACGATGGGGCCGCGGGGCGCGGACGGCGACGGGGCGGAGGACCAGGTCTGCTCCGAGTCGTCGGAGCCCTCGGACTGGGTGGAGCCGCGATCGATGATGCACGCGCCCAGGGCGAGGCAGACGGCGAGGCACAGGCCGGCGGCGAGGGCGCGCACGGCGCGGCGCGGGAGGAATCTGTGCATGACGGCCTCCGGGGTCGGGAGCGGGTCGCCCGTCATCGGGCGGCTGGGGGCAGTCTACGGGGTGCCGCGCCCCTCCGGCACGGGTACTTGTGTCCGCACTCACGCGTCCGGGATTTGTGGGGCGGGGGCGCCGCCGTGTAGATTACCTTCCGCTGCTCCGGACGGTTGCGCCCGGTGACGCGCCGACCAGTGGGGTATGGTGTAATTGGCAACACAGGTGATTCTGGTTCATCCATTCTAGGTTCGAGTCCTGGTACCCCAGCGGTAGGGCGAAGGGATATTCGGGCCGGTGTTATCCGGTCCGGGATTACCCGCCCGCCACAAGTGAATCACGAGGCCCCGTTCGTCTAGCGGCCCAGGACACCGCCCTCTCACGGCGGCAGCACCGGTTCAAATCCGGTACGGGGTACCGGCCGCGCCCGCGTGGCGCGGCCCGGGTGCACGCGCCCGCCGCCCCGTTCGTCTAGCGGCCCAGGACACCGCCCTCTCACGGCGGCAGCACCGGTTCAAATCCGGTACGGGGTACTCACGGCCCGGTCGCCCGCGCGACCGGTTTACGCTCCTTTGTGCCTATACACTGCGCGCGTGAAGAACTTCCCCGCACTCCAGCCACCCGGCCCCATCCCCGACGGTGCGATGCGCATCACCCCGCTCGGGGGACTGGGCGAGGTCGGGCGCAATATGACCGTCTACGAGGTGGACGGCAAGCTCCTCATCATCGACTGCGGCGTTCTGTTCCCCGAGGAGGACCAGCCCGGCGTCGACCTCATCCTCCCCGACTTCTCCTCCATCGAGGACCGCATGGACGACGTCGTCGCCCTGGTCCTCACCCACGGGCACGAGGACCACATCGGCGGGGTCCCCTACCTGCTGCGCCTGCGCGAGAACATCCCCCTGGTGGGCTCCGACCTCACCCTCGCCTTCGTCGACGCCAAGCTCAGGGAGCACCGCATCCGCCCGGTGCTCGACGTCGTCCACGAGCACGAGCGCGTGACCTACGGCCCCTTCGACCTGGAGTTCGTGGCCGTCAACCACTCCATCCCCGACGCCATGGCCGTCTTCGTGCGCACCGCGGCCGGCAGCGTCCTGGCCACCGGCGATTTCAAGATGGACTCCCTGCCCATCGACGGGCGCATCACGGACCTGCGGTCCTTCGCCCGCTTCGCCGACGAGGGCGTCGACCTGTTCTGCGTCGACTCCACCAACGCCGAGGTCCCCGGCATGATCGGCCACGAGTACCAGATCGGCGCCGTGCTCGACGGCGTCTTCGCCGAGTCCGACCAGCAGATCATCGTCGCCTCCTTCGCCAGCCACGTCCACCGCGTCCAGCAGGTGCTCGACGCCGCCGCCGATCACGGGCGGCGCGTGGCCCTGGTGGGGCGCTCCATGGTGCGCAACATGGGCATCGCCGCGCAGAAGGGCCACCTGAAGGTCCCCGACGGCGTCCTGGTCGACGCCCGCGACATCACCGCCCTGCCCCCGCACGAGCGCGTCCTCATGGTCACCGGATCCCAGGGCGAGCCCATGGCGGCCCTGTCCCGCATGGCCCACGGGGAGCACCGCACCATCACCGTCGAGCCCGGGGACACGGTCATCTTCGCCTCCTCGCTCATCCCCGGCAACGAGAACTCCGTCTACCGGGTCATCAACCAGCTCATGCGGCTGGGCGCCCGCGTGGTCCACCAGGGCAACGCCCGGGTGCACGTGTCCGGGCACGCCTCGAGCGAGGAGCTGCTGCACGTGTACAACATCGTCTCCCCGCGCAACGTCATGCCCATCCACGGCGAGATCCGCCACCTGGTGGCCAACGGGGCCCTGGCGGTCAAGACCGGGGTGGCGCCGGAGAACGTGGTCCTGTGCGAGGACGGCGTGACCGTGGACCTGCTGCGCGGGCGCGCGCGCATCTCCGGGCAGGTCCCCTGCGGCTACGTCTACGTCGACGGCTCCTCCGTCGGCGAGATCGACGAGACCGAGCTCAAGGACCGGCGCATCCTGGCGGAGGAGGGCTTCGTGTCCGTTTACGCCGTCGTCGAGACCAAGACCGGCACCATCCTGGCCGGCCCGGACATCCAGGCCCGCGGGGTGGCCGAGGACGACTCCGTCTTCGACGAGGTCCTCCCGGAGGTCACCGACGTCCTCCAGGCCGCCCTGGACAAGGGCCACGCCGACGCCCACTCCCTCCAGCAGGTCATGCGCCGCGCGCTCGGGCGCTTCGTGGGCCGGCGGCTGCGGCGCCGGCCCATGATCGTGCCCGTCGTCATCGAGGCATGAGCGGCCCGACGCCGACGACCGCCATGCGCCGCCGCCCCGCCTGCTTCATCTCCACCGGCTCGGTCCTCATCGACCTGCCCCTGCACGTCGACCACGTCCCCGTCTCGGGGGGAGCCGTCACCGCCGTCTCCTCCGGCCCCGCCGTCGGCGGCGGCTACACCGTCGTGTCCGCCGTCGCCCGCCAGGGGCTGCCGGCGGCCCTGGCGGCCACGCTGGGCACCGGCCCCAACTCCTCCCAGGTGCGCCAGGCCATGATGCTCGACGGCGTCGAACTCGTCGTCGAGGAGCTCGTGGGGGACATCGGCACCTGCACCACCCTCATCGAGCCCTCCGGGCGCCGCTCCTTCATCACCACCGAGGGCGTGGAGGCCGAGCCCCAGATCGAGGACCTCGAGCACCTCGAGCTCGTCGGGGGCGACTGGGTCTACGCCACCGGCTACGACCTGGTCCACCCCAGCTCCTCGGCCGTCCTGAGCGCGTGGCTGCTGCGCCTGCCCCAGGACGTGGGGCTCATCGTCGACCTGGGACCCGTCCAGGCCGAGATGGGCGACGACCTGCTGCGGGCGGTGCTGGCGCGCAGCACCCTGCTGACCGGCAACCACCTGGAGATGACCCGGCTCATCGAGCGCCTGGGCAGCCCGGGGGCGCTGCGCCGCGCTGCGCCCCGGGCCCTGATCGTGCGGCGCACCGGGGTCCACGGCTGCGAGCTGTGGACCGTGGAGGGCGAGCACATCGAGGTCCCCGGCTTCGCCCGCGACGTCGTCGACACCACGGGGGCCGGGGACACCCACACCGGGGTGCTCGTGGCCGGCCTCATGGACGGGCTCGACGTCGTCGCCGCGGCCCGGCGCGCCAACGCCGCCGCCGCCGAGGCCGTCTCGCGGCTCGGACCGGCCCGGGCGCCGCGCCGCGACGAGATCGACGCCCTGGTCGCCGGGCCGTGAGCGCGCCGCGGCCCGGGGCGCGCCGGCGGGAGGCGGCGTGGCATTTCCCCTGCGGGGCGGGCGAAGGCTAGCGTCGGATCCATCATGGCCTCTCGCACCACCCCCTCCGACTCGCCCCGCGGCAACGGCCGGCGCTCGCGCGCCGGCGGGTCGCCCGCGCCCGAGTCCCAGGACGCCTCCCCCCAGAGCCGCTACCGGCGCACCGGCTGGGCCTTCCTCATCCTCGCCCTCGCCGTGGTCACGGGGCTGCGCGAGTGGTTCGGCGTGTCCGGCGTGGCCGGGGGGCTGCTCCACCACATAGCGGCCGGCCCCGTCGGCGTCCTGGGCCTGGTCGTCCCGCTGCTGCTGGGCGCCCTGGGCGTGGCCATGCTGCGCGTGCACCGCTTCGCCGGGGTGCACGTGCGCATAGCGGTGGGCGCCCTGGGCGTCCTGGCGGGCGTGACCGGAATCATCCAGGTCGCGGCGGGCAACCCCTCCCCGGGCAGGGGCGTCGACGCCATCGAGGGCGCCGGGGGGCTGCTCGGCTGGATCGTCGGCTACCCCCTGGCGGTCCTGTTCTCCTCCGTGGGCGCCGTCATCCTGTTCATCCTCCTCATCGTCTTCTCCCTCCTGGTCCTGTCCGGGCTGACCGTGGCCGACGTGCGCGAGCGCCTCGCCTCCGGGCGGGACGGGGACGCCGACGCCGACGGGGACGGGGAGGCCGACTCCCTCGCCCTGCGCCTGCTCGACCGCCTGCGCGGCGCCCGGTCGCCGAAGGAGGGGGCGGGCGGCGCCCTGGACTCCTACGACGGCGACGAGCCCTTCCGCTCCTCCCTGGAGACCGACCGCAAGCCCCGCCCGCGCGGCAACGGGCGGCGCAAGCGCTCCACCTCGCCCGTCGCCCCCACACGCCGCTTCGACGCGGCCGCCGACGGCGCCGCCCCGTTCGACGAGCACGCCGAGGACTCGCGGCCCACCTTCGTCCTGCCCGAGCCCGCCGCCGACGGCGCCGCCCCGCCCGACGAGCGGCCCCCGGGCGCGGCCCGCCGCGCCGCGCCCGCCCCCCCGGCGGAGCCGGCCGGAGATCGCGGGGAGGCGGCCCCCTCGCCCGCCGAGCCGGGCGCCGCCGGGCTGACCGCGGGGCCCGTGGAGCTGCCCGACGGCACCTCCTACGTCCTGCCCGGCGACGACCTCCTCCAGCCCGGCCCCGGGCACGCCACCCGCACCGAGGCCAACGACGCCATCGTCGTCAGGCTCCAGGACGTCTTCGCCGAGTTCAACGTCGACGCCACCGTCACCGGCTACACCCGCGGCCCCCAGGTCACCCGCTACGAGGTCCACCTGGGCCGGGGCGTCAACGTCTCGCGCGTGACCGGCCAGGCCAAGAACATCGCCTACGCGGTGGGCAGCGACGAGATCCGGCTGCTGACCCCCATCCCGGGCAAGAGCGCCATCGGCGTGGAGATCCCCAACTCCGACCGCGAGATGGTCAAGCTCGGCGACGTCCTGCGCTCGGGGGCCGCCAAGAAGCAGACCCACCCGCTGGTGGTGGGCCTGGGCAAGAACGTCGAGGGCGACTACGTGGTGACCAACCTCGCCAAGACCCCGCACCTGCTCGTGGCCGGGCAGACCGGCTCGGGCAAGTCCTCCTTCGTCAACTCCATGATCACCTCCATCATGATGCGGGCCACGCCGCAGGAGGTGCGCATGGTGCTGGTGGATCCCAAGCGCGTGGAGCTGACCGTCTACGAGGGCATCCCCCACCTCATCACCCCCATCATCACTTCGCCGAAGAAGGCCGCCGAGGCCCTGGAGTGGGTGGTGCGCGAGATGGACGCCCGCTACGACGACCTGGCCTCCTTCGGCTTCAAGCACATCGACGACTTCAACAAGGCGGTGCGCGCCGGCGAGGTCCGGCCGCTGCCCGGCTCCCAGCGGGTCCTCAGCCCCTACCCCTACCTGCTCGTCGTCGTCGACGAGCTGGCCGACCTCATGATGACGGCCCCCAAGGACGTGGAGGCCTCCATCCAGCGCATCACCCAGCTGGCCCGCGCCGCCGGCATCCACCTGGTGCTGGCCACCCAGCGCCCCGTGGCGCAGGTGGTCACGGGCCTGATCAAGTCCAACGTGCCCTCCCGCCTGGCCTTCGCCACCGCCTCCCAGCTGGACTCGCGCGTCATCCTCGACCAGAACGGCGCCGAGACCCTCACCGGCCAGGGCGACGCCCTCTACCTGGGGCCGGGCGCCTCCACCCCGGTGCGCATCCAGGGCTCGTGGGTCACCGAGTCCGAGATCCGCGCCGTGGTCGACCACGTCAAGGCCCAGCTGACCCCCGAGTACCGCGAGGACGTGGTCGTCCCCGAGGTCAAGAAGCAGATCGACGAGGAGATCGGCGACGACATGGACCTGCTCCTGCAGGCCGCCGAGCTCATCATCTCCAGCCAGTTCGGCTCGACCTCCATGCTCCAGCGCAAGCTGCGGGTCGGCTTCGCCAAGGCGGGCCGGCTCATGGACCTGCTCGAGACCCGCCAGGTCGTGGGCCCCTCCGAGGGCTCCAAGGCCCGCGACGTCCTGGTCGCCCCCGAGCAGCTTGAGGAGACGCTGGCCTGGATCAAGGGCGGGGGCGCGGCCCCCGGCGACGACGGGGCGCCCGCCGTGGCCACCCCCGCCGCGGTGGCCGAGCCCGTCACCGCCGCCACCGCGGTCTCGCCCTCCAGCGCGGTCACGCCCGAGCTGGCCGCCGGGGACTACGACCCGGGATCCTGGCGGGGGCCGTCCGACGACGGGGACCCCGACGAGGACGCCTGGAGCCTGACCGGCCGCGGCGCCTCCTGGTGAGCCCGGGCCGGCGGCCCGGGCAACGGCGGGACGCGGGGCCGGACTCCGGCGCCCCCTTGGGCGGGAGGCGCGGCCCCTGCCGCAACCCGCCGCTCGGATCCGTCGCCTCCCTGAGGCGGGGCGCGAGGTCAGCCCCGGGGCCGGGCGACGGGGGCGTCCCCGCTCGGCGCGGGCGGGTCGTCGGCGAGGGTCTGGGCGTTGACGACGTCGGTCACGGCCCGCCAGCGGCGGTCGATCTCCTCGGCGGACAGGGTCGCGCCCTCGGGCGCCCGCCCCTGCTGCGCCGCGGCGAGGTCGACCAGCCGGTGGCCGCCGCCGAGGTCCACCGTGAAGGGGTGCCAGTGCAGGGCCTCGACGCCCGCGCTGCGGGTCCCGTCCGCGTCCTGCGTCACGACGACGTCGACCCACACGAACAGGCCGACGCTCACCAGGACGGTGCCCAGCTCCTCGGACTGGTTGGAGATGAAATTGCCGGCCGAGTAGGACACCCACATGCCCCGTCCGCCCGGCCCGCCGGGCAGCAGCTCGTTGGTCTCGGGCACGTGCGGGTGGGCGCCGAAGAGGACGTCGACCTGGCCGGTCTGCGCGACCGCCCGGGCGAACTCGGTCTGCTCGGGCACCGGCTCGGTGGAGTACTCCTCGCCGAGCTGGGTGTGCAGGACGACGACGTCGGCGCCCGCCTCGCGCGCGGCGCGGGCCTGGGCCTCGACCCAGGCGACGTCGTTGAGGTTGACGGCCCAGTCGGGGTCGGCGCTGAATCCGTTGAGGCCGTAGGTGGTCGACAGCTGGGCGACCGTGACGGTCATGCCGCCCCGGGTCAGCTCGTAGAGCTGGTAGGGGGCGGCCGCCTCGGCCTGGGTCCGGTTGGTGCCCGAGTAGCCCATGGAGTCGGCCCGCAGCGCGTCCGCCGTGGCGACGACCCCGTCGAAGCCCTGGTCCCAGGAGTGGTTGGAGGCGGTGGCGCAGCCGTCCCAGCCGGAGCGGGACAGGGCGTCGACCACGGCGGTGGTGGAGCCGAACACCGGGTATCCCGAGGGCACGCCGTCGGGGGCCACGGGCACCTCCATGCCGCACAGGGCCAGGTCGACGCCCTCGGACCAGGGCCGGGCGGCGGCGATGAGCGGCTCGATGTCGCCGCCGCCGCCGGCGGTGTCGTCCATGACGGGCATGTGGGTCAGGACGTCGCCGGCGTAGCCGATGGTGAAGCGGGCCTCGGCCGGCGCGGCGGAGGGCGTCGGCGACGGGGCGGCGCCGGTGGCGGCGCCCGCCGCGTCGGGGCTCGCGGAGGGGGCCGCGCCGGTCGCGGCGCCGCGATCGAGCAGCAGGAAAGCCGTGACGGCCAGGGCGAGGCATATCACGAGGAGGGCGACGAGGAGCACCGGTCTCCTCGGGGAGCGGGCGGCGGAGGCGTTGCGGGCGGCGGGGGATGTCGACGTTGGCACGCCCCCAGGTTAGGGGCATGATCACGTCCGCCGCCAGGGTTCCGCCGCCCGTCCCCCGGCGGGCGGGCCGGGCGGGTCGGTGTCCGCTCGGGCGGTGGGAGATCATCTAGGCTGGGGGCGATGAATAGTAGGACGACGTCGCCCGGCCCCCCGGCCGCGGTCGCGGGGCGCCATGAGGCCCCACTGCTCAATATCGCCAACGCCCTCACCGTGGTGCGCCTGGTGCTCGTCCCCGTCTTCATCTGGCTCATGCTCCGGTCCGGCGACGCCGTGCGCCTGGCCGCCGCGCTCGTCTTCGCGCTCGCCGCGGCCACCGACCGGCTCGACGGCCAGCTCGCCCGCTCGCGCAACCTCGTCACCAGCTTCGGCAAGATCGCCGACCCCATCGCCGACAAGGCCCTGACCCTGTCCGCCTTCGTCCTGCTGTCGGTGGCCGGGCGCCTGTGGTGGTGGGTCACCGTGCTCATCATCGTGCGCGAGCTGGGCATCACCCTCATGCGCTTCGTCATGCTGCGCCGGGCCGTCATGGCCGCCTCGAGGGGGGGCAAGCTCAAGACCGCCCTCCAGGTCACCGGGATCTTCGGGCTGCTCGTGCCCTGGGCCGCGTTCGTCCCCCCCGCCCCGGCGACGGCGCTCGACCTGGCCGCCTACGCCCTGGTCGGCTCGGCCCTCGTCGTCACGCTCGTCACGGGCGCGGACTACGTCCTCAAGGCCCTGCGCCTGTCGCGCGCCGACCCCGGGGGGCGTCCGTGAGCGGGGCCGCGCCGGAGTCCTCGACCCTGGTCGAGGCGGCCCGCTGCCTGCTGAGCGCGGCGCAGGAGCGGGGCCTGACCATCGCCGTCGCCGAGTCCCTGACCGGGGGAGGGGTCGTCTCGGCGCTGGTGGGCGTGCCCGGGGCCTCGGCGGTCGTCGTCGGCGGGGTGGTCGCCTACGCCACCCGCATCAAGGCCGAGCTGCTCGGCGTGGACGCCGAACGGCTCGCGCGCACCGGCCCGGTCGACGGGGAGGTCGCCGAGCAGATGGCGCGGGGCGTGGCCCGCCTCATGGGCGCCGACCTCGGCCTGGCCACGACCGGGGTGGCCGGCCCCGGGCCCGCCGACGGGCACCCGGCCGGGACCGTGCACGTGGCCGTCGCCTCGCCCTGGGGGACGGTGCGCCGCCGCCTGAGCCTGGAGGGGGACCGCTCCGTCGTGCGCGAGGGGGCGACGACGGCGGTGCTGGCGCTGGCCGTCGGCCTGCTCGACGCCTCCGCGGACCGCTGAGGGCCGCCGCCCACGAGCGGGATCACAGCGCGCTCACGAATCGATTCCAAGGTTTCTCTCAGAATCGCGGGCCAGGATCACCCCAACGTCACCGCGGGGGCCCGTCCCCAGGAAACCCCGTGGGGCGGGAATGAAACTCAGCAGCGATTGGTTGTGCCACACGATGAACAACGCGACTCACCCCCGCACCACCCGTCCTGCGCGTTCGGCCAGCAGGATGCCGGCGCGCAAGTCCTCCGCGGCAACGTACGGTTCAGCTGTGGACACCACGAAGCACGAGAACGTCCTCCTGCGCCGCGAGATCGGCGAGGTCCTGCGCTCCGTCCGCCAGCACCAGGGGCGCACCCTGCGCGAGGTGTCCTCGCAGGCCCGCGTCTCCCTGGGCTACCTCTCCGAGGTCGAGCGCGGGCAGAAGGAGGCCTCCTCCGAGCTCCTCGCCTCCATCTGCCAGGCCCTCAACGCGCCGCTGTCGGTGGTGCTGCGCGAGGTGTCCGATCGCATCGCCCTGGCCGAGGGCGTGACCATCCCGGACACGGTTCCAGATGAGCTCATCCGTCAGCAGCAGGGCGCCATGCGCTGAAAGGCCCTCTCGCCCCGCCCCGCCCCCGGAGCCGCCTCATGCGGTTCCGGGGGCGGGGGCGCGCGTGGGACAGTGGATCGGTGAAGCACTCCGAGTTCTGGCGCGCCGTCGAGACCGTCTACGGATCGGCCCACGGCCGCTCCCTCGCCCAGGACCTCGTCCTGCCCGGCCTGGGGGCCACCTGCGCCGAGGCGCTGGCCCGCGGGGAGGCTCCCCGCCGGGTGTGGGACGCCCTGTGCGATGAGATGAACGCCACCGAGGCCGACCGCTGGGCCTACCGCGCCGATCCGCGCCGGCGGTCCCCGCGGCGCTGAGGGCGCTGAGGGCGATGAGAATGCCGACGGCGCCGGGAGGGGGCGCCGGGGCCCCGACGGCGCCGGCGGCGCTGGGAGCGCCCGCGGGCGCGATGGCGACACGCCGTCGCGCCCGCTTGCCCATCGAACAGGTGTACGACTATCGTCGTCCCCAGACGACCCCGCCGGCCCGACCCTCCACAGGGCTCGGCCGCCGCCGGTGAAACATGTCAGTGGTCCGGCATACCGTCGTCGGCGGGCCCCGGAGAGGGGACCCCGCCAACCAGGACCAGCCCAGCCGCCGCGGCGACGAGCCGCCCGAGACCGGAGGTAGACCAATGTCTGCAGCCACCCAGACCCAGGACCGCTCCAAGGCCCTGGCCACCGCCCTGACCCAGATCGACAAGGCCTTCGGCAAGGGCTCGGTCATGCGCCTGGGCGATGACATCCGCCCGCCCGTGGCCGTCATCCCCACCGGGTCGGTCGCCCTGGACATCGCCCTGGGCATCGGGGGCCTGCCGCGCGGGCGCATCGTCGAGATCTTCGGGCCGGAGTCCTCCGGCAAGACCACCGTGGCCCTGCACGCCGTCGCCAGCGCCCAGAGGGCCGGCGGCAACGCCGCCTTCATCGACGCCGAGCACGCCCTCGACCCCGTCTACGCCAAGGCCCTGGGCGTGGACACCGACAACCTCCTGGTCTCCCAGCCGGACACCGGCGAGCAGGCCCTGGAGATCGCGGACATGCTCATCCGCTCCGGCGGCCTGGACATCATCGTCATCGACTCCGTGGCGGCCCTGGTCCCCAAGGCGGAGATCGAGGGGGAGATGGGCGACTCCCACGTCGGCCTCCAGGCCCGCCTCATGAGCCAGGCGCTGCGCAAGATCACCGGGGCGCTGTCCTCGACGGGCACCACCGCCATCTTCATCAACCAGCTGCGCGAGAAGATCGGCGTCTTCTTCGGCAACCCGGAGACCACCACCGGCGGCAAGGCCCTGAAGTTCTACGCCAGCGTGCGCATCGACGTGCGCCGCGCCCAGACCCTCAAGGACGGGGACCAGCCGGTGGGCAACCGCACCAAGGTCAAGGTCGTCAAGAACAAGATGGCCCCGCCCTTCAAGCAGGCCGAGTTCGACATCCTCTACGGCCAGGGCATCTCCCGCGAGGGGGGCCTGCTGGACCTGGGCGTGGAGAACGGGATCGTCCGCAAGTCGGGGTCCTGGTACACCTACGGGTCCGACCAGCTCGGCCAGGGCAAGGAGAACGCCCGCACCTTCCTCAAGGACAACCCCGAGCTCGCCAACGAGATCGAGACCAAGATCCTGGCCGCCCTGGGCATCGGCGAGGCCGGGCGCCGGGCCCGGGAGGAGGCCGCCGCCGCCGAGGCCGAGGCCGCTCTGGAGGCCGCCGCCCAGGCGGAGGCCAAGGCGCCCGCCAAGCCCGCCCCCGCCAGGTCCTCCAAGTCCGGCCCGGCCAAGTCCGCCTCCAAGGGCGGCTCGGCCAAGCCGGGCCCGGCGGAGGACGCGGGCAAGGGCAAGGGCAAGGAGGGCGAGAAGACCGGCGCCCTGGACATCGACGCCGCCTTCGGCGAGGACGCCGGCGACTTCTGATGCCCTGGCTCACGCCCGACGAGCACACCCGGCGGGTCGAGGAGGCCCGGGACATCGCCCTGCGCCGCCTCGACCGCTGCGCCGCGCCGCGCGCCGTCCTGGCCCGCACGCTGGAGCGCCGGGGCGTCGACCCGCGCGCCGCCCAGGAGGCCCTCGACCGCCTCGAGGCCGCCGGCGTCGTCGACGATCGCGCCTACGCCGCCGCGCTGGCGCGCACCCGCTTCGCCGAGAAGGGCGCCGCCCGGCGCGCCATCGCCGAGGAGCTGGAGCGCAAGGGCGTGGGTCGGGAGGCGATCGGGGCGGCGCTGGCCCAGGTCGACGACGAGGCCGAGGCCGCCGCGGCCCTGGCCCTGGCCCGCAGGAAGCTCGCCTCCACCCGGGGCCTGGAGCCCGCGGTCCGCCGCCGCCGCGCCCTGGCGCTGCTGGGCCGCAAGGGCTACCCGGCCCAGGCGGCCGCCGACGCCGTCGACGCCGCCATCGCCGAGGAGTCCTGAGGGCCGGGGCCCCGAGGGGCGCGGCCGCGGCGGGCGGCCGGGGGAGGGCCCCGGCCGCCCTGACGGCGCCGGGAGGGTCTCAGACCTCCCCGCCGTCGTCGTCGTCGGCGGCCAGGGCGGCGCGCACGCGCCGGTGCGCGGCCCAGATCTCCTCGGGCAGGCCGTCGAACTGGGCGAGGTGCTCCTCGCGCAGGGCCATCTCCCGGCGCCAGCGCTCGACGTCGATCGTCAGCAGGCGCTCCAGGTCGGCGCGCTCGCCCTCGAAGCCGTCCAGGTCGAGCTCCTCGACGCGCGGGACCAGGCCCACCGGGGTGGGCGATCCCTGGGCGCGGCCCTCCTTGACGTCGATGAGCCACAGCAGGGCCCGCAGGTTCTCCCCGTAGCCGGGCCACAGGAAGCGGCCGTCGTCGGGGTCGCGCTGGAACCAGTTGACGTGGGCGAAGATCGGCCGGTGCTCGGCGGAGCCCAGCACGTCGAGCCAGTGGCGGGCGTAGGCGCCCTCGGGGAAGGACATGAAGGGCCGCATGGACATGGGGTCGTAGCGCAGGCGCCCCTCGGTGCCCTCCGCGGCGAAGGTCGCCTCGGCGCCCAGCGTCAGGCCGTCGTAGACGCCCTCGGCCAGGTCCGTGATGGCGCGGATGAGGGGCTCGCGGTCGCGGCAGCGCCCGCCGAAGATGATGGCGTCGATGGGCACGCCCTCGCTCCGCTCGTAGTCCCGGGCGATATTGGGCACCACGGACAGGCGGGCGGTGAAGCGCGAGTTCTTCTGGCTCCACAGGTCGGCGTCGGCCCCCGAGCGCCGATGGTCGGCGGGACGGTCGGAGATGAGCTCGTCCCGCCAGTCGCGCCAGCCGGTGACGTCGTCCGGGTAGTCGGGGGTCTTGCCCTCCCACCACAGCTCCCCGGTCTCCTCGTGGCGGGCGACGTTGACGAACAGGGTGCCGGTGCCCTCGGCGACCGCCCTCATGGCGTTGGGGTTGGACTCCCAGTTGGTGTCCTTGGCCACCCCGAAGGTCCCGTACTCGGGGTTCATGCCGTAGACGCGCCCGTCGGCCTCGTCCACGCGCAGCCACACGATGTCGTCGCCGTAGAACTCGACCTCGTAGCGCTCGCCCAGGGCGGCCGGCGGGCGCATCATGGCCAGGTTCGTCTTGCCCGAGGCCGAGGGCATGCCGCCGCAGACGTGGTAGGTGCGGCCGGTGACCCGGTCGCGGATGCCGATGAGCATGAACTGCTCGCCCATGAACCGGCCCGAGGCCCAGCCGTCGTAGGAGGCCTGGCGCAGGCCGTGGGCGATCTTGCCCAGCAGGGCGTTGCCGCCGTAGGCCGAGCCGAAGTGCAGGATCGTGCGCTCGTCGGCGATGGTGGCGAACAGCCGCCTGTCGTCGGCGGTGCCCTGCCCCATGGCGTCGAGGTCCCCGGTGGCGTGGACGGCGCGCACGAAGAAGCCGGGGTCGTCCAGGCCGTTGAGGTGGCCCGCCCCCACGCGGGCCATGCGCAGCATCTGCAGGACGACGACGCGGTTGTCGGAGAGCTGGAC
Source organism: Actinomyces dentalis DSM 19115 (assembly GCF_000429225.1). GTDB lineage: Bacteria > Actinomycetota > Actinomycetes > Actinomycetales > Actinomycetaceae > Actinomyces > Actinomyces dentalis. Next base: position 16,738 of record NZ_AUBL01000031.1, read on the forward strand.
GCCGACGGCCCAGCGGGCCAGCGGCGAGCCGGGAGGGGCCATGAGGTAGGGCACGACGTACATGGTCCGGCCCGCCATGGCGCCGCTCATGCGCTCGATCTGCTGGGCGCGCACCTCGTCGGCGTCGCGCCAGTTGTTGTACACGCCCCGGTGGGCGGGGTCGTGGGTGGCCACGACCGTGCGCTCCTCGGAGCGGGCGGTGTCCCCGGGGTGGGAGTGGGCCAGGTAGCGGTCGCGGCCCGCCTCGACGATCTCCCCGGCCTCCAGGGCCTCGGCGAGCAGGCGCTCGTCGGCGTCGGCGTCGACGACCTCGATGCGGTCGGGGGTGAGGATGCGGGCCCACTCGGCGACGAATTCGTGGACATGGGGGTTGGTCAGACCGGCCCTCGCGAGGATCGCGGAGGAGTACGTCATGGCGGCTCCAATCGTCGGGCGGGGCCCCGTGGGCGACGGCGCCGCCCGGGTCCGGAAGGCCCCTGCGGCGAGCATAGAAGAAAGTTCGCATATGCGAAACTCTGGGAATTACATGTGGAAGCGCTGGGAATATGGTGCGGATGCTGGCCGTCCGAGGGGCCGACCGCCCGCCGGGGCGAGCGGGATGGCGGGCGACGGCGCCGGCGTCCGTCCTCGCGCCGGGGCGGGGATGACCTTGCGGCTATGGAATCCCGCTCCGGTCTGCGCGACCTGCGGTCGGCCTCCGGCCCGGACCGGACCGCCGCCTTCTCCGACGCGGTCCTCGCCATTGCCATGACGATCCTGGTGCTGGACCTCAAGGCCCCCGACGTGGCCGGGCGCCACGAGTACGACGCCGCCGTCCTGGCCGCCCTGCCCCGCCCGCGTTTCCGCCCACGGGGGGTCGATTCGGTGATGTCACCTGGGCTCGCATTGCGCCAGGTGGGCTCGCACGGATCGGGCTGAGGCGGATTCCGTCGCGCTGGACTCGCACGGCGCGAGGTGGGGCGGACCGTGTCGCGCTGAGCTCGCATTACGCAAGCCGGACTCGGGTCCGCCCCGGGATTTCGTTGAGCTGATCTAGAATTACGCACGCCAGTTCCGGGTCTGCGCCAGCCCGGGAGTCGGCCCGGGCGCCGTGTACGTCGTCGCGGGCCCGGTCCCGGTTCCCGCCCCGGCCTGACCCGCCCCGGCCGGGGCCGCGAGATCGTCACTTGACTCGCGAGATCGCCGGGTAACCCGCGAGCACGTACCTCTAGCAGACGTGCTCGCGGGTCGAGTGACGATCTCGGCGTCTACCCGGCGATCTCGCGGGTCAAGACACGCTCTCACGGCCCGGGCGGCGCACCCGGTGGGGCGGTGCGGACGAGGGGCGCGACGGGATCCGGGCTCCCGACCGGGACCCGCTCGGGATGCCCTCACCGGCGTCCGCGGCCGGTGCGCACCCGGCCCGCCGACATCCGCCCGCAAGACCGACGCGGACGAGTTCACCGACGCCGGGGCGATATTCCTGCACGGGTGCGGCGATGAGGCTCGTGGACGTCGGGGCGGCGGCGCTGTCCGAGATATTCCTGCACGGGTGCGGCGATGAGACTTCGGCCCTGACGACGCGCGCCCGATTTACGTCATCACGCCCACCCCCGCTTCCACGACCAGTACCCCGTCGACTTTCGGGCCGGCGCGGGCTGGTGCGAGCCGGGCCCGGCTTGCGTAATGCGAGCTCAGCGCGACACGGTCCGCCCCACCTCGCGCCGTGCGAGTCCAGCGCGACGGAATCCGCCTCAGCCCGATCCGTGCGAGCCCACCTGGCGCAATGCGAGCCCAGGTGACATCACCGAATCGACCCCCCAGGGGTCGGGGCCTCCCTGGAGGCGGGGACGCGCAGGCCCGGGCCGCCGGAGCCCTCCTGGGCGCGCGATTCCCCGAGGGACGGGGGTGCGTACAAGACCCGGACTCGGCGGGGGCCGCGCGGGGACGAGGGAACACCGTGAAGAACGTGGACCCGTCCTGCACGTGCCGGGTGAAGGGCCGCCCGGCGGCGGGCGGCGGGCCGTCAGTCCACGGCGGTGGCGCGCACCAGCACCAGGTGGTCGGGGTGGAGCACCGGCAGGGCCAGGCCCGTGGCGCTCAGGTAGGAGCCGGGCAGGGTGACGCCCCCGTCCATCCAGCCGGCCCGCAGCCCCAGGCCGGGGTAGGCCGGGGCCGCCAGGCGCACGCGGTAGCGGCGCGCGGGGTCCAGGCCGGGCAGCGGGCGCGGCGATGCGGGCCAGGTCAGGAGCTGGCCCAGGGAGGCGATCTCGAACAGGGCGTCGGAGCCGTCGGGGGCGACGACGCCCTCGATGCGCAGCGCGTCGTCGTCGGGCAGGTCCGCGTGGACCGTCAGGCCCGAGTGCAGCAGGCCGCGCAGACCCTTGTGCAGGGCGATGATGGAGGCCAGGCGCTCGCGGGCGGACTCGTCAGCCTCGGTCAGGTCCCACTCCACGCCCATGTGGCCCCACAGGGCGGTGCCGGCGCGGAAGTCGAGGTCGAGGTCGCGCAGGGTGGTGTGAGCGCGCCCGGAGCCCACGTGGGTGCCCACGAGCTCGGGGGGCAGCAGCAGGGTGGTGCCGCGCTGGATGTCCTGCCGGTCGTGGGCGTCGATGCAGTCCGAGGCCCACACCCGCTGGGCGCGCTCCATGATGCCCAGGTCGATGCGCCCGCCGCCCCCGGCGCAGGACTCGATCTCCAGGTCGGGGAAGCGCTCGCGCAGGTCGTCCAGGAGGCGGTAGAGGGCCAGGGTCTGGTCGTGCACGGCGGCGGCGCCGGGACGGCCCGCCACGGGGTCGGCGACCTCGTGGCCGGTGGCCAGCAGGGGGGAGTTGTGGTCCCACTTCAGGTAGGCGATGCCCAGGCGCTCCACGAGGGAGGAGACGGCGTCCAGCAGGTACTCCCGGGCGCCGGGGGCGGCCAGGTCCAGCACCCGCTGGTGGCGGTGCTCGGGGGCCCCGCCGGCGCCGTCGGACAGGATCCACTCCGGGTGGGCGCGGGCCAGGTCGGAGTCGGCGTTGATCATCTCCGGTTCGAACCACAGGCCGAACTCCATGCCCAGGGAGTGGACGTGCTCCACGAGGGGCTCCAGGCCGCCGGGCCAGGCCTCGGGGGAGACGTGCCAGTCGCCCAGGCCGGAGGTGTCGTCGCGCCGGGAGCCGAACCAGCCGTCGTCGAGCACGTAGCGCTCGATGCCGACCTGGGCGGCGGCGTCGGCCAGGGCCTTGAGCTTGTCCAGGTCGTGGTCGAAGTAGACGGCCTCCCAGGTGTTGAGCAGCACCGGGCGGGGCCGGGAGGGGTGGGCCGGGCGCGAGCGCAGCCAGGCGTGGCTGCGGTGGGCCAGGGCGTCCAGGCCCTGGCCCCAGGAGAAGACGACCCACGGGGAGGTGTAGGTCCGGCCCGGGCCCAGGGCCACCTCGCCGGGCAGGAGCAGCTCGCCGGCGCCCAGGAGCTTGCGGCCCGACGCCGTGCTCAGGGCCAGGTGGCGGGTGTTGCCCGACCAGGCCAGGTGGACGCCGTGGACGCGCCCGCTGCGCCAGCCGAAGCCGGCGGGGCCGGCCGCCAGCCAGGTGACGGCGTCGTGCCCGGGGCGCCCCTCCCACGACTCGCGCAGGCGGGCGCCGGGGGTGAAGGGGGTGCGCACGAGCCGGCGCTCGAGGACGTGGTGGCCGGTGGTGTCGAGCAGCTCGTCGGCGCCGTCGGGCACGGGCAGCACGGGGGTGAGCTCGCCGACGACCAGGTCGGCCCCCCGGCCACCGGCCCCGTCGCCGCCCTCGGGGCGGTCGTCGCGCACCCAGGCGCGCACGCGCACCAGGCCGGCCGGCTCCAGGCGCACCTCGGTGCCCAGGGTGAGATCGTGGACCGGGTCGGCACCGGCGGAGCGGACCACGTGGGCGGTGCCGGCGGGAGTGTCCTCGGAGCTCTCCTCGTGGGTGAAGACGGCGGGGTGGGGGGAGAAGGCCGTGCCGTCGGTGCGCGAGAGCGCCACGGCGGGGCGCGCGCTCCAGCCCAGGTGGGCCAGGGGCAGGATCGGCAGGTCGTTGGTGATCCAGGCGGTGTTGGTGCCCAGGGAGGTCGCGCCGGCGCGGGCGGCGTCGACCAGGTCGTCGCCGTCGACCTCGCCCAGGTCCGGGCCCCAGTGGCGCACCACCGGGAAGCGGTCGTCGGGCAGGTCGAGCACCAGGGAGGTGTCGGCGCAGTGCAGGTGGAGGGTCATCGTCGTCCTTCCGGGAACGGGCCGGGCGGCCCACTTCCTTGTAGGTTGAAAATAATTCATGCCGGCGAATTGCGCAAGTCTTTGCCCTACAGTGCTGCCCGGGCGGGACGCCGCGGGCGCCGTCCCGCGGCCCCGAACCGCAACAGGACGCGAGCCGGACGGTTGAGAGCGGGTGCACGCCATGAGTGGTGGGGGACGGGGCCTGGGCGCCCGGGCGCTGCTCGCCCTGATCTCCGCGGGCCCCCTGAGCCGGGGCGGGCTCGGCGAGCTCCTGGGGCTGTCGCCGGCGACGACGACGCGCACCGTGCGCCCCCTCATCGAGGCGGGCCTCGTGCGGGAGCTGCCCCCGACCGGGCAGCCCGGGCCGGGACGGCCCACCAGGCTGCTCGCCGTGGTCGGGGAGAGCGCCGCCGTCGTCGGCGTCAAGCTCACCGCCGACCGCCTCCACGCCGTCCTGATCGACCCCGCGGGCGCCGTCCTGGCCCGCGACTCGCAGCCGCTGACGCGCGCCGACGCCGAGTCCGCGACCGCCCTCATCGCCTCGGTCACATCCCGCCTGGCCGACAGCGGCGGCCGGCGGCCGGACGCGATCGGCGTCTCCCTCGGGGGGGCCGTCCTGGGGCGCCGCACGGTGGTGGTGGGGACCTTCCTGGGCTGGCGCGACGTCCCCCTGGCCGATATGGTCACCGCCGCCACCGGCCTGCCCTGCGCGGTGGCCAACGACGTGCGCGCCCTGGCCTACGCCGAGGCCTGGTTCGGCGCGGGCCGGGGCAAGAACCCCTTCGCCCTGGTCACCCTCGGGGCGGGCATCGGCTGCGGCATGGTGGTGGACGGCGAGGTCGTCTCCGGGGCGCGCGGAGCCGCCGGCGGCGTGGGGCACCTCCCGGTCGACCCCTCGGGGCCGCGCTGCGAGGCCGGGCACCCCGGCTGCGCCCGCGCCCTGGCCTCCACGGACGGCATCACCCGGGCCGTCGCCGCCGGCCTGGACCTGGCGGAGGCCCCGAGCCTGGAGGAGGTCCTGAGCCCCGCCCTGCGCGGCGACACGGCGGTCGAGGCCGTCCTGCGCCGCGCCGCCCTCGCGATGGGACGGATCGTGGGCTCCCTCATCGCCTTCCTCGACCCCGAGCTCGTCGTCGTCTCCGGGGAGGGCGTCGCCGTCGTCGAGGCCCACCGGCGGACCTTCGAGGAGGAGGTGGCCGGACTGCGGCACTGGGCCGCCTCCCCGGTGCCGGTCCTGCTGCGCCCCTTCGAGTTCGACGAGTGGGCGCGCGGCGCGGCGGCGCTGGCCCTGGAGCGGTGGACGGCCCTGGCGACCGACTGATGCGGTGAAGATCACATTCGAGGCGGAGTTCTCGAGAGGACTTGGGGCTAAGGGTCTCCTTAGTTAGATTGTGCGCATGAGCCGCCGCACCACCCTCGCCCTGTCGACCACAGGCCTGCTCGCGGCCGGCGCCGCGCTCGCCGCCCTGGCCTCGCGCCCCGCGCGGCGCGACGTGCCGGAGATCCCCACCGCCTCCGGGGGACGGCGCCCCGTCCGCGTCATCATCGCAGGCGGCGGTTACGTCGGCTTCTGCACCGCCCGCCGGCTGCGCGCGCGCCTGAGCCCCGACCAGGTCGAGATCGCCGTCGTCGACCCCCGCCCCTACATGACCTACCAGTCCTTCCTGCCGGAGGTCGCCGCCGGCTCCATCCAGCCCCGCCACGTCGTGGCCTCCCACCGGCGCAACCTCGACGGCGTGACCATCCTGACCGGATCGGTCACCGGCATCGACCACGCCTCGCGCACCATCACCATCACCCCGCCGGTGCCCGAGTCCACCAAGGAGGTCCCCGAGCCCTACGACCTGAGCTACGACCACCTCGTCCTGGCCCTGGGCGCGGAGGCCCGCACCCTGCCCATCCCGGGCCTGGCCGAGCAGGCCATGGGCTTCAAGCAGGTCGAGGAGGCCCTGGCGCTGCGCAACCGGGTGCTCTCGCGCATCGACGACGCCGCCTGCACCTGGGACCCCCAGTGGCGCCGCCGGCTGCTGACCTTCGTCTTCGTCGGCGGGGGCTTCGCCGGCGTCGAGGCGATCGCGGAGCTGGAGGACATGGTCCGCGCCGACGTCGCCAAGATCCCCAGCATCGACCAGGAGGACGTCCACTTCGTCCTGGTGGAGGGCTCGCGCCGGATCCTGCCCGAGCTGACCGAGGAGCTGTCCGGCTACGGCCTGGAGCAGCTGCGCGAGCGCGGCATCGACGTGCGCCTGTCCACCTTCCTCAACTCCTGCGTCGACGGGCACGTCGTGCTCTCCGACGGCACCGAGTTCGACGCCGACACCATCGTGTGGACCGCTGGCGTCAAGGCCTCCCCGGTCCTGGCCGAATCCGACCTGCCCATCGAGGGGCGCGGGAGGGTCACCACCCTGCCCACGCTCCAGGTCGCCCGCGACGGCGTCGTCGTCGACGGCGCCTGGGCGGCGGGGGACTGCGCCGCCGTGCCGGACCTGACCAGTGAGGACCCCGCGGCCACCTGCGCGCCCACCGCCCAGCACGCGGTGCGCCAGGCCGGGGTCCTGGCGGACAACCTCGTCGCCGTCCTCGCCGCCGGCCCGCACGGCCGGGCGGAGCTGACCCACTACGCGCACGAGAGCCTTGGAACGGTGGCCACGCTGGGCATCGGCAAGGGCGTCGCCCGCATCATGGGGCACAACCTGCGCGGCATGGCCGCCTGGACCGCCCACCGCGGCTACCACGTCTACGCCATGCCCACCATCAACCGGAAGGTGCGCATCATGATGGACTGGTTCGCCGCCGTCGTCTTCCGGCGCGACCTGGCCTCCTTCGGGTCGGCGGCCCGGCCCGGGGCGGCCTTCGCCGAGGCGGCGCGCCACGACGCCCTCCTGGCCGAGCGCCGCCGATCCGACCGGCAGCAGGCCTGAGAAGAAGCCCGCCGGCCCGGCCCGCCCCGCCGGACCGGTCCCGGCGGGGCGGGCCGTCTCAGGCGGGGACGACCTCGGCGTCGAAGCGCTCCGCGTACTCCTGCGCCGAGAGCAACTCCCCCTCCCGCTCGACCTCCACGGCGAACAGCCAGCCCTCCCCGTAGGGGTCGGCGTTGATCGTGCCCGGCTCGTCGACGACGGCCCCGTTGACCGCCACCACCGTGCCGGTGACGGGGGAGACCAGGTCGGACACCGACTTGGTCGACTCCAGCTCGCCGCACGGCTCACCGGCCTCGACGGCGGCGCCCGCCTCCGGCAGCTCGACGAAGACGACCTCGCCCAGCGCGTCGGCGGCCACCGCGCTGACGCCCACGCGGGCCGGGGTCTGGGCGGAGAGCCACTCGTGGTCGGCGGAGTAGCGCAGATCGGAGCGCACGGGTTGTGCCATGGGGGATCCTTTCTCAAGTTGCGGAAGAAGACGGTGACGGGCGCCGGCGGCCCGGAGGCGGGGCCCGCGGCGCCGGCGCCGAAGTGCCGGCGCCGACTCCGCGCCCGCGCAGGCGGGGCTCAGCGCCCGCGCCTGTAGAAGGGGGAGGCCACGACGCTCATGGGCAGCATCCTGCCGCGCACGTCAGCGCTCAACTGCGCGCCCACCGGCCAGTCCGGGGCCTGCGGGGAGGCCGGCGAGACCAGGGCCAGGGCGATCGGGTGGCCCAGGGTCGGCGAGAGCAGACCCGAGGTCACCGCGCCCACCCGCCGGCCGGCGGCGTCGAACACCGCCGAGCCCGCGCGCGCCGCCCGCCGGCCCTGACCGGCCAGGGCGACGAGCACCGTGGTGCCCTCCGCGCCGCGGCGCCCCGCCCGCTCCACCAGGGCCTCGCGCCCCACGAACTCGGGCTTGTCCAGCCCGACGACGCTCCCCAGCGAGGCGTCGAAGGGCGTGAGCGACTCGCTCAGCTCGTGCCCGTACAGGGGCATGCCCGCCTCCAGGCGCAGCGAGTCGCGGGCCGCCAGCCCGCAGGGGCTCAGCGCCGGGATCGCGGTGCCGTCCGGCGCCCGACCGGGGCCCAGCCCGGCCGCCGCCCCCATGATGACCGACCACAGGTCCTCGGCGTCCTCCGCCCCGCAGAACAGCTCGAAGCCGTCCTCCCCGGTGTAGCCGGTGCGCGCCAGCACGATCGCGTGCCCGGCCGCCGTCGCCCGCACCGCCGCGTAGTAGCGCAGGCGCCGCAGGAGCGTCGGACCGCACACCACGTCCGCCCCGCACTCCGCCCCGGACTCCGCCCCCTCCCGCGGGCGCAGCGCGGCGGGCATGGCCGCCCCGGACTCGACGACGCCGGTGAGCACCTCCGCGGCCCGCGGGCCCTGGACGGCGATGAGGGCGATCGACAGCGACAGGTCCTCCACCCGCGCCCCGAAGCCCGCGCAGCGCCGCGCCAACAGGCCCGCCACGCGCTCGCGGTTGCCCGCGTTGGGCACCACCAGGTACTCCTCCTCGCCCACGCGGTAGACGATGAGGTCGTCGATGACGCCGCCGTCGGCGCCCACGATCATGGTGTAGCGGGCCCGGCCCAGCGCCACCTTCGAGATCGCCCCCACCAGCGCGTGGTCCAGGGCCGCGGCCGCGCCCGGCCCGGTCACCTTGACCTCGCCCATGTGGGACAGGTCGAAGACGCCGGCGCTGCGCCGCACGGCGTGGTGCTCGGCCAGGTCGGAGGCGTAGCGCAGCGGCATGCGCCACCCGCCGAAATCGGTGAAGGAGGCGCCCAGCGCCGCATGCACCGAATGCAGCGGGGTGCAGCGCAGCACGGGGGCGCCCGGGGCGGTCCCGTCGGCCCCTCCGGCGCCGGTCCGGCCCGGGGCCGCCCGGTTCGTCTGACTCATCTCATCTCTCCTTGCTCTGGCCGGCCCTCCCCTCGTCCGAGACCCCGGGCGAGGGGAGGACGAACACGGGGTGGCGGTCGCCCCAGGCGTTGTCGACGCGCGACACGGGGGCGAAGTACTTGTCCCGCTCCATCCCCTCCAGCGGGAAGGCGGCGTCCGCGCGCGTGTAGGGGCGGTCCCACTCCTCGCCGGCGACCTGGGCCAGGGTGTGCGGGGCGCGGCGCAGCGCCGAGTCCTCCGCGGCGACCTCCCCGACCTCGATCCGCCCGATCTCGGCGCGAATGGCCCGCATGGCGGCGACGAAGCGGTCCAGCTCGGCCAGGGGCTCGGACTCGGTGGGCTCGACCATGAGGGTGCCGGGCACCGGGAAGGACAGGGTCGGGGCGTGGAAGCCGTAGTCGATGAGCCGCTTGGCCACGTCCTCGGCGGTGATTCCCGTGCGGGAGGTGATCGCGCGCAGGTCGAGGATGCACTCGTGGGCCACGAAGCCGCCCGGGCCCGTGTACAGGGTGGGGAAGGAGTCGGCCAGGCGCCGCGAGAGGTAGTTCGCGCTCGCGATCGCGGACAGGCTCACCTCGCGCAGGTCGGCGTCGTCGAGCAGCGCCAGGTAGGTCCACGCCAGGGGCATGATGCCGGCCGAGCCGAAGCGCGCCCCCATGACCGGCGCGCCGGCGAAGCCGACGTCGGGGTCGCCCTCCTTGGGGGCCGCCGAGCCCGCCGGGCCCGCGGGCAGGTGGGGGGCCAGGTGCGCCTTGACGGCCACGGGACCGGCGCCGGGGCCGCCGCCCCCGTGGGGCACGGCGAAGGTCTTGTGCAGGTTGAGGTGGGACACGTCCCCGCCCAGGTCGCCGGGGCGCAGCAGGCCGGCCAGGGCGTTGAGGTTGGCGCCGTCGATGTAGACCTGGCCGCCGGCGGCGTGGACCAGCCGCGCCACCTCGCGGACCCGCGGCTCGAACACGCCGTGCGTCGAGGGGTAGGTGAGCATGATCGCCGCCACCCGGTCCCCGTGCTCGGCGAGCACGGCGCGCAGGTCCTCGACGTTGACGGAGCCGTCCGGGGCGGTGGCGACGGTCCTGACGGTCAGGCCCGCCCCGGCGGCGGAGGCGGCGTTGGTGCCGTGGGCGGACGCCGGCACCAGGCACAGGTCGCGCCGGGCCTGGCCCTGCTCGCGCAGGTAGCCGGTGATGGCCAGCAGACCCGCCAGCTCCCCCTGGGCGCCCGAGGCCGGCTGCAGACTCACGCGGTCGTAGCCGGTCAGCTCGGCCAGGCGGCCGGACAGCTCGGCCAGCAGGCGCCGCCAGCCCACCGTCTGGGAGGCCGGGGCGCAGGGGTGGATCCCGGCCAGGGCGGGCTCGAGCCACAGGGCCGACTCGGCGGCGGCATTGAGCTTGAGGGTGCACGAGCCCAGGGGGATCATGGTGCGGTCCAGGGCCAGGTCGCGGTCCGCCAGGCGCCGCAGGTAGCGCACCAGGGAGGCCTCGCTGCGGTGGGCGTGGAAGACCGGGTGGGTCAGGAAGGTGCTCGTGCGGGCCAGCGCCGCGGGCAGGGGGAAGGCCGCGGTCGCGGACCGCGCGGGCCCGGACGACTCCCGCGGGCGGGCGGCCCGGCCGGCCAGGGCCTCGACGACGGCGTCCACGTCCGCACGCGTCGTCGTCTCATTGGTCGCCACGCCCACGTGGTCGGCGTCCAGCAGGCGCAGGTTGTAGCCGCGCTCCTCGGCCCGGGCCACGGCCCGCTCCGCCCCGCCGGGCACGACCACGCTGAGGGAGTCGAAGAACTCCCGGTGCTCCAGCTCCAGCCCCGCGCCGACGACGCCCGCGGCGATCTCGGCGGCCCGGGCGTGAACGTGCTCGGCGATAGCGGTCAGCCCCTCCGGGCCGTGGTGGACGGCGTAGAAGGCGGCGACCACGGCCAGCAGCGCCTGCGCCGTGCAGATATTGGAGGTGGCCCGCTCCCGGCGGATGTGCTGCTCGCGGGTCTGCAGGGCCAGGCGGTAGGCCTCGCGGCCCTCGGCGTCGCGCGACACCCCCACCAGCCGGCCCGGGATCTGCCGCTGGAGCCGGGCCGTCACCGCCATGAAACCGGGGTGCGGCCCGCCGAAGAACAGGGGGACCCCCAGGCGCTGGGCGCTGCCCACGGCGATGTCCGCGCCGATCGCGCCCGGCTCGGCGAGCAGAGTCAGGGCCAGCGGGTCGGCGTCGACGGCGACGAGCCCGCCGCGCTCGCGGACGGCCGCGACGGCCGCCGCCAGGTCCTGGACGGCGCCGCGGGAGGTCGTGTGCGCCAGGACCGCGCCCAGCAGCGTCCCCTCGCCCGCCTTGCCGCGCACGACGTCGTCCGGGCCGGCCCGCAGGACCTCGATCCCCAGGGCCCGGCAGCGGGCGGCGGCCACCTCCAGGCACTGGGGGTGCAGCCCGGCGTCCAGGACGACGCGCCGGGGCGAGTCGCGCCGGGCGGCGCGCACCATGAGCGCGGCGGCCTCAGCGACGGCGGTGGCCTCGTCGAGCAGACAGGCGCAGGCCACGGGCAGGCCGGTCAGGTCGCTGATCAGGGTCTGGAAGAGCAGCTGGGCCTCGAGCCGCCCCTGGCTGATCTCCGCCTGGTAGGGGGTGTAGGCGGTCGTCCAGGCGGGGTCGCCCAGGACGTCGCGGGCGATGACCGCCGGCGTGAGGGCGGGGTGGTAGCCGCACCCGATCATCTCGGTGTGCGGGTCGTTGAGGGCGGCCAGCCCCCGCAGAGCCTCCACGGCCGCCGACTCGGACAGGCCGCCGGTCTCCCGGCCGGGCTCGGCGTGGGCGGGGGCGGGCAGGAGGGGCAGGCCGGGCGGCACGACGGCGCCGGCCAGCTCCTCCAGGTCGCGCACGCCCAGGGCGGCGAGGATGGTCCGCCGATCTCGGCCGACGGCGCCGATGTGACGGTGGACGAAGGGAGCGTGCGGGGCGGCACTGCGGTGAGCCATCATGATCTCCGGTCGGGGACACGAACCGGCCCACATTTTAAGCCAGGGCCGGGCGCTCGTGGACGCCCGTCCGCGTCCGGGCGGTCCCGCCCGCGTCCGGGTGCTCGCGACCCCGACCGGGCAGCGCTCCCCCTGGCCGGCGGGCCGCCGACCCGTGGAGCATTGCCGCCATGAGCGCCGACGCCGGTCCCCGACCAATGCCCGACCCGGGACGGGCCGCGGCCGGGACGGGCGCCGGCGGCCCGGGAGCGCCGGGAGTGCCAGGGTCACCGGGGGCGCCGGGAGCACCGGGGCCGCCGGGGGCGCCTGGGGCGGCCGGGCCGGGTTCGTCGAAGCCGGCGGGGCCGTCGCACCTGCGCCGGCGCGCCGTCCTGGCGGGCGGCGCGGTCGTGGGCGCCGGAGCCGCCGTCGTGATCCTGAGGAGGCTCCTCGCCCGGCCGTCGCCGTCCGCGGCCCCGCCCGCGAGCCCCGCCCCGCGAACGACCAGAACGACCACGGGCCCCGCGCCGTGCCGATGCGCCACGCCGCCCCCGCCCTCCCCGGCCCCCGGCATCGAGCCCCTGCGCAGCGCCGTCGAGGCCTACGCGGACTCCCAGAACCTCGACGCCGACGTCAGGGTCAAGGACGCCGGCGGCGTCGCCTCGACGGTCGGACTCGAAGCGAGCCTGCGGGACCCGGCCGATCCGCAGACCGCGATCCCCCTCCTGACCGGGCTGCACGCGGACGTCGCCGACGAGCTCGCCGGCGGGGACGGCCTGTCCGTCGACGTCGACCTGCGCTGGAGGTACCCGGGGCGCGGTGAGGAGGACAAGCGACTGCTCAGCGCCGCGCTCACGGGCGCCACCGACCCGGACCGCCTCCGGGCGTGCGCGGCCATCGCCGTCCCCTTGCTTGCCGACGAGGCGGAGGAGGCCGCCATCGTCGACGACGCCCTGTCCGTCTACCTCGCGGGCGTCCCCGTCCCCGGGGCCGTGCCGGGCGGCAGGGGCCGGCGCGCCGACTGGGCGCTCGCGGCGCCCCAGTCTCTGCCCGAGGGCGTGCTCCTCTCGCAGGCCTCCCTGAGCTACATCTGCGTCACCATTGAGATGCGCGCCGGCGGGGACCTGTCCGGCATGCCGATCGATGACCTGAGCGCCCGGGCCCTGGACGCCGGGTGGGGGAGCCTGAAGGTGCGCGACCTCGCCCCCGGCGCGGGTCTCGTGGTCAGGAACGGCTCGGGGTGGCGCAGCGGCCCCCTGCGGATCGACGACGTCCGCGGCGTTCTGGAGCAGGCGCGGTCGGGGAGCTGGGCCCGGCGCATCGTCTTCGAGGGCGATGCCCGCACCGGCGGCCCGGGCGCCCTGTTCGACTGCGACGACGGCGTCCTGAGCGTGCCGGACCCCGCGCCCGCGATCGACGACGACATCGAGGTGTCCGTCCCGCTGTCCCAGGAACTCCTGCGCGCCCTCGGCTAGGGGAGGCCCGGGGGCGGCGGAGCCCGGCAGACCGTTCCGGCTCGGCCCCGACTGCGCGCCCCCGGCCGGGGGAGGCCCGTGACCGGGCCCATTGCCGGGAACGGCCCGGGCCCGGCGCGCTCCTCTACACTGCACGGCGATGACTACCCGTGAAGCGACCGTCTCCCGGCTGGACGCCCGCGCCCCCGGCGCCCCCGATGCGCCCGGCGTTCTCGACGCCCCCGGTGCACCCGGTGCATCCAGCGTGCACAGCACCGGCCCGACGCCGCGCACCTACCACGTGCGCACCCTGGGCTGCCAGATGAACGTCCACGACTCCGAGCACATGGCCGGTCTGCTCGAGGCCTCCGGCTACCGGCGCGTCGAGGATGTGCCCGAGGCCGCCGCCCGGGACGCCGGGGCCGGCGACGGCGGCGCCGACGTCGTCATCATCAACACCTGCTCCGTGCGCGAGAACGCGGTCACCCGCCTGTTCGGCAACCTCGGCCGGCTCGCCGCCGTCAAGCGCGAGCGCCCCGGCATGCAGATCGCCGTGGCCGGCTGCCTGGCCCAGCAGATGGGGCGGGGCATCATCGATCGGGCCCCGTGGGTCGACGTCGTCTTCGGCACCCACAACATCGACGTCCTGCCCGCCCTGCTGGCGCGCTCCCGCCACAACGCCGAGGCCGCCGTCGAGATCGAGGAGTCCCTCAGGGTCTTCCCCTCCACCCTGCCCACTCGCCGCGAGTCCGCCTACGCCGCCTGGGTGTCCATCGCCGTGGGCTGCAACAACACCTGCACCTTCTGCATCGTGCCCTCCCTGCGCGGCAAGCAGCGCGACCGGCGCCCCGGCGAGGTCCTGGCCGAGATCGCCGCCGTCGCCGCCGACGGCGCCATCGAGGTGACCCTGCTGGGCCAGAACGTCAACTCCTACGGCGTGGGCTTCGGCGACCGCGGCGCCTTCGCCAAGCTGCTGCGGGCGGCCGGAGCCGTGGAGGGCATCGAACGGGTGCGCTTCACCAGCCCCCACCCGGCGGCCTTCACCTCCGACGTCATCGACGCCATGGCCGCCACGCCGGCGGTCATGCCCAGCCTGCACATGCCCCTCCAGTCCGGCTCCGACCGCGTCCTGCGGGCCATGCGCCGCTCCTACCGCAGCGGCAGGTTCCTGCGGATCCTGGACGAGGTGCGCGATCGCCTGCCCGAGGCGGCCATCACCACCGACATCATCGTCGGCTTCCCCGGGGAGACCGAGGAGGACTTCGCCGCCACCCTCGACGTGGTCGAGCGGGCCCGCTTCGCCTCGGCCTACACCTTCGAGTACTCGCCCCGGCCCGGCACGCCGGCCGCGGACCGCGACGACCAGGTCCCGCCCGAGGTCGTCAAGGACCGCTACCGGCGGCTCGACGAGCTGGTGCGGCGCATCTCCCACGAGGAGAACGTGCGCCAGGAGGGGCGCGTCGTCGAGGTGCTCGTCGCCGAGGGGGAGGGGCGCCGCGACGCCGCCACCGCCCGCGTCTCCGGGAGAGCGGCGGACAACCGGCTCGTCCACGCCGCCCTGCCGGTCGGGCTCACCGCCGACGACCACGCCGCGGGCGCCCCGCGCCCCGGGGACGTGGTGAGGGTGCGCGTCACCCACGGCGCACCGCACAACCTCATCGCCGACTCCGCCCGCTGCGGGGCGGCGCCGAGCCCGGAGGCGCTGGCGGCCAACGAGGCGCGCCGGGCCGGGGACCGGATCTGGTACGACGACGGGCCGGCCCTGTTCGAGGTGCGCCGCACCCGCGCCGGGGACGCCTGGGAGCGGCGCCGGGCGCAGGCCCGCTGCGCGCCCGAGCCCGACGCGGCGCCCGTGAGCCTGGGCATGCCGCGCCTGCGTCCGCGCGCCCTCTGAGTCGTCTGAGGTCCGGGCGCCGGGGGCGCGTTCCGCCCTCCTGCCCCGCGGGGCCACGCCGGACACCCGAGGCCCGGGTGCGCGGGGCGCGTTCGGCCCGCGAGATCGTCGGGTAACCGCCGAGCACGTCACTTGACCCGCGAGCACGTCACTTAACCCGTGAGAACGTACCTCTAGCAGACGTTCTCGCGGGTCAAGTGACGTGCTCGCGGAGTTCCTCCGCGCGGTCGTGCCCCTCTTCGCGCGGTCGGGGTCTTCGGAGAAGGGCTCTGGGGAATCGTCGCCGCCCCGGAGGGCATCGGCGGTGCGGAAAAAGGTGGCCGGCGCATATCTTTCGGGTGCGAGGGGGCTCCTGCGCTCATGGGGAATGGCGTCATTGCGCCATTTCAGGACGAGAGGTGCGCGGGCCCGGGGGTGAAAGATATGCGCCGGCCACCTTTTCGTCTCGCTGGCCCGCCCGCGTACGCGGGAGCCGCACTCGTCGGCCAGGCGCTCGAGCGCGAGATGCGGAGCCGGGCGGCCGCACGGGACGCGGCCCGGGCGGCCATGACGAAGGTGACCGTCGTGCCCATCGCGTCAACCGTCAAGGGCCTGTCGAGCCAGGTCCCCGTCGGGCCCGCGCAGGGGCTCGAGCACGCGGGCGCCATTTCGATCGATAACGTCATCACCGTTCCGGTCGCGGCTCTGGGGCGCAGGATCGGGTGGCTCGACGACGAGCAGGAGCGGCTGCCAGCGCGGGCGGTCGTACTGGCCTACGACCTCGACGTTCCGCTGCCCGACTGCTCCGGGGGCGGTGCGGCGCCCGGGCCCGGCGGCCGGGGGCGCTCCCGGCCGCTGGCCGGGGCCGGTGACGGGGTCGGGTTCGGCGACAGGTCGGGCGACGGCGGGACCGGTGACAGGTCGGGCGACGGGGCCGGGTCGGGCGACGGCGGGACCGGCGCGCACAGGACGCAGGCCGCGACGAAGAGGAGGCCCAGGGCCGCCGCGACCACGAGCGGCGGGGTGCGGATCCCGTGGGGCGCCAGGCCCACCACGGCCCACACCGCCGTGGTGACGGTGCCGACGGCCAGGGCCCGGAGCCCCGCCCGCACGAGCATGCGCGCGGGCAGACGGGCCCGGGGCGGTGCGCCGGCGACCACGACGAGGCAGGTGTGCTCGACGAGCAGCCCGAGGGCCGGGGCCAGTGCGGCCCATGAACCGGTCTCGGGCCCGGCGCCCAGGCAGGCGAGGATCACGGCGACCAGGCTCAATGCGGCCCCGGCGGGTTCCGGGCGGATCGCGGCGAAGATCGCGGCGCCGAAGACGAGGAGGAGCAGCTCGGGCGGGGCGCCGCCCAGCGCCACGGCCAGGACGACCGCCGTGGCGCCCAAGATCCGGACGGCGACCTGGGAGCCGGGCACGCCGGGGCTGTACGCGTCCGGGTGCGCTTCGGAGCCGGTCCCCGGGCGGCGGGGCGCGGTCATGGGACGCGGGCCCGGCGCGCGGACATGGCGGTGAGGACGGCGTCGAGGGTGCCGGGGCCGCGCCACGGCGAGACGGAGACGCCGCTGCGCGCCAGGGCCGACGTCGTCCGCGACCGCTCGAGCTCCAGGGCCCGCCAGGCGAGGCGCTCGAGGATGTTGAGGTCGCCCGCGAGAACGGTCTCGGGGGCGGTGTCTATGACCAGGACGTCGAGGCCGGCCGCGGCGCACTCCATCGCGGCGTCGATGACACGGGCCTCGGTCAGCGGGGTCAGCACGACGAGCAGGCTGCCCGGCGCCAGGTGCAGTCGCGCCGCGTCGGGGAAGCGGTCGTTCGCGGGGGTGATGCGCGCGAGCGCGCCCAGGATGCGCAGCAGCTGCGCCCGGCCCGTGCCGGAGACGACCGGCCGCACGGCGGCGCCGAGCACCCGCAGCCCCACGCGGTCGCCATTGCGGGTGCACCAGGCGGCGATGGAGGCCGCGGCCCGGACGGTGCGCGTCAGGCTCCCGTCCGGGCTGCCGGGCAGGTTTCCGAAGGCGTCCACCAGGAGGATCACCTCCGTGTCGTTGTCCGCGTAGGTGGTGCGCACGTGCAGGCGTCCCGTGCGGGCCGAGGTGCGCCAGTGGATGCGGCGCGGCCGGTCGCCGGGGCGGTACTCGCGGATGTCGTCGAACTCGGAGCCGTCGCCGCGGTGGCGGCCGCCGTGCAGGCCCAGGAGCAGCGACGGGTCGGGGACGGGCGCATCGGCGGCGAAGACCCCCGGGGTGGGGGCCACGTGCAGGCGGATCGGGGCCGCCTGCCTCCAGGCGCTGTCGAAGGCGCCCCACGGGCTGCGCAGGCGGGTCTCGCTCATCCCGATGTACGTGGAGCCCCAGCGGATCGGCCGGACGGAGAGGACGGCGTCGTACTCGGCGCCCCCGATGACGTCGGCCCACCCGTCGGGGCGCATGAGCAGACCGGGGCCGGCGCCCAACTCGTGACCGATGGTCTCGGCGCCGTCGGCGCCCGCCGTGCGCACGCGGATCCGCACGGGCCGGTCCTCGACGAGGTCGGTGTCGGAGCTGATGATCCGGTTGCTCGGGCGGCCCGCCGGCCGGGTGAGGAGGCCCCACAGGGCGACGGCGAGCAGCGGAGTCGCCAGGACGACCAGATCCGGGCGGTGCAGGATGACCGCGAGGAACGCCAGGAGGAGGCCCCCGATGACGGCTCGGACGTGAAGGGGGGTGATGCGCCACGGGCCCGCGGGCGCGGCCACTGACGTCCGCTCGACGGGGCTCATGGGCGCGCCCCCGGAACGGGAGTGCCCGACAGGACCTCGCGTACGACGTCGGCGCCGGTGACGGAGGTCATCCACAGTTCGGGCCTGATGGAGATGCGATGCGCCAGTGCGGGGGCGGCGACCGCCTTGACGTCCTCGGGGGCGATGTAGTCGCGGCCCCGGATGACGGCCAGCGCCCGGGCGAGCAGGACGAGGGCGAGCGAGCCCCGGGGGGAGGCCCCCAGGCGCACCGCCCGGTGACCGCGGGTCGCCGCCGCCAGGGCCACGCAGTAGCGGCCGACGGACGGATCGACGCGCACCGTCTCGACGGCCTCCTGCGCGGCGAGCAGGTCGGCGGCGTCGGCGGCCCGGGGCACCGTCTGCTCCTCCCGACGGCGGGCGATGCGCCGGTCCAGGACGGACCACTCCTCCTCGGCGTCGGGGTAGCCGAAGGACAGCCGCGCGAGGAAGCGGTCGAGTTGGGCCTCGGGCAGCTGGTAGGTGCCCTCGTGCTCGACGGGGTTCGCCGTGGCGATGACGTGGAAGGGGCGGGCCAGGGGGAAGGTCGTGCCCTCGACGGTGATCTGCCCCTCCTGCATCGCCTCCAGGAGCGCGGCCTGGGTCTTGGGCGGGGTCCGGTTGACCTCGTCGGCCAGCAGCAGGTTGGTGAACAGCGGCCCCTCGCGGAAGCTGAACTCCTGGCGGCGCGGGTCGAAGAGGAAGGAGCCGGTCAGGTCGCCGGGGAGCAGGTCCGGCGTGAACTGGGCCCGGGTGAATTCGAGGCCGAGCGCCTGCGCGAAGGAGCGGGCGGCCAGGGTCTTGCCCAGCCCGGGGAAGTCCTCCAGGAGGACGTGGCCGCCGGCCAGGACGGCGGCGAGCACGAGTTCGAGCTCCTCGCGCTTGCCCACGACCGCCCGCTCCACGGAGGCCAGGACCTCCCGTGACAGGGCCGTCGCCCGCGCGATACCGGGGTCGGGGGTGCGGACGGTGGTGTTCATGCTCACAACTCGTGGATCCTCTCGATCAGGGTGCTGAGTTCTTCCGCGCTGCGCGGGGCCGGCGCGGTGGCGGCGACGACGCCCCACAGCTCCTCGCCCAGGATCCTCCTGGCCTCATCGGGCCGGGCGGACGCGTCGACACCGCGCCGGCCCCGCAGCCGGTCCACGATGAGCCCGGCGAGGTGGGGGCGCGCGCGCCCCTCCCATTCCCATGCGCGGAGATCGAAGTCGGAGCCGTAGCCAGGATCGATGCAGGCGCCGAGCATGCGCGACAGATCGCGCAGACGCCGGTCGAGGGGGAGGGACGAGGGGCCGGGCCGCGGCCCGTCGCGGAAGGCGGCGCCGCACACCCCCCGGTGGCTCAGCGCCGCGTACTCGAGGAAGAGCACGGTCGCGGACATCGGGACGGCGATGTGGATGCGCGGCTCGATGAGCCACACCAGGAGCACCACCACCCAGATGACGGCGGTGAGGGCGAAGGCGCCCTGACGGGACATCGGTCTCACGACTCAGCCCCCCGCCCCCGCGCCCCGAGCGCGGCGTGGACGGCGTCGAGGTCGCCCGCGGCGCGCTCGCGCAGCGCCTCGGTCAGCTCATGCGTCGAGAAGCGGGCCTCGCGGAACAGCGCGGCGAGGTCCGTCAGGGCCGCGGCCGGCACCTCCCGGTCGTCGAGCACCCGCACGACCAGCTCGGAGGAGGTCTCGCTGGGGCGCCGGGGGACTCCCGCCGCCGCGACGAGCCGCTCCAGATCGAGCCACGTGGCGATAATGGCCTCGCGCGGCGAGCCCTCACGCAGCATCCGCGCCTGACGGGCCGCCCGTCGATCGGTGAGCAGCGCCCGGTCGGGGGCCTCCCGGGCGGACTCGGGGGGCGCCGCGCGCCGCCGCCGGCGGTTCACGCGGATCGCGAGCACGACGACGGCCAGGAGCAGCGTCAGGGCGATGCCTCCGAGAACCCACCACACCCTCGCGAGGTCGGCGGCCTGGGTCTCCTCGGCGTCCTCGGTTGTGTCTTCGGCTGCGGCCCGGGTCGCGGCCCCGGTGTCCTCGGCCGTGTCATCGGTCGCGCCCCGGGCGCCCTCGGCGCCCCCGGCCGTGTTGCCGGCTGCGCCCGGGGCCGCGTTCTCGGCGCCCCGGGCATCCTCGGCCGCGCCTCCGGCGCTCCCGGCTGCGCCCCGGGCGCCCCCGGCGTCATCGGTCGCACTGCCCCGGGTCGCGTTGCCGGTCGCGCCCCGGGTCGCACTGCCCCGGGCCGTGTTGCCCCGGGCTGCGTTCCTGGTCGCGCCCCGGGCGGCCGGCGGAGGCGGGCGCCCGGGGCCCAGCGGGTCGGTCGTCGGGTCGGACCAGTACCCGCTCTCCGAGGACGGGTACCAGGCGTCCAGCAGGTCGGTCGTGCCCAGGGAGGCCCACGCGACGAGGCCGAGCCCGATCGCGAACGCGACGACGACGAGCGCGCGGACGCCGGGGCTGCGGAGCGGACGCATGCTCAACCTCCTCGTCGTGCGGCGCGCCTCGCGGCGCGCCCGTCGGTCGTCTCGTGTCGTCGGCCCTGCCCGCACCATAGTCGGATTCTCCCCGGCGCCGGAGGGCGGTCCGCATGGCGGTGGGACGGGCCCCGGAGGAGTCGGCCGCGTCCCTCGCCCTCTGCTGCACGGTTGAAACAGGCGCAGCGGAGGACGAAGAGGCGCGGCGGTGCGCCGCCGCGCGTGCCGGGCGGAAGCGTCCGACTGGGCCGCCCCGGCCGTCAGCCGCACCGAGTAGGCCGCCCGAGTTCCCGCTCGACGCAGTCGGCGATCTCGGCGTCGGAGAACCCCAGGGCGCGCGCCCGCCCCACCGCCCCGCCCACCACGTGCGCCAGGAGGTCCGGCCGTTCGGACGCCGACGTCGGCCACCTCGGCGCCACCCGGGTGCCCGCCCCGCGCCGGGTGACCAGGAGGCCGGCGGTCTCCAGCTCCTTGTAGGCGCGGGCCACGGTGCCGGGGGCGACGCGCAGGTCGCCGGCCAGCTGTCTGACCGCGGGGAGCCTCTGGCCGCCGGCCAGGGCCCCGGAGACGATGAGTTCGGCGACCCGGGAGCGGATCTGCTCGAAGGGCGGGACGGGGGAGGCGGTGTCGAGGCTGACGAAACCGTTCACGCGGGCCCCTCGGACGGCGTCGTATCGACGGCGGGCGGGCGGGGCGATGAGAGCACGGAGGGGCGTCGGATGAGCAGGATGACGCCCGTGGCCATGCACGTGAGGGCGACGAGCACGGCCAGGCCCCCGAGCGCTCCGCGCAGGTAGTCCCACTGCGCCACCTCCCAGGTCGCGGCCTCGATCATGGAGGTGCCGAACCGGGGCATGGGCAGGGCCAGGGAGACGAGGAGGAACCCGACGATCCCCTCGGCGGACCGGCGGCGCAGCACGACGTCGAGATGCTCGCCCGATGAGGTGCTCACCTGCTCGCGGGCGGCCACCGACCACAGGCCCGCGGCGGTCAGGGCGAGCTGCACAGCGAGCGGGACGAGGACGGGGATGACGTAGAAGCTGCCGGGCCACGGGTAGAAGACCGATCGGATGATCTCGCCGTCGGGGGTGGTCGAGACGCCCTCGAGGTAGGAGCTCGCCGGAAGGTGGACGGCGACGGGCCCCTGCGACTCGATGTGGGCGACGGGCGAGGCCGTCGGGATGCCCAGGGCGAAGAGGCCGAGGACGGTCACGAGTCCCAGGGGGATGAGCGCCGCCGCCCGTCGCGGCAGGTAGTCGCGGATCCTGCGCGGCGTCAGCGCCGCCGTGCGCGTCGTCGTGGTGATGACGGGGCTGCGCCTCTCGCCGAGCACGAGCACGGCCAGCCCCACCAGCCCGAAGACCCCGGGTGTCGCCGGGATCCCCATGAGGTGGGTGATCGCGGCGGAGGCGAAGGCGACGAGGACCGCCGTTGAGCGGAGCCACCGGGAGTGGCGGTCCGCGTTGCGCAGAGGGCCGCGCAGGGCCTCGGGCACCGACGCGAGGTCGGGGCCGGGGCGGGAGGACAGGCGGACGGCGCCGAGGGGCAGGGCGAGGATGAGTGCGGCGAAGGCGAGGATGAGCGCGAGTGCGGGCACGGGGGTCATGAGAGCCTCTCTTGTACCGACGACATGGTACAAACATGCCATCCGCGGTCTTTTGTGTCAAGCAGTTGGTACAAGATGGAAGGGTGGTTGCGGGGGCGGGCCGGAAAAAGGTGGCCGGCGCATATCTTTCGGATGCGCCGGCGCTGGTGCGCGCACGGGAAATGGCGTCATTGCACCACTTCAGGACGGGAGGGCCGCGGGGCGGGGGGTGAAAGATATGCGCCGGCCACCTTTTGAGTCGTCGGACCGCCCGCCACCGGCCCACCCGCGCTCGCGGCGGGACGGATGGGCCGTCGTGCTCGCGCCGCCGCCCGCGGCGGATTCACCTGCGCTCGCGGCAGACGGAAAGGGGCGTAGCAGAACCCCGCGGCCTGCGTTGTGCCGGGCACGGGCGCGGGCCCCGCTCTTCAGGCCGTGAAGAACCCGCCCGGCAGGCCGCGGGAGACGGCGGCCGACCCGTCGGCGCGCAGCAGCGCGAATTCGTAGGCGAAACCGGCTTTCGCCAGCGCCTGCGGCTCGGCGAGGAACAGGGCCGTGGCCAGGGCGTCGGCGCTCATGCAGTCCCCGGCCACCGCCCAGGACGCGATCACGGCCCGCGCCCCGTCCACCGGCAGCCCGGTGACGGCGTCGAGCAGGTGGTGCAGGCCCTCCCCCCAGGCGCGCCGGGCGGTGCCCGAGGCGCACAGGGCGCCGCGCGCGAGCTCGACGACGCCCACGACCCGCGGGTCCTCCTCGGTCGAGCCGGGCTCCTCCAGCCCCAGGCGCAGCGGCTCGGCGCAGCGCACGAGCAGGTCGCCGGAGGCGTCGACGAGGTACTCCTCGACGCCCTCCTCCTCCAGCCAGGCGCCCATCCGGTCCGCCAGGAGCCCCTTGCCGGCGGCGCCGACGTCGATGAGGGCCGCCCGGTCCAGGCGCAGCCGGTCGCCCTCGTGGGTCGCCAGTTCGGCCCAGGTGCCGCGCCCGCCCGCCGCCCCCAGGCGCCGGACGGCGCTGGCGCGCACGACGAAGGAGTAGCGCGGGTCGTAGCCCAGTTCGACCAGGTCCGCCCCGACGAGCGGGTCGAGTCTGCCCCCGGTGGCCCGGTGCAGGGCGTCGTAGAGGTCGAGGAGCCGCCCCGATCCGTCCGGCAGGTCCAGGACGACGGCGCCGTCGTCGTCGGACGGCAGGGCGCCGGCGGCGGCGCGGCTGACCAGGGAGTCGGGGCGGAATCGCGACCAGACCCCCTCGAAGGCGTTGATGCGTTCGCCGATCAGGCGGCGCAGGCCCTCCGGGAGTGGGCGCCGGGTGGACACGGCCCATCGGCAGCCGGTGGCCGTGAAGGCCCACCGGTGGGCCAGCGGCGACCGGTCGACCGGTGACGAGGAGTGGGCCGGCGACGACCGGTCGACCGGCGATGGGCCGGCTGCCGGCGGCGGCAGGCCTGCCAACGGCGACCGGCGGGCGGGGCGATTGAGACGGGACGTCATTATCAGACCTTTGACTCATAGGAACACGTCAGCCTAGGCTGTTCATCGCAGGTCAGCCTTACCTACTGACTGCGATCTTCATCCGTGTCGTGCGAAGGATCAATGGCCGCATGCCCTCATCGCCCACCGCAGCCCCACCCGACCGGTCGCTCACCGCAGGCCCGCCGCCCCGACGGGTCGGCCGCACCGCCCTCGGGGCCCTGACCGCGCTGCTCCTGCTCATCGGGATCCTCGGTCCGAGCGGACCGCACCCGAACGCCTCGGCCGACGACGCCGACACGGACTTCGACACGTGGACCCAGGTGGCCCAGAACATCGGCACCGAGCTCAACGAGGCGGTGACCACCTACACCGGCGGCAACACCACCGGCGCGGCCTCCGCCTTCCAGCGGGCCTACAACTCCGGCTACGTGGCCTCCAATATGCAGCTGGTCACCATCGACCGCCTCGGCCAGAACGTCGCCACCACCGAGCAGCAGGCCTTCGAGGCCCTGCGCAAGGCCTCCTACACGGCCGGCAACGACGAGACCATCACGGCCGACGCCGCCTCGCTGTCGTCGGCCCTCCTGGCGGACGCGGGCAGGCTCGACGCCCTGTCTGACCTGCCCGGCCCGCGCGACTACGCCGCCCAGCGATCCTCGACCATCGCCACCGAGCGCGCCTCGCTCCAGGCCAGCAGGACGCAGGTCAACGAGGGCCGCGGCGAGCGGACCTGGACCGAGGTCGCCGCGGAGATGACGGCCCTCATCAACTCCGGGGTCGACAAGGCCGCCAACGGCGACGGCGACGGCGGGGCCGACGACGTCAACAAGGCCTACTACGGGTACTACGAGAAGCTCGGCTTCGAGAAGACCGTCATGTCCGCGATCTCCGGGGACCGCGTCTCCGTGGTGGAGAACCAGTTCAAGGTGGTCCGCAAGGCCATGGTCTCCGGCGCCTCCGCCTCCGAGGTCCGCTCCGCCGCCGACACCCTCATCTCCTACATCCAGGAGGACGCCGCGACGCTCGACGGCGGCGCCGCCCAGAGCATCAGCCCGATCAAGGCCTTCTTCACCGGATCCTTCGGGCAGGCCCTCATCATCCTCCTGCGCGAGGGGCTCGAGGCGATCCTCGTGGTCGCCGCGATCATCGCCTACCTCATCAAGGCCGGCATGAAGGACCGCGTCAAGCACATCTACGCCGGCATCGTCCTGGGACTGGTCGGCTCCGGCATCGTCGCCGTGCTCTTCGCCTTCCTGTACAACTCCGCCTCCGCCCACCAGGAGATCCTCGAGGGCGTCGTCGCCCTCGTCGCCATGGGGATGCTCCTGTTCACCTCCAACTGGATGCTGTCGAAGTCCTCCGTGGAGTCCTGGAACCGCTACATCAAGGACCGCACCGAGGCCTCCATCTCCGACGGCGGCTTCTGGGCCCTGGCCTCCCTGTCCTTCCTGGCCGTGTTCCGCGAGGGCGCGGAGACCGTCATGTTCTACGAGGCCCTGTTCACCATGGACCCCGGCGGAAAGGCCTCCATCTGGCAGGGCTTCGCGGTCGGCGTCGTGCTGCTCGTGGCCATCTTCCTGCTCATCCGCTTCACCAGCGTCAAGATCCCGCTGCGCCCCTTCTTCGCCGTCACCAGCTTCCTCATGGCCGTGCTCGTGGTCATCTTCGCCGGCGGCGGCGCCCACGCCCTGTACGAGGGCGACCTCATCCCCGGCACCTACGTGCCCGGCTGGCCCACCTACGACTACCTGGGCATCTACCCCTACAAGCAGACCCTGGGCTTCCAGGCCTTCATGCTCCTCGTCGTCATCGTCCTGTCCGTCGCCTCCGTGCTGCACCGGCGCCGCAGGGCCGCAGTCGCCGCCGCGGCCGACGCCGGGTCCGACGACGTCAAGTCCTCCGACGACTCCTCTGCGATTGAATCCGACGCGTCCGACGACGCCGCCGCGACCGAGTCCGCCGACGCCGTCGCCGGGTCCGACGCCGAGTCCGCCGACGACGCCGAGTCCGCCCCCAAGTCCACCACCGAATGACCGCCTCGCTTCGAGGACCGCTCAACTGAAAAGGAAGCCCATGCGCTCTGTCAAACTCGTCTCCGCCGTCGCGGCCCTGGCCCTGGTCGGCACCCTCGGCCTGGCCGGCTGCGGGTCCAAGAACGACTCCAACGCCAGTGGCGGCAAGGGCGGTGCCGCCACCGCTGCCGCCGCCACCGACACGGCCAGTGAGTCCGCCTCGGTCGAGGCCACCAACGACTCCGGCGGCAACGCCGGCTTCGAGGAGTACCCCATCGGCAGTGACAAGGAGGCCGAGGGGCAGATCAATGTCGCCCTCGTCTACTTCCAGCCCGTCGATATGGAGCCCGCCGGCGCCGCCGGCCTCAAGGCCTCCGAGTCCTCCTTCCACATGGAGGTCGACGTCTCCGGACTCAAGGACAACACCCTGGGCTACGGCGCGGGCGACTTCGTCCCCGGTCTGACCGTCGACTACAAGATCGCCCTCAAGGACGGCTCCGGCACCCCCGTCACGGGCACCTTCATGCAGATGAACGCCTCCGACGGACCGCACTACGGCGCCAACATCAAGCTGGACCAGGCCGGGCAGTACACCGTCACCATCACCATCCACAGCCCCGAGGAGAACGGCTGGGTCCTCCACGTCGACCCCGAGACGGGCGTCAAGGGCCGGTTCTGGACCCAGCCCATCGAGCTGCAGTGGGACTGGGACTACACGCCCCAGGAGTGGTGAGCCGCCCGCAGACCCGCTGAGGCCGGCCCCGTAAGATCTGCCGCGGCGGCGCGCGACCGATGCGCCGCCGCGGCAGATTCCAGCGCTCAAGGAAGGACAAGTAAGGACCACATGCTCGCGCGCTACGTCTCCGTCGTCGGTGGGGCGACCCTGCCCTTCCTCCTGTACGCGGCCCTGGCCGTCATCCTCACCCCCGCCCTCGTCGAGGGCTGGCCCCGCGCCAGCCGCTGGCGCCTGGCCTCCGCCCTGACCGGCGCCGTCGGCGCCGTCGTCTTCGCGACCCTGCGGACCCTGGCCGTCATCTCCTCGCGCAGCGCCGTGACCATCCCCACCCTCATCACCTGCGTGATCGTCGACGCCCTGCTCCTGGCCGTCCTCGCGATCCTGACCGTGCGCCCGTCGCTCGGCGAGCGGGGCGTCATGCGCGGCCTCACCCAGGTCATCGGCTGCGCCGCCATCGCCATGGCCTTCTTCCGCGCCATCCCCGAGATCATCCTCCAGCTCACCGCCTTCATCGAGCCCGGCGAGTCCACTTTCTCCTCCGAGATGCTGCTGCGCGTCCTGGGGTTCCTGGGCGGATGGGTCGGCGTGGCCATCCTCGCCTTCATCTACTACCGCAGCGCCCGCAGGTCGCCCAGGATCCTCACCCGCGTCAGCTTGCTCGTCTTCACCCTGGTCTTCACCGCCGTCCACGTCCTGGAGCTCATGAACGTCCTGCACGCCACCCACCGGATGCAGTTCCACGGCTCCACCTTCCGCACCATGACCTGGGGCCGGAACAACGCCCAGGGCGTCATCCTCCTGACCGCCGCCGCCGTCTGGCTCGTGCCCATGGCCCTGGCGCTGGTGCGGGCCCTGGGCCGCGCCCCCGCCCAGGACAACCCCGCCCGCACCCGCGCCCTGCGCTCGTCGCGGCGGCGCACCCGCCGCTGGGTCCTGGCCGGCGCTGCGGGCTTCGCGGTGCTCGCCGTCACGCGCACCATCGCCGTCATGAAGGTCAACGAGGTCCCCACCCTGTCCGCCCCCGAGCCCTACGACCTCACCGACGCCGGGGCGCTCATCCCCACGTCCCTCCTGGCCGACGGCCACCTCCACCGCTTCGCCTACGACGCCTCCGGCGGAACCCAGGTGCGCTTCATCGTCATCCTCAAGAACGGCGGCGCCTACGGGGTGGGCCTGGACGCCTGCGAGTCCTGCGGGCCCTCCGGCTACTACGAGTCCGACGGCAAGGTCATCTGCAAGCGCTGCGACGTGGCCATCAACCCGGCGACCATCGGCTTCAAGGGCGGGTGCAACCCGATCCCCATCGACTTCACCGTCTCCGGCGGCACCCTTACCGTCGCCCGGGACGCGCTGGAGTCCAGTGCGAAGGTCTTCGCCTGACATGTTCCTCCTCAGGCTCCTGTACCGCTCCTTCACCCGTCAGCTGCGACGGCGCTCCCTCATCGCGCTGACGGTCGCCCTGTGCGCCTCCATCTGCGTGGCCATGCTCGGAATCGTGCTCGACGTGGGCGACAAGCTCAACGCCGAGCTGACGACCTACGGCTCCAATATCGTCGTCCAGCCCAAGGCGGACGCCGTCGTGTCCAACCTGTACGAGACCGACCGGGACGCGGCGCCCACCGCCCACCTCGACGAGTCCGCGATCCCCAAGATCAAGACGATCTTCTGGGCCTACAACATCGTCGACTTCGCCGCCACCCTCAAGGGCTCCGTCAAGGTCTCCTCCTCCGGGGGCGAGGTGGACGACCTGAGCGTCACGGGCACCTGGTTCAACAAGGACCTGTCCCTGCCCACCGGCGAGACGACGACGGCCGGCGTCACCACCATGCGCTCGTGGTGGACCATGGAGGGCTCCTGGCCCGCCGACGACGCCGATCAGGCCGTCGTCGGCTCCAACCTGGCCGGCCGCCTGGGCCTGAGCGAGGGGGACACGGTCACCCTGACCACGCCGACGGGCAGCCGCCCCCTGACCGTCACCGGGGTCTACACCTCGGGCGACAGCGACGACGACACCCTCTACGCACCCCTGGCCGTCGTCCAGGAGCTCACCGGCCACATCGGCCAGGTCGACCAGGTCGAGGTCAAGGCCCTGACCACCCCGGAGAACGACCTGTCCCGCAAGGCGGCCCAGAACCCGGCCATCCTGTCCTCCGCCGACTGGGAGACCTGGTACTGCACCGCCTACGCCTCCTCCATCGCCTACCAGATCGAGGAGGCCATCCCCGGCGCCGTCGCCAAGCAGGTCCGCCAGGTGGCCGCCGTCGAGGGCAATGTCCTGGAGAAGACCCAGACCCTCATGATCCTCATGACCGCCCTGTCGCTGGTGGCCGCCGTGCTCGCCGTCGCCTCCCTGACCACCGCCTCCCTGGTCGAGCGCACCGGCGAGTTCGCCCTGCTCAAGGCCATCGGCGCCTCCTCCGCCTCCGTCAACCGCCTCATACTGGCCGAGACCGCGGTCCTGGGCCTGGCGGGCACCGCCGTGGGGGCGCTCGTCGGCTCGGGGCTGGCCCAGCTCATAGGGCGGATCGTCTTCGGCTCGTCGATCACCATGCGCCCCATGGTCTACGTGCTCGTGGTCGCGCTCATATCCCTGGTCCTGCTCGTGGCCACGGCCTCCTCCATGCGCTCCATCCTCAAGATCCAGCCGGCCACGGCCCTGCACAGGAGGTGAGGACCGCCATGACCACCACTCCCGCCGCTCCGCGCCGCCGCATCACCAACCGGCGCATGTTCGTCATCATGCTCGGCCGGGCCCTGGCCCGACGGCGCTCCCGGGCCCTGGCCGCCATCGGCTCCTCCGCCGTGGGGGCCGCCACCCTGTTCTGCCTGGCCGCCGTGTGCCTGGCCATCCCGGCCCAGATGAACGCCCAGATGCGCCAGTTCGGGGCCAATCTCATCCTCGTCCCCCTCCAGGGGGACTCCGGGGCGGCCACGGCGGGCCCCGCGGCGACTCCCTCCGCCGCGAGCGCCGCACCGCATCCCTCCGGCGTCGCCACTCCCAGCGGGAGCGCCGCGGCGACCCCCTCGGGCGGCTCCGCCGCCGCGAGCGCGACGGCGACTCCCACCGCCGCGGCCGCCACCGCCGCACCGCATCCCTCCGCCGCTGCGTCGCCGTCCCCCGGCGCTGACGCCGCCGCGCCGGCGACCGCCCGGGTGAGCCCGCAGGCCGCCGCGGACGCCGCCGACGCCGTCGCCGCCGCGACCGGCTCGTCCGCCACCCGCTCCGCCGCCTACCGCTACGAGACGGTCCGCATCAACAAGTCCCCCTACCTCGTGGGGGGGATCGACGTCGACGCGGTGCGCGCCCTCAACGGCCACTGGGAGATCGAGGGGCGCTGGCCCGGCGACGGGGAGGTCCTCATCGGCCTGGACGTCGCCGAGAGCACCGGCTTCAAGGTCGGCTCCACCGTCAACGCCGAGTACCTGGGCAGCGACGACCTGTCCCTGTCCTCCACCGTCTCCTCCAGCGGCGACACCGCCCAGGCCGCCGGCCAGGCGAGCTGGCGGGTCTCGGGGATCGTGGACACGGGTGGGTCCGAGGACGACATCCTCTACGTCCCCCTGGGTCAGCTCGAGACCCTCACCGGCAATGCCGACGCCGGCTACGACGTCGTCGAATTCTCCGTCGACACCACCTCCGTCACCGCCGCGGACGTCGCCGACGCCGTCAACCGGGCCGCCGACGCCGCCGGGCAGGGGGTGCGGGCCGAGCCGGTCTCGAAGATCACCAGCGGCGACACCCGCATCATCACCATGCTCGACACCCTGTTCTGGGTGGTGGCCGTCGTCGTGCTGGGCCTGACCCTGGTCGGCGTGTCCACCACCATGACGGTCATCGTCTCCGAGCGGCGCAACGAGATCGGCCTGCGCAAGGCCCTGGGTGCCTCCTCCAGGTCCATCGCCGTGGAGTTCTACACCGAGGCCGCCTGCCTCGGCCTCATCGGCGGGCTCATCGGCACCGCCATCGGGTACGCGCTGGCGCGGGCGGTGGGGATCGGGGTCTTCGAGCAGCCCATCGGGTTCTCGTGGTGGCTGGCGCTGCTCTCGGTGCTCCTGTCCGCCCTGGTCGCGGTGATCGCCTCGGCCGGCCCGGTGCAGGGCGCCACCCGTATCGACCCCGCCCTCGTCCTGAGAGAGGAATGACATGCCATCGTCCTCGTCGTCGGCCGCCCCCGACGTCCTGCTCCAGCTGCGCCACGTCTCGAAGATCTATGGCGAGCTCCACGCCGTCGACGACGTCAGCCTGGAGGTGCCCCGCGGCCAGTGGCTGTCCCTGGTCGGCTCCTCCGGGTCGGGCAAGACCACGCTCATGAACATCATCGGCTGCATGGACACGGCGACCAGGGGCTCGGTCCTGCTCGACGGGCGCGAGCTCGGCAGGCTCAACGCCGCCCAGCTCACCGAGATCCGCAAGAACGTCATCGGCCTGGTCTTCCAGCAGTTCCACCTCATTCCGCACCTGACCGCCGTCGAGAACGTCATGGTCGCCCAGTACTACCACTCCATGACCGATGAGAAGGAGGCCCTGGAGGCCCTGGGCGACGTCGGCCTGGGCGAGCGCGCCCACCACCTGCCCTCCCAGCTGTCGGGCGGCGAGCAGCAGCGCGTGTGCATCGCCCGCGCCCTGATCAACCACCCCGAGATCGTCCTGGCGGACGAGCCCACCGGCAACCTCGACGAGGCCAACGAGCAGCTCGTCCTGGACATCTTCGCCCGCCTCCACGAGGCCGGGACCACGCTCATCGTCGTCACCCACGACGCGCACGTGGCCTCCTGCGGGCAGCGCCAGATCCTGCTCAACCACGGGCGCCTGGTGGGGGAGAAGCTCAACGACGGCACCGAGGGGCGCCGCAGCGCCGATATGCTCGACTTCGGGCAGAAGGAGGAGGACGCATGACGGAGAGCAGCCGGGCGCGCGGCGCGGCGGGCGCCCCGGTCGGGGGTCGCGCCCCCGACCCGGCGGCGGGGGAGGGCTCCCCGGCGAGGGGCGGTGCGCCGACGGCGGGCCCGCGGGCGCGCCGCGCCCTGGCGGTGGGCGGCGTCGTCCTCGCGGCGGCCTGCTCGACCGGCGTCCTGACCGGCTGCGCCGCCGGGAAGGAGGTCACCCCCTCCAACGACGAGTACGCGGGCCGCGCCCAGACCGCCAACCCCGCCCCCGCCGGGGGGACCACCGCCCCGGCCACGACGGCCCCCGCCCCCGCGCCGACGGTGACGGGGGGCCCCTACGCCGACGGCCAGTACGCGGCCTCGGAGAGCTACGGCGTCGTCGACGGCGTCATCGAGGAGGACTCCATCGACGTCACCGCGACCCTGCAAGGCGGCGTCATCACCGATGTCTCCGTGACCGGGCACCCGCTGCTGACCCAGTCGCACGACTACATGCAGGGCTTCGTCAACGAGATCTCCGGCGCCGTCGTCGGGCGCAGCGTGGAGGACGCCCACGTCACCGCCCTGGCGGGGGCGTCGAAGACCTCCGACGCCTTCAACGACGCCATCGACGACATCGCCTCCCAGGCGGCCCGGGCCGCCGCGTCCGGGTCTTGAGGACCCGTCCGGCGCCCCCGGTGTCCCATTCGTCACCGAGGTTCCTCCCGTCGCGTGACGGCCGGGCCTGCGGGGCGCAGGCTCGATATGGTGGGGTCATGCCCGCATCCGTCACCTCTGACACGCCCGTCCCGGCCGCCCCCGCGCCGGTCGACGTCGAGCGCGTCGTGGCCTGCGTGCGCGGGCTCGGGCTGCGGTTCTTCCTCGACGACGAGGGGGACCTGGGCATCCCCTGGCGCTACGTCACCGTCCACGTCATCTTCCAGGACACCCGCGCCATCCAGCTGCGCGGCGTGTGGCACCGCATCGCCGACACCGACCACCTGGCCCCCCTGCGGCGCCTGGTCGAGGAGTGGAACGCCACCCGGATCGGCCCCAAGACCTACCTCACCGTCGCCGACGGCGGCATCGTGCGCCTGCACGGCGAGGTCACCTACCCCCTGGAGGCGGGCATGACCGACGCCCAGCTCGAGGACTTCGTCTTCACCGGCTGCCGCCTCATCGTCGCCTTCATGCGCGAGGCCGAGGAGCTCTTCCCCGACCCCCTGCGCGGCAACCTGGAGCCCTGAACCCATGAGTCCCGCATCATTCCCGCGCCGCCTGCTCTCCGACCTCATCGCGCGCCTGTTCGGCAGGCACCGGGGCGAGCGCCCCGACCCGGACCCGCCGCGCCCCGCCGCGCCCCGCCGCACCGGGGCGCGGGACGGGACGGGCGCCGGGGCGCGGGACGACGGCGAGGAGGTGGTCGCCATCGTCTCCGTGCGCGTCCCGGCCGCTTCGCACAAGCTGGACAAGCCGGACGGGTCGGACGAGCTGACCGCGGCGCTGACCCTCAAGCGCGTGGAGACCATGCTGACCGGCCCCATGGGCTACGGCGTGCGGTGGCACGAGGAGCAGGGCCACCCCTGCCTGCTGGGCACCTGGGACACCTTCCCCTTCGTCATCGAGGAGCCGGAGGGCCACAAGGGCTGGCTGCTGATCTCCGGCGACTGGGAGGAGCCGATCCGCTCCTCCCAGCGCGACGAGATCGCCGCCTCCGTCAACGACTGGAACCGGGACAAGTTCTTCCCCACGGTCGCCCTGGTGGAGAGCCCCCTCGGCCCGGTGGTCCGCGCCACCTACCTGACTGACCTGAGCTCCGGGGTGACCGACACCCAGCTCAGGCTCCACCTGGACACGGCGCTGTCCTCGTGCACGCAGGCTCTGAGCCGGGTCGGCCCCCTCCTGCCGGAGATGTGAGGGGCGCCGCCGTGAGCGCCCGCGCCGTTGGCATCGGCATGGACGGCGACGCCGGTGCCGGCCCCGGTGTCGGCTCGGGCCCCGATGCCGGTGCCGCGCGGTCCGCGCTGGTGCGCGTGGCCGTCGTCGGCCCGACGGCCAGCGGCAAGTCCGAGCTCGCCCTCGATCTTATCGAGGCCCTCGCCGTCGACGGGGCTCCTGCCATTGACGGGGACCGGGGCGCGGGCGGGGCCCCCGCCGTTGACGGGCCCCGGGCTGCGGGCGAGGACCGGGGAGCCGAGGTGGTCAATGCCGACGCCTCCCAGCTCTACCGCGGCATGGACATCGGCACCGCCAAACTGCCCCTCTCCCAGCGCCGCGGCGTGCCCCACCACCAGATCGACGTCCTGACCGTGCGCGAGGAGGCCAGCGTCGCCGCCTACCAGGTCCGCGCCCGCGCCGACGCCCGCGCCGCCGAGGCCCGGGGGGCCCGCGTCCTCATCGTCGGCGGCTCCGGGCTGTACGTGCGGGCCCTGACCGACGACCTGGACTTCCCGGGCACGGACCCGCAGATCCGCTCGGCCCTGGAGGCCCGGGCCGCCGCCGTCGGGGGCCGGGCCCTGTGGGAGGAGCTGCGCCGGGCCGACCCAGCCGCCGCGGAGCGCATCGAGGCGGCCAACACCCGCCGGGTCGTGCGGGCCCTGGAGGTCCTGGCCGTGACCGGCAGGCCGTTCTCCGCGACCCTGCCCCGCTACGAGGACCTGGTGCCCACCGTGCACCTGGCGCTGCGCCCCGAGCGCGCCGCCCTCAACGCCCGCATCGATGCGCGCGCCCGGGCGATCTTCGACGCGGGTCTGATCGAGGAGGTGCGGGCCCTGGTGGACGAGGGCCTGGCCGAGGGGACGACGGCGCCGCGGGCCATCGGCTACGCCCAGGCCCTGGCCGTCCTGGACGGGACCATGAGCCGCGAGGAGGCCGTGGAGGCGACCGCCGCGGCCACCCGCAAACTCGCCTCCCGCCAGATCAAGTGGTTCCGGCGCGATCCGCGCGTCCACTGGATCGACGTCGCGCTGGAGCCCGGGGGCGACTGGGCGCCCGGCGAGCGCGAGCGCGTGACGCGTCGGGCCCTGGAGCTGGTGCGCGCGGGGGAGCGGGCCCTGGCGCCGGGCCCCGTTGACGGGCATCCCCGATGAGTCCCGCCGCACTGTGGACGTTGACGGTCCGCGGGTGCCATAATGACGGGGAGCCGCCCGGCGTACCCGGACGGCTCCCCAGGAAACTGGGATGTTGAGTCAGCGCCCCAACAGGACGTTGATCAGAGCTGCAAGGGCCCAGATCAACGGCGGAAGCGTCTGCAGTAGCGTCCGCCAGATCTGGGCCCTCTGCGCGCCCGTCATCCCCTTGCGCGTCCCCGCCCTGCGACGGCGGCGCCTCCGGTTCTTCGACGACATGCCCAGTCTCACCCCCTCTCGGTACGCACTCCCGGCAGAACTGTGACTGCGTTGATCCGGGGTGGTGCCGTGGAGGCGGAACCACCATGGCACACCCGGCGCCGGGCGCGCCAGCGGCGGGGGCTGGCCGCATCTCAACCTCGCGTGGCTCCCAGGGCCGGCGCCACGGTCCGCGAGATCGCCGGGTAACCGTCGAGCACGTCACTTAACCCGCGAGAACGTACCTCTGGCAGACGTTCTCGCGGGTTAAGTGACGTGCTCGTGCGTCGGGGTGAGTTTTCGCGGGCCGAGCGGCGTTCCCACGGGTCCACCTGGCCGTCGAACCTGGTTATCAATGCACCCGTCATGGTCTTCATCCGCCCCGCCGCGGGCGAGCCCCTTGGCGTGGACCGATTTCCGCGAGGTTCCTCCGCCGCGGGCGCGGGCACGGCCGCGAATGCTGCTGCGTGCCGCCTCGTTCACCCCACCCGCCCCATTCGTCCCGCCGCGGGCGCGGACGGACCCGCGGCGGGCGGTCCGGCGACTCAAAAAGGTGGCTGGCGCATATCTTTCACTCCCCGTCCTGCGCCCCTCCCGTTCCGAAGTGGCGCAATGACGCCATTTCCCGGACGCGCGGGAGCCGCCGCGCACCCGAAAGTTAA
>NZ_AUBL01000032.1 GCF_000429225.1 Actinomyces dentalis DSM 19115
GCGGCGAACCACCACACCCCCATGCCACAATCAACCCCGCAGCACCGGCAACGACGCCGCCCAACCCCACCCAACCAGACGATGAAAGATCGAGGTTAATGCGCGACCGAGAAGGAGAAGAAGAATGCTGTCGTTCATGTGGGTGCTCGGCGATATGACCGATAACGGCCCCGAGGAGATCCCGGCCCTGCTGGCCGACCTCGCCAATGCCGATGAGGAGCACGTCGACGTCGGATTCGGGAAGGGGAATTACGGCGTCGGCGTTCTCACCGACCGGTGGATCTTCATCGAGGACGTGGAGGCGGACTCTCTGCCCCCCTTCAGCTTCCACGCCCCCGATGACGAGACGATCGTTGAGATCGGGCGTCTGCTGGACGCGGGGAGGCTGAACGAGATCCTGGAGCGCTACCCGTGGCAGGACGGCTACCCCAGGGCCGACCGCTGAACGCAGAAGGTTATTCAGATCGCCCGCATGGTGGGACGGCGTCTCGCATGTCGTGACGCGGCCGATCTGCTCGGACCACTTAAATGCGGTTGGACCACCGTATTTCGTGAACCAGGTGGTCCAACGGAACACAAGTGGTCCAAGCAGGAGAACGCCGCCATGAATCCGCCGGCGGCCTCGCGCCCCGCCCCGCACCCCGCGCCGCCCCAGCCGGACCTTGGTCCCGACCCGCCCGACGGGTTCGTGCGCGCGCGGGCCGCGGTGCGTAGGCTCCCCCACGGAGCCACCCGCCCCGCGCCGCCCGCGCCGGGGCGGGGCCGCCCCGCCATCGGGATCACGACCCGGAAGGACGACCGCATGGACCTGTACGAGTACCAGGCAAGGGACCTGTTCGACCGGCACGGGGTGCCCGTGCCGCCCGGCGCTCTCGCCACCACGCCCGAGCAGGCGCGCCGGGCCGCCCAGGACATGTTCGACCGCGGCTCGCGCCTGGTCGTCGTCAAGGCGCAGGTCAAGACCGGCGGGCGAGGCAAGGCCGGGGGCGTCAAGCCCGCCCGAACCGCCGAGGAGGCCGGGGCCAGGGCCGCCGAGATCCTCGGCATGGACATCAAGGGCCACCCCGTGCGCGCCGTCCTGGTGGCCGACGGCGTCGAGATCGCCTCCGAGCTCTACGTCGCCCTCCTCCTGGACCGCGCCGAGCACCGCTACCTCGTCATGTGCTCGCGCGAGGGCGGCATGGACATCGAGACCCTCGCCGCCGAGCGCCCCGAGGCCCTGGCCCGCATCGGCGTCGACCCGCTTCAGGGCGTCACCGCCGACGTCGCCGCGCGCGTCGTGAAGGCCGCCGGCTTCGAGCCCGGCCCCGCCGCCGACGCCGTGGCCGCCGTCATCATCAAACTCTGGGGAGTCTTCACCGCCGAGGACGCCACCCTGGTCGAGGTCAACCCCCTCGTGCTCACCCCGGGGGGGGACGTCCTCGCCCTGGACGGCAAGGTCAGCCTCGACGACAACGCCGCCTTCCGACACCCCGAGCGCGCCGCCCTCAAGGACACCGCCGGCGTCGACCCGCTCGAGGCCCGCGCCAAGGAGGCCGGGCTGAACTACGTGCGCCTGGACGGCCAGGTCGGGGTGCTCGGCAACGGCGCCGGCCTGGTCATGTCCACCCTCGACGTCGTCGCCGCGGCCGGACGGGCCCACGGGGGCATGAGGCCCGCCAACTTCCTCGACCTGGGCGGCGGCTCGTCGGCCGAGATGATGGCCACCGGCCTGGAGGTGGTCGCCTCCGACCCGCAGGTGCGCGCCATCCTCGTCAACGTCTTCGGCGGCATCACCTCCTGCGACACCATCGCCGAGGGCATCGTCACCGCCGTCGGCTCCCTGCCGGACTTCGACAGGCCGATCGTCGTGCGCCTGGACGGCAACAACGCCGAGCTCGGCCGGAGGATCCTCGCCGAGGCCGCCATCGACGGCGTGAGGGTCGTCGACACCATGGACGGGGCCGCCGACGTCGTCACCGCCATCGCCCAGCGCGTCACCGAGTATCCGGACGCTGAACGGCGGGACGCCGCCGCCCGGCCGGACGCTGAACAGCCGGACGCCGCTCGACGAGGCGGCGAGCAGCGCACCACCGCCCAGCACACCGCCGTCCAGCAGGGGGCCTGAGACCATGAGCATCTTCCTGACCGAGGCCGACCGCGTCATCGTCCAGGGCATGACCGGCTCGGAGGGCCGCAAGCACACGGCCCGCATGCTGTCCGCCGGCACGAAGATCGTCGCGGGCGTCAACCCCCGCAAGGCCGGCACCTCCGTCGCCTTCGACGTCGCCCCCCTGGGCCCCGGCGCGGGCGACGTCCGTGCCGGCGCCGTCGAGATCCCCGTCCACGGCACCGTCGTCGGCGCCCGCGAGGCCACCGGCGCCGACGTCTCCGTCGTGTTCGTGCCCCCGGCCCACGCCAGGAGCGCCATCGTCGAGGCCGTCGACGCCGGCGTGCGCCTCGTCGTCGTCATCACCGAGGGCGTCCCGGTGGCCGACACCGTCTACGTCCGCGCCTACGCCGCCGAGCGCGGCGCGCGGATCATCGGCCCCAACTGCCCCGGCATCATCTCCCCGGGGCGCTCGAACGCGGGCATCACCCCGCCCGACATCACCGGCCCCGGGCCCCTCGGCCTGGTGTCCAAGTCCGGCACGCTGACCTACCAGCTCATGCACGAGCTGCGCGACCTCGGCTTCACC
This sequence comes from Actinomyces dentalis DSM 19115, assembly GCF_000429225.1. Taxonomy (GTDB): domain Bacteria; phylum Actinomycetota; class Actinomycetes; order Actinomycetales; family Actinomycetaceae; genus Actinomyces; species Actinomyces dentalis. Next base: position 2,679 of record NZ_AUBL01000032.1, read on the forward strand.
ACCTGCATCGGCATCGGCGGGGACCCCGTGGTCGGCACCACCCACATCGACGCCCTGGCCGCCTTCGAGGCGGACCCCGACACCCGCCTGGTGGTCATGATCGGCGAGATCGGCGGCGACGCCGAGGAGCGGGCCGCCGCCTACATCCGCGAGTGCATGACCACGCCCGTCGTCGCCTACGTCGCCGGCTTCACCGCCCCGGAGGGCCGGACCATGGGCCACGCCGGGGCCATCGTCTCCGGCTCCTCGGGCACCGCCGAGGCTAAGAGGGCCGCCCTGGAGGCGGCGGGCGTGCGCGTGGGCCGCACCCCCAGCCTGACCGCCGACATCGCCCGCGAGCTCTACCGGGGGCTCGCGGGCGGGCGGGCGTGAGCGCCGCGGGCGGTCAACGGGGACTGAACGGCATGAGGTTCGGACGCGGCGGGCGGATCGGCGATCTGCGGGCGCTCCTGGTGCCGCCCGACTGGTTCTTCGCCGTGCGCGCCGGCGTCGAGCTCGTCATCGGCGCCTGGCTCGTGGTCCTGCTGCCCGTGCTCGCCGTCTTCGTGACCACCTCCTCCATGGACGCGGCCGCCGCCCTGTCCCTGGGCAAGGCGCTGCGGGTGGGCACGGGGCTGTGGAGCCTGGGCCTGGGCGGCTCCTACGGCCGGGCGTCCTCGCCCGCCGGGGTCCTCGGCCTGCCGCTGCTGGGGGTGACCCTGCTGCAGGCTCTCATCGCGCGCAGCTCGGTGCGCCGGGCCCGGCTGAGCGGATCCCGCGCGGGCGCGTGGACCGTGACGACCTCCGTGCTCACGGCGGCGGCGGTGGCCGCCCTGAGCGGACCGGCGGGCTCGCGGACCTGGCCCGCGGTCCTCGGCGTCGGGGTCATCAGCGCCCTCGTCGTCGTGTGGTCCCTGGGCCGGGCCGGCCGGTTGCCGGTGGGGCTCGCGGACCGGTGGGCCCGTCGACCGCCGTGGGCGGATCCGGCCCTCGCCCTGGCCCGCACCACCGCGGCGGCCCTGGCCGTCGTCGCCTGCCTCGCGGGGCTGGCCGCCCTCATCGGCGGCGCCGGACGCATGTCCCGACTGCACGGCGCGCTGAGCGCCGGCGGGATCGTCGCCACGGCCGGGCTGATCCTCCTCCAGCTCGGCTGGGCCCCCACCGTGATCGTGTGGGCCCTGTCCTGGGTGGCGGGGCCGGGCTTCGCCGTCGGGCGGGGGACGACCTTCAGCCCGGACCACGTCCAGGCCGGCGCCGTGCCGGTCCTGCCGCTGCTGGGTCTGCTGCCCGCCGGGCCGCTGGGGGGCGAGGGCTCCCGGCTCGGCCTGTACCTGCCCCTGGTCGTGACCGTGGCGGCGCTCGTCGTCGTGTGGATCCGACGCCGCGAGCTGGCCGGGCTGACCCTGGGGCGGGCCGTGATCGCGGCGCTGGCCGCCGCCGGCCTCGTCGGCGTCGGCACGGCGGCGGTCTGCGCGGCCGCCTCGGGGCCGATCGGCCCGGGGCGCCTGGCGCGCACGGGGCCCTTCACGGTGATGACGGTGCTGCTGGTCCTCGTCGAGGTCGGCGTCGGCCTGGTCGCGGGCGCCCTGGTCACCCATCCGGCGACCCGGATCCTGACCGAGCGCGGAGTGCGTTCGACGGCGCAGGCGGCCGAGGCCGCGGCGCAGAGCGCGCGCGAGCGCGTGGAGGAGGGCCTGGGGATGGTGCGCGATCGGAGCACGGAGGGGCGCGCCGCCCGGGATGCGGAGCAGGAGGGGACGGCGCCGGAGAAGACGGACCGGGGGAAGCGGGAGAAGACGGAGCAGAGAGAGTCGGAGGCGTCGTGGGAGACGGGACGGGGGGAGGACCGCCGGACCCGCCGGGAGCCCCGCCGAGGGCGGGCCCGCGAGGAGGAGCCGTGGTCGGAGGACGCGGAGCCGCCGGACGCGGGGCTGCCGCGATTCCGGGCGAGCCGGGCCCAGCGCTCCAGGCTCTTCGCCGGCTGGCGCGAGCGCGCCTCGGAGCGCGACCGGTCGACGGGGGAGGATTGACCGGGCCCGCAGGGCGCGAGCGCGGTGGTGCGGGTGGGGCTCCTGAGACTCGCCCGGGCGAGGGGTTGTCCAAATCTGTTGCAAAGGCGCTCCGGGCCGGGATCAGCCGCGGAGAAAAGCGCGGAATATCAACGATCCTCCTCCGGCGCCGCGACTCGATCCGGGCCTTTGCAACAGATTTGGACAAACCGCGCCGCCGAGGGCCCGCCCGAGGCGGGACATGGCGCCCCGGGAGGGCGGCCGCGGGCCGCGGCGCGCTGAGTGAACCGGACAGCCCGGGCGCGGACGGCGGGCGCGCGGTACCCTGGGCGCGGCCGCGACTGGCGAGGGTGGGTCACCACCGGGGAGCGGCACCGGATCATGAGCGGGGGCGTCGTCCGCCTGGGCGCCCCCCAGACCGATCGCACCAGGAGCGCCCGTGTCCACCACGCAGCCCGAGTCCGCCGTCCTAGCACCCCGCGTCCCCGCCGGGGGGCCGACCAGCCCGGACCGGGTGCCCGTTGAACGGGCCCTGATCTCCGTCTACGACAAGACGGGCCTGCTCGATCTGGCCGCGGCGCTGGCCGGCGCTGGCGTCGAGATCGTCTCCACCGGCTCGACGGCGGCCGCCATCGCCTCCGCCGGAATCGCGGTGACCCCGGTGGAGCAGGTCACCGGCTTCCCCGAGTGCCTGGAGGGCCGGGTCAAGACGCTCCACCCGGCCGTCCACGCCGGCATCCTCGCCGACCGCCGCAAGCCCGACCACCTGGAGCGGATCAAGGACCTCGGCATCGCCCCCATCGACCTGGTCGTGGTCAACCTCTACCCCTTCACCGGCACGGTCGCCTCCGGAGCCCCCTTCGACGCCTGCGTCGAGCAGATCGACATCGGCGGCCCGGCCATGGTGCGGGCCGCGGCCAAGAACCACCCCACGGTCGCCGTCGTGACCGACCCGGCCCGGTACGGCGAGGTCGCGCGGGCCGTCGCCGACGGCGGCTTCACCCTGGCCGCCCGTCGCGCGCTGGCGGCCGCCGCCTTCGCCCACACCGCCGCCTACGACGCCGCCGTGGCCACCTGGCTGGCCGAGCAGATCGAGGCCGACGGGGCCGCGGAGGATGGGGTCGACGGAGCCGCCGCCGGGGCCGGGGCCGGGGGCCCCGATCGGACCGGGGGCGCGGGCCCGGCCGCGGGCCCCGATCGGACCGGGGGCGCGGGCCGGGGCGCCCCGCCCGCCTACATCGGCGTCGGCTACCAGCGCCTGGCCGCCCTGCGCTACGGGGAGAACCCGCACCAGCGCGCCGCCGTCTACACCCTGCCCGGCTCGGGGGGCGGCGTCGCCAACGCCCGCCAGATCCACGGCAAGGCCATGAGCTACAACAACTACACCGACACCGACGCCGCCCTGCGGGCCGCCTACGACCACGACGCCGTCGCCGTCGCCGTCGTCAAGCACGCCAACCCCTGCGGCATCGCCGTCTCCGCCGCCGGCGACGTCGCCGAGGCCCACCGCAGGGCCCACGCCTGCGACCCCGTGTCCGCCTACGGCGGCGTCATCGCCGCCAACGCCCCCGTCACCGCGGACATGGCCCGCCAGATCAAGCCGATCTTCACCGAGGTCGTCGCCGCGCCCGCCTTCGAGGAGGAGGCCGTGCAGATCCTGTCGGCCAAGAAGAACCTGCGCCTGCTCGTCGTCGAGCCCCCGGCGCGGGGCGGCTACGAGATCAAGCAGGTGACCGGCGGCGCCGTCATCCAGGAGCGCGACACCTACCAGGCCGGCGACGCCGACCCCGCCGCCTGGCGGCTCGTGGCCGGCGAGGCGGCGGACGCCGCGACGCTGGCCGACCTGAGTTTCGCCTGGCGGACCATCCGCTCGGTGCGCTCCAACGCGATCCTGCTGGCCAGGGACGGCGCGACCGTCGGCGTGGGCATGGGGCAGGTCAACCGCGTCGACTCGTGCCGGCTGGCCGTCGAGCGGGCCAACACCCTGGGCCTGCGCTCCACCGGCGACGCCGCCGGCGGCCGGCGGAAGCAGGAGGACCGGGGGAGCGGGGCGGAGAGGGGCGCCGTCGGCGGGGCCGCCGCGACCGAGGTCCTGGCCGCCGCGCCGCCCGAGCGGGCGCGGGGCGCCGTGGCCGCCTCCGACGCCTTCTTCCCCTTCGCCGACGGCCTCCAGGTCCTCATCGACGCCGGGGTGAGGGCCGTCGTCCAGCCCGGCGGCTCCATCCGCGACGGCGAGGTCATCGAGGCCGCGAGGGCCGCCGGCGTCACCATGTACCTCACCGGCGCCCGCCACTTCGCCCACTGACGGCCCGCGGGGGCGCGGCGGCCGAGCGTCCGGGCGGCCGGGGAACGGCCCGCCCGGGCGGCCGGGAGGGACGGGCCGGGCCGCCGGCCTGGTCGTCCGGCAGGTCCGGGCGGCGGCCGGGGCGAAGCGCGCGCTCGCGGCGGCTAGCATGGGCGCCGTGACTCAGCAGGATCAGCACGACCGCGACGGGGCCGCCCGGGACCGGGACAGGGCCGCCCGGGACCGGGCCGCCGCCGACCTGGTCGCCAAGGCGAACAAGGAGTCCCGCGTGCTCGCCTGGCTGCGGCCGCAGGTCCACTCCAGTGCGAACCAGGAGCCCTACCGCATGATCGGCGTGATCTGCGTGGGGGCGGGGCTGGCGGCCGTGCCCGCAATGTCCCTGCTCGGGCACCGGCGCCTGTCGGTCCTGTGGCTGGCCGCCCTCGTCTTCGTCCTCGCCCTCGTGCGCCTCCAGCGGCCCGACGGCACCTGGATCGCGGCGCGCAGCCGCCCCTTCGACGTTGTCTTCGGGATCCTCCTGGCCGCCGCCCTGGCGGCCCTGAGCTTCTACGCCAACCTCCCGCGGGCCCTGTAGGGAGGGGCCGGGAGCCTGCGCGCGCCGGGCGCAAGAACCCCGCCCGGGCGCTGGGCATGATGATGCCCGCCTACCTCACCGCCCTGGGCACGTCCTCCTCGGCGGCGACGATCCCCGTGACGCTGGCGCAGACGAAGAGGAACGGCGTATCCGACGCGGTGGCCTCCTTCACCGTCCCGCTGTGCGCCACCATCCACCTGGCCGGCTCGACGTCGAAGATCTTCGCCTTCGCCTTCGCCATCGTGTTCACCCAGGGGCTGGGCGTGTCGGCCGTGCAGTGGGTGGGCTTCATCTTCATGCTCGGCATCACCATGGTCGCCGCCCCGGGCGTTCCCGGCGGGGCCATTATGGCGGCCACGGGGCTGCTGTCCTCCATGCTCGGCTTCGACGACGCGCAGGTCGCCCTCATGATCGCCACCTACATCGCCATGGACTCCTTCGGCACGGCCACCAATGTCACCGGCGACGGCGCCATCGCGATCGTCGTCGACCGGCTCGCGGGCGGCCGCTTCGGCGCCGACGGCGATCCGGAGAACGCCCGCGAGCTGTCCTTCGACGGGATGAAGTACCTGGACCGCGTGAGTGTCGAGGGCGTGGTCAGCCCCGAGGAGCTGGCCGCCTCCGCCGAGGCCGCCGGGCCCGACGCCGCGAGCTGAGGGCCCGGACCGCCGCGGGTCCGGCGCCGCGGGTCCGGCGCCGAGGGCCCGGCCCGGCGCCGCGGCGGAGGCCCCGGCCGGGCCGGAGACTCACTTATGAGCGGGATTACACGGGCGGCGAGCCCATTGTTCTGGGCCGCCGCCGACCGCGCACCGTAGGCTCGTGCCGTGGGCCGCGGCGCTCGTGGCCCGTGCGACACCATCGAGAAGGAGTCTTCATGGCCAACGCCCCCGTCAACGTCACCGTCACCGGTGCCGCCGGAAATATCGGTTACGCCCTGCTCTTCCGCATCGCCTCGGGCGCTCTGCTCGGCCCGGACCAGCGCGTCAACCTCCGCCTGCTCGAGATCCCGCAGGCCGTCAAGGCCGCCGAGGGCACCGCCATGGAGCTGTTCGACTCCGCCTTCCCGACGCTGGGCGACGTCGACATCTTCGACGACCCGACGCGGGCCTTCGACGGCGCCAATATCGCCTTCCTGGTCGGCTCCATGCCGCGCAAGGCCGGCATGGAGCGCTCCGACCTGCTCAGCGCCAACGGCGGCATCTTCGGCCCCCAGGGCGAGGCCCTGGGCGCCGCCGCCCAGGACATCAAGGTCCTGGTCGTGGGCAACCCGGCCAACACCAACGCCCTCATCGCGGCCTCGCACGCCAAGGACGTCCCGGCCTCCCGCTTCACCGCGATGACCCGCCTGGACCACAACCGCGCCCTGGCCCAGCTGGCCGCCAGGGCCGGCTGCCACGTCACCGACATCGACAGGGTCACCGTGTGGGGCAACCACTCCTCCACCCAGTACCCCGACCTGACCCACGCCACCGTCAAGGGCGCGCCGATCACGGACATCCTCGCCGACCGCGCCTGGGTCGAGGAGGACTTCATCCCCACCGTCGCCAAGCGCGGCGCCGCCATTATCGCCGCCCGCGGCGCCTCCTCGGCCGCCTCGGCCGCCTCGGCCGCCATCGACCACGTGCGCGACTGGTGCCTGGGCGTCAAGGGCTACTCCTGGACCTCCGCCTCGATCATGTCCGACGGCTCCTACGGCGTGCCCGAGGGCGTCATCTCCTCCTTCCCCTGCACCTCCGAGGGCGGGGAGTGGAAGATCGTCCAGGGCCTGGAGATCGACGAGTTCTCCCGCGCCAGGATCGACGCCTCCGCCGCCGAGCTGGTCGAGGAGAGGACCACGGTCAAGGGGATGGGCCTCATCTGAGCGCTCCCGCGAGCCGCTGACCGGGCCGGCCGGCGCGACGCCGGTCCCGTTCCGGCCCGTTCCGGCCCCGCCCGAGCGAGTCCGGGCCCCGCACCGACGCCGGTGCGGGGCCCGGACTCGCTCGGGCGCGCCCCGCCAACGGGGCGCGGACCGGATCACGCCACCGCCCGCGCCGGGCGATCTCACTTGCCCCGATCTCCGGCGTGGCATAGGACTGCCCCATGGCACGGCGACACTCGAAGCGGCCCTACGGCGCGGGTCACATCCCCCTCGACGTCTCCCGGCTCGCCTCGGTGCCCCGCACGCAGATCGGCCCCGGGGGAGCGGAGTTCACGGTCAGGCGCGTGCGCGGCGGGAACAAGGCCTACACCTGCCCGGGCTGCCACCGCACGATCGCGCCGGGCGCCGCGCACGTCGTCGCCTGGTCCAACGAGTCCCTCTTCGGGCCCGACCGGGGGCTGGAGGAGCGCCGCCACTGGCACACGAGCTGCTGGGACCGCGGCCTGTGGCGGGGGTGAGGGTCGCGCGCCCGGGCCGGGGCTCGGGGAGGGGGCGACGTCGCCCGGGACCGCGCCCGCCGATGCGGGTCAGGCCAGGGGCTCGGGGGAGCGGGACTCCCAGCCCGGCAGCAGACGGTCCAGGGCGAAGCGCAGGGGCACGACGTCCCCGTCGCGGCCGCCCTCGCCGATGGTCATGGGCACCGGCTCGGCGTCGGGCGCGGCGCCGAACAGCCGCTCGCGCACGGTCAACGGCTTCGACAGGACGTAGAAGCGGCCGTCGACGTCGATGGCCACCGTCCGATCGGCGCGCAGGTACCAGCCCCTCAGGGACGTGCGCGCGGCCCCGCCGCCGTAGCCCTGGACCCGCAGGGGCTCGGGGGCGAGCCCCTCGGCGCGGGCGACCCGGACGAAGAGCCCGACGATCCGCGCGGCCCGGGCGTGCTCGGCGTCCTGCCGGGCCCGCAGCATCCGGGCGCGCTCGGCGGCGGCGGCGCGGCGCCGGTCCGCCCAGCCCGACGGATCTCGCGGGGATGGTGCGGGGGACCGGGCGGAGGCGCCGGGTTCGTCTGCGGCCATGATCACAGGCTACCGGAGACGCGGGGCGGCATCGGCCCCCGGGCGGCGCTCGCCGCGGGACCAGGGGCGGGGACGACGAGCGGGCGCGATCGACTGGCGACCGCGCCCGCTCGATTACGGGGCCTCGATGAGGCCGTGCCCGACGGCGCGCCCTCAGGCCCGCTGCCTGGCCGGCGTCTTCGTGGTGTTGCGCCTGGGCCGGGCGGAGGAGGCGGACCTCCTCGCCGGGGCGGGGGGAGCCGGGGGCGCGGGCGCCGGTCCGGCGGCCTTGATGTCGTTGGCCAGGCCGATCATGACCTCCGTCTGAGCGTCGTCGTCGGCCTTGGCGGACGACTCCTCCTCGTCGTCGGTCGTCTCGGCGTCCTTGGCCTCGTCATCGGCCCGCTCGCCGCCCTCCGACTCGTCGGGGGTGTTGAGCGCGGTGCTGATGGCCTCGGACAGCACCGCGACCTGCGGGGCCGCGCCGCCGAGGACGCCGCGCATCTCCTCCAGGTAGGAGGCCACGGACTCGCGCTGACGCTCCAGCTCCCTGACCTGGCGGGCCGCGGCGGCGAGGTTCGCCTCCGCGTTGGTGCGGGCGTCCTCCAGGATCCGGTCGGCCTCCTCGCGGGCCTGGTTGAGGGTCTCCTCGGCGTGGCGCTCGGCCTCGACCGTCTTCTCGCGAGCGGCGACGTCGGTCTGGTTGCGCACCGCCTCGGCCCGCTCGATGGCCTCCTGGACCCGGGCCTCCGCCTCGGCCGCCTGGGCCTGGGCCTGCTCGTTCATCTCGCGGATGCGCTCGGCGGTGGCGTCGTGGGCCGCGGCGTCCTCCTGGGCGGCCGCCTCGTGGGCCGCGGCGATCTCCAGCGTGGCCTTCTGGCGCATCTCGGTGGTCTCGGCGCGGACGGCCTCGGACTCCTCCTTGGCCTGACGGCGCAGCGAAGCGGCCTCGGTGCGGGCCTTGTCCAGCGTCAGCTGGGCCTCCTCGCTCGCCGTGCGCCGCATGTCCTCGGCCTCGGCCGCGGCCGAGGCGCGCATCTCGGAGGCCTCGCGCTCGGAGGAGACGGCGAGCTCGGCGGCGGCCTTGCGGGCCTGCGTGACGACGAGCTGGGCCTCGCGCTCCGCGGTCGCGCGCACACCGGTGGCCGCGGAGTCCGCCTCCGCGGTGGTCTGCGCGGCTTTGCGCTCGGCGGCCGAGACGAGCTCGTCGGCGCGGGCCTGCGCGTTGGCGAGGATCGTCGAGGACTCCGACTCGGAGCGGCTGCGCAGCTCGGAGGCCTCGCGGCGGGCGTCCGCCAGGAGCGAGGCGGCCTCCGAGGAGGAGCGCTTGGCCAGCCGGCTGGCGTTCGTGCGGGCACGGGCCAGCAGGGCCTCCGCGTCGGCGTCGGCCTTGGACTTCATCGAGGCGGACTGCTCCTCGGCGCTGCGCAGGAGGTGCTCGATGCGCGAGCCCAGTCCGGCGTAAGTGGGCTTGTCCGACTCGCGCAGGCGCCGCTGGGCGTCGGCCAGCTCCCCCGCCAGCGTCATGGCGCGCTGGTCGAGGGCGGCGACCTCGCGGCGCGCCTCGGCGAGCTGGCGGCGCACGGCCTCCATGCGCTGATCGACTTGGGCGCGGTCGTAGCCGCGCATGGTGATGGCGAATTCTTCTGTCCCGTCTGCCACGGTATGCCCTCCTCCTGGTGGCGGTCGCTTCCGCCGCCCCGGCTACAGGGTATCGGCGTCGGGCACCCGCTCGCACCCCCGTTGTGCCATTGGGTGGGAAAAGACGGACGGGCTCCACGGGGACCGGGTGCGGGAGGGGGTCGCCGGTTTCCGCTCAGGGCGCAGGCCGCTGTGATCTTCCGCGGGAACCGTGCACCGGACGAACGGGCATGCGATTCTGGGAGCCGGGACGCCTCGTTGTGTGCGGGTCCCGGCCCCGCCGCGCTCCCCGACTGGGCTCACGCGCCCGCCCGGGCGCCTGCGAGACGCCGGTCCGGCCCATGTCCGCGAGAAGCAAGGAGACCACGTCGTGATTCGACGCATCGTGAGCGTGATCGCAACCATCCTCGGACTGGTTGTCATCGCCCTCGCCGTCTGCTCCGCCACCATCTGGCGTCCGAGCGCGACGGTGCAGGCGACGCTCACCCAGACGCCCGATCAGCACTACGTCCTGACGGAGCCCGGCGTACTCGGTCTCGTGGACCCCTCGGTCACCATCACCGCCACCGCCGAGGGGCAGCCGGTCTTCCTCGCCGTCGCCTACGCCGTGGACGCCAAGGCGTGGCTGGCAGACGACCCCTACCTGTCGGTGACCGGCCTGACCGACTGGAACACCCTGTCCGCCACCCCCGTCACCGAGCGCTGCGAGACCGTCGACCCGGCCTCCGCGGCCCCGACGCAGACGGCCAGTCCCGGGGCCGACGCCACCGCCGCGACCCGGGCCCCCACCGGGGCGGCCACCGATGGCGCCACGGCGGACTCGACCGGGTCGGGGGGCGCCTGCACCACGCTGGCCGACTCCAACGCCGACCCGTCCCAGGCCGACCTGTGGCTCAAGACGGCGAGCGGTCAGGGCACCGTGACCCTGGACAACGTCGTCGAGCCCGGCACCGTTCTCCTCGCGGCGACCGACGGCTCCGGACCGGCTCCCCGCATCACCCTGTCCTGGCCCCGCGCGGTGTCCACGCCCTGGCTCGTCCCCGGCATTATCGCGGGCGGCCTGCTCCTGCTCGTGGGCGTCTTCGGCCTGCTCATCGACATCCAGATGCGCCGTGCGGACTCCCAGCGCCGTCAGCGCGCCGCCGAGCGCGCGGCGCGCCTGGCCACGGCGGACTCCGTGTCCACGGCCGGCCTGCCGCGCGTGGATGACCCGGATCGGCCGTTGACCCGCCGGGAGACCCGTGAGAAGGAGCGCGCCGAGGCCGACGGCGAGGAGTGGATGGATCCGCGCACCGGTGTCGTCTACATCAACGGCGTCGAGGCCCCCGGGGTCCCGCTCGCCTCGGAGTCCGAGCCCGACTACGACTCCGCGCCCAGGACGGGCTACGACTCCGACTTCGGCTACAACCCTGCCCCCGGATCGGATCCGGCCCCCGGGCCCGGTTACGACTCCGACTTCGGCTACGACTCCACTCCCGGCACGGGCTACGGCCCCGCCCCCGATTCGGGTTACGGCCCCGCCCCCGATTCGGGTTACGGCCCTGCCGCCTCCGGTTCGGCGCCCGAGGCCGGTTACGGTGCTCAGCCCGAGGCCGGTTACGGTGCGGCGCCCTGGGCCGATCAGCCCGCCTCCGGCCCCGAGGCCGGATTCGACGACGGCGCGGCGCCCGGGGCGGGCTTCGGCGCGCAGTTCCAGACCGACTACGGCGCCCAGCCCGACTCCGGCTACGGCGCGGCGCCCAGGGCCGATCGGCCCGCGCCCGGCCCCGAGGCCGGATTCGACGAGGGCGCGGCGCCCGGGGCGGGCTTCGGCGCGCAGTTCCAGACCGACTACGGCGCCCAGCCCGACTCCGGCTACGGCGCGATGCCCGGTTCCGACGATCCTGGTTACGGCGCCCAGCCCGGGTCAGGTTATGGCCCTGCTCCCGATTCGGGCTACGACTCCGCCGCCTCCGGTTCGGCGCCCGAGGCCGGTTACGGCCCTCAGCCCCAGACCGACTACGGCGCCCAGCCCGCGCCCGAGACCGGCTACGGCCCCGCCCCCGACTCGGGCTACGGGTCCGCCCCCGACTCGGGCTACGGGTCCGCTGCCTCCGGTTCGGCGTCGGAGGCCGGTTACGGTGCGGCGCCGTGGGCCGATCAGCCCGCCTCCGGCCCCGAGGCCGGCTACGGCGCCCAGCCCGACTTCGGTTACGGCGCGGCGCCCGGGGCGGGTGACTCCGGTTACGGCGCCCAGCCCGACTCCGGCTACGGCGCGGCGCCCGAGTCGGGCTTCGGCCCGCAGTTCCAGACCGACTACGGCGCCCAGCCCGCGCCCGAGGCCGGCTACGGCGCCCAGCCCGACTTCGGTTACGGCGCGGCGCCGGACTCCGGTTACGGTCCGGCGCCGTGGTCCGGTCAGCCACCGTCCGACTACCTTCCCGAGCCGGATCCCGGAGCCGCGCGCGGCGGCGGCGTCGTACCCGGGCTCGACGAGCGGGCGACAGCCGCCTACCGCGCCTCCCGCGGGCTGGACGACACCAACCCGCTGGGCCTGGTCCCCGGACCCGATGGCGCCGGAGACGATGACAAGGAGAACACTCGATGAGTACCCGCCGAGTCTTCCTGAGCGGAGCCGTGGCCACCGCCGTCGGCGCCGCTCTGGCCGCCTGCGCCGAAGTCGAACAGGGCCTCCCCGCGCCCTCCGTCGCCGCGACGCCCTCGGCGCACCCCGCCCTCACCTCCGATAAGCTGGCGGCGGTCCTCGAGCGCATTCAGACCGGGCTCAATGCGGCCGACGCCGCCAAGAGCCCCGATTCCCTCGCCGGATACCTCACCGGGCCCGCCGCGCGCGTGCGCGCCGAGGAGTACGCGGTCGCCCAGGCCACGGGCGACGACCAAAAATACATCCACACCTTCATCACCACGAGCCAGATGGAGGCTGTGGGCCTGACCGCGGACTTCCCCCGCACCGCCCTCGTCGTCACCGAGCCCGCGGCCGAGGGGCAGGCCCCCTACCTGCTCATCCTCACCCAGGACGACGCCCGCAGCCACTACCAGCTGTGGGGCTGGGCCCCTCTCCGCCTGTCTCAGGTGCCCACCACCCCCGGGATCAAGGTGGGCAGCGAGTCGGTGTCGGCGGACGCGACTGGGCTGGTCGCCACGCCCCAGGAGGTCCTCGACGCCTACCTCGACGCCCTCAACAACCCCACCGGAGAGAACGGCACCGCCTTCGCCGACGACCTCCTGCGTCAGAAGATCGCCTCCGATCGCAGCATCGACCTGGGGGGCATGGGCACGATGACCGTCACGGCGGCCGCGGGCTCGGACGGGTTCAAGGGGCTGAGGACCAACGCGAATGGCGCACTGGTCGTGACCACGGTCACCTTCAGCAGCGTGTATCGCAACACGGTCGCGCGCTCGACCATCAACGTGACGGACCCCGCCATTGTCAAGATGCTGGGGGACAACGCGTCGGTGGTCGGCACCGTGACCGCCACGTACGACGCCATGGTCGCCTTCTCCATTCCGTCCGCCTCGGAGGGCGGCCAGTCCGTCGTCGTAGGAGTGGATCGGACCCTGGCCAAGGCCGAGCGCGACGACTCCCAGGCGCCCACCGGGTAAGACGGGCGGATCCGGTTCCCCGACTCGGTGGCGTAGCCTCCTCACAGCCACGCTTTCGCAATCCGCCCGTTCTCGGCGTCCCCGGGCCGCCGTCGGGCGCATATCGGGCACCGCCCGGGAAGGACACCCGCACCATGAGCATGTTCGGCGCCGTCGACCTGTCCTCGCTCTCACCCCGCTCGACGGGCGGGCCCGCACCGTCCGCACCGTCCGCGGGCGCCGCCGGGGCGGCGAGGACCGCGGGCGCCGGCGCGACGACGGGCGCCGTTGCGGGGGAGGGGGTCGTGCCGGGGCCCCTCGTCGTCGACGTCGACGCACAGAACCTGCGCGAGGTCGCCGAGACCTCCACGCGGGTGCCGGTGGTGGTCGTCCTCCACGCCTCGCGGTCCCAGGTCTCCACCGACCTGGCCGGACAGCTCCAGACGCTGGCCCAGGAGTACGCCGGGCGCTTCCAGCTGGCCCGGGTGGATGTCGACGCCGCTCCGGAGGTCGCCCGGGCGCTCCAGGTCGCGGCCGTGCCCACCGTCGTCGCCCTCATCGCCGGGCAGCCGGTGCCGCTGTTCCAGGGGGCGATCCCCGCCGACCAGCTGCGGGAGCTGCTCGACCAGCTGCTGGAGTTGGCGGCCCGCAACGGCGTGACCGGGAGCCTCGCGCCGCAGGCCGCGGACGCCGAACCGGTTGAGCCCGAGGAGACCGAGGTCGAGCGCGCCGCCCGCGAGGCCCTCGAGCGCGGCGACTACGCCGCCGCCGAGGACGTCTATGACCATGCCATCGCCCAGAGCCCGGCCGACGACGAGCTCAAGGTGGCGCGGGCCCAGATCCGCATGCTCGGGCGCATGGACGGCAAGGACCCCCGCGCCCTGCTGGCCGCGGCGGACGCCCCGGGGGCGAGCGTGGAGGACCAGCTCGCCGGGGCCGACGCCGCCCTGGCCCTGGGGGACATCAATGTCGCGCTGGGCCGCGCCCTGGAGGCGGTGCGCAGCCACGCCGGCGAGGAGAGGGAGACGGCGCGGCTGCGGCTGCTCGAGCTCTTCGAGGTCATCGGCTCGTCGGCCCCCGAGGTCGCCCGCGCCCGCCGTCAACTCGCCGCCATTCTGTTCTGAGCCACTCCGGTCCCCTCTCCGTCTCCGCGCCGCCGCCCTCTTCGCCGAAACCGGCGGAAGAGGCACACGAAACCGGCGGAAGCGGCACGTGAGACCGGCGGAGAGCGTCGGCCCCTCAGCCCGATCGGAGCGCGGCGCCCGGCCCGATCGGGCAGGGCCGCCTCTTCGCGTGCCGCCTCCGCCGGTTCCGGCGAAGAAGCGGGCGGGGTCAGGCGATCGGCTCGGGGTCGATCTTCCACACCTCGCGGGCGTAGTCGCTGATGGTGCGGTCGGAGGAGAAGCGCCCCGAGCCGGTGATGTTGACCCACGCCCTGCGCTGCCAGGCGCGCTGGTCGGCGTAGTCGGCGGCCATGCGGTCCTTGGTCTCGCGGTAGGCGGCGAAGTCGCCCAGCACGTAGTAGACGTCGGACTGCTCGTAGCCGGAGTCGATCAGGCTGCGGCGCAGGTCCGCGAACCAGCCGGTGCCGTTGTCGTCCAGGGTGCCGTCGATGAGGGCGTCCAGGACCCGCTTGAGGCCGGGGACGGACTCGTAGGCGACCCGGGGGTCGTAGTACCGGCGCAGGCCGGGCAGCTCGTCCTCGGTGGCGCCGAAGATGTAGGCGTTGTCCGCGCCCACGGCGTCGAGGATCTCGACGTTGGCGCCGTCGAGGGTGCCCAGCGTGAGCGCCCCGTTCATCATGAACTTCATGTTGGAGGTGCCCGAGGCCTCCTTGCCGGCCATGGAGATCTGCTCGGAGACGTCGGCCGCCGGGATGATGTGCTCGGCCGGGGAGACGTTGTAGTTGTGGACGAAGACGACCTTGAGCGTGCGCGAGACCACCGGGTCGTTGTTGACCAGGTCGGCGATGGTGTTGATGAGCTTGATGATCGCCTTGGCCCGGATGTAGCCGGACGCGGCCTTGGCGCCGAAGATGAAGACCCGCTTCGGCACCTCCAGGTCCGGGTTCCCCTTGAGGCGGAAGTACAGGTCCAGGATGTACAGGGCGTTGAGCAGCTGGCGCTTGTACTCGTGCAGGCGCTTGACCTGGACGTCGAAGATCGCGTCCGGGTCGATCTCGACGCCCTCGCGCGCGGACACCCAGGCGGCGAAGTCGGCCTTGTTGGCGCGCTTGACCTCCGCCAGGCGGTCCAGGACGGCGTCGTCGGCGGCGTCGGCGTAGTCGGCCAGGACGGTCAGGTCCTTGACCCAGGCGTCGGAGCCGGTGACCTCGTCCAGCAGGGCCGACAGGCGCGGGTTGCACTGGCGCAGCCAGCGGCGCGGGGTGACGCCGTTGGTCTTGTTGTTGAAGCGCTCGGGCCAGATGGCGTACCAGTCCTTGAGGGTGTCGCGCTTGAGGATCTCGGTGTGCAGGGCGGCGACGCCGTTGATGGAGTAGGAGGCGCAGCAGGCGATCCAGGCCATGCGGACCCGGCCGTGCGCCACCGGCGCCATGTAGTCGATCGTGCCCCCGTCGACGCCGCGGAAGGCGAGGTCGGCGCGGAAGCGGCGGTCGATCTCGTAGACGATCTCCATGATGCGCGGGAAGAGGCGGTCGAAGATGGAGATCTCCCAGGTCTCCAGCGCCTCGGCCAGGACCGTGTGGTTGGTGTAGGCGAAGGTGCGGGTGACGATGTCCCAGGCGGTGTCCCAGCCCAGGTGGTGCTCGTCCATGAGCAGGCGCATGAGCTCGGGGATGGCCAGCACCGGGTGGGTGTCGTTGAGCTGGATGGCGTTGTAGTCGGCGAAGCCGGACAGGTCCTCGCCGTGGTGGGTGATGTAGTTCTCGATGATCTCCTGCAGGGAGGCCGAGCAGAAGAAGTACTGCTGGCGCACGCGCAGGACCTTGCCCTCGTACGTGGTGTCGTTGGGGTACAGGACCCGGGAGATGTCGGCGGTGCGCTCGCGCTCGACGATGGCGTCGGTGAAGCGCTGGGAGTTGAAGGCGTCGTAGTCGAAGTCCTCCATGGACTCGGCCCGCCACAGGCGCAGGGTCCCCACGTTCTTGGTGCCGTAGCCGGTGATGGGCATGTCGTAGGGGATGGCGCGCACGGTCAGGTCGTTGTAGGTGACGATGCGCTGGGCCTCCTCGCGGCGGATGATGAAGGGGTAGCCCTCCTCCATCCAGGAGTCGGGGTGCTCGGTCTGGAAGCCGTCGGAGAAGAGCTGCTTGAACAGGCCGTAGCGGTAGAGGATGCCGTAGCCGGTCACGGGCAGCTCGAGGGTGGCGCACGAGTCGAGGAAGCAGGCGGCCAGGCGGCCCAGGCCCCCGTTGCCCAGGGCGGCGTCGGGCTCCTGCTCGAGGATGTCGGTGAGGTCCTGGCCGAAGGCGCCCACCGCCTCGCGCGCCTGGTCGACCAGGCCGAGGTTGGTCAGGTTGTTGAGCAGGGCGCGCCCCATGAGGAACTCGGCGGAGAAGTAGTGCTCCATCCGGCCCTCCCGGTAGCGCTGCTCGGTGGCGTACCAGTCGTCCGCGATGGCGTCGACGACGGCGGCTGACAGGCCCTGCCACACCTCCATCTCGGTGGAGGCGCCGGCCGGGTGGCCGGAGACCGCGCGCACCTGCGAGGGCACGGTGGAGATCAGGTTCTGCGTCATTCTTCTTCCCCTGTCGGGCTTCGGAGCGGCGTGCAAGATTTGCACGGAACTGTCGGCGGGCATTCGGGAAGACGGGGGCGCGAAGCTGGGCGTCGAACCCGTCCGCCCCACTGCGAGGATACCCAAGCCCGTGGTGCGGCGCCTGGGGAGCGGGTGTAGCACAGGGCACGGTCGGCGCCCGCGCGGTCCGACGGCGGGCGGCCCCATTCTCGCCTTCCTCGCCG
Organism: Actinomyces dentalis DSM 19115; assembly: GCF_000429225.1. GTDB lineage: Bacteria > Actinomycetota > Actinomycetes > Actinomycetales > Actinomycetaceae > Actinomyces > Actinomyces dentalis. Next base: position 19,608 of record NZ_AUBL01000032.1, read on the forward strand.
AGACGCGCATTTCGCCCTCGAGAACGACGGTTGGATCTCGAGGGCGGAATGCGCGTCTCGGCGTCGGGGCGGGGGCGCGGGCCGCTCCGGCCCGCGCCCCCGCCCCCGGCCCGCCCGATTGGCCGGCCGCGCCGAGTCATCCGCAGGATGCGCGGCTTCCGCCGGTCCCGCGCGTCATTTCCGCCGGTTGCGGCGGCGGGGGCGGATCAGTCCTGCGAGGGGCGCAGGAAGACCGCGCCCAGCGGGGGCACGCGCAGCCGCACCGAGGCCGGGCGGCCGTTCCACGGCAGCTCCTCGGCCTCGACGTGCCCGAGGTTGCCCACGCCCGAGCCGCCGTAGTCCGGGGAGTCGGTGTTGATGACCTCATCCCAGCCGCCCGCGAAGGGCAGGCCCACCCGGTAGCCCTCGTGCGGGGTGCCGGCGAAGTTGATGATGGCCACGATGAGGTCGCTGCGCCCGTCCGCGCTGGTGCCCTTGCGCAGGTAGGACAGGACGTTGTGGTCGCCGTCGCCCGCCTCGATCCACTCGAAGCCGCGGTGGGAGAAGTCCTCCGCCCACAGCGCCGGGGAGTCCTTGTACAGGGCGTTGAGGTCGCTGACCAGGCGCAGCAGGCCCTGGTGGCCCGGGTCGTCGGCCAGGATCCACCAGTCCAGGGAGGTGTCGGAGTTCCACTCCGTGCCCTGGCCGAACTCACTGCCCATGAACAGCAGCTGCTTGCCCGGGTGGGACCACTGGTAGGCGTACAGGGCGCGCAGCCCGGCCAGCTCCTGCCAGTGGTCGCCCGGCATCTTGGACAGCAGGGAGCCCTTGCCGTGCACGACCTCGTCGTGGCTCAGCGGCAGGACGAACTGCTCGGAGAAGGCGTACACGAGCGAGAAGGTCAGCTCGCCGTGGTGGTAGCGCCGGTTGATGGGCTCCTCCGCCAGGTAGCGCAGGGTGTCGTTCATCCACCCCATGTTCCACTTCAGCCCGAAGCCCAGCCCGCCGTACTCGGTGGGGGCGGTCACCCCCGGCCAGGCGGTGGACTCCTCGGCGGCCATGACCGTGCCCGGGTTCTTCCGGTAGGCCGTGGCCGTGGCCTCCTGGAGGAAGCTGATCGCCTCCAGGTTCTCGCGCCCGCCGAACTGGTTGGGGTGCCACTGGCCCTCCTTGCGGGAGTAGTCCAGGTAGAGCATGGAGGCGACGGCGTCCACGCGCAGGCCGTCGGCGTGGAACTCGCTGAGCCAGTACAGGGCGTTGGCCACCAGGAAGTTGCGCACCTCGTTGCGGCCGAAGTTGAACACGTAGGTGCCCCAGTCGGGGTGCTCGCCGCGCTGGGGGTCCGGGTCCTCGTACAGGGCGGTGCCGTCGAAGCGCGCCAGCGCCCACTCGTCCTTGGGGAAGTGCGCCGGCACCCAGTCCAGGATGACGCCGATGCCCGCCTGGTGGAGCTGGTCGACCAGGTAGCGGAAGTCGTCGGGGGTGCCGAAGCGGGCCGTGGGCGCGTAGTAGCCCGAGACCTGGTAGCCCCAGGACCCGCCGAAGGGGTGCTCGGCCACCGGCAGGAACTCCACGTGGGTGAAGCCGGCCTCCTTGACGTAGGGCACCAGCTCCTCGGCCAGGCCGCGGTAGCCCAGGCCCTGGCGCCACGAGCCGATGTGGACCTCGTAGATGCTCATGGGGCCCGAGTGCGGGTCGGTGGCGGCGCGCCTGGTCATCCACTCGTCGTCGCCCCACTCGTGGAAGCGGTCGGTGACCACGCTCGCGGTGGCCGGGGGCACCTCGGTGGCGCGGGCCAGCGGGTCCGCCTTCTGGTGCCAGGAGCCGTCGCCGAAGCAGATCTCGTACTTGTAGCGGGCGCCCACGCCCACCCCGGGGATGAACAGCTCCCACACGCCCGAGGAGCCCAGCGAGCGCATGGCCGTGGCGGTGCCGTCCCAGTAGTTGAAGTCGCCGACGACGCGCACGGCCCGGGCGTTGGGCGCCCACACGGCGAAGGCGGTGCCCTCCACCTCGCCCATGGGGCCGGAGTACCGCTTGATGTGGGAGCCCAGCACCTCCCACAGCTCCTCGTGACGGCCCTCGGAGATGAGGTAGATGTCCATCTCCCCCAGGGTCGGCATGAAGCGGTACGGGTCGTCGACGCGGGTGGTCTCCTCCCCGTAGGTGACGTCGAGGCGGTAGTCCGGGATCGCGTCTCCGGGCACCACCGCCACCCACACGCCGTCCTGCTCGTGGGTGGCCGGGAAGGAGCCCTCGGCGGTGATCACGGTGACGGCGTCGGCCAGGTGGCGGACGGTGCGGATGGTCACGCCGCTGTCGCCCAGGTGGGCCCCCAGGACCTCGTGCGGGTTGTAGTACCGCGCGTAGGCGACGTCGGCGAGCACCCAGGGCTCGACGCTGACGGGTTCGGGGGCGGGAGGGGAGTCGGTGGCTCCGGTGGAGTTCGGCTCGGCGGCGGGCTCGGAGGTCATGGGGTCGCTCATGACTCATACTGTCCCATGAGGGGACTGCTCAGCGGGGGACTTTGCTCGCAGGACATGACGAATTCCGCTCAGCGGAATCCTCAGCCAGTCCGGACGGTTGCGCGCCTCGTAGACGGCCTCGTACAGGGCCTTGTCGAGCTCGAGGACGCCCATGAGGACGTCGGCGGCGTGTCCGGCCGCTCCGGTCGACGGCGCCGCCGAGCGGTAGCCGTCCAGGAAGGCGGAGCGCACGGCCGGCAGCCAGCCGGGGTCGGCGGCCCCGCCGACGGCGGCCGCGTAGTCGAAGGACCGCAGCATCCCCGCCACGTCCCGCAGCGGCTGGTCGGGGCGGGAGCGATCGGCCAGCGGGCGCAGGGGCTCGCCCTCGAAGTCCAGGACGTACCAGCGGCCCTGCCCGCCGCTGCCGCGCAGGGTCTGCCCCAGGTGGTAGTCGCCGTGGACGCGGGTGGCGGGCGGCAGCTCCTCCAGGCCCCTGAGCTCGTCCAGCCCCGCCTCCACGCGGGCCTCCAGGTCGGGCACGGCCCGGGTCAGCTCGGGCACCTCGCCCAGCGCCCAGGAGGCGCGCTCGCCCAGCGCGGCCGCCAGGTCCGCGGGGGAGCCGGGGTCGGCGGTGCCCATGGCGGCGGCCAGGTGCTCGTGCATGTGCGCCGTCGTGACCCCCAGGTCGGCGGCCAGGGACACGGCGCGCGCCCGGGTCCCGCCAGCCTCGCCGTCGTCGGAGCCGGCCAGGGAGCAGAACAGGGCGAAGCCGTCCTCGGCGTCCGGGATGAAGGCCGCGGCCACGGCGGAGTCCGCGCTCGCCTGCTCGCCGGAGTCCGGGTCGGGGAAGGACAGGGTCGACCAGGCCACGGGGCTGCTCACCTGGTCCCAGCCGTCGCGGGCCAGGGCGACGGAGACCTCGACGTCGGGGTTGCGCCCGGGCGCCAGGACGCGGAAGAGCTTGATGATCAGGCCCTCCGTGGCCGCGTCCTCGGCCCCGGCGGCGTCGTCGGCCCCGCTCGGCGCGGGCAGGATGACGCTCGTGTTCGACTGCTCCCCGGTGGTGACCCGCAGTCGTTCGGCGCGCTGGACGACGGCGGTGGTCGCCTCGGGGCGCAGCGTCGTCCCGGCGGCCAGCGCCGCCCGGGCCCAGGCCCGCCAGAAGGACGGGTGGTGCGGGCCGTCCACGAGGGCCGTCCCGTCCGGCAGGGCGAAGCCGGCCGCGCCGGGCGCCTCGCCCGCGCCGGTGAGGCGCTCCAGGGCCCCGGGGGAGTCCAGGACGAGGGGCACGTGCATGAGGACCGGGTCGCGGCCGGCGCGGGGCACGGCCACGACCAGGTCGCGCACCCCGGGGGCCAGATGCGAGTCCGCCACCACGCGCAGCGCGGCGCCGTCGGGCGGCTGCTCATCCTTGAGCGGGAACCAGCGGCGCTCGCTCATCCACGCCGCCAGGCGGGTCAGCAGGACCTGCTGCTCGGGCCAGGGTCCGGTCGGATCGGTGGGGGGCATTATCGCTCCTTGTCGTAGTCGGGCGGGTTGTATTGAAAAGGACGGGCGGAATGGAGGTTCGGTTGGAGCGGAGGGGCGGGCGCCGGATCTCGACCGGCGCCCGCCCGGGCGGGGCCCGGACCGGGGCCGGGCCCCGCCCCGCTCACCGGGAATCGGTCGGGGGCTTGGTCAGGGGCTCGACCCGGAAGACGTGGGCGACGCGCCCCTCGAAGGGGTCCAGGCGCACGTAGTTCTGCCCGCTCCACTCGTAGGCCGCGCCGGTCAGCTCGTCGGTCACGCGCAGGACCGGGTGGGAGCCGTCGGTGCCCGGCGGCAGGCCCAGGGCCTCCAGGTTGAGGTAGACCTCGCCCTCGCGGGCGCGGTGCGGGTCGAGGTTGATCACGGTCAGGACGACGTCGTCCTCGCCCATGGGCGAGTGGGCGGCGTCGACGTGCTTGGAGTAGGCGATGAGGCTGTCGTCGCTCGTGCCGTGGAACCAGATGTCGCGCAGCTGGAGCAGCGCCGGGTGGGCGGCGCGGGCGGCGTTGAGGCGCGTGAGCAGGGTCGCGATGCCGTTGGCGCGCGCCGCGGCGAAGTTGCGCGGCTTGAACTCGTACTTCTCGTTGTCGATCTGCTCCTCGAAGCCGGGGCGCGGGGTCGACTCCGCCAGCTCGTAGCCGGAGTAGATGCCCCACGACGGCGACATGGTTGCGGCCAGGACGGCCCGGATCTTGAAGGCGGGCACCTTCCCGTTGGTCATGAAGGGCGTGAGGATGTCGTGGGTCGTGGGCCAGAAGGTGGGCCGCAGGACGTGGGCCGTGTCCTGGGAGAGCTCGACCATGTAGTCGATGAGCTCCTGCTTGGTGTTGCGCCACGCGAAGTAGGTGTAGGACTGGTGGAAGCCGATCTCGCCCAGGGTGCGCATCATGGCCGGGCGGGTGAAGGCCTCCGCGAGGAAGAGGACATCCGGGTGCTCGGCGTGGATCTGGCGCAGGAGCCGCTGCCAGAAGGTCAGCGGCTTGGTGTGGGGGTTGTCGACGCGGAAGATGGTCACGCCCCGGCCGATCCAGGTGTTCACGACGTCCAGGATCGCGGCGTAGATGCCCTCCGGGTCGTTGTCGAAGTTGAGGGGGTAGATGTCCTGGTACTTCTTGGGCGGGTTCTCCGCGTAGGCGATGGATCCGTCCGCCAGGATCGTGAACCACTCGGGGTGCTCTGTCACCCACGGGTGGTCCGGCGAGCACTGGAGGGCCAGGTCCAGGGCCACCTCCATGCCCAGCTCCCGGGCGCGCGCGACGAGGGCGATGAAGTCCTCGACGCCGCCCAGCTCGGGGTTGATGGCGTCGTGCCCGCCGTCGGCCGAGCCGATGCCGTAGGGCGAACCGGGATCCCCGGGCTGGGCTACCAGCGTATTGTTGCGGCCCTTGCGGTTGGTGGTGCCGATGGGCGAGACGGGGGTGAGGTAGAGCACGTCGAAGCCCATGGCGGCGATGCGGTCCAGGTTCTGCGCGGCGGTGCGCAGGGTGCCGGTGCGCATGGTGCCGTCCGCGTCGCGGCTCGAGCCCAGCGAGCGGGGGAAGATCTCGTACCAGGAGCCGGCCAGGGCGCGGGTGCGGTCGACCTGGAGGGGGTAGGTGGCGCTGGGCGAGACGTGGTCGCGCAGGGGCAGGCGGTCCAGGACGGCGACGACATCCTCGGACAGACCCGCCCCCAGGCGCTGGGCGGCCGGGGCCGACTCGTCGCGCAGGGCGGCGGCGGCGTCGGTCAGGACGGCGGCGTCGGCCTCCTCCCGGCCCGGCACGGCGGCGGCGCGGTCCATAATGCGGGCGCCCTCCTCCAGCATGAGGTCGACGTCCACGCCCGCGGGGACCTTGATGCCGGCGTCGTGGCTCCAGGTGCCGTAGGGGTCCGACCATCCCTCCACGCGCAGGCCCCAGTCGCCGGGCGCGTCGGCGGCCAGGCGCGCCTCGTAGCGGTCCAGGCCCGGCAGGATCTCGACCATGCGGGCGCTGGGGCCGTCGGTGCCGTCGGGGCGCACGAGGACGGCGGTGGCGCCGAAGCGGTCGTGGCCCTCGCGGAAGACGGTGGCGCGGATGGGGAAGACCTCGCGCGGAACGGCCTTGGCCGGCCAGCGCCCGTCCTCGACGACCGGGAAGACCTCGGTGACCGGGATGCGCCCGATGGAGGAGTAGGGGGCCGGGAGCGGCGGGGACGGGGGCGCCGACCCGGCGGACGGGTCGTTCGATTGGGGGGCATCGGGACTGGCGGAGGAGGTCGTGTTGAGCGTCACAGGACCAGAGTACGGGGCGATGCGCCCCGCGTCACGTCGAAGCGGGGACCGGATCGGGGTCGCGGGCGTGGCGCCGCCCGCCCGCTCTCGCCGGGACCGGCGGAAAGCGCGCACCCTGTGGGTGACTCGGCGCGGCCGGCCGGCCTCTGGTCCCGCTGCTCCTCCGCGAGCATCTCCGATCTTCCGCGAGCATCTCCGCGAGCGCGCAGGTTTCCAGTCGAACGCGCGCCTCCCGCCTGCGCGTTCGACTGGAAACCTGCGCGCTCGCGAAAATCGGGGCGCCCCGGCGGCTCGGGGCGGGGGATCGTCGAAGGGGTGGTGCGGGTGGGGTTCCTGGGGCGGCTCGGGGCGGGCGGTTGTCCAAATCTGTTGCAAAGGCGCTCCGGGCCGGGATCGGCGGTGAGAGAAAGCGCGGAATATCAACGATCCTCCTCCGGCGCTTCGGCGGGATCGGGGCCTTTGCAACAGATTTGGACAAACGGCGCCGCCGCGGACCCCCGCCGAGGGCGACCCCTACGATCTCGCGGCCCGCCCGGCCACTCCGAACGCCCCCGGCGTCGAGGCGCAGGTTCCGGTGAGAAGGGCTCAATGCGAGGAACTCGGGGGGAGCGCGCAGTCGTAGCGCCGCCGCCCCGGCCAGCGCGGGTCGACCGGAGCGGGGCTGTCGAGGAATCCCAGTCCGCGGTAGAAGCCGATCGCGTCGTCATCCGTCGAGGCGCGCACGACGGCGTCCGGATGCCGCCGCCGGATCTCGGCGATCAGGGCGCCCGCCGGCCCCCGGCGCTGGTGGGCGGGCGCGGTGGCGAGGTACTCGACGGCGGGGGCGGGGCCTGGACCTGGGGCGGGCGCCCGGTAGGCGGCCATGGCTGCGGGTCCGTCGGTCACGCGGAACGACCCCGGCCGCGGTCAGTAATCCATGTGCATGGCGGTGCGCACGGCGTCGAGCGTCCTGTCCGCCGCCTCGTTCGCCCGCTCGTTGCCGGCGTGGAGCACATCGAGCAGATGGCCCTCGTCGGCCGCCAGCTCGGCGCGGCGGGCGCGGATCGGGGCGAAGAACTCGTTGACCGCCTCCGTGGTCAGCTTCTTGAGGGCCCCGGCCCCGCCGTCGCCGATCCTCTCGGCGATCTCGACCGGCGCCCCGGCCCCGCACAGGGACGCCAGCATGATCAGATTGGCCACCTCCGGGCGGGCGACCGGGTCGTAGGTGATGCGCCGGTCGGAGTCCGTCTTGGCCTTCCTCAGGGCCCTGGCCGTCTCGTCGGCGCTCATGCGCAGCTCAATGGTGTTGCGCCGCGACTTGCTCATCTTCTCCCCGTCCAGTCCCAGCAGCACCGGCGCCTCGCTCAGCAGCGCCTCCGGACGGCGGAAGACCGGGCGGTCCGGCACGGCCCGCCCGTAGCGCCGGTCGAAGCGCTGGGCGATCAGGCGCGCCTGCTCCAGGTGCGGGAGCTGGTCCTTGCCCACGGGCACCAGATTGGCCTGGCAGAACAGGATGTCGGCGGCCTGATGGACCGGATAGGTCAGCAGCAGCCCGCTCATGGCGCGCCCGTCGGTGGCCTCCAGCTCGGCCTTGACGGTGGGGTTGCGGTGCAGCTCGGCCTCGGTGACCAGGGACAGGAAGGGCAGCATGAGCTGATTGGCCGCTGGCACCGCCGAGTGGGCGAAGATCGTCGAGCGCTCCGGGTCCACGCCCACCGCCAGGGTGTCGGCCACCAGGGACAGGACGCGCTCGCGGATGGGGCCCACGGCGTCGCGGTCGGTGATGACCTGGTAGTCGGCCACGAGGATCCACGTGTCCACGCCGCGGTCCTGGATCGACCTCCACGAGTGCATGGTGCCGAAGTAGTGGCCCAGGTGCATATTGCCGGTGGGGCGCACGCCGGTGAGCATGCGGTAGCGGCCGGGATTGACGTCCAGGTCGGCCTCGATCTGGGCGCTGCGGGCGATCGAGCGGGCCAGGGAGGCGTCGTCGGCGGCGGTGGCCAGGGCCTCCTCGGCGGTCGAGGGGGCGGGGGTCGCGGCCGGAGTCTGGGTCATGGCGCCATCCTAATGGCCGTTCCGGCCCGTCCCGGCCAGGCCGGACGACGACGCCGCCGAGCCGGGAGTCGGCTGGCCCGGCCCGTCCCGGTTCGGCCCGGACCGGCCGCTACCCTGGCCCCGCGAGCGCTCACGAGGAGAATAGAGGAGCAGCCATGACCCGCCGGCCCGACCAGATCGACTGGTCCGCCCTGTCCCATGCCTACGGCAGCGCCGAGGACATCCCCGAGGCGATCGAGGCGCTGGCGGATCCGGAGCGGGTCGAGTCCGCCGTGGACTCCTTCTACGACGCCCTGCTGCACCAGCAGTCCATCTACTCGGCGACCGGCCCCGCCGTGGTCGCCGCCGCCCGCATGATCGTCGAGGGCCGCTGCGCCGACCCCGAGGACGCGGGCGAAATGCTGCTCTACTTCGCCCAGCTCACCGACCACTGGCGGGGCCTCGCCCGGGACGACCCCGGGGCCGCGGTCCACCACCCGGAGGTCGCCCAGGCGCCCGCCTGCCAGGCGGCCCTCGACGAGGTCGCCGACATCCTGCTGCCCGTCGTCGACGGTGCGGGGGCGACGGCGCGCACCGCCGCCGCTATCCAGGCCTACCGGTCCGCCCCCGACGCCCGCGCCGTCGCGGCGCTCGCGGCGCGGATCGGCTCGGCCCCGCCGTCAACGGGGGAGGGCGGTCAGCCCCCGGGGGTGGCCGCAGGTCCGCAGGGAACTGCGGGCTCGGCGGGAACTGCGGGCTCGGCGGCGGCCACTGACCCGAAGACGACCGCCGACCCGGGGGCGGCCGCGGGACTGGAAGCGGCCTGCGCCTGGAGCCTGGCCGCGCTCGGGGCGGACGCGGGCGCCACGGGGCTCACGCCCCGGCTGGCGGGCGCCCTGGCCCGCGTGCGCACCCGCGCCTGCGACCGGGAGGACCTCGCCCTGCTCGCCGAGCACTGGCCGCGGGCCTGCGAGCTCGTCGAGGAGCTCGTCGTGGGCGAGGATCCCGCCCATTGGCTGATCGATGTCAACGCCGAGGCGGCCGCCGCCGTCCTGTGCGCGCCGCCCGCCCTGGGCGATGGCGACGACGAGGTGCTCATCGACCTCGTGCGCGCCTCTCGCGGGGCGACGCCCCGGGTCGTCGAACACATCGCCGCGCTCGCGGCCGATCCCGGTGCCGACCCGGAGCTGCTGATCGCCGTGCTGGAGGAGACGCCGATCACCCCCGAGGTCTGCGATATCGCCGCCGCCCTGGCCGACCGCCCGGCCGGCGCCCCCCGGTCCAGGGGGTGGGCGCGGCCCGACCACCGCCTGGGCGCCGCGCGGGTCCTGGCCGCGGGCCGGGACCCCCGTTGGGCGCGGGCCCTGGAGGCCTTCGTGCGCACCTCCTGCCTGGAACGGGCGACCTGGGCCAAGATCGGCGGCCACTGGGCCCTGGAGCCGATCGGGCCCCTCACCGGAGCGGGGCTGTCCCCGGGCGCCGGGCTCGTCACGGCGGTGGCCGAGCGCCTGCGGGGCCGCACCGAGCGCACCGACGTCTCCAAACTTCTCGCGCTCCTGGCCGGCTGGCCGCCCGACGAGTGCCGGGACGCGCTGGAGACGGTGCGCGGCCTGCTGCCCCGCACCGCCGCCGTCAGAGTCCTGACCGCGTGGCGCGACCTCGAGTCCCTCCCGGCCCTGCGGCGGGCGGCGGCGGACGGCGGCCTTTACGAGCGTTTCATGGTGGCGCGGATGACCCGGGATCTGCGGGACTACCACCGGGTCCTCGACGCCGGCCCCGACGAGTCCTGCCTGCCGGAGCTGATCGCCTCCTGGCCGGAGCCCGGCGACCCGCGCCTCGTCGAGCTGTGCCGACGCCTGTGCCGGATCCCCGACGACGCCCGGCCCCCCGCCCAGCGGGCCCGGGTCGCGGCCATGGCGGGGCTGGTGGCGGCCGGGGACGACGTCGGCCGTCACCTGCCGGCCCTCCTGTCCCTCATCGCCGCGGATCCCCGCGTGTTCGACGCCCAGGCGCTGCTGCGGCGCTGGCGGCGCGAGGGCCGGCTCGGGGCCGACGACGTCGGCCGGGCGGCGTCCCTCCTGGCGGGCATCGCCGCCGACGGGGGCGGGGTCCCCCGGCACAGCGCCGACGGCGTGCGCGCCACGGCCGCCCTGACCGCCTGGCGGGTCGCCGGCAGCCTGCCGGAGCCGCCCGCGCTCCTCGCCCGCATCCTTGCCGAGACCCTGTCCGGGCACTCCAAGCAGGGGACGGCCCTCGACCTCGCCGAGTCCCTGGCGGACGCCCCGGCCGGGGCCCGGGCCGCCGTCGTCGCCGAGCTCTCCCGTCAGGCCCAGCGGGATCAGCGCCTGAGCACGATGGACGCCGCCGGGGACGAGGAGCTCCTGGCGCGCATGCGCCGGGCCGTCGCCCTCCTGGGGGACGGGACGGCCGTGAGCGGGCGCGAACCGTGAGCGGGCGCGAACCGTGAGCGGGCGCGAACTCACCGCCCTGGGCACCGGCAGCCTCGTGCCCACGCCGGAGCGCAACCACTCCGGCCACTTCCTGCGCTGGGGCGCCACCGGCGTCCTGTTCGACCCCGGCGAGGGCACCCAGCGGCAGATGACTCTCGCCGGCGTCCCGGCGCGCCGCATCCGCATCATCTGCCTGACCCACCTGCACGGCGACCACTGCCTGGGCCTGCCCGGGGTCCTCCAGCGCCTGTGCCTGGACCGGGCGCCGCACCCGATCACCCTCCTCTATCCGGCGTCGGGACAGGAGTACGTCGACCGCCTGCGCGCCGCCAGCATCCACCACGACGAACTCGACCTGCGCCCGGTGCCCGTCGAGGTCGGCCCCGAGCCGGTCGAGGTGGCGCGCACGCCCGATCTGGTGCTGACCGCCGCCGCCCTCGACCACCGGGTCGACGCCGTCGGCTACCGCGTCCAGGACCCGCCCGCCCGCGTCTTCGACGCCGCCGGCCTGGCCGAGCTGGCGGCGCGCGGCATCGCCGGGCCCCTGGTGGGGCGGCTGCGCCGCGAGGGGAATGTCGACGTCGGCGGCGTCACCACCCGCCTGGAGGAGGTCACCCGCGAGCGCGCCGCCGCCTCCTTCGCCTTCGTCCAGGACACCCGGCCCTGCGAGGGCGCCCGCAGGCTGGCCGAGGGCGCGGACCTGCTGGTCATGGAGGCGACCTACCTGTCCGACCTGGCCGACAAGGCCCGCGAGTACGGGCACTGCACGGCCCTGGACGCCGGGCGGCTCGCCGCGGCGGCGGGGGCGGCCAGGCTCGCCCTGACCCACTTCTCCTCCCGCTACGCCTCGGCGGCGGGGCACGTGGCCGAGGCGGGCGGCGCGCACGGCGACGTCGTCGCGCTGGCGGACTTCGACCGGGTGGCGGTGCGCTGAGGCGGGCCGGGGCGTCGCGGCCCGGCAGCGCGCCGCCCCGAAGAGTCGGACGCCGGTCCCGGGGGAGTCGAATTAGTGATGTCACCTGGGCTCGCATTGTGCGAGGTGGGATCGCGAGAATCGAGCGCGGGCTGATTCCGTCGCGCTGGGCTCGCACGGCGCGAGCCGGAGTGGATTTCGTCGCGCTGGGCTCGCATTGCGCAAGCCGGGCCCGGCCCGCAGGGCGCGTTTCTCAGTGCGGAGGCAATTCCTGTGGGGTCCTCGGCGTCGAGGAGCCCGTCCTCGCCCCGGTCGGGTCCGCGAGATCTCCGGGTAACCCGCGAGAACGTACCTCGACCCGCGAGCACGTCACTTAACCCGCGAGAACGTCTGCCAGAGGTACGATCTCGCGGGTTAAGTGACGATCTCGGCGGTTACCCGGCGATCTCGCGGGTTAAGTGACGTGCTCGCGGACCGGATTGGAGTCCCCGGCGTGGGCGGGGACCGGTTTCCCGCCCCCGCCCGCGAGGCCGACGTGAACGAGCGCACCGATACCGGGACTATGGACCCGCGCGGGCGCGGCGACGAGATTCCGGCTCTGACAACGTGCGTCCGATTTACGCCATCACGACCGAACCCCCGCCACGACCAGAACCCCGCCGACTTTCAGGCTGGCATGGGCCGATCCCGAGACTGCCGAGACCGGCGCTCGCCGGGCCCGGCTTGCGCAATGCGAGCCCAGCGCGACGAAATCCACCCCGGCTCGCGCCGTGCGAGCCCAGCGCGACGGAATCAGCCCGCGCTCGATCCGCGCGATCCCACCTCGCACAATGCGAGCCCAGGTGACATCACTAATTCGACTCCCCCGGGACCGGCACCCGGCTCCCCCAGGGACGGAACGAGATCCGCGCACCGGCGGTCAACGGATTCAGGCCCCGCGCGGGGAGCGGCCGGGGGCCGCCGGCGCCCGGTGCCGCTGCGCCAGCTGAACGGCCAGCACGTGCTTGCACGGGCCCCGTCCGCCGTCGTACCGCAGCCACCAGGGGCACGAGCAGCCGGGCGGGTCGGTGCGCACGATGTACTCGCCGTGGTCGCCCGTCACCCAGAAGGCGCCCGGCGCCCCCTCGAAGGGGCGGACGGCCCCGCTGCGGACGAGCTTGCGGGCGCCCCTCAGGCGGGGGTTGTCCCTCAGCGCCCGTTCGGAGTCGTCGGGCAGCTCCCGGTGGAAGTAGGCGCCCTCGAACAGGTCGTAGCCCACGCGCCCGTCCACGGCCAGGGCGGCCAGCGCCCGGCCGACCCGCCGGACGCTCAGCCCCGTCCGGCGCGCCAGGTCCTCCCCGTCTATGCGCGGCTCGAAGGCCAGGTGCGCGCCGACGAGCGCGGCGTCGTCCGCCGTGGTGCCCGCGGCGAGCTCGGTCAGCAGCGCGCCCTCCCCGGAGAAGCCCCGGTGGCGCTCGGCGGTGAGGGTGTAGGTCAGCCGACCGAAGGGCACGCCGACCTCCCACACCGATGCCGCCCTCTGCGCCCCGGGCGCGCCGTAGACGCGCAGCCCCGTGACCTGGGGGATCAGGCGGCGCGCGGATCGCAGCCGGTTCAGGCCCTCGGCGCGGACCGTTCCCGGCCCGGGGCGCAGCGCGGGGCGCACGCCGGTGCGGCTCACCGTCCACGCCCCCGCGCGCCCCGGTCCGTCCGTCAGGGAGGCGAGGAACCGGCGCGCGGGCGCGGCCGGGGCCTCGCCGATGAGCTCCAGGCCGGCGCTGAGCTCCTGGGAGGAGCCCAGGGCCTTGATCCAGCGCTCGGGCAGGTCCACCTTGCGCTCCACGTGGGTGGCCTGCGGGGTCGACACGCGCAGCTTGTCGGCGCCTATGCTCAGGTGCATCAGCTCCGAGGAGCGGATCCGGGCCAGGGCCTCGCGCAGCGGCCGGTTGAGGTCGACGTTCGTCGTGCCGTGGCGGATGTCCCCGCCGTCGAAGGCCTGCGACAGCAGGTCGAGGCGCACCGCGACGGTGTTGCAGGCGGAGAAGGCCTCCATGCGTATGCGGTCTCCGTTGGCCGTGCAGATGGGGTCGTACGACGCCGCCGGCCTGGGCCGGATGTACCGGGTCTGGGCGACGTCGGCCAGCACCAGCAGGCCGCGCGCCAGCACCAGCGGCTGGGCGGCGAACCCCGAGAAGAACCCGGGGGCCTCGGCCGGTCCCTGCGGCGTGAGTGCGGGGGCGAGCTCCAGGGCCAGCCCCGCCTCGTCGAGCAGCGAGGGGGCGGTGAATGATCTCATGCGCCGAGGCTATTGCGGGGGTCTGACGCATTCGCCCGGCGGCCGCTCGGAGCGGTTCCACCGGGGGCCGGGAGCGGCGGGCCGACGGCGCCGGCTGCCCGCCCGCGCCCCGTCGGGGAGGGCCGGGGGAGGGGACGGGGCCGGTGCGGCGGGCGCTACCGGTCCTGCGCGAGGGCGGGGACCGGGGCCGGGTCGGGCTCGGCGACGGGCTCCAGGCGCTCGCCGGACAGGTAGATGCGCATGGTCAGGGACTCCAGGGTCGTGGTGTCCCCGGGGCGGTCCTGGCGGCAGTCGGTGGCGCCCGTGCGCGCGGCCCGCGCCCCCTCGGGGTTGATCGCCCGCCAGTGCGCCGCCGGGCCCCGCTTCACCCGCCGCGCCAGGGCGAAGGCCGAGCTGTGCGGCCGCGGCACCGGCCAGGTCGAGTCCCAGGTCAGGTGCCAGTCCTTGCCGTGGGCGTCGGGCAGGACCACGTCGACCTGGTCGAGGGAGCCGTTGATGACGACGAGCAGGTCGTCGTCGCCCAGCGCCCGGCCCGAGCGCAGCATCTGGATCACCCGCGTGGCCGGATCGTGCCACGTCCAGCCCTGCATAGGCTCGCCGTCGGCCCGGTACCAGGCCAGGTCGGCGATCTCGTCCCCGTCCGCGGGCCGGCCGGAGGCGAAGGCGGCCGGGCGCATGACCGGGTGCTCGTCGCGCAGGCGCAGCAGGAAGCGCGTGGTGGCGATGAGGTCGTTCTGCCAGGGCGCCAGGTCCCAGTCGTACCAGGAGATCGGGGAGTCCTGGCAGTAGGAGTTGTTGTTGCCGCCCTGGGAGCGGCCCATCTCGTCGCCGCCCAGCAGCATGGGTGTGCCGGCCGAGACCAGGAGGGTGCCCAGCACGTTGCGCGAGCTGCGCCGCCGCAGCACCTCGAGGGGGCCGGCGTCGATCCCCTCGGGGACGTCCCCGTCGGTCCCGTGGTTCCACGAGCGGTTGTCGTCGGTGCCGTCGCGGTTGTCCTCGCCGTTGGCCAGGTTGTTCTTGTGGTCGTAGCTGACCAGGTCGCGCAGTGTGAAGCCGTCGTGGGCGGTGACGAAGTTGACGCTCGCCAGGGGCCCGCGCCCGCCCGGGTACTCCCCGTGGCTGAACATGTCGGCGCTGCCGGCCAGGCGCGTGGCCAGGTCGCGCACGCCCGAGCCGGGCCGGCCCCGGGTCATCTCGGACACGTCCGCCAGCCAGAAGGAGCGCACCGTGCCGCGGTAGCGGTCGTTCCAGTCGTGGAAGGGGGCGGGGAACTCCCCGGTCCGCCAGCCGCCCGGGCCCACGTCCCAGGGCTCGGCGATGAGCTTGACGCCCGAGAGCAGCGGGTCGGTGGCCATGCCCACCAGCAGGGGGTGGTGGGGGTGGAACTCGGTGGCGTTGCGCCCCAGCGTGACCGCCAGGTCGAAGCGGAAGCCGTCCACGCCCACGTCGCCCGCCCAGTAGCGCAGGGAGTCCAGGGTGAGCTGGACGGCGCGCGTGGAGCGGAAGTCGACCGTGTTGCCGGTGCCGGTGACGTCGATGTACTGGGCGGGGCGGTGGGGGGCGTGCAGGTAGTACTCCAGGTCGTCCAGGCCGCGCAGGGACAGGCTCGGCCCGCTCATCCCCGACTCGCAGGTGTGGTTGTAGACCACGTCCATGATGATCTCCAGGCCGGCCTCGTGCAGGATCGAGACCATGCCGCGGACCTCGTCGAGGACGGCCTGGGGCCCGGCCCTGCGGGCGGCGCGCGTGGCGTAGGACGGCTCCGGGGCGAAGTAGGACAGGGTCGAGTAGCCCCAGTAGTTCGTCCGGCCCCTGGTCAGCAGGAAGACCTCGGAGAAGGAGGCGTGGATGGGCAGCACCTCGATCGTGGTCACGCCCAGGTTCTTGAGGTAGTTCACGGTGACCGGGTGGGCCAGGCCCGCGTAGGTGCCGCGCAGCTCCGGGGGCACGCCCGACATGTTGAGGGTCAGCCCCTTGACGTGGGTCTCGTAGATGACGGTGCGCGCCTCGGGCACCTTCGGCCCGGGGACCACCGGGAAGGAGGGGCCCGTGACCACGCCGACGGCCACGTGCCCGGCCGAGTCCAGGGCCGAGGGCGTGAAGGGCACGTACAGGGGGTTGTAGTCGGCGTCGACCTCGTGGGCGAAGATCTCCGGCCCCAGGACGGGGGCGCCCTCCAGGGCGCGGGCGTAGGGGTCGAGGGTGAGCTTGCGGGGGTTGGCCAGCAGCCCCTCGGAGGGGTTCCACTCGCCGTGGACGCGGTAGGCGTAGCGCTGGCCGGGCCCCACGCCGCTCACGTGCGCGCCCCAGGCGCCGCGCTGGGGCCCGTGCATGCCCACGCGCCGCTCGGAGACCACGGCGCCGGCGCCGTCGGTCTGGAGCAGGCACAGGTCGACGGCGGAGGCGTGCGGGGCGACGACGACGAAGCTCGTGCCGTCCCCCACGGGGGTCGCCCCCAGGCGCGTACGGTCGCGGGCGTCCTCGGGGCTGAGGACCGCGGGTTGCAGCTCGAGCGTGCACGGCATGAGGGCCATTGTCCCGGCTGGGCCCGGCCGGTACCAACTCCAACGGTGCGAGTGAGACATACGCCGCCGGTGCGGTGAGATCTGCGGCACATGAGCCGGGGCGGCGTGCGCTCCGTCTCAAGCCGATTCCGACCGGCGGCGGCGATGGCGCGATATGGCAATCTTGGGCGCATGAAAATCGTGGTCTGCATCAAGCACGTCCCCGACGTGCAGTCGGAGCGCCGTCTCGAGGGCGGCCGGCTCGTGCGCGGGGAGGACGACGTCCTCAACGAGCTCGACGAGAACGCCGTCGAGGCCGCCGTCGCCCTCGTCGAGGACCTCGGCGGCGAGGTCGTCGCCCTGACCATGGGGCCCGAGGACGCCGAGGACGGCCTGCGCCGCGCCCTCCAGATGGGCGCCGACTCCGGCGTGCTCATCACCGACGAGTCCCTGGCCGGGGCCGACGTCGTCGCCACCGCCCGCACCCTGGCCGCCGCCATCGGGCGCATCGGCGGGGCCGGGGCCGGCGGGACCGGGGACGTGGACCTGGTCATCACCGGCATGGCCTCGCTGGACGCCATGACCTCCATGCTGCCGGGGGCGCTGGCGGCCGCCCTGGGCGTGCCCGCCCTCACCCTGGCCTCCTCCCTGGAGGTCTCCGACGCCGGGGACGTCCTGATCACCCGCGCCGTGGGGACCCTGCGCGAGTCGCTGGCCGCCCCCACCCCGGCCCTGGTATCCGTCACCGACCAGGCCAACGAGCCGCGCTACCCCAATTTCGCCGCCATGCGGGCCGCCAGGAAGAAGCCCGTCGACACCTGGGACCTGGCCGACCTCGGCCTGGAGCCGGGCGCCGGGCCCGCCATCGCCGTCGTCGACTCCAAGGCCCGGCCCGCCCGTCAGGCCGGCATCATCCGCACCGACGCCGGGGCGGCCGGGCGCGAGCTGGCCGCCTGGCTCGTCGAGAACAAGCTCGTCTGAGCGCGGCGAGAAGGAGAGAAAGAGCATGTCCCAGACCCTCACCGCCCCCGTCCTCGTCCTGGTCGACCCGGACGCCCCGACCGGCGCCGCCCCCGCCCCCGCCGGGGCGTGCCTGGACCTGCTGGGCGGCGCCCGGCGCCTGACCGGCGGCGAGGTCGTCGCCCTCGTGCTCGGCGACGCCGGCGCCCCCGACGCCCTCGCCGCCGCTGGCGCCGACCGCGTTCTGACGGCCGATCTCGACGGCCTGGAGTCCCTGGCCGGCGCCGCCGCCGACGCCCTCGTCGCCGCGGCCCGCCGGGTGCGCCCGGGCGTCGTCCTCGTCGTCTCCGACTACCGCGGCAAGGAGATCGCCGGCCGGGCCGCGATCCTGCTCGGCTCGGCCTGCGTGTCCGACGTCGCCGCCCTGGAGGTCGTCGACGGCGAGCTGCGGGCCTCCAAGCTGGTGCTCTCGGGCTCCTGGTCGACCACCATGTCGGTGGCCCCGGCCCCCGAGGGGACCCCGGTGCTCGCCGTGCGGCCCGGCGCCTTCGGGGCCGAGGCGGACGGCCGGGCGCCGGGGTCCGGGCGGGCCGCCCGGGTCGAGGCGCTCGAGGTGGACGCGGCCCCCGCCTCGCGGGCGGTGCGCGTGGTCTCCCGCGAGCGCGTCGGGGCGGCCGCCGGCCCGCCCCTCACCGAGGCCCGCACCGTCGTGGTCGGCGGGCGCGGGGTCGACGGCGACTTCGACCTGGTCCGCTCCCTGGCCGACCCGCTGGGCGCGGCCGTGGGGGCGACCCGCGTGGCCTGCGACGAGGGCTGGATCGAGCGCAGCGCCCAGATCGGCCAGACCGGCGAGACGATCTCGCCTCGCCTGTACATCGGGCTGGGCGTGTCCGGGGCGATCCACCACACCAGCGGCATCCAGGGGGCCGGGACCATCGTGGCGGTGTGCGACGACTCCGAGGCGCCCATCTTCGAGATGGCGGACTTCGGGGTGGTCGGGGACGTGGCCGACGTCGTGCCCCAGCTGGTGGACGAGCTGGCGCGCCTGCGCGGCTGAGCCGGCGGGGGCGGGCCGGGGCCGTAAGCGTCGTACCCGGGCGCTACCCTGACCGCATGGACCTGCTCCCGCTCGCCGCCGCCCCCGACCGGTCTGACGCCGTCGGGCCCGGCGCCGCCCCCGCCCAGCTGCGCCCGCCCGCCGAGGAGCGCTGGGCCGCCGAGCTGGAGGCCCTGGCGGCCGCCGACGCCGCCTCCGGCGCCGAGGTCCCCGCAGGCTGGAGGCTGTCGCCCCGCTCCGTGCGCGCCTTCATCGTGGGTGACCAGGCCCTGGGCGTGACCCGCAAGTTCTACGGCGACGACCCCCTGGTCGACCGCGCCGTCGTCACGCTCCTGGGCCGTCAGGGGCTCATGCTCGTGGGCGAGCCGGGCACCGCCAAGTCCATGCTCTCCGAGCTGCTGAGCGCGGCGGTCAGCGGGGCCTCGACCCTGACGATCCAGGGGTCGGCGGGCACCACCGAGGACCACATCCGCTACTCGTGGAACTACGCCCTGCTCATCGCCGAGGGGCCCACCCGCCGGGCCCTGGTGCCCTCGCCGGTCTACCAGGCCATGGAGTCCGGGCGCCTGGTCCGCTTCGAGGAGATCACCCGCTGCCCGCCCGAGATCCAGGACACCCTCGTGTCGGTCCTGAGCGAGAAGCAGCTCATGGTCCCCGAGCTGGGCGACGGCTTCCGCGTGTCCGCCGCCCCCGGCTTCAACGTCATCGCCACCGCCAACCTGCGCGACCGGGGCGTGCACGAGATGAGCGCCGCCCTCAAGCGCCGCTTCAACTTCGAGACGGTGCGCCCCGTCTCCGACCGCGCCTTCGAGACCGAGCTCATCTCCCGCGCCCTGGAGGCCGAACTCGGGCCCGAGCGCGCCCCCATGAGCCCGCAGGTCCTCGACGTGCTGGTGACCGCCTTCGCGGACCTGCGCACCGGCGCCACCGCCTCGGGCGCCCCGGTCAAGCGCCCCGAGGCGGTCATGTCCACCGCCGAGGCCGTCAACGTCGGGGTGGCCGCCTCCATGAGCGCCCGCTACTTCGGCGACGGCACCGTCAGGGCCGCCGACGTCGCCCGCCAGCTGGTCGGCGTGGCCCTCAAGGGCGGGGACGAGGACGCCAGGCGGATGCGCTTCTACGTCGACTCGGTGGTGCGCGAGCGCGCCCGCTCCTCGGCCGAGTGGAAGGAGTTCCTCTCCGCCTCCCAGGACCTGTGGGGATGAGGACGGCGGGGCCGCGGGCCGGGCGCGGCGCGGCGGGCCCGTCGTCGGCGCCGGGCTCGCCCGTCCCGCCCGGACTCGCCCGCGCCCTGGAGGCCCAGCGGGCCTGGGGCCGGCGGGGCGTGCACCTGGTCCCCATCCGCCACCACTCCCCGGCCTGCGCCCTGGCCCTGTCCGCCCTGCTGGAGGAGGTCCGCCCCGCCGTCGTCCTCATCGAGGGGCCCGCCGAGTACACCGCGCTGCTGGGGGCCCTCCAGGACGCGGCGACCGTCCCGCCGGTCGCCGTGCTCTCCCTGGGCGAGGGCGCCGCCTCCTACTACCCGCTGGCCGAGTTCTCGCCCGAGTGGGTGGCCCTGCGGTGGGCGGGGGCCAACGGCGCCGAGGCGGCCTTCATCGACCGCGGCGCCCGCCCCGGGGACGACGACGGCGCCGGGGCGGGGGCGGGCGGGCGCACCCTCCAGGCCGAGTACCATCTGGCCCGCTCCGCCGCCCTGGACGCCCTCGCGTCCCGGCTGGGCTGCCGCGACCACGACGAGGTCTGGGAGCAGCTCTTCGAGGACCGGGCCACCGCCGACATCCGCGACTGGCGCGGCTTCTTCGCCGACACCCTGGCCTGGTCGGGCCTGGCCCGCCTGGACGCCGAGCCCGAGGTCCTGGACGCCGACGGCACCCGCGCCCGCGAGGCGGTCATGGCCGCCGCCGTGCTCGAGCGCCTGCCCGACGCGAAGACGGACGGGACGGGCGACGCCCCGGACGGGCAGAGCGGCAACGCGCCGGACGCGCCGATCGTCGTGGTCACCGGCGCCTTCCACACCCCGGCCCTCCTCGACGTCCTCGACTCCGCCCCCGGGGCGGCCCGGCCGCCCGAGCCCGACCCGCGCCCCGGCGCCGGGGGCTGGCTCATCCGCTACGACTTCGCCCGACTGGACTCCCTGCGCGGCTACGGGGCCGGCATGCCCTCCCCGGGCCTGTGGCGGCGCGCCTGGCGGGCCCGCACCCGACCGGGGACGGACGGGCGCGACTTCGCCACCGGGGTGGTGCTCGACGTCGCCGCCGCCCTGCGCGGGCTCGGCGAGCCGCTCGGCACCGCCCAGGTCGAGGCCGCCGTGGAGCAGGCCCTGGGACTGGCCGAGCTGCGCGGGCGCGCCTGGCCCGGGCGCACCGACCTGCTCGACGCCCTGCGCTCGTGCCTGGTCAAGGACGACGCGGGGCTGTCGGGCAACCTGGGCGCGGCGGTCGCCTCCGTCTTCGCCCACTCCAGCCCGGGGGAGGTGCCCGCCAGCACCTGCGCCCCGCCGCTGGTCGCCGAGGTCCGCGAGCGCCTGGCGGCCATGCGCTTCATGCTCGACGACGCGCTCGAGCACCGCACCGCCCTGGACACGGCCCGCAAACCCCGCCACCGCGAGCGCCGCGAACTCCTGGCCGCCATGCGCTTCGTCGGCTCGGGGTTCGCCTGGCAGACCGGGGGCGCCGACCTCGTGGCGGGCACGGGTGCGGGGCAGTTCGTCGAGGAGTGGGCCTACGCCTGGACCCCGGCGGTGGAGGCCGAGCTCGTGCGCGCCGCCGAGCGGGCCCCCACCCTCGACATCCTGATCCGGGTCCGCCTGGCCGAGCGGCTGGAGGCCGAGCCGGGCGCCGAAGCGCTGGCCGCCCTGCTCACCGAGTTGATCGTCATGGGCGAGCACGAGCTGGCCGGGCCCGTGTGCGACGCCCTGGAGACGGCCCTGGCCGACCTGAGCGGGCTGGGGGCCCTCGCGGAGGTCCTGCACCGCCTGATGGACCTGGTGGAGGGCGCCGGCCGGCTGAGCCTGGGGGGCGCGGCGAAGCGCCTGCGCGCCATGGTGCGCCGGGGCGTGGCCGGCCTGGCCGAGCTCGTGGCCGAGGCCGCCGGGCTGGAGGACGACGAGGCCGCCGACGCCGTCGACGCGCTCATCAGCGTGCGCGACCTGCTGGTGCGCCTGGACGGCGGCGCGGCAGCCCCGAACGGCGGAGCGGATCCGGACGGTGCGGATAACGGGGCGGATCCGGACGCCGGGCGCCGGGCGGTCGCGCGGGAGGTCGACGTCCTGCGGCGCAGGCGCGACGCCGCCCCGATCCTCGTGGGCTGCGCCACCGGCATCGCCGCCTCCATCGGGTCCCTGAGCCGGGCCGGGGTCACCGCGGCCGTCGTCGCCCACCTGAGCGCCGGCGCGGACCCGGGGCGCCTGGCCGACTTCCTCGTCGGCCTCGTGCGCGCCTGCCCCGACCTCGTCCTGCACGCCCCCGACACCCTCGAGGCGGTCACCCGCGTCCTGACCGGGCTGGACGAGCCGGGGTTCCTGGCGATCCTGCCGGACCTGCGCCGCGCCTTCACCGCGCTGCGCCCCACCGAGACCCACCGCCTGGCCGAGCAGGTGGCCGCCCTGACCGGCGCCCGCGCCTCCCAGATCGACGTCGTGTGGCGCATCGACCCGCAGTGGGCCGAGGCCGGTCGGCGCCTGGAGGCCGATCTCGTCGCCGGCCTGGTGCGCGACGGGCTGGGGCAGTGGACCGGGTCCGCCGGGGGCGGTCCCGCTGATCATCCCGGTGCGCGGCGGGCCGGGGCAGCGGGCGGCCGCATGAGCGCGACGACGCCGCCGCAGCCGGACCGCCGGGCGCCGTCGGACCGCGAGGGCGACCCGCCGCCCCTGGACGCCGAGAAGGCCGTGCGCCGCTGGCGCATGGTGCTGGGGCGCTACGCCGAGTCCGCCCTGCCCCGCCGGGACGACGACGCCGGGCTGGACGAGACCCTGGGCTACCTCTACGACCGCGAGTACACCGGCCGGGGCCTGCGCCACGGGCGCGGCGTCGGCTCGGGCGGTGCGGGCCCGGGCGGCGTCGGCTCGGGCGGCGGGCTGGGGGCCTCCGCCCTGCGGGCCGTGGACTGGCTCGACGGCGCCCGCCGGCTGTTCCCGGCCTCCACCCTTCAACGCCTGGAGTCCGACGCCCTGACCCGCTACGGGCTCACCGAGCTGCTGGCCGACCCCTCCGCGGTGGACTCCATCGAGACCAGCCCCGAGCTGGGCGCGGCGCTGCTGCGCATCAAGGGCACGATCTGCCCGCAACTGGCCGACGGCCTGCGCGCCCTCATCGCCCGGATCGTCGCCGACGCCGTCGAGCGCCTGCGCCGGCCCCTGACCACCGCCCTGACCGGCTCCCGCCGGCGCGACCGGCGCAGCCCGCGCGCCTCGGCGCGCGATTTCGACTGGCGGCGCACCATCGCCGCCAACCTGGGCAACGCGGACCCCGTCACCGGGCGCCTGCTCGTCCAGGACGTGCGCTTCATGTCGCGCCGGCGGCGCCAGAACCTGCAGTGGGACGTCATCATCCTGGTCGACCAGTCCGCCTCCATGGCCTCGTCCCTGCTGCACAGCGCCGTCATGGCCTCCATCCTGGCGGCCCTGCCCGGCCTGAGCGTGCGCCTGATCCTGTTCGACACCTCCGTCGTCGACGTCAGCCACCTGGCGGGCGACCCGGTGGAGGTGCTCATGACCTGCCAGCTGGGCGGCGGCACGGATATCGCCCGGGCCGTCGCCTACGCCTCGGGCCTGGTCCGCCGGCCCACCCGCACCGTCGTGGCCCTCGTGTCCGACTTCGAGGAGGGCGGCTCGGTGTCCTCCCTCGTGGGCGAGGTGGCGGCGCTGGCGGGCTCCGGGGTGAGGCTGCTGGGGCTGGCCGCCCTCAACGGCGACGGCGAGCCCTGGTACGACCGGGTCGTGGCCGAGCGCCTGGCCGGGGCGGGCATGCGGGTGGCGGCCATGACCCCGGACCGCTTCGCCGTCTGGCTGGCGGAGGTGACCTGAGATGGAGGAGCCGGCGGCGGGGGTCCTGCCGCAGTGGACCGGCGTCTACGCCGCCTTCGACGACGTCGCCCTGGCGGCCCTGGCCAACCGGGGCCTGGTGCGCCGCGGCCGGGCGGAGGTCGCTGCCGGGCGGGTCCGCCCGGTGAGGATCGACGACGACGCCGTGGTCGCGGCGGCGGGCAACCCGGCCGTCGAGGTCGTGCTCCCGCCGGGCGGGCCCGCCCTGGCGCGCTGCCCCTGCCCGGTCGCCGGGGTGTGCATCCACGTCGTCGCCGCCTGCCTGTGGCTGCGCGGGGCCGCCGGGGCGCTCCCCGCCGGGGCCGGCCCGGACGGGGCGGGCCCGCACGGCGGGCGCGCGGGATCGGCGGGGGAGGAGCGGACCGGGGCGCCTCCCGCCGGGGCCGGGCCGGACGGCGGCCCGCGGGCCGAGGACGCGAACGACCCGCAGGCCGAGGGCGCGGGCGAGAGCGCGGCCGAGGGCGCGGATGCGGGCGGGGCGCCAGCGGACGAGCCGGTCGACGCCCTCCTCGCCGAGGTCCTGTCCTGGCAGCCCGCGGCCGTGGAGAAGGCCCTGGGGGCGCCCGCCGCCCGCCGCGTCGCCGCCGCCCTGGCCGGAATCGGGACCGGCGACCTGGCCGAGGGCCTGGAGCTGGACGGCGCGCCCGGGCGCCTGACCGCGACCTGGCCGGGCGCCCCCGAGATCGTCATCGTCGCGGGCCTGGGGCCGCGGGGCATGGTCGTCTCCGGCCGCCACTCCCGGGTCGCGCGCGCCGCCTGGTGCCTGCAGGCCGTCGTGCGGATCTTCGCCGCCCGGGGCCGGGACTGGCCCTGGCCGCAGGGCAGCGCCCGCCTGAGCGACGGGCGGCGCGACGTCCTGGAGGCGGCGGCCAAGACCATCGAGGGCGTTGTGAGCGCCGGGATCTCCCGCGCCGGGGCCCGCAGCGCCCGCGAGCTGGAGCGGCTGGCCCAGGCGGCCCGCCTGGAGGAGATGCCGCGCCCCTCCCGGCTGCTCGCCTCCGCCGCCGGGACGCTGGGCGCGGTGGCGCGCCGCGAGGACGCGGTCGACGAGGCGCGCGCCCTGGGCTCGCTGGCCGCCGCCTGGTCCCTGGCCCGCGCCGTCCTGGCCGCGCCGGACGCCCCCGACCCGGTGCTGCTGGGGCGGGCCGGGACCCGGCAGACCGAGCCCGGCCTGCTCGTGCCGCTGTCCGCCGTGTGGTGGCGCACGCCGTCGGGCTCGCGGGGCGTGACGGCCCGCTTCTGGGACGCCGAGCGCCACCGGCTGGAGTCGGTGACCACGGGCCGGGCCGCCGGGGCCGACCCCGGCTTCCAGCGCTCCGAGGGCGCCGTCCTGCTGTGGAACGCCTCCATCGGGGCGCTGCTGTCCGCCCCGCTGCGCCTGAAGGGCGCCGCCCGGCGCGCCGACGGGACCCTGGCGCCCTCGAGTCGTACGACGGCGGTCGGCCAGGGCGGTTTCGACGGCGTCGACCTGCCCGGCCTGGCCGCCGAGCTCGACGCCCTCCAGAGCGGCCCCGGGGCCGCGGGCTTCGAGGCCCCGGCGCCGCGCGTGCGCCTGATCCCGGTGGCCGGAGACGGCCTGGGGCGCATCGACCTGGACGAGGTCCACCAGGAGTACGTATGGCCGGTGCGCGATGCCGACGGCCGGACGCACCTGCTGCGCCTGGACCCGGTCGGGGCGGAGCCGCGGTTCGTGGCCTCCCTCCTGGCGCGCAACCTGCCTGTCGTCGCCCTCACCGTCGAGGCGGGGCGCCCCACTGGCGTCTTCGTGCACTCCGACGGCGCGCTGAAGTTGTTCGCCCCCTCCCTGTCCTCGGTGCAGGCGGACTCCTACCGCTTCTTCCGCCGGCTGTCCGAGCGCCTGGAGGGCCTGCGCGCCCGGGCGGTGGCCGTGGCGCCCGGCCGCGAGCTGGGACCCATCGAGGCCCTGTGCGCCGATGCCCGCGAGGCCCTCACGGACCTGGCGGCCTCGGGGGCAACGGCCCCCGAGGGCATGACGGCGCACGTGCTGACCACCCGCGCCCGCGCCGCCGACCAGATGCAGCTGACGACCCTGGCCGCCGCCCTGGAGGAGGTGACTGTCCGGCCCGGGCCCGCCGCGGTGCTGCGCGCCTGCGCGGTGGTGGACCGGGTGCGGGCGCTGGCCGCCTGAGGGTCGGCCGGCGGGCGCATCCCCCTTCTGCGGCGGCCCGCATTCGTGTCGGCGCCCGACGATAGCCTCGCAGCAGACGCCGGTTCCGCGGCCGCCCGCCGCGCCGGCGCCGCCGCACGCCGAGCCGAGGAGGACCGCCGCCATGACCGACGCCCCGCCCGCGGACCCGGACGGGTCCGCGAACCCGGATGAGCCCGCGTCCCGCGACCGCCGGGTGCTGTCCCGGGCCCTGCTGCCGCTGCGCGCCGTCGACCCGCAGCTGCACGTCCGCGCCGTCGACCACGTCCTGACCGGGGAGGACCCCGAGGTGGTCGAGCGGATCGATGCCTGCGAGGAGACGGACCGCCTGTTCGGCTGCCTCGAGGAGAACCGCTACGGCTATATCGGAGACGAGAATGCGCAGCTCCTGAGCGGGGTGGGCGTGCGCTGGCCCGAGCGGATGGCCGTCCCGCCCCGGGATCGCGGCGATGTCATCCGCGAACTGCGCGATCCCCTGTACCGCGACGGGGCGCTGAGCGCGCCCCAGTGGGTGCGCCTGGGCGGGATGCTGTGCGCCATTAGGAGCACCGACTACTCCCGTAAGCACCCTCCCGCCGGGCGGTCGTACGTGCCCGACTGGCTGCGCGTCCTCATTGTGGACGTGCTCAAGACCTGCGCTACCGCCGATGACGCACCGCGGATCGCGCGGGACCGGCCCGGGTGGACGCCCGGGCGGTTGGCCCGCCTGCTGCGGGTCGAGGGCGTCGACGAGGCGCGCATCCCCGAGATAATGCTCAGGGTGTGGATCCTCGCCGCTCACATCGACCGGGGCGCGGCGGACCGGGGCGACGACCTCCCCGGCCTGCCGGAGTACCTGGAGGAGAACGGGCGGCGGATCCCCGCCACGATCCTGCGGCGCCTCGACAAGTACGACCGCGTCCGGCTGGTGCGCCTGGTCTCGGCGCGCCCCGTATCGCCGGCGCCCCTGGCCCGCCTGCTCGTCCCCCAGGCCCTCCACGAGTTCGAGGACGTCCGCCGCGAGGCGATCGGCCTGCTGGGGCGCATCCCCGCCGACGAGCGCCGCGAGCGGCTGAGGGAGGTCCTGGCGGGGCGGGCCGCCAGGAGCCGGGCCGGGCTCAAGCGGGCCGCGGCCCTCATCGACCACGTGGCCGCCGCCCCCGAGGACTGCGGGGTGCTCGACGAGGCCGCGCGGGACAACCCGGCGCTCGCCGCGCCTGTCGAACAGACGCGGGCCCGCCTGGCCTTCACCCGGTGGGCGATGCGGGAGGCGGACCGGGAGCCTCCGACCCTGCCCGGGATCGGCGCCCTGGACGACCGCTCCGCCGAGGAGGTCAAGGGTGAGCTGTGGCGGATCCTCAACCGCGTCGTCGACGACCGGTGGGATCCGCATGGTCCGATCCCCCGTGAGGAGGTCGCCCGCCGGGAGGGGGCCACGGAGGCGGACGTCGAGCACTTCATCGCCGTCGCCGACGGGCGGGCCACAGGATTGCCCAGGATCGTGAGGAGGCACAGGATCGTCTGGATCGAGAGCTGGCTGACCGGTCTGTCTATGACGCACCTGGTGCGGCTGGAGTCCCAGTACTCCTCGCCGGACCTGGACTCCGCCGTCTTCTGCCGCTACGACCCGGACACCGACCCGCGCGCGGTCGAGGAGCTCCTGGCCCGGATGGGCGCGTCGGTCAGCGCGCGCATGACCGAATTCTTCTGGGATCTGACCGATCCGCGCGTGCTGTGGCCGTGGGCGTCCCAGCACCCGGACCTGGTCGCGGGCAAACTCGCTAAGACCACCACGGCGCCGCGCGCCCTGAACGTCCTCGCCTACTTCCCCCGCCTGCCCGTCGAGCTCATGCCCGCCGTCGCCGCCCTCGCCGTCGGCTCCTCGGTGCGCGCCCGCAGCCGGGCGCAGGCCCTGCTGGCCGACTCGGACGGGGCGCTGCTCCTGGCCGAGCCGCTCCTGCGGGACCCCGATGAGGGCATCCGCCGTTCGGCCGCCTCGTGGTTGGGGTCGCTGGACCCCGAGCGCTCCCTGCCGGTGCTGCGCCGGGCCCTGGAGACGGAGGAGTCGCCGCTGGTGCGCGCCGCCCTCCTGGAGGCCGTGGGCGCCTGCGGGGGCGACACGTCCGCCCTCCTGGCGCCCGGGGTCCTCCTCGAGGAGGCGCGGGCGGGACTCGCGCAGAACGCCTCGGCGGGACCGCAGTGGCTGGAGTGGCGGGACGTGCCGCCGGTGCGCTGGGCCGACGGCGAGCCGGTGCCCGAGCAGATCATCCGCTGGTGGGTGGTGCTGGCCGATCGTCTGAGGAACCCCGACGGCCGGGGCCTGATCGGCCTGTACACCTCCCTGCTGGACGCCGGGGACGCCCGGGCGCTGGGAGCCTTCCTCGTGCGGGCCTGGATCGCCCGGGACACCCGCCACCCCGACCCGGAGGAGAGCCGCAGACTCGCCGAGGCCGTCGGCAAGCAGCGCTACGACGAGAACCAGCAGTGGCTGGTGCGCTGCCAGACCGATGAGCGGCAGGCGCGCTACCTGGAGATCGCGCAGAAGGAGGCCGCCGTTACACTCAAGGCCCGCATCGCCGCCGCCTACGCGAAATTCCAGGGCGAGTACCTGGGTTCGGCCATGGCGGATAAGGGTCTGGTGGCCTTCGCGGTGTGCATGGACGACGGCGAGCTGGCCGAGCTGGTACGCGCCTATATGCGGGACAATCCGCTGCGTCGCGCCCAGCTCGAGGCCCTTCTCCGCGCGCTGCGCGCCAATGGGCGGGACCGGGCGCTGCAGGTGCTGCTGGGCGTCGCCCGGCGTCACAAGATGGCGGGCATCCAGGCCACGGCCGCCGCCCTGGTGCGGGAGATCGCCTCCGAGCGGGGGTGGAGCGATGAGGAGCTGGCGGACCGCACCGTCCCGACGGCGGGCTTCGACGACGACGGTCTGCTGCGCCTGTCCTATGGGGAGCGCGAGTTCACCGGCCGGTTGACACCGGACTTGAAGATCCGCGTCACCGGCCCCGATTGCAGGAGTCGGGCCGGCCTGCCCGCGCCCCGCGCCGGTGAGGACGCCGAGGTCGTCAAGGCCGCCAAGAAGCGCCTGAGCGCCGCCCGCAAGGAGGCCAAGACCGTCCTGACCGCCCAGACCGAGCGGCTGCGCGAGGCCATGTGCCTCCAGCGGAGCCGGCGGGCCGGCCAGTGGCGCGAGCATCTGCTCGCCCACCCGCTCATGTCCGTCCTCGCTCAGCGCCTGATCTGGACGGCGATTCCGCCGGAGGGCGGGCCGGTGAGTCTGCGCCCCGAGGCCGGCGGCGCTCTCATCGGCCTCGACGACGCCGTCGTCGAGCTCGACGACGAGGCGCGGGTGACCATCGCCCACGGCACGCTGCTGGGCCCCGAGGCCGCGGCCGCCTGGCGGCAGCACCTGGCCGACTACGAGATCGAGCCCCTGTTCGACCAGTTGGACGCCACCGCCCCCTCCTTCGAACCGGACCAGAGGCGGCTGGACGACTTCGAGGGGCACATGACCGACGTCTTCGAGTTTCGGGCGGCGGCCATCGGCCGCGGCTACCGGCGCGGGCCGATGAGGGACGAGAACTGGTTCACCGAGTACGTCCGGCCCTTCGCCGAGGCGGACCTGACGGCGGTGCTCACCTTCTCCGGCGCCCTCATGCCGGAGCAGAGGGTCCCCTGCGCCACCGGCGTTCTGGAGCTGCGGCGCGGCGAGGGCCGCCGGGCCGTGCCGCTGGCCGAGGTGCCACCGGTGCTGCTGGCCGAGTGCTACGCCGACTACCGGGCGGTGGCGGCCCTGGGCCCCTACGCACCCGACTGGTGGGAGCGGGTCAAGCTGTGGTGATCCTCGGTGGAAGAGGCGGGGCCGACCGCCCCTTCCGCGAAACCGGCGGAAACGCCACGGAAACCGGCAGAAATGACGTACGATTCGATGTATTGGACTAGGATTTCGAACCACGGTTGGTCGCCGGGCGGGCCCACTGGCGCGGTGGCGGCTACCGCGGGACCCCTCCCCGGCGGGCTGGTCTCACTCATCGCACGGGTGGGGCGCGTGGGGCTCCTGAGATGGGTTTGGGCGGAGCCGTGTCCAGATCTGCCACAAAGGCGCCTCGAAGCGGGATCGGCCGCGGATAAAAGCCCGGAATATCAACGATTCTCTTTCGGCACTTCGGCGCGATCCGCGTCTTTGTGGCAGATGTGGACAACTGCGCCGCCAGTGGCCCCTCGCCGAGGGGAGGTCCCCGGTTGGACGGCGACCGTGACGAGCACCCCGACGGCCGGATGCGCTCGCGGGAACGCCGCCCGGCCGCGAGTACGTCACTTGACCCGCGAGCACGTCGCTCTAGCAGACGTGCTCGCGGGTCAAGTGACGTACTCAGCGGTTACCCGACGATCTCGCGGACCGCGGTGCCGGTCCGCCCGCCCCTCTGGGCGCCGCCCGGCGCCGAGACGTGCACTTCGCACTCGAAAGTGCAGCTCCAACCGTCATTCTCGAGGGCGAAATGCGCGTCTTGACGAAGAAGCGGGCCGACCTCGCCCCGGGACCCCCGGCAAGAAGGCTCAGGCGGGCGTGATGGCGGAAATTCGCTCAGCGGGTCGGTTCCGGTATTGAGCGTCAACGGCGTTGAGGCCGGAGGAGAGGGCCCGGGCCAGTCGGGACATCGCCTCGCGATCCTGGAGGAGCGGGACGACGAGAGCGGGCGCCGCGAACCGGGCGACGTCGACGGCCGTGCGCGGAGCTCCCGCCGATGTCAGGTACTGGTTGACCAGGTCCATGCCCGAGGCGAGGCCCCGTTTCGCCGCGTGCGCATCGAGCGCCGTCGCGATCGCCTCGAGGGTGGCGCTGGAAGTGCTGAGGGCATCGCGCACCATGGAGGCGAGATGGTCGTCATCGGCGTAGGCGGCGGTCAGATCCGCGAGCGTTCGGGGGACGGTGGTGACGGGCATGTCGTTGACCAGGGTGATCTCGGCGGGGTCGAGCGCCGCGCGGTGGTAGCGGATGTCGGTCTGCCGCGTCTGCTTGCGCTGCGGAGCGGTGAAGGAGTGCCGGATGGGGATGAGGTCCCCCATGCGGTGCAGGGCGGACGCCGAGGCGTGCGAAACGACGGGGGTGTCGACGGCGCGGGCCCGCTCATCGGCGAAGCGCCGGGGGTCGGTGCTCAGCCATGCTGCGCGAAGATCCTGATCGGGATCGCCGTCGGATGAGGGCAGGACGTACACCCCGTGACGAATGCGCGCGAGCGCTTCACCGTCCACGAGGCGGGCGAGCGCGGTGCGACTGATGCCGATCCGGGCCGCCTGCGCGGTTGTGATGAGACCGTACTGCGAGACGGTCGCAGTGTGAAGCGTTTGGAGCGCCTCTGCCGTACTCATGAACTCACCTCGCTGCGTTTGCTACATCATGCTGTAGCAAACGCAGCGGAGTGAGCGGGGCGCCCGGGGCCGCCGGACAGACGCCGATCCGCAGCGCTTCCGTGAGCGGCGGGGGCGAAGCAGCGGATCAGGGCGCTGGCCGGGCGGGCGCGCCGGATTCGTGTCGCAGTGCGCCGTTATCCTGCGAACATCCGATCCCGCCGGTGAGGCGACGGGGATCGGCGACGATAACCGCACGAGGAGACTCCATGACCAACACCTCAGTCCGAGATCTGGTCGACCGGGCGCTGCTGCCGCTCCGGGCGGTGGACGGGGCCCTGCACGATCGCGCGGTCGACTACGTCGTCGACGGCGCCCACCCGCA
>NZ_AUBL01000033.1 GCF_000429225.1 Actinomyces dentalis DSM 19115
GCCCTGGGGGCCATGTGCCGCAACCTGGGCCAGACCGTGGTCATGGTCACCCACGACGAGAACGCCGCCGCCGCCACCAACCGCATCATCCGCCTCACAGACGGACGCATCACCACAGACAACCCCACCACCCACACCGCACACCACCACGCAGCCCCGGCCGGCGCCCGCCACGGCGCGCCCGCCGGCCCGGACGCCCCGGCGGCCGCCCCCGGTCCCGACCCCGCCGAGCCCCCGGCGCCGGCGGCCGCCCCCGGTCCCGGCCCGGCCGGGGACTTCCGGGCCACCGTGCCCGTACCCGCGCGCAGACCCGCCGCCCGAGGCGGCCGCACCGCCCAGTCCCCGGCGGCGCCGGGCGCCTTCACCGTGCCCGTGGCCACGACTCCCCCGCGCACCAGCACCGCCCGGCCCCCGGCCGGCCCGGACGGGGGCCCGGTCGGCGGCGCGACCGCGCGACTGGCCCCCGCCCCGCCGGCGCGCACCGCCCCGCCGGTGCGCAGGACCACCCGCGCCCCCGGCGCCACCCACTACCCCGCCGCCCCGGGTCGCCCCGCCACCGCCTCCTACTTCCCGGCCCCCCGGGCCGGCGCCGCAACCACCGGCCCCGCCGGCCCCCTCCAGACCAGGAGGATGCACTGATGCCCTCCCTGCTCGACGCCCGCCGCACCGCCGCCGCCCTGGTGGCGGTGGCCCTGAGCGCGGCCCTGATCGCCTTCGCCTTCATCGTCTCCGACTCCTTCACCACCCAGCTCACCGCCGCCGCCCGCGCCTCGGTGGGCGACGCCGACGTCGTCGTCCTGCCCCAGCGCGGCGAGGACCTGCCCGAGAGCACCGCGCAGAACATCGCCGCCGCACCGGGCGTTAAGAGCGTGCGGCCCTATATCGAGGAGCACGCGTTCCTCGACCGGAACGGCGCCGGCGACGTCCACGTCTTCGTCCTGGACGCGCCGGGCGCGAGCGCGAACGTCACCGAGGGGCGCCTGCCCGCCTCGACCGGCGAGATCGCCATCTCGAGCGCCCTCGCGCAGACGGAGGGCATAAGCGTCGGGGACTCGATACCCCTGAGGTCCCTGGGAACCGATAGGCGGTCCGCCTCCGCCGTCACGGCGAGCGTCGTGGGCGTCATCGCGCCGACGGCGGCCATGACCCGCAACGACCCGCAGGACTCCTACGTCTTCGCCACCGCCGACGAGCGCGCAGCCCTGGGCCTGAACTCGACCCCCGCCGTCCTCTACGTCACCGGCGACGGAACCTCCGCCGCCGGCCTCCTGGACTCGGTGACGAGGGCGGCCGGCGGCGCCCAGGTCTACACCGCCGACGACATCGTCGCCATGCGCGCCGCGAACGGCCAGTCGGGGGTTTCGGCGACATTGACCCTGCTGGGGATCCTCGGTCCGGTGTGCGCGGTGGTGGCTGCCATCGTCATCGCCACGACCTTCACCACCCTGGTGGCCCGCCAGACCCGCACCACCGGCCTGCTGCGCTGCATCGGCGCCTCGCGCCGCCAGGTCATGGGCGCCGTGCTGCGCACCGCCGCCCTCACCGGGGTTCTCGGCTCCATCCTCGGCGCCGGGCTCGGGACCGGGGCCGCCGCGCTCCTTGTGCGCTCCGGCGTCGTCGACGGCCTCGGGTCGCAGTACCTGACCATCACCCCCGCCTCCCTGGCCCTGGCCGTCGGACTGTCCGCCCTGGTCACCCTCATCGCGGTTCTCCGACCGACCCGCCGCGCCGCCCGCGTCTCGCCCCTGGTCGCCCTGACCGGCGTCGTCGCCGACGACCGCACCCTGGGCCGACGCCGCCTCATCACCGCGGTACTCGGCGTCCTCCTCATTCTCGCCGGCGCCGCCCTGACCGGCGTCGCGGTCCTCATAGGGGTGCCCGAGATCACGGCCGTCGGCGCCGTCGTCCTGACCCTGGGCATCCTCGCCGCCCTGCCGCTGCTGGTGGTCGGCGCCTCCCGGCTCATCGGGCGCCTGGCGGGCGCCGAGCGCCACCCCGTCCTCCAGCTCGCGGCCCGCAACCTGGAGCGCAACCCCGGCCGGGCGAGCGCGACCACGGCCGCCCTGCTCGTCTCCGTCGGCGTCGCCACCACGATGGTGGTGGGCATGGCCACCGTGGCGGCCTCCATGAGCGGCTACCTGGCCTCCAGCAACCCCGTCGACATTACCGTTCAGTCCGTTGCTCCCGACGACGACGCGGCCGCGCTCACCAGCAGGATCGAGCAGGTCGACGGCGTCAGGACAGCCGTACTCGTCCCCGAGCTCACCGTCCGGGCCGACTCCTCCGCCGGTTCGGATGACCTGATTCTCCACGCGGTCGACGAGGCGGCCGTCGCCCCCATCATCCGCTCCCACGCGGGCCTGGAGGGGCTGAACGACGGCACCCTCGTCGTCGGCGAGGCCAACGAGCTGCCCGAAGGGAGCCAGGTCACCCTCACCGGACCGGCGGGTGCCGTCACTCTGAGCGTCCACGTCGAGAAGAGCGGTCTCGGCCCGGTCATCACCCCCGCCGTCGCCCACCGGCTCGCGGGGGACGCCCCCACCGCCCGCGCCCTGTGGGCGCGCACCAGCGGCGACGGGTCCGACGCCGCCCCGGCCGCCCGCGTCCGCGAGGCCCTGCGCGGCACAGGCCTCGTCGTCACCGCCTCGGTCGACGGTCGGACGGCCTTCGTCACCCTCATCCATCGCGCTACCCTCATCACCGCCGCGGTCCTCGGCCTGACCCTGCTCATCACCCTGTCCGGTCTGGCCAACACCACCGACGTGTCCGTCCTGGAGCGCACCCGCGAGATCGGGGTCCTGCGCGCCACCGGCACCGGGCGCGCACAGGTGCGGGGCCTGTTCCTCACCGAGGCCGTCCTCACCGCGGTTCTGGGCGGTCTCATCGGCACCGTCCTGGGGGCGGTGGTCGGGATCGCGGGTGTAACCGCTCTTATGGGGCCTGCGGGCGCCTCCAGTCTCGCCCCCGCCATCCCCTGGCTGGAGGTTCTGGGGATCCTCCTGGCCTCCGCCGCCGTCGGCGTCCTCGCCTCCCTGCGACCCGCCGGCCGGGCCGCCGCCATCGCCCCCGTCGCCGCCCTGGCCACCGACTGACGGCCGACTGACCGCCGCCCGGCCCCGGGCCGCCCCGGCGCAGGGATGCGCGCCTCGTATTCGGAGGCGGTTCCGGCCGGGGGCGGTGCGCGCGGTCGGTGGCTCATCGGGTGCGTTCGATGGAGTTCTTGGTCGGGTGGTCGTCGGGGTCGGTTCTCGCGGGTGGGTCGGGGCGGTCGGCGGTCCATCGGGTCCTGATTCTGGCGCTCTGGGAGGATCGTTCCGCCCCGCACCCCGCAGCGTTGGCTACACAACCGCGGAATCATGCGGGAACCGCCGAGCGCATCCGGGGTGCCGACCCGAACGATCCTCCCAGAGCGCCATTTCCCGCCTCGAGCGGTCTCCGCGGGAGTCTTCTCCGCGTCATCGGGTCGCGCGACACCTTCGAGCCGCCAAGCGGGGCGGCTCCTGCGCGTCCGGGGGGGCAGCGCGGACCGGTCCGGGGGCCGGGGTGCTCGCCGTGGCCGCCGTCCGTGCGGGGCCCGCGGCGGCGCAGGTTGTTCAAATCTGCCACAAAGGCCTGGATCTCGCCGGGGCGCCGAAAGAGAAACGTTGATATTCCGCGCTTCTTCTCGCCGCCGATCCCGCCGCGGCGGAGGTGATGGGCTGGTCAAGGTCGCCGACCTCGGGTGAGTCCCTTGGCGTGGGTTGTGCCGCGGGGTCCTGGCCGGCGGCCCCGGGGTCCGCGGAGGGCGCGTCGGGTCGTTTGCTACGCGCCTTCCTGTCCGCTGCGCTCCTTCACCCTCCGCTACGCCTCTTTTTCTCGTACAGTCAAGGAACGTAGCAGAGGAAGAAGGGCGTAGTAGACGCGAGTGCCGCCGGGCCGCCCGCACCCGCATTGCCGCCCGTTGAATAACTTCCGGGCCCGGGATCACCGCAGTGACCCCGGGCCCGGCATCGTATTCGTCGTCGCGCGATTCAGCCTGCGATCAGCCGGCCGTGACGGGTCGGCCGGGCCGCAGCGGGACGGTCGAGTCGCGGGAGGCCGGCCGAGCCGTGACGGGTTGACCGAACCGCGGCGGGACGGCCGAGTCGCGGGAGGCCGGGGTTGCGACGGGCCGGCCGGCCCGCAGCGGGACGATCCGCCACCAGGTCGCGCACCGCCACGCCCACTCCAGGGGACCGTAGGAGAAGCGGGACAGCCACAGGCGGCACGCGATCCACTGGACGGCCAGGACGGCCACGGCGACGACGAGCCCGGGCACCACGTCGAAGGCCGACCTCGACTCCGCGTGAAGCATCATCCCCGCGGGCACCATGACGAACGTCGCGGTGACATAGCAGGTCAGGGCCATGCGCCCCAGGGGCTCGAACGCCGCTCTGAGGACCCGGCGCACAGGAGTGCGCCACAGCAGCGCCAGGAGGCAGACGTACAGGCAGGCCATGACGCCCCCGGCGACCCCGCCGGCCACGAAGAACCTGGGGTCGCCGGGCTCCCCGGCCTGCCAGGGGATCGCGGCCGCGGTGGCCGCGGCGAACAGCAGCGCCGCCGCCCCGACGCGCCGGTCGGCGCGCTCGAGCAGGGCGGGCAGACCGTAGGCCTGGGCGGCCGAACCGAGGAGGAGCAGCCCGGGCAGGGACAGGTTGCCTCCTCCCGCCACGGCGTAGGCGCCGATGGTGGCCGCCAGACCGAGTCCCAGGCGCCAGGAGCGCGGCACTGCGAGGACGACGGGCAGGGCGAGGATTCCCATAATGGCGTACGCGAGCAGGATCTCGTCGGGGTAGAGGATGGAGTTGAGAAGCCCGATGATGACCAGGGCGCCCAGGCGGCGCAGCAGGATCTTCCAACCGGCCTCGCCGCGCCGGACGGCGGAGTCGATGACGAATCCCATGCTCATGCCGAACATGAAGGAGAAGATCGGGACGAAGCGGGTCGCCACGAGGAAGTACAGGGCGTTGGCGGCCGGCGGGATCACGGGGTGGACCAGGACGGGGCCGTGACGCCCCAGATGCATAATGTCGGCGGTATTGACCAGGAGAATGCCCGCAATGGCGAAACCGCGCAGGGCGTCGAGGAAATGGAATCGGATGGGGGCGGTGGAGGTGCTCATGGTGTCGACCGTAGGCGCCGACGGCGTCGGTCACACCGGTCCGGACCGATTTTCCACCCCGGGTTGCAAGGCCGCGGGAGCGTTGCCACCCGAGGGTGGCAACGCCGGGTCCGCCCCGCCCGCGGGCGCGTCACCCGATGGGCGGGCGGCCTTTTCGCCGAGAGGTGCACTTCGCACTCGAGAGCGCGGTTCCAACCGTCATTCTCGAGTGCGAAGTGCACGTCTCGGCGTCGAGGGGCCGCTGCGCGTGGTTCGCCGGGGCGTCCCGGGGCCGGGCGGCGGTCAGTCGGCCGTCAGTCGGTGGCCAGGGCGGCGACGGGGGCGATGGCGGCGGCCCGGCCCGCGGGTCGCAGGGAGGCGAGGACGCCGACGGCGGCGGAGGCCAGGAGGATCCCGATCAGTGCCGGCCAGGGGAGTTGCAGGTTGAGGCCCGAGCCGGCTTGCGTGCCCATGAGGGCGGACACGCCCGCCAGTCCGATGGCCGCCCCCAGGGCGACGCCGATGAGGCCGCCCAGGAGGGCGGTGAGGACGGCCTCGGCGAGGAACAGGCCCCGCACCTGCGCGCGCCCGGTGCCGGTGGCCCGCAGGACGCCGATCTCGCGGGTGCGCTCCAGGACGGACACGTCGGTGGTGTTGGCCAGGCCGGACAGGGTGATGAGCAGGGTCAGACCGAGGACAGCTCCAATGACCACCGTCACCCGCTGGATCTGCTGGGAGAAGGCGGTGCGCCCGTCGGCCGAGCCGCTCACGAGCAGCCCGGTGCCGCGCAGGGCCTCGCGGACGCGGGCGGCCGGGGCGGCGTCGGAGCCGTCGCCGCTGGTGCGCGCCCACAGGGCGCGGGCGGTGGGGGCGTCCCCGACGAGTCGGTGGGCGACGGCGGGGGTGATGACCGGGCCGAAGCCGCCCTCCTCGACGTGGACCGTGAGCTCGGCGCTGCCCGCCGGTCCGGTGAGGGTCGCCTTCGAGCCCTCGGCCAGGTGGTAGATGCCGCCGACGATGAGAGTGCCGTCGTCCAGTCCCTCCAGGCCGTGGTGGGAGCGGATGACGGGGGCCACCGCGGCCTCGTCCACCGCGCTCACGGTGAAGTCGTCATCGCCCCTGGTGTTGGAGTAGGCGTCCTTGTTCTCGGGGGTCAGGCGCAGGCTCAGTTCGGGGACCGCCACGACGGTCTGGACGCCGTCGACGCCCTTGACCTGCGCGGTGAGCGAGTCGATGTCCTGCTGCGCCGTCGTGCCCTGGACGCGGATGTCGATGGGGGCGCCGGAGCTGAGGTAGCTGTCCGTGGAGGCCGCGACGCTGGTCAGGCCGGTGACCATGGTGGCGGCCACGCCCACGGAGACGAGCAGGGCGGCGGTGGTCGCGCTCGCCCGCCCCGGGTTGCGCTCCAGGTTGCGGGTTGCCAGGTGGAGGACGGGGTGGCGCTCGGCGCCCGCCAGGCGCCCGATGAGCCGGGAGGCGCCGACCACCAGCAGCGGCAGGGCGACCAGCACGCCCAGGACGAGCACGACGGCGCCGGCCGCCGTGAACTCCAGAATGCGGGCCCTGACCGCCAGGAACATGACGGCGGAGCCGGCGGCGGCGATGACGGCGCCCGCGATGGCGGCGGCCAGGCGGCGTCGGCCCAGGGTGCGGTCGTCGGCGACGACGCCGGTCAGGGCGACCAGGGGCGAGATGCGGGAGGCGCGGCGGGCGGGCCACAGGGCCGCGATGAGGGTGACCAGGGTGGACGTCCCGACGGCCAGGGCCAGGGAGGCGGGGGTGATGGTCAGGTACTGCGACCCGAGGCCGTCGACGACGCCGGAGCGGATGAGGGCGGCCCCGGCTCCGGCCCCGATCCCGGCGCCGAGAACGGAGCCGAGAACCCCGGTGAGGGCGGCGGTGCGCAGCACGGCGCCCATGACCTGGCGGCGCGAGGCCCCCACGCAGCGAAGCAGTCCGGTGGTGCGGGTCTGGCGGGCCACCAGGGTGGCGAAGGTCGTGGCGATGACGATGGCCGCCACCACCGCGCACACCGGCCCGAGCACACCCAGCAGGAGCAGTGTCGCCGAGGTGCTGCTGCCGCTGTTCGCGGCGCGCATGGTGACGATGTCGTCGGCGGTGTAGACCTGGGCGCCGTCGGCCGCCTTCGTCACCGAGTCCAGGAGGTCGCCGGCGGAGACCCCGTCCCGTGCGGTGACGTACAGGACGACGGGCGTTTCGCTCACGCCCAGGGCGGCGCGCTCGTCGGCGGTGGCGAAGACGTAGGAGTCCTGCGGGCTCTGCCGGGTCGCTTCGGCCCCGGGCTCGATAATGCCCACGATGGTGGCGGTGGTGGGGGAGGCGGCGTCGTCGGTCGGGTCCTTGATGAAGGAGGCCGCGTCGCCGACCCCCAGGTTCTGGTTCTGCGCGAACAACGAGGAGACCGCGACCTCCCCGGCCGCCTCGGGCAGGCGCCCGGCGGTCAGACGGGTGGTACTGGTCAGGGTCGGCGCGTCCAGGACGAAGACGTGCTCGTCGTAGGCGGTGCCGGGCCGATCGAGGTAGGTCATGCCCTCGATGTAGGGGCGCACGCCGGCCACCCCGGACGCGGCGGCGATGTTCTGCGCGGTGCTCTCGGGCAGGTCCTCGCCGCGCTGGGGCAGGACGACGACGTCGGCGTCGCCCACCGAGGCGCGGGCGGCGGCGGTGAGCTGGGTGGTGAAGGAGTCGGAGACGATGAAGGCGAAGGCGATCAGGGCCGCGCTCAGGGCCACCGCCACCAGGGCGGCGGCGGTGCGGCGGGCGTCGAGCAGGGAGGGCATGTCAGCGCACCCCCCTCTGGGCTGGGGCGCGGTGCGCGGGGGCGGGGCGAGGAGCTCGGTTCACGGAAATCTTCTCCCTGTTCGGTCCATTCAACTGATGGCACTCACGGTAGGAGCGGGCCGAGAGCCGGGGGAATGCGCCGAAAGACGGCTTGTCGGCCCCGTCTCCGACTAAAGGGGGACGCCTCGGCCGCGCGGCCGGGACGAGACCGGGTCCGGTCGTGTCGGTCGTGCCGGTCGCACCGTCCGTCTGCGCGTCTGCCCCGGGGGAGTCGGGGCGCGGCCCGGGATCCGATGCGCCATCCGCCGGTGAGCCCCGCCTCGGGGGGCTCGGGCCGTGGCCAGCCGGCGCTGGAAGAGCGTGCCGGTGAGCCCCGCCTCGGGGGCGTCGTCATCCCGGCGGTTCTGCTCGCGGCTGCCTTCCACGATGCCCCCCGCCCTCGGGGTGTCGTTTTGGTGGTGTCAGCTGGGCTCGCATTGTGCGAGGTGGGCCGGCACGGATCGAGCTGGGGTGGATTCCGTCGCGCTGGGCTCGCATGACGCAAGGTGGTGTGGATTCCGTCGCGCTGGGCTCGCATTACGCAAGCCGGGTCGGGCACGTTCCTTAGCGTGGTGGCGATCGCTGCGGGCCCCCGCCCGGCGGCTCTCCCGACGAGTCCACCGCCAACATCAAGTCCTGAATAATCCATTCGCACCGCCTGCGGGAAAGCCCTGCACATATTCGATCGGACAATCACCGCCGTCCTCGCGCTCTACGTGTTCGAAATCACACCCTGAATAACCTTTGTGAACCAACATCACACAATCGTCCCGGCGGGGCCGCGCCGCAGCCCCGCCAATACGCCGAGAACTCCGAACACCGGACAATCCCCGCCGACTTCACCGAGGCCCTTCGGGGTGTTATAGTGAATCGTGGTGGTGAGGATCTTCGATGCCGGATCGGATGACTCAGCACCACCCATCCCGACTCGGACGGACCCTCACCGCCCCGTCAGGGCCCGACGTCTGCAGCCTCATGACGCAAAACGGTTGAGGCGTCCAATCTCGCTCCCTCTGCCAGCGGGCGAGCTATTGGGCCGAGCCGAGCCCGACCGGGCACCACCACCATCGCCAGCAACTCCGATGAGAAGGGTTCAACATGCCAGTCGTGGTCCCCATAAGAATACTGCAGGGTCTGCTCTACGTCGTCGGCGCATATTTTCTGTGCGCTTCATCCGTGCTTTTCATTCGCAAAATAGTCTCAGTGCCTCCAGAAGTGTCCAGGAAGCTTCTGCATCTCTCCGCAATTATTGTTCTAACGGTATGGCTGTACGCTTTCGCCGACTGGAGGATCACGGAAGTTACAATAGTGGTGTTCGCCGTCGCGGCGCACCCGATCCTTCTCCTTCTTCTCTCGATAAAGGATCGGTCCATAAAAGATCGGCCCGCCGCCTCCTCTCTTTCAAATATATCATCTGAAAGAAGTCCCGGAGAACTGCACAAGAGCCTGAGCGCCTCTTACCTCATGTTCATGTTGGCAGTAGGCGTCTGCTGGGGCTGGCTCGGGGACAGGAACCTCGCCCTTGTCAGCATCTTCGCCTGGGGGCCAGGGGACGCGGCCGCCGCGCTGGTCGGGAAACGGTACGGGAAGAATAAGATCGGAAAAATGCGGAGAAAATCCTTGGAGGGCACGCTCGCCATGCTTGTACTCTCCTGGGTGAGCGTTTTCGCGGTTCTTTCATGGAATGACACCTTCTCCTCGGAGCAGGCCCTCCTGGTATCCGCTCTGAC
This sequence comes from Actinomyces dentalis DSM 19115, assembly GCF_000429225.1. Taxonomy (GTDB): domain Bacteria; phylum Actinomycetota; class Actinomycetes; order Actinomycetales; family Actinomycetaceae; genus Actinomyces; species Actinomyces dentalis. The sequence goes on from NZ_AUBL01000033.1 coordinate 9,694, forward strand.
GGCGACGGTCACCACGGCCGCCGAGCTGGCAACGTCCAACGGGCTTGATACTTTCTTCTGCCCAGCGGCGGCCATGCTGATTCTGTGTCCGGCGCATCTTCTGTTCCAGTAGCTTTCTTTCGCGTCAATCTCGCAATCTAATTCAGGAGAACTCATGGATCAAGATAAGAAAAGCGGTTACCGAACCCTCCTGACCTCAATGCTGCTGAGCTCACCCGGACCGCTGGTCCTGGGCCTGGGCCTCACTGTTGGTCACAGCTCCACACAACTCTCGGACTTCACCAGGCGAACGGCAGAGTTCTTGGCGCTCATCGTCGCCTTCGCCGTGTACACGGTGACGAACAGACGAAAGATGGACGAGAAGCGGAAACATGCGCTGGAGAGAAGAGGAAACAGTTTCGTCGGAGTGATCATGTGCGTGAGCGGGATGAGCATGATCCTCCTGACAGTCCTGTCAGGCAGGGAGGACAAGGGGAACGTCGTTCCTGCACTTGCGATCGCGATTCTCGGCGCGGCCACCAACATATTCTTCTGGCGCCGGTACGCATTTCTTCACAAAAAGCAGGGAAATTCCATCCTGGGTGTACAGGCGAGGTTGTTCAAAGCAAAATCGGGTGTCGACGTGTGCGTGACCATTGTGCTTGCTGCAATACTGGTATTCCCCGGCTCCGGAATTTCATCCCATCTGGATACCATTGGTTCCGTGCTGGTGTCACTGTACATGCTCAGGAGCGGTATAAAAACGATTTTCGAACAATGTCACCGGAATAACGCCGCGGAGCGGGGCGACTAAAACACTATTCGTCACCAAGGGCGGTCATTCAAAATCACACCGAATAACCTTAAAGGCTCATTGGGCGCATCCCGGCACCTGCCGTCAGCCCGTGGCGGGAGGAGATCCGCACCCGGTCGCGTCGGCCTGGAAATGGGCGGTGCGTCAGCCCGTGGCGGGCGGGACGGGATCCGGGGCGTCGGGACTAGCCGCGCCGAACCTACTGGGATGGGCGGTCCGGATGATCGGTCCCGACCGGGGCTGGCCCCTCGCCCGCGCGCACGAGCCCGCTCTCGTACGCCAGCACAATGAGCTGGGCGCGGTCCCGCAAGTTCAGCTTGCGCAGCATGCGGTTGATGTGGGACTTGATCGTCGATTCGGCCAGGAAGAGGTCGCCGGCTATCTCTCTGTTGTTCATGGCCCGTCCCACCAGGGTGAGGATCTCCTTCTCCCGGTCGGACAGGACTGCGAGGAGGCCGGCTCGTCCGGCCCGCGCGCTGTGCTCTGGGGAGTCGGCGGCCCGCGCGCTGTGCTCTGGGGGGTCGGCGGGGCGCGCGCCGATCCCCGGGGAGTCGATGGGGCGCGCCGCGCCAGCCCCCGGGGAATCGGCGGAGGCGGGCGGCGCGAACCAGCGCTCCAGCAGCCGGCGGGTGGCCGAGGGGGCCACGACCGAGTCGCCCCGCGCCACGGCCCGGATCCCGGCGATCAGCTCGGGGGCCGTGGTGTCCTTGAGCAGGAAGCCCGAGGCCCCGGCCCTCATGGCGGCCACGAGGTAGTCGTCCAGGTCGAAGGTGGTCAGCACGATCACCTTGATCCCGGGATCGGCCTCCAGAACGGCCCGGGTGGCGGCGATGCCGTCCAGGGCGGGCATTCGAATGTCCATGAGCACGACGTCGGGCCGGGTCGTCCTGACCATGGACAGGGCGCCGACGCCGTCGGACGCCTGCCCGACGACGCACATGTCCCTCTGGGCGTCGAGGATCATGCGGAAGCCGGTGCGGACCAGGTCCTGGTCGTCCACCAGCGCGATGCGCAGCGGCCGGCTCACGGCGCCTCATCCCTCAAATGCGCGGCTGCGGCGTCCCGCTCCTCGGGGACCGCGGGGGAAGAGGCGGGCTGCGCGGCGGGTGGCGCCACGGCATTCCGTTCCGCGGGGGAAGAGGCGGGCTGCGCAGTGGACGGCGCCGCAACGTCCCGCTCCGCGGCCGGGGTCGCGGGGACGCGGGCGCGCACGGCGAATCCGCCGCCGGGTTGCGGCCCGGCCTTCAGGTTCCCGCCGACCGCCTCGAGACGACGGCGCAGATTCGCCAGGCCCTGCCCGCCGCGCTCGCCCGACCCCCCGCGGCCGTTCCGTTCGCCGGGGTCGCCCGGACGCCCGCCGCGCGGCGGGCCCTCCGCCGCATCGGCGCGGGGGGCTTCGGCCGGGTCGCCGTCCACGACGGATCGGACGGTGCCCTCCGCCGCATCGGCGCGGGAGACTCCAGCTGCCTCGGCCGCCCCGGCCGCCCCGGGAGACGGCGCGTCGGCGGCGGGGTCGGGGTCAGCGCCGGGGCCGTCGTCGGGACGGTCCGTGACGGTCAGGACGACGTCGTCGTCGCGGTGCTCCACCGTTATATCGACGGAGGCCGGCCCCGCGTGCTTGAGCACATTGGTCAGCGACTCCTGGGCCGTGCGGTAGAGGGCGAGCCCGGCCTGCGTCCCGAGGGCGGGACGGCCCGGCGGCGGGTCGTCGATCCTCAATTCGACCGGCAGCCCGGCGGCGCGGACGTCGTTGACGAGTCGCGGCAGGTCGGAGAGCCCCGGAACCGGGCGCAGCGGCCCGCCCGACTCCGGGGAGGAGGACGAGGAGGTCAGGGTGCGGGTCAGACCGCGGGTGTCGGCCAGGGCCGAGCGGGCGGTCCTCCGTATCGTCCCCAGCGCCTGCGCCGCCTGCTCCAGGCGCTGGGGCGGCGGAAGGTCGATGTCGTCGGAGCTCGACGCCAGGTAGTGGCCCGCCTCGGCCTGGACCGCGATGAGGGCCAGGGCGTGCCCCACGACGTCGTGGACCTCCCGGGCGATCTCGGTGCGCAGGGCCGCGTCGCGCGCCGCGTGCCGCTGCTCCTCCTCCGCCAGGCGGGCCGCCGACTCCGCCTGGCGGGCGCGGGCCTCCGCGGCCAGGGCCTCGGCCTCGACCACGCGGCTGGCGGCCAGTTCCTGGTGCTGCCTCTCCGACCTGCCCAGGCCCCAGGAGATGGCGGATACGCATATGGGTATGGCGAAGTTCGTGAGCAGACTCTGGCGGTAGTAGGTGGGGAAGCCCAGTTTGTCCCGGCTCCAGTCCCAGGAGCCCAGCGCGGCCCCGATGACCACTGCCGCGGTCCACAGGGGCGTGAGCTCCCGCCTGCCCCGTCGTCCCACCGCGTGGAGGGACACGACCATTGGCAGATCGGCGGGCAGGACGGAGTCCGTGACAATGATCTGGACCGCGCACAGGAGGCCGTGGACGCCGAGGACGGCGTCGGCGTGGCGCCCGCACCACCGCAGGGCGATCAGGGCCAGCGCCGCCCCGGCCGTGAGCCCCCAGGAGTGGGTACCCGCCCAGGTGCCGCCGACCGAGACGAGCGCCAGCGCGACGACCCCGAGTATCTTCAGGTACCGGAGTCCGGTGGGTCTGCGCCGCCTGACCATGGCCCCAACTATGGCATTTCTCGGCGCGTTCCGGGTCGCGCCCGGCGTCCCAGAGCGGAGGCGACGTCGTCCATGAGATCGAGGATCTCGGGACTGCGCCACGCCCTCCGGTGCGGGCCGATGAGGTACCCGCGAAGCAGGCCGGCGGCTTCGAGCCGCTCCAGGGAGCGGCGCGCCGCGGCCTCGGAGACCCCGACGGCGGTCGCCGCGGAACCCGCGTCGAGGACCGGTCGGCGGGCGAGCAGCTCAATAATGGCGCGGTCCGGCGTGCCCGCGCGCCCGGGGGAGCGTTCGAGCATGGCCTCCACGGTCCGGCCGATCCGTCGCCCCGCGCTGCGCCCGAGCGCTGCGGCCCGCGCCGCGGCCCCGATGAAGAGCTCGACGATGACGAGCGGCTCGCCGCGGCGGTAGGCGTCCAGGGAGCGGAAGTAGGAGTCGACGTCGGCGAGCAGCACGGCGGACAGGGGCAGCGGGGCGTGCGGGGTCAGCCCCGCCCAGGAGAGCAGGACGTGGATGAGGGCGCGCCCCGTGCGGCCGTTGCCGTCGACGAAGGGGTGGATCGTCTCGAAGTGGGCGTGGGCGATGGCGGTCCTGGTCAGGGGCGGCAGATCCGTGCGGCGGGTGAAGGCGAAGAGGTCCTCCAGCGCTTCGGGCACCCGTTCGTGCCGGGGAGGAACGAAGAGCGCGCCCGCGGGGGAGAGCTCGGATCCGCCGATCCACACGGGCTCGCGGCGCAGCGCCCCGGCGTCGTCGGGGGCGCTGGACTCCAGGAGGGCGCGGTGCATGGACAGCAGGGAGTCGAGGCTCAGCGGCGGGCGGATCGAGGAGGCGGCCGTCATGGCCCGGGTATTGGCGACGACGAGTGCGGCGTTACCGCGGCCCGTCTCGAAGAGCTCGGCCTCCATGAGTCTGCGGGCGGAGACGGTGAGTCGTTCGATCCTCGAGGAGGCGCTGGACTCGCTGCGCAGGAGCAGGGGGGTGAACGGCAGGAGCGCGCTGGCGGCGTCGGAGTCGAAGCGCGAGACCGCGGCGACAGCGTCGGCCTCGGCGGCGGCGAGGCGCGTGGGGAGGGTCAGGGCGGCGTCGGCGATTTCGGGGACGACGGCGGCCTCGTAGGTGGAGGGGAGGAGGGCGCGCTGGCGGGGCGTGAGGAACTCGGCCATGCGCGAGGTCCAGGGCAGCGTCTCGCGGCCCGGCCTCGGCCACTCGTTCTCGCTCATCTGTCACCGGTCCGCTCGGTTCTTGCACTTAATGGGGTCAAGTGTCACTTCTCGAGCGGGCCGGCGGCAAGGGCGGAGGGGCGCCGGCCTTTGGTCGTAGCCGGGGGTCGAAGTGTGGTCTTTGGTCGTATTCCGCCGCTTCGGGGCCGTTCCTAGAGTCAGTGCCATCAAGTCGATGGGTTGAACGGATATGGAAGAAGGAGGACCTCATGAGCGGTGTTCCGGGCGCTGCCGCCGAGTGGTCCCAGACCACTCGCGGTGCCGATGTTGTGGTGGAGGCGCGTGATGTGGTGCGGGTGTACGGGTCGGGTGAGGCTCGGGTGGTGGCTCTGGGCGGGGTGAGTCTGAGCGTGGAGCGGGGTCAGTTCGTGGCGGTGATGGGCCCGTCGGGGTCGGGCAAGTCGACTCTGCTGCACTGCCTGGCCGGTCTGGACACTCCCACCTCGGGGTCAGTGCTCATCGCGGGTGAGGACCTGGCGGGCATGAACGACGCTCAGCTGACCCGGGTGCGGCGCGACAGGCTGGGGTTCGTGTTCCAGGCCTTCAACCTCCTGCCCACCCTGAGCGCCGAGGAGAACATCCTGCTCCCGCTGCGCCTGGCCCGCCGCAGGCCCGATGAGCAGTGGTACCGGGCGGTCATCGACGCCCTGGGCATCGCCGACCGCCTGGACCACCGCCCCAGCCAGCTGTCGGGCGGCCAGCAGCAGAGGGTGGCCGTGGCCCGCGCCCTGGCCGGGCGCCCCGAGGTCGTCTTCGCCGACGAGCCCACCGGCGCCCTGGACACCGCCTCGGCCGCCTCGCTGCTTCAGGCCCTGGGGGCCATGTGCCGCAACCTGGGCCAGACCGTGGTCATGGTCACCCACGACGAGAACGCCGCCGCCGCCACCAACCGCATCATCCGCCTCACAGACGGACACATCACCACAGACAACCCCACCACCCACCACCACGGTGCGGCCCCACACCACCACGCCGCACCCGCCGGCCCGGCCGCCCGCCACGGCGCGCCCGCCGGCCCGGACGCCCCGGCGGCCGCCCCCGGTCCCGACCCCGCCGAGCCCCCGGCCGGGGACTTCCGGGCCACCGTGCCCGTGCCCACGCGCAGACCCACCCGCACTCCTGGCGTCACCCGCCACCCCGCCGCACCCGGCCGCCCCGCCGCCTCCTACTTCCCGGCCCCCCGGGCCGGCGCCGCGACCACAGGCCCCGCCGGCCCCCTCCAGACCAGGAGGATGCACTGATGCCCTCCCTGCTTGACGTCCGCCGCACCGCCGCCGCCCTGATCGCCGTGGCCCTGAGCGCCGCCCTGATCGCCTTCGCCTTCATCGTCTCCGACTCCTACACCACCAGGATGCGGGCCGATGCCCGCCTGTCTATCAAAGGCGCCGATGTGGTGGTCACGGCGGTGGATCTGCATGATGATGGTGAGGTACTGGATGACAATCTGATCTCGCAACTGGAGGCTGTTGACGGCGTGGCCTCGGTGCGCGGTGAGCACTGGGATGTCCTTCGACTGGATCTGCCCGAACAACTCACTCGTGCGGTGGGGGCCACGATCCTGGCTCAGGATGTACCTGCATTGAGTGAGCACACGACCCTGACGGCCGGACGACTACCGCAGGCCGACGGGGAGGTCGCCGTCAACACTCGCCTGGCCGAGCAGCAGGGCCTGGGCGTGGGGGACACCATTCGCTTGACTGATCACGACCGCACTGTGCGCACCAGTTCGACTGTGGTGGGCATTGTTTCCCCGGGGGCGGATACCACACTCGATCCCAGCGACGTCATGGTCTACGCCACGCCCAAGCAATTGGCTGCTATGGGGGCGACCACTGCCTACCACTGCCTGTACGTGAATGCGAAGCCGGGGGTGAGTACCGGCACCCTCGTGAGCGAGGTCGAACGGGTGGTGCACGCCGTTCAGCCCGGCGCCTCCGTGATGGACGCCGACACTGCTGTAGTCCAGCGTGCTGTCTCCAGTACGTCGGGCGGGGCGACTATGTCTACGATGCTCAATCTGCTGGCGCCGGTATGTGCATTAGTATCCGCTATTGTCATCACCACGACCTTCACCGCCCTGGTGGCCCGACAGACCCGCACCACCGGACTGCTGCGCTGCATCGGCGCCTCGCGCCGCCAGATCATGGGCGCCGTGCTGCGCACCGCCGCCCTCACCGGATTGATCGGATCCGTGGCCGGAGCCGGACTCGGAGCTGTGGCCGGGGCCGTTCTCATCCGCTCCGGCGTCATCGAGGATCTGGGCGCCGACCAGCTCACCATCACCCCCGCCTCCCTGGCCGTCACCATCGTCCTGGGTGCCGCAGTTACCCTCATCGCCGTCCTGCGTCCGGCGCGCAGGGCCTCCCGCATCTCTCCCCTGGTGGCCATCACCGGGCAGACCGCTGGCGTCAACCGGACCAGGAAGCGGCCCTGGGCTGCTGTCAGCGGGCTCGTTCTCATCCTGACTGGCGGCGTCCTCCTCGTGTCGGGGATGACCGGGCACAACCTCTACATAGTGGCTGGCGGCGCCGCCCTCATCGCCCTGGGAATCCTGGCGGCTCTGCCCCTGCTGATAGTCCTCATCGTCAGCATCACCGGACGGGTCGGGGCTAAGGGCCGGTATCCTCTCCTTCATCTGGCCGCTCGCAACCTAGTTCGCAACCCCGGTCGTTCCACTGCTACCGCCGCCACCCTTCTCATCGGGGTCATGATCGGCTCGACCTTGTTCGTGGGCCTGTTCTCCTTCAGCTCGTCCTTTCAAAACATCCTGAACCAGGCCTCGCCCACCGACATCACGATCTTCGGGGTAACGCCGCAGACCGACAGTGCTGCCCTGACCTCCACCATCAGGAGCATTGACGGCGTGCAGGGCACCGTCCTCGTCCCCATCCTCGACCTGACCCAGACCGTGAACGGCAAGACCGAACGGACCGACGTCGCCTCCATCGACACCGCCACCATTTCCCCCATTGTTCGCTCCACCGAGGGCCTGGAGGACTTCGACGACAACACCCTTATCGTCGGCGAAATCTATGACATTCCCGACGGCGCCGCGGTCACCCTCACCGGGCCGGCCGGCAGCGCCACCCTGACCGCCCGCGTCAGGGAGGGCTGGGGCGCTGCCATCACCCCCGCCGCCGCCGAGCGCCTCAACGGCACCGCTCCCGCCAACGCCATGATGTGGGTGCGCGCCAAGGGCGAAGGACCCACTCAAGCGCTCGAGAGCGCCGTGCGTCAGGCCACCCGTGGCCAGGATCTCATGGTCAATGACAGTGCCCAGGGACGCGACGCCTTCAGCGATGCGCTCAACCAGATAATGCTCCTCACCTGCCTGGTCATGGGAGCCGCTCTTATCATCTCTCTGACCGGCCTGGCCAATATCACCGACGTCTCCGTCCTGGAGCGCACCCGCGAGATCGGCGTCCTGCGCGCCACCGGCGCCGACCGTTCGCAAATCCGCCGCCTCATCATCACAGAGACCATCCTCCTGGCCGTCATAGGCGGAACCCTCGGCATTATCGCTGGAACCGCTCTCGGGGCGGCTGGTTCACTAGCGGTATTGGGCAACGGCGGACTTGAAGTCGCCATCCCCTGGCTCCCACTGGCCGGACTCCTGGCCATCGCGCTCCTGGTCGGCGCCACCGCCTCGCTAAGGCCTGCCAGACGAGCCGCCGCCATGATGCCGATCACTGCTTTGGCCGCCGACTGACACAACAGAATTTTCCAAGCTTCCCCATCCGGGGAAGGTGCGCGGAGACCTCCGCACACCACACAATCCCGGGCGGGACCCGTCTGGAGCACAGAGAAGGACACATCCAATGGATAACCAGTTCATCCGTCGCAGCAACAGCCTGACCGACGTCAACCGCAGCTATCGCATGGAGGACGGCCGGCTCACGCCCATGCGCTCCCTCCGCTCCTCCCGATTCCTCCGGTCGCCGCGTCCTCCCCGGTCCCCCGCTCTGACCGGGGCGGAAGGACGGCCGTCATGACGCAAGAGCTCCGGACGGTCCGGGAGGCCCAGGCGGCGGATCCCTCGCCCCGGCGGCTGCGAAGCGGCCTGAACGCCATGAATGTCCGTATGTTCGTGCACCCCGGCAGCGGCGCGCGGGCCGTGCTCGAGGCACCCGTGTACCGCACCTTCCCCCGGGCCCGCATGGACCTGCTCAGGTACCGGGCAGTCGCCTATGACCGCCTCGTCGGCGACATCGTCCCCTCCGTGGTGCCGTTCGGATACCTGGGGGTCGTCGAGGACGGGGATCCCGTTCTCCTCACGGATCGCGCCGCCGGTCCGCCCGTTCCCCGCGGAGCGCGCGGCTGGGTCTTCGCCCATGTGGAGGACGACGGCCGCGTCGCCGTCGACTCGTGCCGGGCGGCCGGTGCTGACCGGACGCGGTGGGGGACGAGCACGCGGTCCCTGCTCGGACTCCGACCGGATCCTCTTGAAGGCGCTCGCCTGTGGTCGCTCGGAGACCGCGCGGTGTGGCTCCGCCAGGAGCACGGGCACCGCCGCACCGTCCCCCTGCGCCGCGACGACGCCGAGCCGTGGCCGCGGGCCCTGGTGGAGGACCTCTTCTTCTCCGCCCTGTGCACCCTCATGCTCGATGACGCGCCCGTTCCCGGCCTGCCCCCCGGCGCCGTCGTCCACCTCGACGCGGGGGAGTCGCTCATCGTCGGCCTGGCGGCGACGCCGGAGGAGCTCGCCGCCTTCCTCCGCGAGGACCACGTCGCCCACCACCTGCTCGCCCCGGCCGGTGCGCAGGCCCCCCCGCGGGTCTCGAAGGTGGGCGACCTTCCACGGGGCTCGGTCGCCCACCGGGTGCTCGACGGGCGTTCCACGCCGGTGTACACCGAGCGGCTGGCGGACAGGACCACCTCCTACGCGGTCGAGGACGGATCGATCATCGCCGTCGTCGACGACGGCGTCGATCACTACACGGGCGTGCCCGGCCGGAGCGGCGCGTGGGTGGAGCGCGGGCGGCCGCGCCTCCTGCGGTGGGAGGGCGGCTCGTGGGAGGCCGACGGCGTCATCGAGAGCCTTCGCCCCGGTGGCGGCGCGGGCGGCGTCGAGGTCATCACCGCCGCCGGTCCCGCGGCGGTCCCCCTCGCCGAGGCTCCCCCCGGCCCCGAGCCCGATCCCGATTCCGACCCCGCCGCCGATGCGTCCCGCCCCCAGGACCGCGTCCTCTGGTGCCCGACGGCGGACGACCCCGTCTCCGGGCGATCCGCCTTCACCGCCACCCGGGTTCTTTCGGGGCATGTCGTCGAACTCGTCCTCACCGAGTCGGTGCTGGGCGCCGCCCCGCTGGTCTGGTTCGATTCCTCCCGGACGCTGCCGATTCAACTCATCGGGTTGGCCGGCGTCGACCTCGGATCCCGCTTCCCCGGCGGTGTCGAGTGGTGCCACGCGACCTCGCGCCCGGTGGTGCGGGTCGGCATCGATTACGAGGCGCTGTCGCACGCGGATGTCGAGGGACTCCTCGCGCAGTTGCACCGGGCGTGGAACACCGCTCTGGATGTCATCGCCGAAGAGCTTCCGGAGTCGTCCGCCGCGCCCTTCCTCGGCGGGCACAGTTTCGGGGCGGCGCTGGCCGCCGTGGCCGTGCTCCGCCGTGCGGCCTCGCCGACCGGGGTGCTGCTGCGGAGCGGGGCGTATGACAGGTACACCACGCCGGGGGGATTCGAGCACGACAATCGCACCGTGGCCTCCGCCCCCGATCTGTACGGCGCCATGACCGTTCTCCCCCAGGCCCATGCGCATCGGGGGATCCCGTTCCTGATCACGTGCGGGGATTCCGATGAGAACTCCGCCACGACGCCGCAGCAGTCGCTGACCCTCTACGAGAACCTCGTGCTGTGCGGCGCGGACGCCACCTTGGCGGTCTTCCCCGGCGAGGGGCATTCCTTCGAGTCACGGCGGGCGATCCTGGAGCGTCGCGACCTCGAGGACGAGTGGATGTTCGCGCGGAGCGGAGGTGGGATGAAAAGGTGATGATGAACGTTTGATGAATTAAATATAACAATTTCACCGATTCGTGTCTCTCCGGAAAGTTCGGGTCATGTCAATCTCAACCTTTTCTCCTGTTATTCTTCATGAAGCATCCTATGTCGACGAGGTGACGCGGTTCGTCGCTCACCGGTACGCCACCAGCGGGTACAAGAAGGTCGACGATGCTGACGCCCTCCTGCAAGCGCTTGAGAATGAAGACAGGCTATTGGCCCCATTGTCGACGATTGCCACCATGAATGACGACTCCGGGCGCCTGCTGTGCACCGCCCGTGTCATCATTCGGACAAACGCGGAGCATGTCCTTCTCCCTGTTGAACGGGTTTTCGGTTATCGTGCCCCTCTGGCCGACGGGAGCAGATTGATTGAGATCGCGAGACTGGCCTCCGTGGCGGGCGGCGGGTTCCTCTCGATGCAGGAACTGATGATCGCCTTATACGAGCATGTTGATCCTGACTCGACGAAGGATGTTGTCGTCGCCTGCCTGGATCACTCCCTGTACAAGAAGATCAGTATGGCGGGGTGGCCCGTGCGCGCGATCGGGGAGCCGTTGTTCTATTTCGGTTCTGAAACCATTCCAGTAAGGGTCGACCTGAACTCCTTCGAGTCGCTTGTGTTCGAATCGAAACAGGTGAGGTTCGCGATGAAGTAACAGAATTGCTCGACGGTCGCGTGCCGGACATGCAATTGATTTGCGATCCGACGAGAAGTAGTTAACGATTCCTCTTCTGTAGATTAAGGACACGATCATGAACCGCTCCATGCGCAGCGACCTCAGGAAATCGGTGCGAACCGTCCTGTCCTCCCGCGAGGGAGGGATGGATGAGTGGATCCCGCGCCGAGTGGAACCGGACTCCCGGGAGTCCGACGAGCAGGTCGAGGCCGTGCTGCTTCAGCTGCGCGGTCTGCTGGCCAGGGAGGGGGGCGCCCTCACCGGCGATGTGGAGAAGGACGCCGCCGTTGTCCTGGCCGCCCGGCGCCGGGGGCACTGCGTCGACCTGGTCGTCGGCAGGGAGCGGGCGCCCTACGGCGAGGAGGCCGGCTTCCTGTCCTGGGTCGAGCACAACGGCTCGGTCCTGCTGACAACGGCGCCCGTGCGCCGGCTCTACGAGGAGGTGGCGCGGTGGTGAGGACCTGGGGCCCCGAGGATCCCGGGACCGCCTGCGGACGGTCGACTCCCCCGGTCGTCGCGGTCGTGCTCGCGCTGGCTCTGACGTTCCTCGCGCCCCCGACGGCCGCGGCCGCCGACACGTCCCCGGGCCCGGACCCCCTCGGGCCCCAGCAGTGGTACCTGTCCTGGAAGGAGGGCGGCACCTCGCCGGAGGACGGGAGGGGAACGGTCGTGGGGGTCATCGATACCGGGATCGACTCCACCCATCCCGATCTGGATGACGCCTACGACGCCGCCCTCAGCCGCTCGTTCGTCGAGGACCGGTGCAGCCGGGACCCGTACTGCACCGATCCCGGCCGCGACCTGCTCGGTCACGGCACCGCGGTCGCGGGCATTATCGCGGCGGCGCTCGACGGTCACGGCATCGGCGGGGCGGCGCCCGGCGCGGACCTCGTCAGCCTGAAGGCCGGCGACGCCTCCGGCTACTTCTCCGCCGACGCGGTCAGCCGGGCGATCCGGTACGGCGCCGACGCCGGCCTGGACGTCCTCGTCATGAGCTTCACGGTCGATCCGTGGTTCCGCTACTGCGACAACGCCCCGGGGGACACCGATGAGGAGCGGGCCCGGCAGCGGGAGGATCGCGCGAAGATCGAGTCGGCCCTGCAGTACGCCTCCGACAGGGGCGTGGTCATGGTCGCGGCGGCCGGGAACGAGAGCTACGACCTCGACGGCGGCACGACGGACGGTTACAGCGCGGGCCACGCGAGAAGCAGTGGGCGGAGCGTCGACGGCAGCTGCGTCACTCTGCCGGCGCAGTCGGAGCACGTCATCACGGTCGGGTCGCTGGACGCGTCCGGCGTCCGCGCCGACTACTCGAACGTCGGAACCGCCATTGACATCGCGGCCCCCGGCGGCGAGCCCGTCTGGTACGACCAGGGCAATGCTCCCCACGGCCTCGATTCCGCAATACTCACAACAGTCCCCGCAGAGCTCCTTCGAGATTTCGGGATGCTTGCCGATGACGGGACCCCCCTGGCCCCCGGAATCCAGTCGGACTGCTCCGAGGGCGTCGATCTGTGCCGGTACTACTGGTACGAGAGCGGGACGTCGTACGCGGCCCCGCAGGTGGCGGCCGCCGCCACGATCCTTCTGGCCCGGGGCGTGCCCCCCAGTCGGGTGGGGCAGGAGCTGACGGCACTCGCGTCCCCCGTCCAGTGCCCCGCTGAGAACGCGAAACTCCCCTGTGCGACGACGTCGACGGGGACGAACACCTGGTACGGTCACGGGGCGCTCAGGCTCCCGCGCGGATGATGCCGATCCGTCCGTCGTATGCCCTGGCGGGGCCGGGCCGGTTACGGATGTGACTATGACGCCCTGAAATCTGCTGCTCCTGCTCCGACTCGTCAGCCCGTGCCCGCACTGATGGATGAACGGAAGTGGGTGTGGATGTTGTTCTTCCGTCGTAGAAGAGAGCCGAAGCGTCATCTTCCGTCGTATTCCCTCTGATTCGGATCCGTCACTACAATAAAGGTCATCAGGCCCCATCATCTTTTCAACGCGGTCCCACGGCTCACCCGCCGCGCCGCCCGCATCATCCCCTCGTCGTCCTGATCGGCGAGAGGACCGGCCTCAAGCGGGCCGAACGCGGGCGGCGCCGAGCCATCGGGATCATCGACGCCGTCTCCGCCTCCCAGACTCAATCCGTCTGAGAACAAGAACTGCCGTTACCGAGGTTATTCCGGCGGCTACTGCGCCTGGAGGATTGTTTGCCGCTGCTACTGATTCCGGTCGGCGGTGAGCCTTTCTGCCAGGAAGTCCCCCGGATCCGCGGGGGACCGTGTCGGGTCGTCTACTGCGCCTTTTCCGTCTGATGCGCTCTTTCAACCTCCGCTACGCTCCTTTTTCTCGTGCAGTGGAGGGTCAAGAGGCGTAGCAGAGTAAAAAGGGCGTAGTAGACGCGGGTGCGGGCGGACCTGTGGGCAGCGTGGTCCGGCGACTCGGAAAGGCGGCTGGCGCGCATCTTCCCCTTCCGCCCCGCGGCCCTCATCATCATCGCACTCCAGCATGAACCCTGATGAGGAAGACTCGGTGCTCGGGTTCGGCTCCGCATGCTGCATCGGTGCGGGGCCGCCCCCTTCTCCTCCTCATCGAGACGTGCACTTCGCAATCGAAGACAATGGTCAGAACTGGCCGATCGAGAGCGAAGTGCACGTCTCGATGAGGAGGACGCGCCCCTGGCAGGCGCTAGGGTCAGGAGGGTCCCCCTTGCTTATAGACCATGACGACGAGTTCGAGGCGGGAGGATGCTCCGTACTTCTTCAGAAGGTGCGACACGTGGACTTTGACCGTGGATTCCGAGACGGTGAGGGATGCAGCTATATCAGCATTGGACAGGCCGTCGCACAGCAGGTTCAGGACTTTCTCCTCCGTCTCGGTCAGGTCTGATCCGGCGCCGCTCCGCGGCGGACGCAGGTGCTGGGAGATCAGACGCGAGGCGGAGACCGGTGAGATCGTGGTTCCACCCCTGTGAGCGGCGATGACGGCACGAACCACTTCGTCGGGTGAGGCGTCCTTGAGGAGGAAGCCGCTGGCGTGCTGCGCGAGGGCGTTCAGCATTGTGGAGTCGTCATCGAATGAGGTCAGTACGATCACGGCGACGTCAGGCGATTCCTTCTTCACCCGGGTGAGAAGCTCGAGTCCGTTAATGCCGGGCATGCGCATATCTGTAATCAGTACGTCGTGCCGCATTCGTCTGAGGAACGGAAGCACATCCGAAGCCGATGTGAATGTGCTGAGCACCTCGATCCGCGGTGAAGAATCCAGGTAGGATCTCAGCATGCGCAAGGCGAATGGGTCATCGTCGACGATGGACACGCGAATAGGGCGCTCATCCGCTCCGTCAGGGGGGAGGTCGGTATCGAGAGGCATAGGAGCAATCCTAGCGAGTCCGGTTGCGCGGGGACACTGGGACGATGGAGTGGTCATCTGATCTCGGCCCGGTTGGGACCGTGCGCCTCGGCGGCGGCTGGGACTTTGGTCCACCTTCACCGTTCCGCGTGGAGTGGGGTACCCTACTGACCGCCGGGGCGCTCAGTCGGTCCGCGAGGGCGGGGCCGCCCTGGGCCCGAGGCTGGAGTCGCCCCCACTGACGCTACGTCACTTCGCCCTGCCGCTTCAGCGAGAGCCGCTGTCATGTTCCTCAACCTCCTCAACCGTTTCCACGTCGCTTCCCGCGCCAGCACCTTCAAGACATGGGTGCCGACTCGTCGCACGCACCTGCTGCACGTCGGCGTCGCCCTGTTCCTGGGCTTCATCTCATTCACCAGCACGTCGACTCCGCGGGAGGCGCCCGCGGTCATTGCGACCGCACTCGCCCTGGTGTGCCTTCCCCTCACCTCCTTCCTGCCGATTGCCGGTGCGATCGCGAGTTTCATTGTCACGTGGGGTGCGCAACTCGTTCCGTATGATGTGGGTGCGATCGCTCCGTCCGCCTGCTGGGGTGTGGTAGCGATTCTCCTGACTCGCGGCCTGCCCCGTTATGTGGTGTACTCATTCTCCTGCGCAGTGCTGCTGCTCGGATTATATGATTCCACCTGGATCGTTGCTTTGACTTGGCCCGTATTAGTGGGATCGCCCTGTATGGTGCTCGGCGAAGCGATCCGTTACCATCGTGAGCAGACGGATTCCCTTCTGCGGCAACGCGAGCAGAACTTCGAGCGTCAGCGCCGTCTCATCACTTCGGAGCTTCACGACACCGTGGTGCGGGACCTCACCCATGCGGTCATGGCCGCTCAGTACGCGAAGACCGCTCACTCGGACGACGGGGTTTCGGTTCACGAGCTCGACGCTATTATCACCCAGGTGCGCAGATCGGTTGGACAACTGCGAAGGGCTCTGATCATGATCGGCGAATCCAATGGCGATGAGGGGATTCCCCTCCGTATTTCCGAGCCGCGACCGGTTCAGGAGGTTGTCGAAGAGGCCCGCCGCTCACTCGAGGAGCGAGGGGGTCGGATTCAGGTGGAGGGTATAGATATTCTTGCGGGGGAGGATATTATTGCGGGGACGCGCCAGCAGGCCGTCAGGGTCTTCGAAGAGCTCATCGTCAATGCGGTCAAGTACGTCTCCGTCCCGGGGGATGTTACGGTTTTCCTGGAGATCGATGCCGCCGTGCTCCGATGCCTGATCACCAACTCGATCGATGACGACCCCCCGGCGGCGGATACGGCGCTCAGTTCGGGAATGGGGCTGAAGGGCGTGCGCCGTCGGATCGAATTGCTGGGCGGATCCTTCATGTCAAGACGGAAGGACAACAGGTGGATATCGATTTTCACCATACCGCTTCAGGAGCGGACGGCCGAACAGTCCGTCCCAGAAGTGCCCTGAGGCGCCTCATCTCGCCCCTCGGAGGACGTAGGCGATTCTATACTTTCGTTGGATACCCCTTCTACCCGGCGCGGTGCATAATTGTCAGTGGTTGGAACCTCATCGAAGGAGAATCATGATCCTCCCGCCCCGCTCATCGGCGCTGCTCCTGTGCGGCGCCCTGCTCCTGTGTCTGATGCCCGCCCCGGCGTCGCCGCCCGTCGCCGAGCACCGGGCCGCCCTGGTCGCGCATCAGTTGCCGGCACGGCGGTCTCCGTGCTTCAATTACGGCGGTCTACTTATAGGGGTGTGTTGGTAGAGTCGTGCGCGCCCCCGCGGCGACCGGCGCCGTCGGAGAGCATCCTCCACCCGGGCGCCGCGCGCCCCCCGCCCTCGCCGGGAGGGGCGGCGCGCGGCGCCCGGCCGGCCCGTGACAGGATGGGCGCATGAGCGAAACCCCCGTCCACAGGCCCGACCGTCAGCGGACCCAGGGTGAGACGATCACCCTGACGGTGGCGGCGATCGTCATCGGCTGCGCGGGCATCTACATGCTGCACGATCTTCTGGCCCCCGCCTTCTTCGCCCTCACGCTCGTCATCACCGTGCGCCCGATCGTGGCCCTGGCCTCGCGCCACCACGTGCCCCGGCCCGTCTCCGCCGTCGGGGCCATCATCCTCATCTACGCCTTCATCATCGGCCTGTTCGTGGCCCTGGGCGTGGCCATCGCCCAGCTCGTCGAGACCCTCCCGGACTACAGCGGGAAATTCGAGGCCATCTGGACGCAGCTCCAGACGCTGCTGGGCCGCTTCGGGGTCGACCAGTCCACGCTCATGAGCCAGGTCTCCAGGATGCTCGACACCTCCAGGATCGTGATGCTGGCCCAGGGGATGCTCTCCCAGGTGACCTCCTTCGGGTCGGTCCTCATGATCATGGCGCTGACCGTCGTCTTCCTCATGTTCGACATGTCCCGCATCGAGCTGCGCGCCCGGGCCCTGACGGCCCTCAAGCCGGAGATCGCCGCGGCGCTGGCGGGCTTCGCCAGGGCGGTGCGCTCCTACTGGCTGGTCTCCACCATCTTCGGCCTCATCGTCGCGGTCCTGGACGTCGTCGCGCTGGGGATCCTGGGGGTGCCGATGGCGGTGACCTGGGGGGTGCTGTCCTTCATCACGAACTACATCCCCAATATCGGCTTCTTCATCGGCCTCATCCCGCCGGCCCTGCTGGCCCTGGTGGACAGCGGGCCGTGGACCGCGCTGTGGGTCGTCGTCGCCTACGCGGCCCTCAACTTCGTCATCCAGACCCTCATCCAGCCCAAGTTCACGGGGGACGCCGTGGGGCTGAACACGACGACGACCTTCCTGTCCCTCCTGTTCTGGGCCGAGGTCATCGGCGCCCTGGGCACCATCCTCGCCATCCCGCTCACCCTGTTCGTCAAGGCCCTGCTCATCGACTCCGACCCGCGCTCGCGCTGGGTGAGCATCTTCCTGTCGGCCGGCGACACCCCGGTGCGCGCGCCGGACGAGATCGAGCCCGAGGTCCTCGAGGAGATGGATCTGGACGGCGACGGCGTGGGCGCGGCCGATCCCGAGCACGACGTGCGCGCCGTGAAGGACGCGGGGCACCGAGGTTGAGGCCGCCACTGCCGCGATGGCGGCCCCGCGGGCGGCCGGGCCCCGGGGCGCGGCCGAAGGGTTGCGAAACTGTGACCTGGACCGGGTAACGGCGCAATACCGGGGTTTTCCGGGCCTTGACGGAGGTTCTTGTCTCAATTGTGAGACAGGGACGATTGTTGCCGAATCGTCGGGCGGCTGCGATCATGACTGCGTCTCCAACCCAGGAGACGACCCGCATCTCGACCATCACGGTGTCCCCGCACCGGTTGGACCCTCGTCAGGAGCTGCCCGTGCGCCTGTTCTCCATGCGTACCGCCGTCAGCGGTCTCGCCGGGCTGCTCTCGGTGACCGCCATGGTGCTGGCGCTCATCCACCCGGGCGTGGTGACGCAGGAGGTCGACCTCAACGACGGCGGGGTCTGGGTCACCAACGAGAACCTCCACATCATCGCCCACCTCAACTACCCCGCCCAGACCCTCGACGGCTACATCCGCGCCGGCAGCGCCCAGTTCGACGTCGACCAGAGCGCCGGGACGGTCTTCGTCTCCGACACCCCCTCCGACACCTACACGCGGATCGACGTCGCGCAGTACTCCATGCTCACCCCCCTCAGCGCGGCCTCCGCCATGGAGCTGGGCGGCGACCGCGTGGGCGTGGTCGACCCCGAGGCCGGCAGCGTGTGGGCCATGGCGGCCGAGGACTACGGCGCCTTCTCCGCCCAGACCACCAGGCCCGTCCTCCGGGACGAGAAGGGCGCGGTCCTGGCCATGGGCACCGACGGCTCGGTCCACGTCGCCTCGGCCGCCACCGGGCGCATGACCACCGTGACGCGCGCCGGCAGCATGGACGACGCCGTCACCACCGAGCTGCCCGCGCTCGGCGACGCCCCCGACCTGCAGGTCTCGGCGGTCGGGGACAAGACGGTCGTCCTCGACCGGGCCTCCGGCACCCTCGTGCTCCCCGACGGCTCCCCCGTCGCCCTGAGCGGCCGGCAGCTGAACCTCCAGGTCCCCGGGCCCGAGGCCGACGAGGTCCTGGTCGCCTCCGCCGACGCCCTGCTGCGCGTGAGCCTGCGCGGGCAGGTGACCGAAGTGGCGAAGAAGACCCCCGGCGGGGCCCCGTCCCGGCCCGCCCAGCACGCCGGCTGCGCCTACGCGGCGTGGAGCGGCGCCGGCGGCTACCTCATCGACTGCGCCGACGCCTCCCGGGACGTCAACGAGGACTTCCCGGCCCTCGACTCCGCCTCCAGGGCCGTGTTCCGCATCAACCGCAAGGTCATCGTCCTCAACAACCCGGAGGACGGCGGCCTGTGGCTGCCCGACGAGGACATGGTCCAGGTGGACAACTGGGACCAGATCAACTCCGATCTGGAGAAGGAGGAGACGGAGGAGGACGACACCACCAGGAACGCCGACGAGACCCAGGCCGAGCGCTCCGAGAACAACACCCCGCCCGACGCCGTCGACGACTCCTTCGGGGTGCGCCCCGGCCGCTCCGCCTCGCTGCCCGTCATCGCCAACGACACCGATCCGGACGGGGACGTCCTCGTGGCCTCCCCGACCTCGCAGCCCGACCTGGGCGAGGTCGTGGCGGTCGGCGACGGCGCCGCCCTCCAGGTCAGGATCCGCGACGGCGCCGCCGGCTCGTCCACCTTCACCTACGAGCTCGACGACGGCACCGCCACGGACACGGCCGGCGTCACGCTCACCGTGCACCCGTGGGAGACCAACGCCGGCCCCGAGCAGCTGCGCACCTCGACCCTCATCCTCGGCCAGGGCGCCCGCTCCACCCTCAACGTCTCCGGCGACTGGCACGACCCCGACGGCGACTCGGTCTACCTGGAGTCGGTGGCCTTCCCCGCCGGGCTCGACGTCACCTGGCGCGCCGACGGCACGATCGCCGTCCAGGACCTCGGCCAGGGCGCCGGGGTCCAGGAGCTGGCCGTCACCTACTCCGACGGCCGGGAGTCCACCGAGGGGGTCCTGCGCGTGGACGTGCGCGGGGCGGAGAACATCGCGCCGGTGGCGGGCGGCGACCACGTCGTCGTCCCGGAGGGGCAGACCGTCCAGCTCGACCCGCGCGTCAACGACACCGACGCCAACGGGGACTCGCTGCGCGTGTCCGCCATCGGCGAGGTCCCCTCCGGCATCGGCGCCGAGCTCGACCCCGGCTCGTCGGTGGTCTCCGTGACCGGCCGGACCGCCGGCACCTCCTACCTGGAGTACACGCTCACCGACGGACCCGCCTCGGTCACCGGCGTCATCCGGGTCGACGTCATCGCCGCGGACTCCACGAGCCCGCCGGTCGCCCAGGACGACGTCGCCACCCTACCGGCCGGCGGGGAGGCCCTCGTCAACGTCCTGGACAACGACGACGACCCCGGCGGCGGGGTCCTGGTGGTCCAGTCGGTGCGCACGGGCGAGGGGTCGCCGCTCGTCGTCGCCCTGCTCGAGCACCACATCCTGCGCATCACCGCGCCCGGCGGCCTGACGGCGACGGAGGAGATCACCTACACGGTGGCCAATGCGACCGGCACCGCCGAGGGGCGCGTCACCGTCATCCCGGCGCCCGCCACCTCCACCTCCGACCCGCCGGTGCTCGCCGACGACACGCTCGTCGTGCGCGCCGGCGACGTCGGCGGCGTGCGCGTCCTGGGCAACGACCGCTCCCCGGCCGGGCTGAGCATGACGGTGGACGACCGCCTCCAGCACGAGATGGACCCCGCCACCGCCACGCCCTTCGTCTCCGACGACGTCGTGCGCGTGCGCGCCGGCGACCGGCCCGGCTCCGGCACCCTGGTCTACACGGTGCACGACGCCGCCGGGAACGTCGCCTCGGCGAGCGTGGCGGTCAACGTCGTCGCCCTGGACGAGACCACGAACACGGCCCCGCACCCCCAGGACCTGACCGGCTGGACGGTGGCGGGGCAGAAGACGACGATCGCGGTGCCGCTGGACGGCATCGACGCGGAGGGCGACTCGGTGACCCTCGTCGGCCCGGGCTCCTCCCCCCGCCTGGGCACCGTCGAGACGGGCCCGAGCGCGCTGACCTACACGGCCGGCGCCACCGCCTCGGGCACCGACGTCTTCACCTACACGGTCCGCGACCGCCTGGGCAAGACGGCCACGGCGACGGTGCGGGTGGGCGTGGCCCCCGCCGCGACCTCGAACCAGCGGCCCGTGGCCGTGCCCGACCAGGTCAACATCCGCCCGGGCACGCTCGTGTCCATCCCCGTGCTGGACAACGACGTCGACCCCGACGGCGACGACCTCGACCTCGTCGCCGACATGGTGGGCGCCGTCGACCCCGCCATCGAGGTGGAGTCCAAAGGCTCCAGGATCCGGCTGCGCACCCCCGAGACCGAGGGCACCTACACCGTCGAGTACGGGGTGAGCGACTCGCGCTCCGACCCCGTCACCGGCCTGGCCACGGTGGTCGTCTCCGCCGCGGCGCCGCTGCAGGCGCCCATCGCCCGCGACGACGCCGTGCCCGCCGCCGAGGCCCTGGACCACTCGAGCGCGAGCGTCGACGTCCTGGACAACGACTCCGACCCCGACGGCGACGTCGACTCCGACACCGTGACGAGCCAGGACCCCGGGGTGAGGGTCGGCGACGACGGCGAGCTGACCGTCGACGTCTCCGAGTCGCCCCGCTACGTCCTGTACACGCTGACCGACCCCGACGGCCTGACCTCCTCCGCGGTGGTGCGCGTGCCCGGATCCGTGCTCGCCGAGCCCGAGGTCGACCCGAGCGCGGCCGGCTCCCTGCAGGTCAGGGCCGGCCAGACCCTGACCATCCCCATCAACGACTACGTGCGCACCCGCCCCGGGCGCACCGTCCAGATCACTGACGCCGCCAGGGCCTCGGCCTCTCTGGGCTGGGACGGGTCGGCGCTGGTGCACGACCCGACGACGCTCACCTTCGGGGCCGCGGCCGACTACTCCGGCCCCAGCTCGGTGACCTTCGAGGTGACCGACGGGACGGACCTGAACGACTCCGAGGGCCGCGTGGCGACCCTGACCCTGCCGATCACCGTGCTGCCCGGCGCGAACCGGCCGCCGACCCTGACCCCCACGGAGATCGAGGTGGCCGCCGGCGAGAAGGCCGTGGACGTGGACCTGGCCCGGTGGGTGAGCGACCCCGACGGCGACGACCCCTCCGCCATGACCTACTCGGCCGCCCCGAGCCTGACGGGGGTCTCGGCCTCCGTGAGCGGCTCGCGCCTGTCCGTGTCGGCGCAGGCGGGCACGGCGTCGGGGGCGGCCGGCCAGGTGGAGGTCACGGTGACCGACCCCTCCGGCGCCACCGCCACGGCCGCGGTGGCGGTGAGGGTCGTGACCTCCACGCGCGAGCGCATCCAGGTCGCGCCCATCTCCGTGTCGACCGGCGCCGGGCGGGCGGTGAGCGTGGACCTGGCCTCCTACGCCACCAACCCCTTCCCGGACGAGCCGCTGCACGTGGTGGGCGCGCCGTCGGCCTCCGACTCCTCCTCGGTGAGCGTGTCGGGGACGACCCTGACCATCACCCCGCCGGCGGGCGTCAGCGGCACGAGCACCGTGTCCTTCCGCCTGGGCGACAAGACCAACGACGCCTCCCGGGAGGTCGAGGGGACCGTCCAGGTCGCCGTCAAGGACCGCCCGGCGCCGCCCACCGGCGTGTCCGCCGCCTCCAACAGCGCCTCGACGGCGTCGGTGTCGTGGACCGCCGGCCCGGCCAACGGCGACCCCGTCACGGGATTCACCGTGGTCGATGAGACCCAGGGCGACTCCAAGAGCTGCGGGCTGGTGACGACCTGCCTGTTCGAGGGCCGCACGAACGGCGTGGACCACACCTTCCACGTGGTGGCGACCAACGGGGTGGGGGACTCGGCGGCCTCCGCCTCGGCGACGACGAATATCGACGTCGTCCCCGGACAGGTGCCCCAGCCCACGGGCTCGCCGGGCAACGGGGAGGCGACCTTCACCTGGTCCGCCCCCGCCAACGAGGGCTCCGCCATCACCGGCTACACCGTCTACCTGTCGGGCCCGGGCGGCTCCCAGCAGCAGACGGTGACGGGCACGAGCGCGACCTTCAGGGGCCTGTCCAACGGCGGCGCCTACACGGCCACGGTCGTGGCGGCCAATGCGAAGGGCAGTTCGCAGTCCCAGTCCGCGCCCTCGGCGCCGGTGGTGCCCTACGGCGCGCCGGGGGCCGTGACCATCACCGATGTGAGCCAGGCCAACCGCGGCGCCTCCGGCAGCAGCGACTCGGTGCGCGTGAGCTGGACCCCCGGCGACGACAACGGCCGGGCGGTGGAGTACTACACGGTCACGGTCGGCGGCGCCTCCAAGCGGGTGAGCGCCGCCGAGGGGACCTCGACGGTCATGGAGTCGGTGGCCACCTCCAACTCCATGGTCCCGGTCTCCGTGACGGCGGTCAATGACTCGGCCGGCCCCTCGGGGCACACCTCGCCGGCCGCGTCGTCCTCCCTGTGGGTCCTGGGCAAGCCGGTGACGCCCACCGGAACCCTGTCGCTGCGGGCGACGGGCGCCTCGGGCGAGTTCACGATCTCCGGGCTGTCGACGGTCGAGGGCAACGGGTGGCCGACCTCCTCCCAGAGCCTCCAGTGGAGCACGGACCAGATATCGTGGTCCTCGACCTCCGGCACGCAGAACCTCGGGGCGAACGGCCAGACGACGATCTACGTGCGCTCCGCGGCCTCCAAGGGCGACGGCACGACCGCCTACTCGGACATGGTCTCCGGAGCCGTGGCGCCCTTCGGACCGCCGACGGCGCCCACCGTGAGCTGCGGGGCGAACGGGACGAGGGTGACGTGCACGTGGCAGGGCGGCGCGTCGGGCGGCCGCGACACGACCTTCAGCCTGAGCGGCCAGGAGAACATCGACGTCGCCGACCACGGCGAGCGCTCCTGGGACGTCGGCGAGGGGGCGACCGTGGGGGTCTGCACCAAGGCGGTCCAGCACTCCGCGGAGATCGGCGACCGCGGGGCGGGGGGCAACTGCGTGTCGGTCACGACGGTGCGCTACGAGCGCAGGCACGCGACCTCGCGCTCGGATTCCGCATTCACGTGCACGATCGGATCGTGCGCGGGGCAGACCGCCTACCGCCCGGCCTTCACGCTGACCGGCTGGCCGCCCAACGCCAATGTCCAGTGCCGGGGCGACTTCAACGCGAAACCGGTCGAGGGGCGCTTCACCGTGGACGGGGCGGGGAACTGGAGCGGCGTGCCCGATAAGTGGAACTGGAATGGCAGGGATGTGCCTATTGGTGCGCTCGATCACTACAGCAACTGGGACGGAATACTCGAACCGATGACCTGCAGCCAGTACTGACCGATCCCGCTCCACGAACCTGTCCCGAGAAAGGCCCATGCCATGCCCATGACCCAGGAGAATGCGACCTGGTTCGCCGACACCTTCTCCAAGATTGTCGAGAACGTCGGCCTGGCCCTGCTGGGCAAGGAGGAGGTCATCCGGCTGGCGCTGACGGCCATGCTGGCCGAGGGGCATCTGCTGCTGGAGGACGCGCCGGGCACGGGCAAGACGGCGCTGGCCCGGGCGCTGGCGGCCAGTGTGCAGGGCACGCATTCGCGCATCCAGTTCACCCCGGACCTGCTGCCCAGCGACATCACCGGGGTGACCGTGTTCGATCAGAAGAGCGGGTCGTGGGAGTTCCACCCCGGACCCGTCTTCGCCTCGATCGTCCTGGCCGATGAGATCAACCGGGCCAGCCCCAAGACCCAGTCGGCCCTGCTGGAGGTCATGGAGGAGTCCAAGGTGACCGTCGACGGCGTGCGCCACGAGGCCGGACGCCCCTTCATGGTCATCGCCACCCAGAACCCGGTGGAGCAGGCCGGCACCTACCGGCTGCCCGAGGCCCAGCTCGACCGCTTCCTCATGAAGACATCCGTGGGCTACCCCGAGGACGAGATCCTCGTCGACGTCCTGGAGGGCTCGGCCTGCCCGGACCGGTCCAAGAGCCTGTCCGCCGTCATCGCCTCCACCGCGGTGGCCTCCATGGCCGACCTCGCCGCCACCAACCACGTCGAGCGCGCCGTCCTGTCCTACATCGGCGCCCTGGCCCGCGCCACCCGCGAGTCGTCCGACACGCGCCTGGGGGTGTCCACCCGCGGCGCCATCGCCATGACCCGGGCGGTGCGGGTGTGGGCGGCCGCGCAGGGGCGCCCCTACGTGCTCCCGGCCGACGTTCAGGACCTGGCGGAGGTGGTCTGGGCCCACCGCCTGGTCATGGACCCCGACGCCGAGTTCACCGGCGCCACCGCCGCGGACGTCATCACCCGCGCCCTGGCCGACGCCCCCGTCCCCTCCACCCGCTCCTGAGCCGCCATGCCCCTCCTCCGCGCGCCCCGACGCCGCCCTGCCCCCCGCCCGGCGCCACCGCCCCCGCCTCCGCCCGGTGCGCCACCGCCCCCGCCCGGCGCAGCGGCGCCCCCTCCGCCCGGTGCGCCGCCGCCTCCCCCGCCCCGGCGGCGGCCGGTGCGCCGCCCGTCCCTGCGCCGCCTGCTGCGGTCCCGCCTGCTCCGGGGCCTTCCCTCCGTGCGCCGCCCGTCCCTGCGCCCGGCCGCCCTGCTCGCGTCCTCGCGCAAGCGGCTGGCGTCCGCCCGCCTCGCCGCCGCCGGGGCCGCCCGGCGCCTCGAGGGCGCGCCCGTCCTGGGCCCACTCCTGCGGGGCTGCGCCCGCGTGGCCGACGCCGTCACGCCGCTGGGCCGGGCGAGCGCCGTCGGACTGGTCCTGGCCCTGGCCTGCGCCGCCGCCCTCCACTGGCTCGAGGCCTGGGGCGCCGCCCTCGTCCTGGCCGCACTGCTGGCCATGGGCGCCCTGGCCGCGGTGGGGCTCACCACCTACCGGGTGAGCGTCGAGCTCGCCTCCACGCGCGTGACCGTGGGCGACGCCGCCCTCGGCCAGGTCGTCCTGACCAACCCCTCCGCCCGCCGCGTGGGCGCCTCCACCGTCGAGCTGCCCGTGGGGGAGGGCCTGGCCGCCTTCCGGGTGCCCCGCCTGGGGGCCGGGGAGAGCCACGAGGAGCCCTTCACCATCCCCACGCGCCGGCGCGGCGTCGTCGTCGTCGGGCCGGTCACCTCCATCCGCGGCGACTGGCTGGGCATCGTCCGCCGCAGGCAGCGCTGGAACGAGCCCGTCGACCTCTACGTCCACCCGCGCACCACCGCCCTGGACTCCGACGCCATCGGCTTCATCCGCGACGTCGAGGGCGCCGTCACCCAGGAGCTGTCCAGCTCCGACGTCGCCTTCCACGCCCTGCGCGACTACGTCCCCGGCGACGACCGCCGCAACGTCCACTGGCGCTCCACGGCCCGCACCGGACGCCTCATGGTCCGCCAGTTCGAGGAGACCCGCCGCGCCCACCTGCTCGTCATCCTCGACCTCGACGAGGCCGCCTACGGGACCGACGAGGAGCTGGAGACGGCCGTCTCCTGCGCCGCCTCCCTCATCATCGCCACCATGCGCGAGGGCCGGGAGGTCAGCCTCGTCACCCAGACCGGCGCGCCCCCGCTGACCACGGCGGTGCGCGCCCTGGACGCCCTGACCACGCTCAAGGCGGTCGCCGACCAGGAGAACCTCGCCCGCCTGACCCGCCGCGCCGTCGCCGCCGTCCCCCAGGCCTCCGTCACCGCCCTGCTCACCGGCTCGCGCACCCCCGCCGAGCGCATCCACCGCGCCCGCGTCGAGCTGCCGGTGTCCACCCAGCCCCTCGCGCTGCGCGTCGACGCCGCCGCGAGCCTGCACTCGACGCCGATCGCCGGCCTCAGGGTCCTCACGGTGCCCCGGCTCGACGCCCTCCCGCGGGCCATGAGGAGGGCCGTCCGATGAATCGCCCCGCCGCTCCGCCCCCGCCCGCTCCTTCGGCCCCGTCGCCGCCGGCCTCCCCGGCCTCGTCCGCCTCCCCGGCGTCGCCGCCGGCCACCTCGGCTCCGTCGCCCAAGCCGCCCCCGCGCCGCCTGCGCCTCGACGACCTCCTCGCCGTCACCGCCCTCCTCCTGCTGGCCGGGGCCGCCCACGGGGCGGTCTTCGGCAACGCCGGCGGATACATCGCCGCCGGCGGCGGGGTGGGCCTGGGCCTGCTCGTCGCCGCGGCGGGCGCGCGCTGGCGCTGGAACGCCGCGGAGACCCTGATCGGCTCCGTCGTCGTCTACCTCGCATTCGGCGGCGCCCTCGCCCTGCCCACGACGACGGCGCACCGCGTCCTGCCCACCATCGCCACCCTTCAGGGTCTCGTCATCGGCGCCGTCGAGTCCTGGAAGGACCTGCTCACCCTCGCCCCGCCCGCGGGGGCCTTCGTGGGCCCGACCATTGTGCCGCTCCTGTCCGGGCTGCTGTGCTCGGTGGCCGCCCTGACCATCGCCCTGCGCGCCCGCACCCCGGCGTGGGCCCTGGTGCCGGTCCTGGCCCTGGCCGCCTCCGGCATCGCCTGGGGCTCCCAGAACGCGCCCCTGGCCCGCTACCTGGGCGCCGCCCTCGCCGCCGGGTGCGTGCTGTGGGGCGCCCGGCTGGCCGCCCGGCGCCGCCGCGGCGCCGCCACCGGAATCGTCGGCGCCCCCGCCCGGCGCCGCGCCGTCGGCGTGGCGGGCGGGGCCGGCATGATCGCCGCGGCGCTCGCGCTGGCCGTCGCCGCCGCCCCGGCCCTCCAGGGCGCCGGTCACCGCGACGTCCTGCGCGACCACGTCGACCCGCCCCTGGACATCACCGAGTACGCCTCGCCGCTGACCAGCTACCAGTACTGGATGGACGACCAGAAGGACACCGTGCTGTTCACCGTCACCGGCCTGGCCGAGGGCCAGCGCATCCGCCTGGCCACCCTCGACACCTACGACGGCGTCGTCATGCGCGTGGGCGCCGACGCCGACGGCGAGGGCTTCGTGCGCGCCGGCGCCACGGTGACCGACACGCCGCCGGCGCCGGGGGAGACGACCACCACCCTGGGCGTCACCATCGACGGCTACACGGGCTACTGGATCCCCGGCGGCGGGGACCTGCGCTCCTTCCGGGTCGCCGACGGCGACCGGGCCGTCGCCGACACCCTCTACTACTCCTCCCAGCTGCAGACGGCCCTGACCACCCGGGGGCTGACCCGCGGCGACTCCTACACGGTCACCGCCACCACCGTGAGGACCTGGACGGACGCCCAGCTGTCCGACAAGCCGTTCAGCCGGATCACCCTGCCCACCGACACCGCCGTCCCCGAGGAGGTCGGCGCGCGCCTGCCCGAGTTCATCGCCGGGGCCGACGGCGGCGTCGAGACCGTCCGCGCCCTCACCCAGGCCCTGACGACCCTGGGCTACTACTCCGACGGAACCGACGGCCAGAGCCTGTCGGGGCACTCGGCCTGGCGCATCTCCAGGTTCCTGGACCCCGACGCCCTCATGGTCGGCGACGACGAGCAGTACGCCGTCGCCATGGCCCTCATGCTCCGCCACGCCGGGTGCCCCGCGCGCGTCGTCGTCGGCTTCTACCCCGAGCAGTACACGGGCGGGGCCCAGCAGATCACCGGCACCGACGCCCACGCCTGGGTGGAGGTCGGCTTCGAGGGGGCCGGCTGGGTCGCCTTCGACCCCACCCCGCCGCGCGACAAGATCCCCCAGACGGAGATCCCCAAGCCCAAGCCCAATCCCAGGCCCCAGGTCATCCAGCCGCCGGTGCCCCCGCAGGACCCCGCCGACCTGGCCCCCGATATCGACGACGACGACCAGGACGAGCGCAATGAGCCGAGCCGCTGGCTGTCCTGGCTCCTCCTGGCCCTGAAGATCCTCGGCGGCGCCCTCATCGTCCTGGCGCCCTTCATCCTCGTCGTCGTCATCAAGGCGCTGCGCCGGCGCCGACGACGCCGCGCCGCGGAGCCGCTCGACCGGGTCATCGGCTCGTGGGACGAGCTCGTCGACCGGGCCACCGACCTGCGCCTGGAGGTCCCCCTGGCCGCCGCCCGCGACGAGCAGGCGCGCATTATGAGCGCCCCCGGTCCGCAGGGGCCGGCCCCCCGCGTCTTCGGGGCCCGGGCGCAGGTCGGCGGCATCGAGGCCCTGGCGCGGATGGTCGACGGATCCGTCTTCGGCGGGGGCCGCATCGCCCCCGAGACCGCCGACGCCGCCTGGGCGGGCTCGGGGCGGGCCCTGGCCGAGCTCGGTGGGCGCGCCACCCGCCGCCGGCGCCTGCGCGCCTCGATCTCCCTGACCTCCCTGCGACGGCGCCGGGCCCAGGCCCGCGCCGCCTCGCGCCACAGCCGCGCCGCCGTCCGGGCGGGGCGGAGGCAGTCCGCCGCCCGTGCGGCCCGCACCCGAGGAGAACAGCGATGACGACCACCCCCGCACCGATGTCCCCGGCGCCCCCGCTCCCGGACGGGGTCGTGCCCGCCCCGGGCGCCAGGCGCCTGGGCGCGTTCCTCATCGACGCCGTCCTCATCACCGTCGCGTACTACGGCATCACCGCCGTCGCCCTGGCCATGGGGCTCTCCTCGGGCTCCATCGACACGCTGATGACCATGACGACCGTCTCCGGCCTGATCATCATCGCCCTCGCCGCGGCCATGACGGCCTGGCTGTGGACCCGCGGCTATACGCCCGGCCACCGCCTGCTCGGCCTGCGCTGGGCGGCGTGGGACGGGGCGGGGCCCGCCGGCGCCCGCAGCGTCGGCTGGTACGCCCTGGCCGGCCTCGTCGGGACCCCCACCCTCGGCGTCGTCCCGATCATCACCCTCCTGGTCACGGATCCGCAGGGGCGCAACTGGATCGACCGCGTCTGCGGCACCGTCGTGGTGATCGCCGGCCCGGCCGGGCCCGCGGCCCCGCGGTCCGGCCCGGTCGCGGTCCCGGGGACGGCGGGGATGTCGAGAGCCCCGGGGGCGGCGGGCCCGGTGCCCGCCTTCGTCGAGGACACGCAGGAGCAGCCGGCCCTGACCGCATCCCAGCTGCGGGACCGGCTCGGCGCGGCGGCCACCGCCGGGGCCGCCAGCGGGCCCTTCGCCGCCCCCGCTTCCGCCGCCGCCCCCGCGCCGGAGCCGATCGGGGACGGCCCCCTGTTCGCCCCGCCCCCGGCGCCGACCGGCCCGGCCGCGGCGCTCGGCGCCGGCGCGGGCTCGCCCCCGGCGCCCGCCGTCGGCGCGGGCTTCATCAGCTCGGTTCCGTGGGAGACCGGGGGCCCGGCCGCGTCCCCCGCCCCGGCCGCGTCCGCGCCGTCGGCGCCCGGCGCCATGCCCCCTGTTCCGCCGCCGCCCGCCGCCCGCCGCCTCGACCGCGACCGGGCCGCCATGCCCCCCGTCCCGCCGCCCCCGGCCGCCCCGGCGGCCGCTGCCGCCGCTGCTCCCGCCGCCGCCATCGACGAGGGCCCGACCGTCGCCCGCACGGCGCTGCCGCGGGCGGGCGCGACCCTGGTCATGGACACCGGCCAGCGCATCGCCCTGGTGGCGCCGCGCACTCTCCTGGGTCGCGCCCCCGTTGCCGTCTCCCCGTGGGAGGAGGCCGATACTGTGCCCGTGACCGATCCCGACCGTTCCATCTCCAAGACCCACCTCGCCGTCCTCCTCGACGGCGACCGGCTCAGCGTGCGCGAGCTCGGATCGACCAACGGCTCGGCCGTGGTCGCCGCGGACGGCGCGCGCACGACCCTGCTCATGGGGCAGGACGTCGCCGTGCCCGACGGCGCGCGCGTAGAGCTGGGCGACCGCTCCTTCACGGTGGAGCGCTGAGGCCGCCATGGGCAGGCACAGCTACGACCCCGGACAGGAGCCCCGGCCGACCCCCCGGCTCCGCGTCGCCCACGGCGGACTGACCGACATCGGCCTGCTGCGGGCCGTCAACGAGGACGCCTTCCTCGCCGAGCCGCCCGTCTTCCTCGTCGCCGACGGCATGGGCGGGCACCGCGCCGGCGACCTCGCCGCCCGCGCCGCCCTCGACGCCTTCACCGACCTGGTCGGCCAGGAGTTCGTCACCTCCGCCCAGCTCGACGCCGCACTGGCGCGGGCCGCCGCCGACGTGGCCCGGCTCGGCGACGACGTCGGCGCCCCCGGCTGCACCCTGACCGGGCTGGTCCTGTCCCTCCAGGGGGACCTGCCCTGCCTGCACGTGGTCAATGTGGGGGACTCGCGCACCTACCACTTCGCCCAGGACACCTTCTCGCTGGTCACCCGCGATCATTCCGAGGTCCAGGAGCTCATCGACGCCGGCCGCCTCACCCTGAGCCAGGCCCGCACGAGCGCGCGGCGCAATGTCATCACCCGGGCGCTGGGCGCGGGCGCGGGCCCGGTCGTGCCCGTGGACCGCTTCCTCCTGCCCGCCCACGCGGGGGACCGCTTCGTCATCTGCTCGGACGGGCTGAGCGCCCTCGTGTCCGAGCCGGTCATCGAGTCCGTCGTGCGCTCCGCCCGCCCTCCCCGGCAGGTCGCCCGGGAGCTGGTCGATCGGGCCCTGGCCGCCGGCGGAACGGACAATGTGACGGTGCTCATCGTCGATATCATCGATGTGCGCCCCGTCTGGGAGCGCACCGACGTCGACGACGAGACCCTGCCGCCTCAGCGCCGCGCCTCGGAGGACACCCTGCCGCGCCAGCGCCTCATCATCGACGGGAGCGCGGTGCTGCGCCCGACCCGCCCCGCCCCCCGTGTGAAGGATCCCTCATGAACCCCGTCCCGCAGTGGAGCCCCGGCCGGATCCCGGTCGCCGTGAGCGGGGGCGGCGTCATCGCCCTGGACGACGAGCCCGCCCTCGTCGTGCGGCTGTGGGAGGCGATGGAGGCGGGCGCCCCCCTCGCCGACCTCCTGCGCGAACTCGCCGGGGCGCACGGCGGCGACGTCTTCTCCCTGCCCGACTTCCTCGCCGCCGTGCACGAGCCCGACGGGCTGCGGGTGGCGGCCCGCGGGCGCTTCCGGCTCGTGGCGCACGGACCGGCGGGCCGCGACGTCGTGCACGCCCCCGGCGCCATCGCCTGGGAGGAGACGGTCCTGCGGGCCGACGCCGTCGAGCTCCTCCTCGACGACGACGCCGGCGCCC
This sequence comes from Actinomyces dentalis DSM 19115, assembly GCF_000429225.1. Taxonomy (GTDB): domain Bacteria; phylum Actinomycetota; class Actinomycetes; order Actinomycetales; family Actinomycetaceae; genus Actinomyces; species Actinomyces dentalis. Next base: position 41,463 of record NZ_AUBL01000033.1, read on the forward strand.
CGGGCGGCGAGCGCCTGCCGCTGCGCTCGGGCGTGGTCAGGGCCGGCGCGCTCCACTGGTCCGCCGTCCCCGGCTCCGCGCCCGCGCCCTCCTGCGGGCCGGCCCGGACGGCGCCGGAGACCGATGAGCCGGCCGGTCCCGACGGGCCGGCCGGGCCGGCGGAGCCCGACGCACCGGTCGCCGCCGCATCCCCTGCCGCCGTGCCGGAGCCGGCCGGGCCCGCCGCGCCGCGCCCCGCCGCGCCGCGCTCCGCCGGGTCGGCCGCGTCCCCGGCTGAGTCCGCCGCCTCCCCGGACGCGCCCGCGTCCCCGGCCCCGGTCCCGGGCGGCGCGCTCACCCTGGGCCCCGAGGACCTCGACGCCGTCCTCGACGCGCCCCCCGAGCCGCCATCGCCCGATCCCGCCCGTCCCGGCCCCGGCGCGGCCGGGGCGGCACCAGGCGCGGCCGGGGCGGACGACTCCCCCTCGCTCGCCGACGCGCAGGCCGAGTTCGGCCACCACTTCCTCTCCCGTCCCGGGGGACCGCCGTCCCCCGCCGAGCCGGGCGGGCCCGTCGGGGCCGACCCCGCCCCGTCCGCCCCCGGCCTCATCCGCGAGGTCCCCGCCCCCGATCTCATCCTCGAGGTGCCCTCGCCGTCTCCCGCCCCGACGCCGGCCCCGCGGGCCGAGGACGCCGAGGACTGGGTGCACGACGGGCGCACCGTCTCCCCCGCCCAGCTGCGCGCCATGCGCGAGGCGGCTGGCGCGGGGGCCGGGCGCGCCCCCGCCGACGGGGCCGACACCGTCCTGGCCGTCCTGTGCGACCAGGGTCACCCCAACGCCGTCCACGCGGTCTCCTGCCGCCGCTGCGGCGGACGGCTCCAGACGGACTCACTGCGCGTGCCCCGCCCGCTCCTGGGGCGCCTGCGCGCCTCGACGGGGGCCGTCGTGGACCTGCGCCACGACGTCGTCGTCGGCCGCGCCCCGGCCGCCACCCCCCGCCCCGGCAGGCCCTCGCCCGAACTGCTCATCATCACCGACGCCGACAAGTCGGCCTCCAAGGTCCACTGCGCCGTGCGCGTGGAGGACTGGGACCTGGCCGTGGAGGACCTGGGCTCCAGCAACGGGACCTTCCTCCTGCGCCCCGGCCGGGCCCCCCGCCGCCTCGCCCCGCACTCGCCCGAACCCCTCGCCGTCGGCGACGTCATCAGCCTCGCCGACGCCGCGACCCTCACCGTGGAGGACGCCGATGAATGACGACGACGCGCCCGCGCCCCCGAGCATCCGCGGCGCCTCCTACCAGCGCTTCATAGGCAGGGGCGGCTTCTCCCACGTCTACCTCTTCCGCCAGCGCCAGCTGGGCCGCGGCGTGGCCGTCAAGGTCCTCGACCGCGAGGTCGACGACCGGGCCCGCCGGCGCTTCGAGGCGGAGACGAGCCTCATGGCCCGCATGTCGCCGCACCCCTCGGTCGTCTCCGTCATCGACGCCGGGCGCGCCGAGGACGGGCGCGAGTACATCGTCATGGAGTACTGCCCGCCGCCCGACCTGGGCAGGATCGCCCGCTCCGAGCCGCTGAGCGTCGAGCAGGCGCTCAAGTACGCCATCCAGGTCGCCGGCGCCGTCGAGACCATCCACCGCGCCGGCTACCTGCACCGGGACATCAAGCCCTCCAACATCCTGCTCACCGAGTACCGCCGCCCCGTCCTGACCGACTTCGGCATCGCCACCCCCATCGAGGCCCAGGACGTGGAGGACGAGTCCGGCGGGGCCTCCCCGCCCTGGGCCCCGCCCGAGCAGCTGCGCGGCGAGGAGGCCCTGACCCTGGCCGCCGACGTCTACGGCCTGGCCGCGACCGTCTACACCATGCTCACCGGCCACGCCCCCCACACCGACCGCGCCCCCGACGGGCGCAACGACCTGCTGTCAATGCTCCAGCGCGCCCAGGCCGGGCGGATCCCGCCGATCACGCGCCCGGACGCGCCCGAGCAGCTGCGCCGCGTCCTGCGCACCGCCATGGCGCCGCGCCCCGAGAACCGCTTCGCCACCGTCCTCGCCTTCGCCCGCGAGCTCCAGCAGGTCCAGCGCAGCCTCGGCCAGGCCCCCACCGAGCTCGACGTCATGGCCGAGCAGCCCGACGTCGGCGCCCGGGGGGCGGACGCCGCCCCGGACGCCACCGTGCTGCGCCCGGTCACGGCGATCGACCCCTACAGCCCCGCCGCGGACTCGGCCGCCGCGGACGCCACCCGCTTCAAGCCCCGCGTCATCACCCCCCTGCCCGAGGGCCGGGACCGCACCGAGGAGCGCACCGTGCTGCGCGGCGAGCTGGACCGGGTCGACACCGCGCCCGGGCCCCGCTTCGACCCCGCGCCGCTCGCGCCGTCCTCCCCGCCCGCGCCCGGGTCCGGCGGGTCCGGATCCGCCGCGCCCGGGTTCGGCGGGCCCCGGACCGGACGGGACCTGCCCGCGCCGGACGCCGTCGGCGCCCGGCGCCCCACCCGCCGGGGCGTGGCCGTCGCCCTGGCGGCGCTGGTCGTCCTGGCCCTCATCGGCTCGGTCGCCTGGTGGTCGCTGCTGCGCGACGAGGGCCACTCCACGGTGGTCGACCGCGCCTCCTCGCCCGCCCCCGACGTCGTCGGACCCCGCAACGGCCTCGTCTCCGACTCCGGCGTGAAGGACCTGACGCTCACCGCCGCCGACGGGCAGGTGAGGGCCACCTGGACCTACGACGGCGAGGCCGCCGGCTTCCTGTACGCCGTCGTCGACCCCGGCGCCCAGAAGGTCGTCCAGGAGACGAAGGAGCCCGCGGTCACCGTCCCCGCCCTGCCGGGGCGCACCTGCCTGGAGGTCGTCGTCCGCTTCGCCGACGGCTCCTCCTCCGACCCCGTCACCGCCTGCACGGACACGCCATGAGCGCCGACAACGCCGAGAGCACCGAGAACGCCGCGAGCGCCACCGCCACCGCCCCCGCCGCCGGGGACGCGCCCGCCGCCGGGGACGCCCCCCTGGTCATTGACTTCTCCGGAGACGTCTTCGAGGTCCGCCCCGGCACGGCCTTCCGGGTGGGCCGCGAGGGCGACCTCGCCCTGGACGACAACCCCTTCCTGCACCGCCACTTCCTCGTCCTGGAGCACGACGCCGGACTGTGGTGGCTGGCCAATGCCGGCACCCGCCTGGGGGCCTCGGTCGCCGAGAGCACGGGGGTCTCCTACTCCCTCGTGGCGCCCGGCACCCGCGTCCCCCTCGTCTTCCCCCGGATGAGCGTCGTCTTCTCCGCGGGCAGGACCACCTACGAGTTGCGGCTGCGGGTCCCCTGCCCCGCCTACGAGCCGACCGTCGATGTGAGCCGCAGCGTCGACTCCGAGACGACCATCGGCCGGATCACCCTCACCGCCAGCCAGCGCCTGCTCATCCTGGCCATCGCCGAGCCCTGGCTGCGCCGGGCCGGGGCCGGCCCCGTGGACCTGCCGCGCAACGTCGACGCCGCCGCCCGCCTGGGGTGGACCCTCACCCGCTTCAACCGCAAGCTCGACAACGTCTGCGACAAGCTCGACGCCGCCGGCGTCAAGGGGGTGCGCGGGGGCTCTCGCGCTCACGCCTCCTTCCGCCGCATGGTGCTCGTCGACTACGCGCTCGCGGCGCGCCTGGTCACCGCCGAGGACCTGCCCCTGCTGGACGGGGCCGCGGCCGCCGGACCCGCCCACTCGACCCGCGCCCCGGAGGAACGCCCATGAAGCTGCGCCTGTCCGTCACCGCCCCCAATGGGATGACGAAGAACCTGCGGATCACCGCGGACGCCACCGCCACGGTCGGCGACGTCGCCGCGGGCCTGGCCGGCGCCGGGCCCGTGCGCGCCGCCGAGCCGGTCGACCCCCGCTCCCGGACCCTGGAGGTGCTCGCCCCCGGCGGCCCGCTCGGCGCCACCCGGCGCACGGGCGCCTCGCTGGGGGGCGGCTCGGGCCGCCTGCTCGACCCGGACCTGCACCTGAACGAGTCCGGTCTGCGCTCGGGGGCGGTGGTGGGGGTGCGCGCCGTGGCGGCGACGCGGGAGAACAACGCCGAGGAGGGCGCCGTCGTCCTCGTGCTGAGCGGGCCCCACGCCGGGGAGAGCTACTCCGTCCCGCTGGGGGCCACCGAGATCGGGCGCTCCTCCCAGTGCGGGATCAGCCTGTCGCGCGACCCCCTGGTCTCCAAGCACCACCTGCGCCTGACGGTGGGCGCCCAGGTCGAGGTCACCGACCTCAACTCCGCCAACGGCCTGCTCATCGGCGACGAGCGGGTGACCAAGCAGACCGTCACCTCCGCCGACGTGGTGACGGTGGGCGATTCCACGCTGCGGATCACGCGCCTGGTGGGGGCCTCCGAGATGCCCGGCGTGACCGACACCACCGACGTCGGCCATATCCGCTCCCCGCGGGTCGTGCCCCGCACGCCCGAGGTCAAGGTGACCCTGCCCGCCGCCCCCCAGCAGGAGGAGAAGGCCCGCTTCCCGCTCCTGGCCCTGGTCGCCCCGCTGGTCATGGGGGCGTTCATGTACCTCATGACGAGGAACGTCATGAGCATCGTCTTCGTGGCCCTGAGCCCCCTGATCATGATCGGCACCTGGGTCGACCAGCGCATCCGCCGGCGCCGGATGCTCAAGCACTCCACCGGGGTCTTCATGACCGCGCTCGCCAAGGCGCGCTCGGACATCAAGGCCGCGCACGCCCGCGAGCGCGTGGCCAGGCTCGCCCAGTACCCCTCCACCGAGGAGGTCCTGACCGACGCCGAGTCCCTGGGCCCGCGCCTGTGGTCGCGCCGCCCCGAGCACCCCGAGTTCCTCCAACTGCGCCTGGGCATCGGCTCGGAGGTGCCGCGCACCGAGGTGGAGGGCATGGATGACGCCACCGCCCTGCCGGTCCACCAGGAGATGATCCAGGAGGTCCGGGCCGTCAACGACCGGATCGTCTCGGTGCCGGTCGTGGCCAATCTGCGCGAGGACGGCTCCCTGGGCGTGGCGGGGCGCCGCGACCGGCTCGACGGCGTGTCGCGGGCCCTGGTCGCCCAGCTCATCGCGCTGCACTCGCCGGCCGAGCTGGCGCTGGTGTGCCTGACCGACCGGGGCGGGCGCGATCGGTGGTCCTGGCTGGAGTGGATCCCGCACACCGCCTCCCCGCACTCGCCCATCGGCCCCATGCAGCTGGCCTGCGACACCCGCACCGGGACCCTGCTGGTCGCCCGCCTGGAGGAGCTCATCGCCCAGCGGGGCCGCGACGGGGCGCCGGGGCTGCGGGGCCCGGCCGAGCACGAGGGCGACGACGAGGGCGACGAGCCCACGGTGCCGGCCGTCGTCGTCCTCGTCGACGGCACCGGGGCGGACCGGGCGCGGCTGACCCGCATCGTCGAGCAGGGGCCGGACGTGGGCGTGCACGTCATCTGGGTCGCCGATCACGTCGAGTCCCTGCCCGCGGCCTGCCGCACCTTCGTCGAGGTCGGCGAGAGCGCCTGCCGCGTCGGGTTCGTGCGCCGCTCGATGACCAGTGACATCGTCGTCGTCGAGACTCTCGAGGCGCAGCGCGCCGCGGGCCTCGGGCGGCTCCTGGCCCCCGTCGTCGACGCCGGCGTCCCGGTCGACGACGAGTCCGACCTGCCCGGCTCCATCTCCTACATCGGGCTGACCGGGGCCGAGCTCGCCGACGACCCCGACGCCCAGGTCGTGCGGTGGAGGGCGAGCCACTCGGTCATTGACCGGGCCGCCGTCGCCCCCCTCAAGCGGCCGGTGAGCCTGGCGGCCCTGGTCGGCCAGGGGGCGGAGGGGCCCCTGGCCCTGGACCTGCGGGTCCACGGCCCGCACGCCCTGGTGGGCGGGACCACGGGCGCCGGCAAGTCCGAGTTCCTCCAGTCCTGGGTCCTGGGCATGGCCCAGGCGCTGTCGCCCGACCGCGTCACCTTCCTCTTCGTCGACTACAAGGGCGGGTCGGCCTTCGCCCGGTGCACGGATCTGCCGCATTCGGTGGGGATCGTCACCGACCTGTCCCCGGCCATGGTGCGCCGGGCGCTGACCTCGCTGCGGGCCGAGCTGCGCCACCGCGAGCACCTGCTCAACGACAAGGGCGCCAAGGACCTGGTCACCCTGGAGAAGAAGGGCGACCCGCAGTGCCCGCCGAGCCTGGTCATCGTCGTCGACGAGTTCGCCGCCCTGGTCAGCGAGGTCCCCGAGTTCGTCGACGGCGTCGTCGACGTCGCCCAGCGCGGGCGCTCCCTGGGCCTGCACCTCATCCTGGCCACCCAGCGCCCGGCGGGCGTCATCAAGGACAATCTGCGCGCCAACACGAACCTGCGCGTGGCCCTGCGCATGGCTGACGAGACCGACTCCCAGGACGTCCTGGGCGAGAAGACCGCCGCCCACTTCCCGCCGGAGATCCCCGGCCGCGCCGCCGCCAAGACCGGTCCCGGGCGCATCACCCAGTTCCAGTCCGCCTACCCCGGGGCGCGCACCTCGGCGCAGACCTCCGCCGCGCAGGTGGCGGTGGAGGAGATGACCTTCGGGCTGCCCCGCCCCTGGCAGGTCCCGCGCCGCGAGGTCGACACGGGCAATGTCAGGCAGGACATCGACCGCGTCGTCGACACCATGGCCCGGGCGGCCGAGCTCGCCGGCATCCAGGAGCCGCGCAAGCCGTGGCTGCCCGAGCTCGCGGCCTGCTACGACCTCAACCACCTCACTCAGAAGCGCGACACCGACATCGTCCTGGGGATCGTCGACGACCCGGACAACCAGGACCAGCACCCCGAGTACTTCCACCCCGACGACAAGGGCAATATCGTCTTCTACGGCGCCTCCGGCTCGGGCAAGTCCACCGCCCTGCGCTCGCTGGCCATCGCCGCCGCGATCACGCCCGAGTCCGGCCCGGTGGACGTCTACGCCATCGACGCCGGCGGCGGCTCCCTGGGCATGCTCGAGGCCCTGCCGCACGTGGGGGCCGTCATCGACTCCGACGACGTCGAGCGCGTCCAGCGGCTCCTGACCCGGCTCGCGCGGATCGTCGACGAGCGCTCCGAGCGCTACTCGGCGGCCCGCGCGGGCACGCTCACCGAGTACCGGCAGATCAGCGACGGCGCGCAGGAGCCGCGCATCCTCCTGCTGGTCGACGGCATCGGGGCCTGGCGCGAGGCCTGCGAGCGCAGCTCCGACGGCCAGGACCTCCTGGACGTCTTCACCCGCCTGCTGGTGGACGGCCGCGCCGTGGGCGTGCACGTGGCCGCCTCCGCGGAGCGGCCCCAGTCCGTGCCCTCGTCCATGACCAGCTCCTTCCTGCACAAGGTGGTGCTGCGTCAGAGCGACGAGGAGGGCTACCTGTACTTCGGGCTGCCCAAGGACGTTCTGAGCCCGACGAGCCCGCCGGGCCGGTGCATGCAGGTGGGCAGCGGCCAGGAGCTCCAGCTGGCGGTCTTCGGCGGCGACGGCAACGTCCTGGCCCAGGCGCGCAAGATCGAGGAGTTCGCGCACTACCTGGAGGCGAACGGGCGCCGTCGCCCCGAGCCGGTGGGCTTCCTGCCGGCCGAACTGTCCCCCCGGGACCTGGCCCGCACCGTGGACGGCCTGCCGGTCATCGGCATGGGCGCGGAGTCGCTCGGCCCGGTGGGCTTCGAGCCGACCGGGACGCTGCTGGTGGCCGGTCCGCCCCAGTCGGGGACCACCAACGCGCTGCGCTGGATCGCCACGTCCATCAAGGAGTGGGACGGCGGGGTGGTCCTGGTGCGCATCGCCCCGCGCCGCAGCCCGCTGGACGGGGTCCAGGACCTGTGGGAGAGCACGGCCTCCACCGAGGAGGGGATCCGCGAGATCCTGGACCTGCTGGACCCGAGCCTGGTCGTGCCGGCGGAGCCGGGGCGCCCCACGATCGCCCTGTTCATCGAGGGGTGCCAGGACATCATCCAGACGCCCCTGGAGACCCCCGTGACCGACGCCGTCAGCAAGATCAAGCGCAACGGCCATCTCGTGGTCGCCGAGGGCGACATCTCGGCCTGGAACTCCATGTGGTCGCTGCCCGCGGAGATGCGCGCCGCGCGCACGGGCCTGCTGCTCCAGCCCGACTCCTCCGACGGCTCCATGATCCTGCGCACGGACACGCCGCGGGTGCGCCAGGGGGAGATGCCGATCGGCCGAGGCTTCTGGATCCACGCCTCGAAGGCCACGAAGGTGCAGGTGCCGTTCATGGACACCTGACCGCCCCGCCGGCCCCGCGGCGCGCCCGCATCCGGCCCGCCCGGCCGGCCCGCCGCCCGCGCCCGGCCCGCCCGCGGGGGTTGATCCCCATCGACTTCCCGCGGACCCGCCCCCTACCGTGGGGGCGACCCGCAACCCCACCCGCTCACGACCACTCCAGGAGGTGCCACGATGTCGGAGCTGAGTCTCCTGCTCATCCACGACGACTACGTCCAGGCCATCGCCTCGCTCAAGCGCATCGAGTCCGGCCTCGACTCCATGACCAACACGAAGGACTCCGTGGCCGACGCCGTCGGGCACTCCGGCCTGGCGGGCGCCTACCGGGACTTCAACGGGGACTGGCGCGCCAAGCGCCGCAAGCTGACCGAGGCGGTTCAGAAGCTGCGCCAGAACTTCGAGGCCAGCAAGGACACCTTCGACCGGATCGACAAAGAGATCGCCGACGCCTACAACGAGAGTCACAAGGGCGATCAGGGCGGCGGCCAGGACGGCGGCGGCGGTCAGGGCGGCCAGAGCCCGAGCCCCGCCCCCGCCGCTCCCGGTGGAGGCGGGGGCGGGGGCGGCGGAGGCGGCCTTGAGGACCCCCGGACCCCCGGCTACACCGCCCCCAGCCAGCTGACGAACCCGGGCTCCGGGGCCGCCCTGGACGACACCACCACCGGCCCGGCCAAGGATCCCTCCCAGGTCACCGGCAAGGGCGGGAACGCCGCCCTGGACGACACCACCACCGATCCGACGAAGGATCCCTCCCAGGTCACCGGCAAGGGCGGGAACGCCGCCCTGGACGACACCACCACCGA